>JBIOFE010000023.1:0-34162 GCA_044446745.1 Acidimicrobiales bacterium
CTCACCGACCAGGTCGTCGAAGTCGTCGTCGGGCGTGGCCACGGTGCGCCGCGAGCGCACGGCTCGCGAGGGCGCCGCGCCGTTGGAGTCGGGGGAAGCGCCGTTGGAGTCGGGCGCGCCGGGGGCCGGGTCGCCCATGATCGCCTCGATCAGCGAGGTCTTGGTCGCCCGGTTGGTGACGTCCACGCCCTTGGTCTTGGCGATGGTGAGCAGGTCGTCACGGGATTTTGACTCCAGGTCCGAACGGTCCGGAGAGGGCTTGATAGCCATGAAGGTCCTTTCTCCCCGCCCGCGTCTGTTCGTGGCAACGGAGAAGAAAATAGGGAAACGTCGTCACCGGAAGGAATTCCGCGCGCTGGCGAGAGGCCGGTCGCGGACGACTCCCCCAGTGTAGCGCGTCGCGCCACCGGCGCGACGACTAGCCCAGCTGCGCCAGGATGGCCTCCACGCTGGCGTCGACCACGGCCGGCGCCACGCTGGCCGCCACGGCGGTGTCGGGGTCCTTGAGCCCGTTGCCGGTGAGCACGCAGACGACCGTCGCGCCCTCGGGCACGCCGAACTTCACGATCCCGGCCACCGAGGCCGCCGAGGCCGGCTCGCAGAAGACCGATTCGTAGCGGGCCAGGTAGTGGTAGGCGTCGAGGATCTCCTCGTCGGTGACCGCCCGGATGTCGCCCAGGGACTCGTGGATGACCTCCAGGGCGCTCACCCAGCTGGCCGGGTTGCCGATGCGGATCGCCGTGGCGACGGTCTCGGGGTGCGCCACCGGGTGGCCGAGCACGATGGGCGCGGCCCCGGCCGCCTGGAAGCCCCACATCCGCGGCAGGCTGGTCGCGCGCCCCGCGTCGTGGTACTGGGTGAAGCCCCGCCAGTAGGCGGTGATGTTGCCGGCGTTGCCCACGGGAATGGCCAGGATGTCGGGGGCGGCGCCGAGCACGTCGACGATCTCGAAGGCCGCCGTCTTCTGGCCCTCGATGCGGTCCGGGTTGATCGAGTTGACGATGGTGATCGACAGGTACTTGGTCAGGGCCCGGGCGAGGTCCAGGGCTTGGTCGAAGTTGCCCCGGATCTCCAGCACCCGCGCGCCGTAGACCATCGCCTGGGCCAGCTTGCCGACGGCGATCTTGCCCTCGGGCACCAGCACGACGCAGTCCATCCCGGCCTTGGCGGCGTAGGCCGCGGCGGCGGCCGACGTGTTGCCCGTCGACCCGCAGATGACCGAGTGCGCGCCCTGGGCCTTGGCCTTGGTGATGGCCATGGTCATGCCGCGGTCCTTGAAGGAGCCGGACGGGTTGAGGCCCTCGAACTTGAGCCAGACGTCCGCCCCCACGCGCTCGGAGAGCCGGTCGGCGTGCAGCAGGGGCGTGTTGCCCTCCAGCAGCGTGATGATCTCCCCGACCCCGGTCAGGTCGAACCACGGGGCGTACTCGCGCAGCAGCCCGGCCCAGCCCGTCATCCGGCGCTCCCCGACAGCACCGGAATGCACGCGCCGATCGAGTCGA
This sequence comes from Acidimicrobiales bacterium, assembly GCA_044446745.1. Taxonomy (GTDB): domain Bacteria; phylum Actinomycetota; class Acidimicrobiia; order Acidimicrobiales; family RAAP-2; genus RAAP-2. The sequence goes on from JBIOFE010000023.1 coordinate 1,503, forward strand.
CGTCGTCGAGCGTGGCGAGCTCCGCCAGGGTCGCGCGCACGTCGGCGGCGACGGCCTCGTGGGTGAAGAAGTTGAGGCGCGCCTCGTCGCCGAAGCCGGACTGCTCCATGGTGCGGATCGAGACGCCGTGGCGCCCGAACACGCCGGCCACGCTGGCCAGCACCCCCGGATGGTCCTGGACGTCCAGGCTCAGGTAGTAAACCGAGCGCAGGTCGTCGGAGGGCACCGCGCGCATCGTCGGGTTGACCCGGAAGGGCGCGTCGTGGCGCGCGCTGACGCGGTTGCGCGCGGCGTCCAGGACGTCGCCCAGCACCGCGGTGGCGGTGGGGGCGCCACCGGCGCCCTGGCCCAGCCACATAAGGGGCCCGCTCTTCGCGCCCTCGACGAAGACGGCGTTCATCGCGCCGTGCACCGCGGCTAGAGGGTGCTCGGCTGGCACGAGCGTCGGGTGCACCCGGCTCGACAGTCCGTTCTCGCCAATGCGCTCGGCCACGCCCAGAAGCTTGATCACGTAGCCGGCGCGCTGGGCGAAGTCGACGTCAACGGCGCGCACGCCGGTGATGCCTTGGCGGGAGATCTCCTCTCCGGCCAGCGCGGTGCCGAACGCCAGCGACGAGAGGATCTGCACCTTGGCGGCGGCGTCGAAGGCCTCGACGTCGGCGGTGGGGTCGGCCTCGGCGTAGCCCAGGGCCTGCGCCTCGGCGAGCGCTTCGGAGTAGTCGGATCCTTCGGTGGTCATTTTGGAGAGGATGAAGTTGGTCGTCCCGTTGACGATGCCCATCACCCGAACGATCCGCTCGCCGGCCAAGGAGGTGCGCAGCGCACGCAGGATGGGCACGGCGCCGCCGACCGCGGCCTCGTAGAAGAGGTCGGCGCCGTGGGCGTGGGCCCGGCGCGCCAGCTCGGTCCCGGCCTCGGCCATCAGGGCCTTGTTGGCGGTGACCACCGACACCCCCCGGTCGAGCGCGGCCTCGATGTAGCCGCGGGCGGGCTCGATCCCGCCGACGACCTCCACCAGGATGTCCAGGCCGCGGCCGAGCAGCTCCTCGACGTCGGTCGTCACCAGATCCGGCGCGATCCCGGGCCGGGGCTTGGACCGGTCGCGCACGGCGACTCCCACGAGCTCGATGGGCGCGGTGGCCGCGTCGACCAGGGCGTCGTGGCGCGACGGGTCGGTGAGCAACTCCACGAGGGCCCCGCCCACGAAGCCGGCGCCGACGACCCCCACGCGAACGACCGGCGAGTCCATGGGTCAAGGCTAATGCGCCGGTGGTGGCGCCCCCCTAGACCTCGAGCCGCGCGAGGTCGTCGAAGCTCTCGCGACGCAACACCTCGCGGGCGTGACCATCGGCCACGAAGATCACCGGCGGACGCGGAACGCGATTGTAGTTCGACGCCATCGAGTAGCCGTACGCGCCGGTGACGGGAGTCGCGACGAGACTGCCGACCCCCGTCGTCGCGGGCAGGTCGGCCTCGTCGACCAGCACGTCGCCGCTCTCGCAGTGCTTGCCCACCAGGCGCACGCGTTGGGGGCGCCGGGCCGCGGGCGCGCCCACGTCGAACGCTTCGTAGCCCGAGCCGTAGAGCACCGGCCGCGGGTTGTCGCTCATGCCGCCGTCGACCGCCACGTAGACGCGGGCCTCCACCGGCTTGACCGCTCCCACCCGGTACAGGGTGATCGCCGCCTGGGCCACGACGGCCCGTCCCGGCTCGGCCAGCAGGCGCACCGCGGGATCGACCCCGCCCTGGCGGGCGGCGTCGCGCACGGCGGACGCCCAGCGGGTGATGGACGGCGCCGACTCCCCCTCGACGTAGGCGACGCCGAGTCCGCCGCCCACGCACAACTCGTCGAAGTCATCGTGGCGGGTGTAGTCCGCCAGGATACCCATCGTCTCGCGGTGACCCAGAACCTCGAAGATCTGCGAGCCGATGTGGGCGTGCACGCCGTGCAGCGTCACGCCGGGCAGCTCGCGGAGCCGCGAGATCGCCCGCCGGGCGTCGCCGGAGGCCAGCGAGAAGCCGAACTTCGTGTCCTCCTGACCGGTGCGCACGTACTCGTGGGTGTGGGCCTCGACGCCCGGCGTCACGCGCACCAGGCAGTCGAGCGGCCGGTCCGGCGAGATCAGCGCGCCGAGGAGGTCGATCTCGTCGAAGTTGTCCACCACCAGGCGGTGCACCCCGATGGCCACCGCCCGTTCGAGCTCGTCGTGGGACTTGTTGTTGCCGTGCACGATGATCCGGCTGGCCGGCACGCCCGCCCGGAGCGCCAGGTCGAGCTCCCCGCCGGTCGCCACGTCGAGGCACAACCCCTCTTCGAAAGCGAGCCGGGCCATCGCGCCGCACAGGAAGGCCTTGGTGGCGTACGCCACGCCGTCGTCGAAGACACTCGCGGCCTCCCGGGCGCGCGAGCGCAGTGTCGCCTCGTCGTAGACGAAGAGCGGCGTGCCGTACGTGGCGGCGAGGTCACGCAATGACACGCCACCGACGGTCACGTCGTCGTCGCCGACGACCGCGGTGTCGGGCAGCAGTGTGGCGTCGAGCGGGCCGTCACTCATATCCGAACCTTAGGGGCCAGACCAACGCGCCAAGGGACGTTGAAGGTGGTTCCGGTAGTGTGGAACCGCGGCCCTCGTAGCTCAGAGGATAGAGCATTGGCCTCCGAAGCCATGTGCGCAGGTTCGAGTCCTGCCGAGGGCGCGAACGAGAACTCAGTCGGCGCTCCCCTCGGATCTTCTGACGAGTGACGCGATCCTTTCCTTACCTCGCTCAATCTTCGAAGCGGCGCGAACAGCAGACGACGCGATGGCTTCGCCGCCTCGCGCCATCGACTACTGCCGACACCACGACCGACCAGCGAGTCCTCATGAACGGCGACGACGTCCATTGTCGCGAAGTTCGGCCATTTGCACAACTCGTGGTAAAATGCCGATGCTCTCGGCAGACGATGCGGGAACAAGGAGGGCTGCAATGTTGGCCCGACGGTTGTTCTTCTCGGCGAGTGGAGCCCGACACGCTGAGCTGTTGCGACGCACGGCGCTCATGGGAGTGCTCACGCTCGCGTTCACGGCGGGACCGGAGACGGCGGCACCCGCGCAGCTGGCGGCCCGAGCGGACTCAGTGGCCTGCACCACGGCAAAGCAGCGCGTGACGAGCGACCTCGCGATGCTGGCGCGACTGGATGCGCAGCTCGCGAACCCGAACGAGTCGATTCAGAAGGTGCGCGCCGCACAGATCAAGACGCGAATCAGCCAACTGGAGAAGGATCTCGCCGCGGCGCGAGTCGCGAGGTTCAACGCGTGCGGCCCGAGCCTGGCGGACTACGCCGGCCGGTACAGCGGAATGTTTGGACGGATCGAGATCAACTTCATCGTGGTGGGCAACGGTGTCGTGTCCGGGGACATCGTCTCGGCGCTCGGACGCACCATCGATCCGAAGACGGGTGTGGTCGACGCGCAGGCCAACTTCCTGGGCGCTGATTGCGGCTACTTCAAGGTCTTCTTCAATGCGAGGGCGGGAACCGCCGCCGCCAGCCTGACCTGCACGCTCGCGGGTCTGACCGAATCGCATGCGGTGGTCGCACATCGGCATTAGTCGGATCCGCGGGCGCAGCGATCTGCGGAGAGAGTGTCCCGGCATTGCGGAAGCGAGATGCCCCCAACAAAACTGCGACCTCACGTCACCAAGCGCGAAGCCGATGACCGCTTCATCCTGGCTCCGCAGAACCCGCGTTGCGGGTGCCAATCCGACGGCGATTCTGTACGCTCCAGCGAGCTAAATCGCAATCGCACCTCCGCGTCTCGGGGGCCGGTGTGCCTTCGCAGGCCGGCCCCCGAGACGCGGTAGCGCTACTGGCCCGTCGTGAGGACCCGCGCCGCTTCGAGCGGGTTCCCGACGTCCCAGTGGAACTGGACCTTCACCCGCACACGGCCCTGGAGGTACTGGGCCACCACACTCGCGCGCTTCTTGGCCAACGTGAGGTTGCCCTTGGCGTAGCCAATGATGTTCACCGACGAGTGGGTCGTCAGCTTGGAGGCCAGCACCGTCAGGGCGTTCTTCCCAGCGGTGGTCAGCGTGCTGGAGTTCTTGGCGAAAGTGACGCGAACCGGCGCCGGGATGGGCAGCTTGCTGATCGACACCGTCGCGGCCGCGGAACTCGCGCTCAGATAGGTGGCGTCGCCAGCTTTGCTCGCGATGACGAGGCAGGTACCCGTGCTCGTGTAACTCAGCGTCGTCCCGGTGATGGAGCATCCAGCGGCGGTGCCGCCGGTGATCACGAAGGTCAACGCGCCGCTCCCCGAGCCGCCCGACGTGGTCAGCGTGACCGTACGGCCGTAGTAGCCGCTCAGCGAGGTCACCGTGATGGTGGCCTGCGCCGTGCCGACGAGAATCGACGTCGCGTCGTTCACCGTGAAGGAGTTCCCGTTGAACGACAGCGTGTAGTGGCTGCCGGAGACCCCCGTAATGGCCAGGCCGCTGAAGGTGGCCACACCGGCGCTGAAGGCGGCGGTCCCGCCGGCGCTCACTGTGCCGCCGCTACCGGTGTAGACGGTCGCGGTGACGTTGCCCGTGGTGACCGACGTCACCAGGTTGCCGCCGCTGTCCACCACCTTGATGACCGGCTGAACGGCCAAGGCCACCCCGCTGGCGCCAATGGCGCTGGGCTCAGTCGACACGACCAGCTTCGTCGCCGCACCGACCGTCACCGTGATGCTCGTGGACACCGCCGAGGTCAGCGTGCCGTCAGTGACCGTCAGGGTGTACGGACCGACCAGCGCGTTGAGCGCGGTGCCACTGAAGGAGGCCACCCCGGCGACCGCGACGGCGGTCGGTGACGTGACCGTCCCGCCACCGCCCGTGATCACTGCGGTCACGGTCGAGCTGTCGGTTGTCACGACGTTGCCCGCGGCGTCCTCGACCTTGACGACTGGCGGCGTCGCCAGGGCGGCACCGCTGGCGTCGGTCGTCGACGGCTGGGTCGTGATAGCGAGCTTGGACGCCGTCCCCGGCGTCACCGAGATGCTGTTCGACACCGCCGTAGCCAGGAGACCGTCGGAGAAGGTGAGGGTGTACGAGCCGACGAGGGCGTTCAACGCCATTCCGCTGAAGGTGGCCTGGCCGGTCACCGCGTTCACGGTGGCCGTGTTGTTGATCGCGGTGTTCGTACCCAGAGTCACGACGGCCGTGACGGTTGATATTGCTCCCGTAATGACGTTGCCCCCGCTGTCCTGCACGGTGACGACCGGCTGGATCGCCAGTACGGCGCCGCTAGCCACCGTGGTCGACGGCTGGGTCGTCACGACGAGCTTGGCCGCGGCACCGACGTTGACGACGATGCCGGTCGACACCGCGGTCGTGAGCGAGCCGTCAGAGAAGGTCAGCGTGTACGCACCGGCCGGGGCGTTGATCGCGAGGCCGACGAAGGTTGCCTGCCCGGTGGATGCGGCCACAAACCCGTTGGTGATCGTCCCGCTGCCCGCGGTCAGCGTCGCGGTGACGATCGAGGAGTTTGTGGTCACCCGGTTCCCCCCGCTGTCCTGCACCTGGACCACCGGCTGCTGCGAGAGGGCGGCTCCGGACTGCACCGTGGGGGATGGCTGGACCAGTATTGCCAGCTTCGCGGCCGGACCGACGGAGATAGTGATCGAAGCCGACACGGCAGTCGTCAGGGCACCATCGGTGAAGGTCAGCGTGTACGCGCCAGCCAGGGCGTTGATCGCCAGGCTGCTGAAGGTGGCCACGCCGTTGACGACGGCCACGGTCCCGTTGGTGACCGTTCCCCCGGCGCCCGTGACCAAGGCCGTCACCGAACTGGAGGAGTCGGCGAGGACCGTGTTGTTCGAGGCGTCTTCGACGGTGACGACGGGCTGAACCGCGAGGGCCACGCCACTGAGGGCGGTGGTCGAGGAGGGCGTCGTGATGACGACCTTCGTTGCGGCGGTGGACAAGGTAATCGCGCTGGAGGGCCCTCCCGGTACCGAGTCGCCAGTGAACGAAAGCGTGTCGCTCGTCCCCGAGGTCCCCGTAAGGGTCAGCGTGGTGAAGGTCGCAACGCCCGACGCGAAGGAGGCCGTGGCGCCGGTGATTGACGCGGCCCCGTTCACGGTCGCAGTGGCCGATCCCGAGTTCACGCTCGTGAGGACGTTGCCGCCGGAGTCCTCGACCTTTACCACGGGCTGACGAGCAAGCGCGACACCGGAAACTTCGGCGGCCGACGGCTGGGTCGTGATGGCCAGCTGCGTGGCGGCGCCGACCGAGACGGTGATCGTTCCCGAGACGGCGGCGGTCACGGAGCCACTCGAGGTGTCCGTGAAGGTGAGTGTGTACGGGCCCGCCAATGCGTTCAGCGCGAGGCCACTAAAGGTCGCGATGCCGGTGACACCGTTGATCGTGGCGGTGGGACTGGTGACTGACACGCCCCCCGAAGTGATGGTCGCGGTGATGAGGTCGGCCTGACCCGTGAAGGGAGCGTTGCCAGAATCCTCCAGCGTGATCTGCGGCTGGGTGACCAGCGCGGCGCCGCTGGCGTCCGTCGATGAGGGAGCGGTGGTGATCGCCAGGTGGAGGAGGACGATTCCTCCGGCGGTACCCTGGAGGGCAACGACTGCGCTCGCGCCCACAAGGGCTCCGGCGACCAGGAGCCGCCCGGCGACGCTTCGACCTTGACTCAATAACGTGTTCAACCTCATTGTCCACCTCTGGATCCGTACGGGTCTTTCCACAATCGACCGTAACGCACCCTAGGAGGTTCTTACGCGTGCCGAAGGTCACCGATGTTGCTTCGAAATGAAGATTCGGGTGTTGAGAACTGATGCCCGAGGCTGGGTGGCTTCGCCACGCCCGGGGCGCCCCCAAGCCTGCCACCACATATCTCCTGGCAATCCCTGAAAACTCGACGGTCCTACCGAGATGTCAGGCACCAGCCCGAAGAGCTGTTTCGAAATGATGGTAAGGATCTTGCGCTGCCGGCGACAGCCGAACCGATCGGGCCACCCCGCAGCGTCCGGTGAAACGTAACCAGATTGTCATTCAATTCGAGTCCAAGAACCGATCTTTCGGCGAGCCAATAGGCGCTACTCGACGATGATCATCCGCACCGTGTCGGTGATCGCGGTACCGCCCGAGGCCGACCCGGCCATCACCACGACCGGGTCCCCGGGCTTGGCCAGTCCCGACAACTTCAACTGCGTGATCGCGAAGTCGCAGAGGTCGTCGATGTCGGTGGCCGGCGACACGTAGATCTCCTGAACGCCCCACGAGCTGCGCAGCTGTCGCGCCGTTGCTTCGCTGGGCGTGATCGCCACGATGGGCATCGGGGGCCGAAAGCGCGAGATCGCTCGCGCGGTCATCCCCGAGCGCGTGCACGCCACGATCGCCACGGCCTGCTCCTCCATCGCCGCGCGCCACGCCGCACCGGTGATCGCCGCGGTCACCCGCTGGGAGCGGCTGCCGGACATCTCGATGTGCTGAACCCCTAGGGAGCCGCCCCACTTCGCGTAGTCGAATGAGGCCTCCGCCCGGCGCACGATCCGGTCCATCGTGACGACGGTGCCCACCGGGTCGACCCCGATCGCGGTCTCGCCGCTCAGCATGACCGCGCTCGCGCCGTCGAGCACCGCGTTGGCCACGTCGGTCACCTCGGCGCGGGTCGGGACCTGCGCGTGCGTCATGGATTCGAGCATCTGGGTCGCCACGACCACGGGCCGCGCGTAGCGGACGCCGTGGCGCGTGATCACCTTCTGCAGATGCGGGACCTCCTCGATCGGAAGTCGGACGCCGAGGTCGCCGCGCGCGACCATGATGGCGTCCGAGACGCCGATGATCTCGTCGAGGTTCTCGACCCCCTCGCTGGTCTCGATCTTGGCCATGATCATGACGTCGCCGCGGCCGAGGGCGGCTCTGGTCGACACGATGTCGAAGGCCGAACGCACGAAGGACACGGCCAGGATCTCGAAGGTCTCGTCACGCAGCGCCTCGAGACGCTCGCGATCGTCGTCGGTCGGCAACCGGTCGTTCAGGATCGACGACGGCAGGGAGAGGCCGGGCTTGCCCATGACCGTGCCGCCCGAGCTGACGACGGCCCGCACCTTGCGGCCCGATTGGGTGACGTCGAGCGACAGTCCCCCGTCACCGAGGTGGACCGGGTCGCCGACGCGCAGGAGGGACAGCACGTTGTCGCGCTCCACCACGATGCGCTCGGCGGTCGAGGCCTGGCCGAATCCCTCGACGAGGTCCAGCTCGTGGCCGACGGTCAGCTCGACCGGGGTGGTCCCGAAGGAGCCGGCGCGGATCTTGGGGCCCGGGATGTCGACCATGATCGCCAGATCGGGGGCCAGCACCCGGATCCGGCGCAACCGCGCGAGGTTGGACGGGATGTCGCCGTGGGCCATCGAAAGGCGAAAGACGTCAACCCCCGCCGCGACCAGGGCTGTGATGACGTCGTCACCCTCCGACGCGGGTCCGATGGTGGCAACGATGCGCGTGCGCCGCACGACTCCCCTTCATTGGATCCACCGAGTCTACGACGTGTCCGTAAGCGTCCCTCGGCCGGCGCGGCGGCGACGTCACGTCGGTCCGCGCGTTCGCGCCGGCACCACGACGTCGGTGCCGTCGACGTCGACCACGCGCAGCTCCATCTGGTACGCCTCGCTGAGCTGGGGGCTGCGAATGACGTCGGCCGCGCGCCCGTCCAGGACGACCTCGCCGCGGTTCAGGAGCACGAGCCGGTCGGCGAACTGACCGGCCAGGGTGAGGTCGTGGAGCGTGGCCAGCACGCTCAGGCCGCCTCCGGCGACCTCCCTCTGGAGCAGTTCGAGCAGCTCCATCTGGTGGCGCAGGTCGAGCCCCGTGATGGGCTCGTCGAGCACCATCACCGGCGTCGCCTGGGCCAGCGCGCGCGCCAGCACCATGCGCTGTCGCTCGCCCCCCGAGAGGGTGGCGACGTCGCGCCCCGCGAACTCCCCCAGCGCGAGGCGAGCCAACACGTCGTCGACCACCGTCCAGTCCCGCGCCGAGGCGCCGCGCAGCAACCCGTGGTGCGCGGTGCGCCCGAGCGCGACGTACTCGCGCACCGCCATGCCCGCGGGCACCTCGGGGTGCTGGGGCACCACCGAGACGACCTGGGCCCGAGCCCGCTCGGAGAGCTCGCCGATGGACCGTCCGGCCAGGGTGACCGCGCCGGCGCTCCTTCGCCGCAGGCCCGCGACCGCCTCCACCAGCGTCGTCTTGCCGGCCCCGTTGGGGCCGATGACCGTGCACCACGTGCCCGACCTCACCCGCAGCGAGACGTCGTGCACCAGGTCGCGCCCGTCGACGCGCACGCTCAGGCCGTCGACCTCGACCGCGTTCACCGCACCGCCGCCCGCCGCAGACTCAGGATCACCACGAAGACCGGCGCGCCCACCATCGCGGTGACGACGCCCAGGGGCAGTTCCGAGGGCGCGACCACGGTGCGCGCGACGGTGTCGGCCAAGACGAGGAACGCCGCACCGACGACCACCGAGATGGGCAGGATGCGCCGATAGGAGGTGCCCACCAGGAGACGCACGATGTGGGGCACGATGATGCCGACGAAGCCGATCAGGCCGACCGCCGACACGATCGCCGCCGTCCCGAGCGAGGACGCCGCCACCACGAGCAGGCGGACCCGGCGCACGGGTAGGCCCAGGGAGCGCGACTCGTCCTCGCCCACGCTCATCACGTCCAGGGCCCGTCCCGCCGCGACGCACAGCGCCGCGCACACCGCGACGTAGGGCAGCACGAGCAGGACCGAGTGCCAGCTGGCCGTCGCCAACGACCCGAGCAGCCAGATGTAGACCCGGGCGATCGAGTTGGACGACGACTGCTGGAGGTAGGTCTGCGCGCTGGTCAGCAGCGACGCCACGGCGACGCCGGCCAGGATGAGCGTTGAGGAGTTCGACCGCAGCCCGCGGCCCCCGACGGCCCACGTCACGGCGACGGCGCCCAGGGCGCCGGCGAACGCCAGCAGCGGCGTCCAGGCGGGGGTGGACAGTCCTCCGCCGACGTCGACGATGGCCACCGTGGCCCCGAGCCCGGCCCCGGCGGCGACACCGAGCAGATAGGGGTCGGCCAACGGGTTGCGGAAGACCCCCTGGTAGGTACCGCCGGCCACCGCCAGCATCGAGCCGGCCAGCAGTCCCAACACCATCCTCGGCGCGCGCAACTGCCACACGATCGTCGTCTGGAGCGGGGTCAGCGTGCTGTGCCCGATCCCGACGCGACTGAAGAGGTCCCCGACGATCCGCGCGAGTCCGATGGGCGTCGGCCCGACGACCAGGCCGACGATCACCGCGAGCACCAGCCCGACCACGGCCGCGACGGCGACCGCGGCGACCCGTCGCCCCCCGGGCGGGTTCACGACCTACCCCCAGAGTCGAGAGTCGCCGAGGACGCGCTTCGCCGCGGCGGTCAGCTGGTTCATCAGCAGGCCCAGCCGGGGGCCCCAGCGCGACGCGACGTCGTCGTTGAGGTTCACGACGTGACCGTCGAGGACCGCCCGCACGGTCTTGAAGCCGGGCCGCTGGGCCACGCTGGCCGGCGTGGCGTGGCAGCACTTGGTGTCCGCCAGGAAGATCAACTGGGGGTTGGCGCTCACGACGTACTCCGCACTCAATTGCGGGTAGCCGGCGTCGGCCGTGGTCGACTCCGGGTCGGCCACGTTGACCAGGCCCAGCGCCTTCATCAGCGTGCCTACGAACGTGGCGCTGGTGAGCGAGTAGTAGGTCGGGTCCAGCTCGTAGTAGACGCGTACGACCTTCGTCGGGTGCGCTGGCACTGAGGCGATGTCCGCGGAGATGGTCCGGCTGAGCGAGGAGGCCAGCGCGTCGGCCGTCGCCGGGTGACCGGTCAGCGAGCCCAACTGGCGGATCTGGGCCAGAGCGTCGGCGACCGACGTCGGGGCGTCCTGCTCGACGACCTTCACGCCCAGGGCAGTCAACTTCTCCTTGATGGTGTTGGCGTCGAAGGAGATGATGACCAGGTCGGGCTTGTTTGAGGGATGGGTGGCCGTGCGCGGGCAGATCCCGATGATCGCTTCCACGCTCGGGTTGAGGGCGTTGATCCGCTTGGTCGGCAGGCCCACGGTCGGATAGTTCGAGTCCTTGTCGACCGCCTTCACCTTGGCGCCCGCCCCGATGGCGAAGAGCGTCTCGGTCGCGGTGGGCGACAGGGAGACGACGCACGTCGGCGCGGGCGTGGCGGCCCGCGCGGCGGCCCCTCCGATCAGGAATGTCCCGCCGGCGCAGAGCGCCGCGGCGAGGACGGGGGCGATTCGTTTTAACATGGGAATCTCCTTTCCGTCGAAGTGGATGTCGGCGACGGATGGAGATCCGAACGACCGCTCCTTGCCTCGAGAGCTGTCTTTCACATCACCTCGCCGCAGGCGACCTGGCTCAGCGGACTTCTCCCGAAGGCCGCACACAGTTGCGGGACAGCGTTGGATTCTCACCAACTTCGCTGCCGCGAGGCGCCCCCTACCCTACCGGTCGCGGGCGCCTGGAGTCGGACGCGCGCCACCGGCACCTGGACCGGCGTGGGGGCCTCAACTTCGAGAGTGGGCCGAACGCGACGAAGGGTCCGGGGATCGCTCCCCGGACCCTTCATCGGTGGGACTACACGCTGAGTTCGCGCTCGATGGCGGCCAACTCCTCGGGCGAACCCTGGACCTTGGGTCCCTTGAACCACTTACGCGCCGACACGGCATACCAGATGCCAGCGAAGCCGATGACGACCACCACCGCCACCGGCGTGTAGTTGAAGGTGTCCCGGTTGATCGGCGTCAGGGTGGGCAGGCAGAACAGAACGCAGATGATGACCACCCAGACGATGGCGACCCATCCCATAAATGGGCCCCACTTGCCGAGCTTCCACGGACCGGGCGTGAACGCCGTCGGGTTGATGCGGCGCAGGAAGACGGGAATCAGGTACGCGACGTAGAGCCCGATCACTGCAATGGAGGTCACCGCCGCGTACGCGGTGTAGCCCGCCGAGCCCGGGATGAGTGCGGGCGACGTCAGGATGAACGCGCCCACGGCGCCAAACCACGCGGAGTGGACCGGGACGTGGCTGCGCTTGCTGACGTGATGCCAGTACTCAGAGAACGGCACCGCACCGTCGCGCGAGAAGGCGTAGATCATCCGTGAGTTCGCGGTGATCGACGCGATCCCGCAGAAGAACTGCGCGCCGATCACGACCAGGACGAGGAGCTCGCCCATGACCCGTCCGGTCGAGTACTCGAAGACGTTGGCCCACGGAACCCCCCCGGAGAACGCCGCGTAGGACGTGTAGTGAACGCCCGCGATCGTGACCGAGAGGCCGTGGGTGAACTTCGGGATGGCCTCGCTGACGCCGACCAACAAGATGAAGCCGGCTATCCAGGACACCCAGATCGAAGACACGATCCCTTTGGGCCCAGAGATCTGCGCGTTGTTAGTCTCCTCGGTCACGTGCGCCGACGCGTCATACCCCGTAAACGTGTACTGCGCGACCAGTAAACCCAGGAGGAACACGTAGAACGGTGCGCTGAACCCCGACAGCCCCTTGAACGCGTCGAAGCCCGTTGCGCCAAAGAGGAAGCCACCACTCTGATGGCTGTGCGAGTGCGGGGCGACGTAGAGGAGGATCACGATGATCGCGACGCCGAGCAGGTGCCACCACACCGAGACCCGGTTGATCAGCGACACGATGTTCACGCCGAACGTGTTGATCATTCCCTGGATTAGGAGGAGAATCCCCGTGATCACGACGACGTGGTTGTTCGCAGTCCAGTTGCCGCCGCCGGTGACGAGGCCGATGAACGCCCCGACCGAATACCCGCAGCCGAAGGTGATGCCCGCCGTCACCGCGACCTGGCCCAAGAGATTGAACCAGCCCGTAAACCAGGACCAGATCGGCCCGCTCTTGCCCGGCGCCAGCTTGGCGGCCCAGTAGTAGAGGCCGCCCGCAGTCGGGAACGCCGAACAGATCTCGGCCATGGAGAGCCCGGCGAACATGACCAGCCCGCCGACGATCACCCAGCCCCAGATCATCACCGGTGGCCCGCCATGGGTCAGCCCGTAGCCATACAGCGTCAAGCATCCCGAGAGAATCGAAATGATCGTGAACGAGATCGCGAAATTCGAGAAGCGACTCATGCTCCGATTCAGCTCCTGGGCGTAGCCCATTTCGTGGAGCTTCTCGACGTCGCTCTTCATCTCCGTCGGTCTATCGAGTCCTTCCGGCATTGCGTCCCCCCGTCCCGCACGGCGATTGCCGCGTTGGGCGCGAGCCTATATTCCTGCCTAGGGTCGCGCAAGAAACATCTAGACCCTTTCGGCCGGCGGTTGGCCGCGGCGATCAAATGACTCAACCGCGTGTGTGAATTGTCCCCTCCCGTGCGGTCCTCGCGAACCGTGGACGCACCTTCAGAGGTCTCACCGTCTCGCGCCGACGCCGTAACGCCGCCGGATACGCAATCTCGAGGGTCGCTATTCGCGGCACTCGCCCCGGTGATGTGCGCAACGCCACGAGTACCATGGCCCCGGTCACCGATTCGGGGGAGAACCTATGGGTACCGCAGTGCTGGGCCGTCCGACCCGGGAGGAGTTGCTCGCTCTCATCGAGAGCGGCAAGATCGACACGGTCATCCTGGCCATCACGGACATGCAGGGCCGCCTCCAGGGCAAGCGCATCGACGCAAACTTCTTCGTCGAGGAAGTCGCCGGGGGCGCCGCCGAAGGCTGCAGCTACCTGCTGGCCTCCGACGTCGACATGCGCACCGTCGAGGGCTTCGCCCTCACGTCGTGGGACCGGGGCTACGGCGACATCGCCTTCACGCCCGACTTCTCCACGGTGCGCCTGGTCCCCTGGTTCGACAAGACCGCCATCGTCTTCGCCGACGTCGAGACAATCCACGGGGAGCCGGTCGCGGTGTCGCCCCGCCAGATCCTGCGGGCCCAGGTCGAGCGGCTGGCGGCCCGAGGCTGGCGCGGCTTCACCGGCACCGAATTGGAGTTCATCGTCTTCCACGACTCCTACGAGGAGGCGTGGTCGTCGGGGTACCGCCACCTGACCCCGGCCAACCAGTACAACGTCGACTACTCGCTCCTGGGCACCAGCCGCGTCGAGCCGCTGCTCGGTCGCCTGCGCCGCGACATGCGCGACGCCGGCATGATCGTGGAGTCGGTGAAGGGTGAGTGCAACTTCGGCCAACACGAGCTGGCGTTCAAGTTCGCCCAGCTGGTCGACAAGTGCGACGAGCACAGCCTCTTCAAGCTCGGGGCCAAGGAGATCGCCTCGATCGAGAACTACAGCCTGACCTTCATGGCGAAGTACAACGAGCGCGAGGGCAACTCGTGCCACATCCACCTCTCGCTGCGCGACGACGAGGGCCGCCCGGTCTTCGCCGGCGACGAGGAGCACGGGTTCTCCACGCTCTTCCAGCACTTCCTGGCCGGCCAGCTCGCGTTCTCGCGCGAGCTCTCCCTGTTCCTGGCCCCGAACATCAATAGCTACAAGCGCTTCGTGGTCGGCTCCTTCGCCCCGACGGCCCTGCTGTGGGGCGTCGACAACCGCACCTGCGCCTTCCGGGTGGTGGGCCACGGATCGTCGATCCGCGTCGAGTGCCGCATCCCCGGCGGCGACGTCAACCCCTACCTGGCCCTGTCGGCGTTGGTGGCCGCCGGGCTGCGCGGCGTCGAGGAGTCCCTCCCCCTGCCGCCGGCCTTCGGGGGCAACGCCTACGAGGCGCCGGCGGCGCGCGTGCCAACCACGCTCCACGAGGCGACTGAGCTCTTCGACACCAGCGAGGTCGCGCGCCACGCCTTCGGTGACGAGGTGGTGGACCACTACGTGAACGCGGCCCACGTGGAGATCGCGGCCTTCGACGCCGCCGTGACCGACTGGGAGCGCTTTCGGGGGTTCGAACGGCTGTGAGCACCGCGCTGGGCGTCATCAATCCGGCCACCGAGCAGGAGGTCGCCTCGGTCGCGATGCTCTCGGTGGAGGAGGTCGACCAGGTCATCGCCCGCGCGTCGGCCGCCGCCCCGGCGTGGCGCCGGGTGGCGCCCGCCGACCGGGCCCGGCTGCTGCGACGCTTCGCCGATGTGGTCGACCAGCACAACGAGGAGCTGGCCCGCCTCGAGGTGGCCAACTCGGGCCACACGATCTCCAACGCGCGCTGGGAGGCCGGCAACGTGCGGGACGTCCTGGCCTACTACGCCGGCGCGGTCGAGCGCCACGCCGGCAAGCAGATCCCGGTGGCCGGCGGCGTCGACATCACCTTCTACGAACCCCTGGGCGTCGTCGGCATCATCGTGCCGTGGAACTTTCCGATGCCCATCGCCGGCTGGGGCCTGGGCCCCGCGCTGGCCGCGGGCAACACGGTCGTGCTGAAGCCGGCGAGCCTCACGCCGCTCACCGCGATCCGCCTCGGCGAGCTGGCCCTCGAGGCCGGCCTGCCCGACGGCGTGTTCCAGGTGGTGCCCGGTGAAGGCTCGACGATCGGCCGGCGCTTCGTCACGCACGAGGCCGTGCGCAAGGTCTGCTTCACCGGGTCGAACGCCGCCGGGCGCCAGATCATGGAGGGCTGCGCCGCGCAGGTCAAGCGCGTGACGCTCGAGCTCGGGGGCAAGAGCGCCAATATCGTCTTCGACGACGCCGACCTCGAGCGCGCCGCCGCCGGCGCGCCCTACGCCGTCTTCGACAACGCGGGACAGGACTGCTGCGCCCGGTCGCGCCTCCTGGTCCAGGCGGGCGCCTACGACCGGTTCATGGAACTCTTCGAGGCGGCCGTCAAGAGCGTCAAGGTCATGGACCCCGCCGACGACGCCAGCGAGATGGGTCCCTTGATCACCGCAGCCCAGCGCGAGAGCGTCGCCGCCTACGTCGACGAGAGCGACGTGGCCTTCATCGGCCAGGCCCCTGAGGGTCCCGGCTTCTGGTACGCGCCGACGGTCCTCGACGCCGGCGACCGCACCGGGCGCGCCTACCGCGAGGAGGTCTTCGGTCCGGTGGTCTCGGTGGTGCGCTTCTCCACCGAGGCCGAGGCGATCGAGATCGCCAACGAGAGCCCCTACGGGCTCTCCGGCTCGATCTGGTCGCGCGACGTGGGCCGGGCCCTGCGCGTCGCCCGGGGCGTGGAGACCGGGGCGCTCTCGGTCAACTCGAACTCGTCGGTGCGCTACAACACGCCCTTCGGGGGCTTCAAGCAGTCCGGGCTGGGCCGCGAGCTCGGCCCGGACGCGCTGCTCGGTTTCAGCGAGGAAAAGAACGTATTCATCTCAACGGAGGAATGATGGGACGGCTGGACAACAAGGTGGCGGTCATCACGGGGGCGGCGAGCGGCATCGGGCGGGCCACGGCGAAGGTCTTCGCCGCCGAGGGCGCCAAGGTGGTCGTCGCCGACCTGGACGAGAAGGCCGGCCCGGCCCTCGCCGCCGAGCTCGGCGGGCTCTTCGTGTCGGTCAACGTCGCCAGCGAGGAGAGCGTGGTCGCGATGTACGCCGCGGTGGTCGCGGCCTACGGCGGCGCGGACGTCCTCTTCAACAACGCCGGCATCTCGCCCAACGACGACGACTCGATCCTCACCACCGGACTGGACGCCTGGCGCCGAGTCCAGGAGGTCAACCTCACCTCGGTCTACCTGTGCTGCAAGTACGGGATCCCCCTGCTCCTCGAGCGCGGGGGCGGCTCGGTCATCAACACCGCGTCCTTCGTGGCGGTCCTGGGCTCGGCGACGTCGCAGGTCTCCTACACCGCCTCCAAGGGCGGGGTTCTCGCCATGAGCCGCGAGCTCGGCGTGCAGTTCGCGCGCCAGGGCGTGCGCGTGAACGCCCTGTGCCCCGGCCCGGTCAACACGCCGCTGCTCCAGGAGCTCTTCGCCAAGGACCCCGAGCGCGCCGCGCGACGCCTCGTGCACATCCCGATGGGCCGCTTCGGCGAGGCCGAGGAGATCGCCAAGGCGGTCCTCTTCCTGGCCAGCGACGACTCCTCCTTCGTCACCGCGTCGACCTTCCTCGTCGACGGCGGGATCCACGCGGCCTACGTAACGCCGCTGGACTAGCGACGAACCCGTGGACGACGTCGCGCACCGCGAGGTCGCGGTCGCGGCGTATCGGCGGTGCTGGGAACTGCTGGAGGCCCCCTATCGGGACGACGCCGGTGACGCCGAGCTGCTGGGCGCCGCCTTCACCTCGCGCGACCACTGGGGCGTGGTCGGCGGCCCCGAGCAGTGGGCCGTCGGCGACTGGATGATCTCGCGGGCCTTGGCGGCCCTGGGCGAAGGACGCCTGGCCGTCACGTTCGCGGCGCGCGCCGACGCCGCCGGCGACGACGCCGATCTGCCCGACTGGCTGCGCGCCTCCACGGCCGAGGGGCTGGCGCGCGCCTACGCCGCGGCCGGCGATGAGGCCGCGCGCGACGCGTGGCGCGAGACCGCGCAGCGACGGGTCGCCGCGATCGCGGACGACGACGACCGCGCGCTCATCGCGGGTCAGCTCGCCACGGTCCCCCGCTAGGGACCGCCGCGCTCTAGGCCGGGGCCTCGCCGGTCATGCCCGGCACGTAGTAGTCGCTCAGGTACTTCTCGCCCTCGTCGCAGGCCACCGTGACCACCAGCGTCCCGGTCGCCAGCTCGTCGCGCAGGCGCTGGGCCACCAGCATGTTCGCTCCGGTGCTCGGCCCGACCAGGAGTCCGTGCTCGCGGGCCAGACGGCGCATCTCGCGCACGGACTCGTCGCTGCCCACCGACATCACGCGGTCGATCAGGTGGTGGTTCCGCTGGTAGATCGACGGCACGAAGCCGTCCGAGATCCCCTCGATGCGGTGCAGCCCGGTGTCGCCGCACTGGATGGTGCACGACTCGTTGGGCTCCAGGGCCACCAGCAGCACGTCGGGGTTGGCCGCGCGAAAGGCCTGGCCCACGCCGATCAGGGTGCCGCCGGTGCCCACGCCCATCACGAAGGCCCCCGGCTCGCTGCCCGGCGGCAGCTGCGAGAGGATCTCCGGCCCGAGCCACGTGCGGTTCTCCTCGACGTTCCACTCCGACTCGAACTGGTAGGGCGCGAAGTAGCCCGGCTGCTCGCCGAGCCGGCTGGCCTCGGCCAGGGCCTCGTTGACGTGGAAGGTGCCCACGTAGTGCACCTGGGCCCCGAAGGCCACCGAGATCGCGGTGCGTTCGGCGCTGAGCCCCTCGGGCATGACGACCAGCATCTTGTAGCCCTTCACCGCGGCCACCATCGACATCGCGTTGCCCGTGTTGCCGCTCGTCGCCTCGACGATCGTGTCGCCCGGGCGCAGCAGCCCCTCGCGCTCGGCGCGCTCGATGATGTAGCGGGCCATGCGGGCCTTGATCGACCCGGAGGGGTTCAGGTACTCGAGCTTGAGCCAGACCCCGTCGACCTCGATGAGCGGCGTCGCGCCTATGGCGTCGAGCACGCTGGCCCGCGGTCCGTTGTCCATCTCCCCCCCCTGCGTATCGCCGACCACACTACGGCGCCTCTGGGGGCGCTTCGCCGCCTAGGGGATCAGGAAGTTGGAGAACTGCCAGGGGTCGTCGCGGTCGAGCGTCCGGCCGGACCAGGCGTCGAACCAGTCGGCGTGCGTCGATACCGGGTCCCAGTCGATCGGTCCCGACCAGGTGGTGCCCACGTAGGGCGTCGCCACGGCGAGCACGTCGCGCCAGGGCAGCTCGTCGGGGACGCGCACGCCCTCGCGCGGGGCCCGCACTATCCAGTCGACGGCGCCCAGGATCGACGCGGCGACCTGCACCGTGGTGGCGTTCTGGTGGGGCGCCACGGCGCGGGCCTCCTCGATGGAGGTCAGCATGCCGGTCCACCAGGACCGGTAGGGGTGGCCCATCACCAGCACGCCCAGCTCGTCGCGGCCCGACACGATCTCGTCGCTGAGGATCCGCTGGCGATCGGGGTACGCGTACTGGCGACCCTCGAGCTCGATGAAGCTGGCCCACGCCGGGTCGCTGGGGCAGTAGGCGTAGTGCACCGTCGGGCGGTAGGCCGCCCGGTCGCCCTCCCAGACCGTTAGGTGGTCGCAGATCGTGAAGGCCTCGCCGTGGCGGATGACCATCCCCACGATGGGCCCCGAGGGGACGCGCGAACGCACCAGGGTCTTGTGGGCCATCTTCGCGAAGCAGATCTGGTTGAGCGGACCCTCGCCCGAATGGGTCAGGCCCAACGCCGGCAGGCCCTTCTCGTGGGTGCCCCAGCCGACCTCGGCCGGCGCCACGCCCTCTTCGTAGAAGCCGTCGACACTCCACGTGTTGACGAACTCGCCCACCTCCTTGGGCGAGGCGGAGATCTGGGTGTCGCGCTCGGCGACGTGGATGGCCTTGACGCCCAGGTGCTGGGCCAACCGCGCGTAGGCCTCGCCGTCCAGAGCCTCTTCGATCCGGCCGCGCCGGTCGGCCGCGAGCCCGTCGACGAGCACGGCGCGGGCGATCTCGACCAGGGCCTGCTTGGTGAAGTGGCTGACCAGGCCAGGGTTGGCGCCGTGCTCGACGACCGCCGACGGTCCGTCGTTGGCGCCCCAACGCGCGATCTGGCGCCGCAGCGCCATGTGGCGCCAGTAGAGCGTGCGCTCCTGGGGGCGCGTCCCCGCCGGGTCGCCGTAGGGGTCCCATACCTCGACCGAGGTGTTGAGGTAGCGCACGTTGTGATCGCGGCACCATTCAAGGAGCTCGGTCAGGTCGATGTTCCAGGCCAGGTCGATCAACAGGTCGCCATCGCCGAGGTGGCGCGCCAGGGTGGCGTTCAGGTTGTCGCGGGTGATCTCGAATTGCTCGTAGTTCACGCCCCGGGCCAGGGAGGACGTAATCCGGTGACGATTGTCCCGGCCCTCGATCACGGTCACCGTCGCCGGATCCCACCCGAAGTGGTCCAGGGCCATCGGCAGGACGCACTGGGCGACCGAGCCGCACCCCAACATCACGACTCGGCGCGGCGGGTGCCGGTCACTCAATCAGGGGGCCTTTCGTTCCGGGCGAAGCGCCAGCCTACTCGCGCGACGCCGACGGCTCCGCCCCACTGGCCCTACGAGACGGTCATGCCGCCGTCGACGCGCAGGTCGGCGCCGGTGACCGCAGAGGCCGCCGGCGAGCAGAGCCACGCGATCGCCGCGGCCACCTCGGCGGGCTCGATGAGACGCCCCAGCGGCTGCTGGCTGGCGAACGCCTCGCCGCTGGCCAGACCGTAGACGCGCGCCGAGGCCTCGAGGATCGGCGTGCGCGTCGAGCCCGGACTCACCGCGTTGGCCGTCACCCCGTACTCGGCCAGATCCATGGCCACGCCGCGGATCAGCCCGATGACGGCGTGCTTGGCCGCCGAGTAGGCGGCCAGGTGGCGCAGCCCCAGCGACCCGGCCGCCGACGCGACGGCGACGATCCGCCCGTGGGCGTCGGCGCCGTTGGCCACCAGCACCGGGGCCGCCGCGTCGATGAGGCGCCGGGTGCCGAGCACGTTGATCGACCACACCGCGTCCCACGCCGCGTCGCTGACCTGCCAGAGCGGCGCGCCGCCGGCCACCACGCCCGCGCCGGCGACGACCACGTCCAGACGCCCGAAGTGGCGCGTGGCGGTCTCGACCGCCAAGCCCATGTCGGTGGCGCTGCGCACATCGCCGACCAAGCCGAGCACGGCGTCGCCGTGGCGCGCGACCACGGTGTCGAGCTCGGCCGGCGTGGCCATGGCGTAGGGGACGTCGGGGACGTCGCGGCAGCGGTCGACGGCCACCACGTGGTAGCCCTCGGCGACCAGGGCGTCCACCGTCGCCGCGCCGATGCCGCGCGCCGCCCCCGTGACGACCGCCACCCGGTTCACGCGCCGAGCACCCGCGTGAAGTCGGTGGGGACGACCACGTCCTTGCGCCCGAGCTCGGCGACGTGGCTTCGGCCCAGCGCGCGCAACGTGGCGTCCAGCCCGCTGCGCAGGATGTCCAGCACGTTCTCCACCCCCGCCTGGCCGTTGGCCGCGAGTCCCCACAGCGAGGCGCGACCGATCATGACGGCCCGCGCGCCCAGCGCCAGCGCCTTGGCCACGTCGCCGCCGCGGCGCACGCCACCGTCGAGCACGACCTCCACCTGGTCGCCCACCGCGTCGGCGACCGCGCTCAGGCACCGGATCGCCGCCGGGGTCCCGTCGAGGTTGTTGCCGCCGTGGTTGGAGACCGACAGCGCGCTGGCCCCCGCGTCGACGACCCGCCGCGCGTCGTCGACGCGGCAGATCCCCTTCACCATGAACGGTCCGTCCCACTGGGCCCGCAGCCACGCCACGTCCGACCAGGTCGGCGGCGGCGTCGCCAGCCACTCGCCGTAGGCCGCAAAAAAGGTCGGCGCCGTCGCGCCGGGCCGGGCCATGTTGGGGGCGGTCAGGGTCGGCGGGTGACCGGAGCGCGCGAACGACCAGAGCCACGCGGGACGCGACAGCGCCTCGGGCGCGAGGCGGATCATCGCCGCGAGGTCGAGCCGCTCGGGGATCCACGGGCTGCCCCAGTCTCGGCCGTGGGAGAACGACCAGTCGAGGGTGAGGATGATCCCGGCGACGCCGGCCGTGCGGGCGCGCTCGAGGCGCTGCGCCAGGTCGTCACGGTCGCCCGACCAGTAGACCTGGAAGAACACTGGCGCGCCGGCGGCGGCCACGTCCTCGACCGCCCGGCTGGCGAAGCTGCTGAGCCCCATCGCGATCCCTCGGCTCGCCGCCGCGCGGGCCACCGGCACCTCGCCGGAGGGGTGCACGGCCTGGACGCCGGTGGGCGAGATGATCACGGGCATCGACAGCGACTGGCCCATCACCGACGTCGCGAGGTCGCGCGTCGCGGCGAGGTCGGCGACGTGGGGCGCGAAGCCCAGCTGCGCGAACGCCGCGACGTTGTCGTCCGTGCTCTGGCCGCGCTCGGTGCCCGCCACGAGGGCCTGGTAGACGGAGCGCGGCAGGCGGCCCTCGGCCCGTCGCTGGGCCTCCGCGACCGACTCGAACCACCTGTTCGCCACCCGACCTCCAGGACCGTGCCGACACTACCCGAGCGACCGAGCGGCGCCCCGGGGCTCAGCGCGACGAGAGCGCGACCGGCACGCGGCGCGAGTGGTCCGAGCGCGCCGTCGGCGCCGTCGCGTGGCGACTGGCCAGCGCCACCTCACCGTGCCCGAAGACGCACTCGGGGTCGGGGTCGGTGAGCTCGAGCCCGGTGAAGAACTTGGCGGCCATGCAGCCGCCGCGGCACGCGTCGTAGGAGCCGCACGACGCGCAGGCCCCGGCGCTGCCGGGCGCGCGCAGCGCGGCGAACCGGTCGCTGTCGCGCCACACCGCGCCGAAGCCGGCGTCGCGCACGTTGCCCGCGAGGAACTCCTCGTGGATCACGAACGGGCAGGCGTAGACGTCGCCCACCGGGTCGATGAGGCAGACGACGCGCCCGGCCCCGCAGAGGTTGAGCCCCTCCAGGGGGCTGCCGAGGGCCGAGAGGTGGAAGAAGGAGTCGCCGGTCAACACCCCGGGCCGCTGCGCCAGCCAGGCGTAGAGCTGGCGACCCTGGGCGCGGGTCGGGTGCAGCGTGGCCCACACGTCCGCGCCGCGCCCCGACGGGCGCAGGCGCGTGAGGCGCAGCTGGGCGCCGTACCCGTCGGCCAGCGCCAGCAACTCGTCGAGCTGGCCGATGTTCTCGCGCGTCACGACGACCGAGACCTTGAACGGCCCGAAGCCGGCCGCGGCCAGCTCGTCCATCGCCCGGCGGGCCGCGGCGTAGCTGCCCTCGCCGCGCACCCGGTCGTTGGTCGTCGCGTCCGCCCCGTCCAGCGACACCTGGACGTCCAGGTAGTCCATAGCGGCGAGGCGACGCGCCGCGGCCGCGTCGATCCGGGTGCCGTTGGTGGAGAACTTGACCCCGACGCGCTGGGCCACGGCGTACTCGACCAGGTCGTAGAAGTCCCGGCGGATCGTGGGCTCGCCGCCGCCCACGTTGACGTAGAAGATCTGCATCGCCGAGATCTCGTCGATCAGCGCGGTCGCCTCGGCGGTGGTGAGTTCACGCGGGTCGCGCCGACCCGACGACGAGAGGCAGTGCACGCAGGCCAGGTTGCACGCGTACGTGAGCTCCCAGGTCAGACAGATCGGGGCGCCCAACCCGTGTTCGAAGCGGTCGCGCAGCGACCCCTCAACGGTCACGGATGATCCCCGCGTCGGCGAGTGAGCCGAGGGCGCGCAGGTAGCTCGCCCGCGCGGAGACCTCGACCAGAGCGTCGAGGGCCCGGTCGGCGTTGTCGTACTGGTCGAGGCACGTCACGAGGGACGCCAACTCCCGCGTCTTGAGGAACACCAGCCGTCGATTCCGGTGGTGGTAGGCGAGCGCCCCGAACGGTTCGTCGCGCAGCGACACCTCGGGACTCAACCGCCACGGTGCCGCCGCGTCGAACGGGACGGCCGACGGATCAGCCACGGGCTAGTAGACCCCGCACAGGCCGTCGATGGAGACCTCCTCGACGAGCAGCTCGTCCACGGCGTCGACGACCTCGTCGGCCTCTTCCTCGGTCACGGTCGGGATCAACACGGCGCCTCCTTGCCTCCCATATTCTGGCCGGTGCGTCCACGCGCCGGCGACACCGGTGCGAGACTGCGCCGTGGCCGAATCGTCGCCCCTCGTCGCGCCGATCCCGGCGGGCACCGCGGTGGCCCTTCACCCCTCCGTGCGCTTCTTCGGCGACGACCTCGTGGCAGGCGGCTCTCCGTGGCGGCTCCTGCGCCTGCCCGGCGCTTCCCGGTCGGTCCTCGCGCGGTGGCGCCGCGGCGACGTCGTGCGCCCCGGCGAGGAGCGCCTCGCCCGGACCCTCATCCTCCAGGGACTGCTCGTCGCACCGCGCGCCCCGATCTCCGACGTCGACAACGTCGACGTCGTGATCCCGGTCCACAACGACGCCGACGCGCTCGGCCACCTGCTCGATCGACTCGCCGACTGCCACGTGACCGTCGTCGACGACGGGTCGGTCGATCCGCGACGACTCGCGGCGCTCGCGGCGGCCCACGGGGCGACCCTGGTGCGCCACGACGCCACCCGGGGTCCCGGCGCGGCCCGCAACTCGGGACTGCGGGCCACCGAGCGGCCCTTCGTGTGGTTCGTG
The DNA here is from genome assembly GCA_044446745.1 of Acidimicrobiales bacterium. Classification (GTDB taxonomy): domain Bacteria; phylum Actinomycetota; class Acidimicrobiia; order Acidimicrobiales; family RAAP-2; genus RAAP-2. Next base: position 25,615 of record JBIOFE010000023.1, read on the forward strand.
GACTGCGACGTCATCCTCGACGACGCGCTCGGCGTCCTGGGTCACCTGCGATCGGCGTTGGAGGATCCGGTTGTCGCCGCGTCGGGCCCCCGGGTGCGCGGGACTCCGGGCGCCTCGGCCCGTGAAAGATTCGAGCACTCCTTCGGCGCGCTGGACCTCGGCGGTGAGGGCGGCCCGGTCCGCCCGGGCGGCATCGTTCCCTATCTGCCGAGCGCCTGCCTGCTGGTTCGCCGCGACGCGATGGGCGACGGCTTCGACCCGACCCTGGACGTCGGAGAGGACGTCGACCTGGTCTGGCGCCTGGTCGACCGGGGCTGGCTGGTGCTCTACCTACCCCACGTGGTCGTCACCCACCCGGCGCGACCGACGTGGACGCGGTGGTGGCGCCAACGCGTGGCGTACGGACGCTCCTCGGGCGAGCTGGCGCGGCGCCACGGCGACCGGCTGGCCCCGCTGCGCGCCGACCGCTGGACGCTGGTCACGTGGGCCGGGCTGGTGGCGCGCGCGCCGTGGCTATCGGCGCGCACCGTCGCGACGCTGCGGGCGTCGGTGGAGCGTCGCCTGGCTGCGTCGGCCGAGGACCCCCGGGCGGTGGCCAACGCCCTGGTGGCGACGACCGTTCTGCGCGCCGGAGGTCCCCTGGCCCGGGCGACGACGCGCACCTACGGGCCGCTGCTGTGGCTCGCCGCGCTGCACCCGCGCCTGCGGCCCCGCGCCCTGGCCGTCCTGGCGGTGGGCACCGCGTGGCGCTTCCGCGGGCGTCGCCCGCAACCCTCCGACGTGGTCCTGGCCGTCGCCGACGACCTGGCCTACGCGATCGGCGTCGCCGCCGGGGCCTGGCGCGCGCGCACGTGGCGCAGCCTCATGCCGGCGGTCACGGCCTCGACGGTCACGTGGCGCGACGTGCTGGGCGCGCGCGAACGACCCTAGAAGCGCACCACGCCGCGGACGTTCTCGCCCGCCTCGAGGTCCACGTAGCCCTGGTTGACCTCGTCGATGCTGTACTCGCGCGTGACCAGCTCGTCGATCATCAGGCGGCCCTCGTGGTGCAGGCGCAGCAGCTTGGGGATCTGGACCCGCGGCGCCTCCGAGCCGAAGACGGTGCCGCGCAGCTCCTGGTTGTAGAGGCTCAGCATCGCCAGGTTGAGGTCCACCGAGGTCTGGGCGAACGGCGCCAGGCCGGTGGCGACGATGACCCCGCCCTTGGCCGTGATCGAGCGGGCCTGCTCGACGAGCTCGCTGGTCAGGCGCCCGGGGGTGAGAATCACCACGTCGCAGTTTCGTCCGGTGGTCAGGTCCCCCAGGAAGGTGAAGGCCGCGTCGAGCGTCGAGGGCGCCCCGTGGGTCGCGCCGATCTTCATGGCGCGATCGACCTTGCTCGGGTTGGTGTCGATGGCGATGACCGCCCGGGCCCCGGCGTGCACCGCGCCCTGGATGGCCCCCGACCCGACTCCGCCGCAGCCGATGACCGCCACCACGTCACCCGGGCGCACGTTGCCCCGGGTCGCCGCCGATCCGAAGCCCGTGGAGAGACCGCACGACAGCAGGGCGGCCGCGCGCAGGTCGTACCAGGGGTCGACGCGGATGAGGGAGGCCTCGTGAACCACCATGTACTCGCTGAAGGTGCCGAGCTGGGCGTAGCGGTTGAGGGGTTGGTCCCCCAGCCGGTGGCGCCACGTGCGGTCCGACATCATCGGCCCGGCCAGCGTGTTGGCGCCGAGGTCGCAGATGAAGGGCCGGCCCGAGGCGCAGTAGTGGCACCGCCCGCACGACGGAATGAACGAGGTCGCCACGTGGTCGCCGGGCGCGACCGTGGTCACGCCCTCGCCCACCGACTCGACCACGCCGGATCCCTCGTGGCCGCCGATGATCGGGAACATGGACTCCGCGCCGAAGAGCGCCAGGATCTCGGGCGGCGCGGTCATGTCGCCGGTGCGCGCGTGCTCGTCGGAGTGGCACAGGCCCGCGAAGGCCGTCTTCACCTTGACCTCGTAGGCGTGCGGCTCGTCGATCTCGATCGTTTCGGTCCGCCATGGTCCGTTGAGCTCCGTGGCGATCGCGGCCTTGACCTTCATGTGTCCCCCTTTGACGGCACCCGTACCTTACCGACGCCGTCGACCTACATCCGCTCCGGCGCGTCGACGCCCAGCAGCGACAGTCCGAGCGCCAGGGTGCGCGCCGTGAGGTCGCACAGCGCCAGACGCTCGTCGCGCGCCGCGCCCGCCGACGCCAGCACCGGGCACGCCTCGTAGAAGGCGGTGAAGCGCTGGGCCAGGTCGAACAGGTACGTGCAGAGCCGGTGGGGCTGGTTGGTGGCCAGGGCGGAGCCGACCGCCTCGGGCAGGGCCAGCAGGCCGAGGGCCAGGTGACGCTCGGCCGGGTGGGCCAGCGCGAAGGACCCGCGCGGCGCCCACGGCGCGTCGAGGCGTCGGAAGATCGAGCGCAGGCGCGCGTGCGCGTACTGCAGGTACGGCCCGGTGTCGCCCTCGAAGGCCAGCATCCGGTCGAGGTCGAAGACGTAGTCGCGCTGGCGCTCGGTGGACAGGTCGGCGTACTTGATCGCCGCCCGGGCGATCTGGGTCGCGAGCGTGGATCGATCGGCCTCGGACAGGTCGCGGGCGCGCTCGTCGAGCCCGGCGCGGGCGCGCTGGGTCGCCTCGTCCAGCAGGTCGACCAGCCTCACCGCGTCGCCGCCGCGGCTCTTGAACATCTTGTGGTCGGTCCCCAGCACGTTGCCGAAGCCCACGTGCTCGCAGCGCACGCCCTCGGGCAGCCACCCGGCCAGGCGCGCCACCGCGAACACCATCTCGAAGTGCTGGGCCTGGGGGGTGCCCACCACGTAGAGCAGCACGTCGCCGCCCAGGCGACCGACCCGGTCGCGCAGGGCGGCCAGGTCCGTCGCCGCGTAGCCGTAGCCCTCGTCGCGCTTCTGGACGATGAGCGGCAGGGGGTCGCCGTCGCGGTTGGTGAACCCCGGCGGGAAGACGCACAGCGCCCCGTCGCTCTCGACGATCAACCCCTGGCGCTCGAGCTCGGCCACGACGTCGCCCAGGTGCTCGTTGTAGGAGGACTCGCCGCGCACGTCGTCGCGCGAGAGGGTCACGTCGAGCTTCGCGTAGACCTCGCCGAGGTAGGTGACCGACTGGTCGACCAGCACCCGCCACAGCCGCCGCGTCTCGGGCTCGCCCGCCTGCAGGGCGACCACCCGCTCGCGGCTGCGGTCCCGGAACGCCTCGTCGCGGTCGAACTTGGCGCGCGCGTCTCGGTAGAAGCCGTCGAGGTCCCCGATGGACAGCGAGGCCACCGCTTCGGCCTCGCCCAGGTCGACCAGGTGCTCGATGAGCATGCCGAAGGGCGTCCCCCAGTCGCCGACGTGGTTGCGCGCCAGCACGCGGTGACCCGCGAAGCGGTACAGGCGGGCCAGCGCGTCGCCGATGATGGTCGAGCGCAGGTTGCCCACGTGCAGCTCCTTGGCCACATTGGGCGAGGAGTAGTCGATCACGACCGTCCGGGGGTCCGGCGACGTCGCGACGCCGAGCCGCTCGTCGCCGCGCAGGGCCCGCAGCTGGGCGTCCAGGAACTCCGTGGTGAACGTCAGGTTGAGGAACCCCGGCCCGGCGACCTCGACGGCGGCCACCCCGGCCAGGTCGGCCCGGGCCACCACCTCGGCGGCCACCTCGCGGGGCGATCGGCCCAGCGCATTGGCCAGGGCCATCACGCCGTTGGCCTGGTAGTCGCCGCGCTCCGAGGCGCGCAGCACGGGGTCGGTCCCGGGCGCGAGCGAGTCGAAGGCCGGGGTGAGGCGGGCGAGCACGGTGTCGTAGGTCGACGTCACGGCCCCAGTCTCCCACGGGCCGCGCCGGCCCTTCGAGCGATGCGCCCCCGATGCGCAGACGGCAGAATGGGGACATGACCACCCCCGCCCTCGACTCCTTCGGCGCCCGGCGAACCCTCGACGTCGCCGGGCGCGCGCTCACCTACTACTCGCTGCGCGCCGAGGCCCTCGCGTCCTTCGGCGTCGACCGCCTCCCGTACGGGATCAAGGTTCTGTTGGAAAACCTGCTGCGCCGCGAGGACGGGGTTCACGTGCGTCGCGAGGACGTCGAGGCGCTGGCGCGCTGGGGCGAGAGCCCGGCGCACCACGGCGAGGCGGCCGGCGACGGGGCCCGCGAGATCGCCTTCTCCCCGGAGCGGGTCCTGATGCAGGACTTCACCGGGGTCCCGTCGGTGGTGGACCTGGCGGCGATGCGCGACGCGATCATCACCCTGGGCGGGGACCCGGCCAGGATCAACCCGCTGGTGCCCGTCGAGCTGGTGATCGACCACTCGGTGATCGCCGAGACCTCCGGGACGCCGACCAGCTTCGCGGAGAACGTGGACATCGAGTACCAGCGCAACATCGAGCGCTACGCCTTCCTCAAGTGGGCCCAGGGGTCCTTCGAGCGGTTCCGCGTCGTCCCCCCGGGGATGGGCATCTGCCACCAGGTCAACCTGGAGTACCTGGCGCGCGTGGTCTTCGAGCACGACGGCGAGGCCTTCTTCGACACGCTCATGGGCACCGACTCGCACACCACGATGGTCAACGGCCTCGGCGTGCTGGCCTGGGGCGTCGGGGGCATCGAGGCCGAGGCCGGCATGCTGGGCCAGCCGACCTCGATGCTCATCCCGCCGGTGGTCGGGCTGCGCCTGACCGGCGCGACGCGAGAGGGCGTCACCGCCACCGACGTGGTGCTCACGATCACCGAGCTGCTGCGCCGCCACGGCGTGGTGGGCAAGTTCGTCGAGGCCTACGGGCCCGGCGTGGCCTCGCTCTCGCTGGAGACCCGCGCGACGATCGGCAACATGTCGCCGGAGTACGGGGCCACCTGCACGCTCTTCCCGATCGACCAGGTGACCCTGGACTACCTGGCCTTCACCGGGCGCGCGCCCGAGCAGATCGCCCTGGTCGAGGCCTACGCCAGGGCCCAGGGGGTCTGGCACGACCCGTCGGCGCCCGCGCCGGTCTACTCCGAGTACGCCGAGCTGGACCTCGACACCGTCGAGCCCAGCCTCGCCGGACCCAAGCGGCCCCAGGACCGGGTCGGCCTGCCCCAGGCGCGCCCCGCCTTCCGCGCCGCGCTGGGCCGCGAGCCCATCGAGGTCCGCGGGCTCGACGCGGCCGACCACCTGCGCGACGGCGCGGTGGTGATCGCGGCCATCACCTCGTGCACCAACACCTCGAACCCGGCGGTGCTGGTGGCCGCCGGGCTCGTCGCCCGACGGGCGGTGGAGCGCGGGCTCACCGTCAAGCCCTGGGTGAAGACGACGCTGGCCCCGGGCAGCCGGGTGGTCATGGACTACCTGGAGCGCGCCGGGCTCGTCGAGCCGCTGGAGAAGCTCGGCTTCTACCTGGCCGGCTTCGGCTGCACGACCTGCATCGGCAACTCCGGGCCGCTGCTGGCCGGGGTCTCGGAGTCCACCAACGAGCACGACCTGTCGGTCGTCTCGGTGCTCTCGGGCAACCGCAACTTCGAGGGGCGCGTCCACCCCGACGTCAAGCAGAACTTCCTGGCCAGCCCGCCGCTGGTGGTGGCCTACGCCCTGGCCGGCACGATCGACGTCGACCTCACCGCCGAGCCCCTGGGCGAGGCCGGCGACGGCGCGCCGGTGTACCTGAGGGACCTCTGGCCCAGCGACGCCGAGGTCGCCGCGGCGGTGCGCGCCTCGGTCTCGCCGACGATGTTCGCCGAGCGCTACGCCGCGGTCTTCGATGGCGACGAGCGCTGGGCGCGGGTGCCGATCGACGCGACGGTCACCTACGACTGGGACGAGCGCTCCACCTACGTCAAGCGTCCGCCCTACTTCGACGGGCTGACCAAGGAGCCGGGTCGGGTCGAGGACGTCGCCGGGGCGCGGGTCCTGGCCGTGCTGGGCGACTCGATCACCACCGACCACATCTCGCCGGCCGGCTCGATACGCCCGACCTCGCCGGCCGGACGCTACCTCACCGACGGCGGCGTCGAGCGCGGGGACTTCAACAGCTACGGCGCGCGGCGCGGCAACCACGAGGTCATGATGCGCGGCACGCTGGCCAACGTGCGACTGCGCAACCTGCTGGCCCCGGGCACCGAGGGCGGCGTCACCCGCAAGCAGCCCGAGGGCGCCGAGATGTCGATCTTCGACGCGGCCATGGCCTACGGCGCCGAGGGCACTCCCCTCCTCGTGCTCGGGGGCAAGGAGTACGGCAGCGGCTCGAGCCGGGACTGGGCGGCCAAGGGCGTCAAGCTGCTCGGGGTGCGCGCGGTGCTGGCCGAGAGCTTCGAGCGCATCCACCGCTCGAACCTGGTGGGGATGGGCGTCCTGCCCCTGCAGTACGAGCCGGGCGAGTCGGCCGCGACGCTGGGCCTCGACGGCACCGAGACCTACGCGATCGTGGGCCTCGAACCGCTGAATCGCGGCGAGACGGTGCCGCGCGTCGCGCTGACCGCGACGCGCGCCAACGGCGAGGCGGTGTCCTTCGGCGCGCGGTTGCGCATCGACACCCCCACCGAGGCCGAGTACTACCGCCACGGCGGCGTGCTCAACTACGTGCTGCGCCAGCTGGCGGCCTAGTCGCCCTTGTCGAGCGCGTGGCGCGCCGCGGAGTCCACGCTGTTGTGGAAGTGCACGCGGCGCAGGGCCTTGTCGGGGAAGGACGTGATCTCGCGCTCGACGGCGTCGTTGGCGCGCGCCACCGACACGTCGACGCCGTCGCGGGCGAGGTCGGACACGACCTGGGCCAGGGTCACCAGGCCGGTGTAGTCGAGGTCGGCCATGGCCACCGCGTCGATGACGACGTGCCTGGTGTCGGGCATTCGCTGGAGGAACGAGTGGACCTGGCGCCGGAAGACGTCGGCGTTGGCGAAGTAGAGCGGTTCGTCGAAGAGCACCGCCAGCACGTGGTCGACCGGTCCGACGGCCTTCTGGTCCAGTGGCTCCCAGCTGGTCGTCCCCGCGCGACGTCCCAGCTGGAGCATGCGCGGCCGAGAGGAGCGCCACGTGCGGTTCAGGATCGCCAGCCCGACCGCGATGGCCAGCCCGAGCTCCACGCCCAGGATCACCACCCCGAGGCAGCTGACCACGGCGAGGACGAATTCGACGCCACTGGTGCGAAGGATCACGCGCAGCTGGCGGATCTTCACGAGCCGCGACGCGACGAAGATCAGGACGCCGGCCAGGACCGACAGGGGGATGTCGCGCGCGTAGGTGGCCAGGGGGGAGAGAACCAGCGCCCCCACCACCGCCACCAGTCCGACCATCTTCGTGCGACCCCCCGCGACGCCCACCACCGTGGTGCGCGCCGGGCTGGCGTTGACCGGGAAGGCCCCGGCGAGGCCGGCCACCACGTTGGCCGCGCCCACGCCGACGAAGTCGCGGTCCAGGTCGTCGGCCGCGCCGATCTCGTCGGCCGAGGAGCGCGCCGTGGCCGCGCTCTGGCTGATGATGACCACCACGAGCGTGAGCGAGGTGGTCACCACGACGCCCCAGGCGTGCAGGGTGAGTGTGTGCAGTCGCCACGTCGGCCAGCCCACGCTCACCGAGCCGAGGAGCACGACCCCGTGGCGGGCCAGCGAGAGCCCGACCGAGAGCAGCGTCGCGCCGATCACCGCCACGAGGGCCGTCGGCCACCGCGCGTTGACCCGCTCGCCGACGACCATGACCGCGAGCGTGCCCAGCGCCAGGGCGATCGACCACGCGCTGACGTGACCGAGGTGGTGGGCCAGCCACCTCAGGCGCGCGGCCACCGACTCGCCGCCCGAGGGCACCCCGAGCACCCGCGGCAGCTGGTGGACCACGATGATCACGCCGATCCCGGCCATGAAGCCGCCGATGATGGGCAGCGACAGGAAGTCGGCCAGCCAGCCGAGGCGCAGCAGTCCGACCGCCGCCACGAGCACCCCGGTCACCAGCGCCGTCGCGGCGAGCAGGGAGAGGTAGGGCGCCGACGACGGCGCCGCCAGGCGCAGCAGGGCCACCGCGAAGAGCGGCGCGATCGTCGAGTCCGCGCCGACCGACATGATGGGGTTCGAGCCCAGCACCAGGAAGGCGGCCCCGCCCACGATGAAGGCGATCAGCGCGGTGAAGGCCGGGACCCCGGCCAGCTGGGAGGTGGCCAGCTGCTCGGGGATGGCGATGGCCAGCAGCGTCACGCCCGCCAGAACCTCGCCGGTCAGGTTCTCGCGGGTGAGGCCCGCCAGCATGTGGCGCAGTCCTCGCGACTCGACGCGCTGGCCGACCTTGACGCGCTCCGGCGAGTGTTTCGTGCCGTGGCCCATGGGCCAACCCTACGACCCGGCCCCGCGCGAGCTAGGCGGTGACGACGACCCGGTAGCCCTCGGCGAGTCGCGCCTTGCCCATTCCGGCGGCCTTGGCGGTGGCGCGCGTCCAGCGGCGCACGAACTTCGCCAGCTCCGCGTTGCCGCTGACCTGGCTCTCGTGGCGCCGCAACGCGGCGATCTTGCGCTCGAAGGTCTTGGTGATGTCCACCACCATGGTGGGCGCGACGCCGGCCAGCCAGACCGTCGGCACC
>JBIOFE010000024.1:0-31426 GCA_044446745.1 Acidimicrobiales bacterium
GTGGTGGTGGGTGCGGGCCGGGTGGTGGTCGTGCGCCGGGGCCGCGTGGTCGTCGTGACCGGGGGGCGCTTCTTCTTGTGGACCGGCCGGTGGGTGCTGGTGGTCACCACCACGCTGGTGTGCCAGCGCACCCGGGTGCCGGGCCGCGGCGTCACGCCGGTCGCGGCCACCCACGTGCCGGCCGCGCTGCCCGGGCCGCGGGTCGTGAAGAAGAGCTGGGCGCGGCGCATCGCGGCGTAGACCTGGGCTCTGGTGAACCCGGCGACCCGCGGGACGCGGCGCAGGGCGTGGCCCGCGGCGCGCGACACGGTGAAGGTCACGGTCGCGTGCCAGGCGACCCGGGACCCGGCGCGGGGGCGCTCGGCGGTGTCCGAGCGCCAGGTGCCGTCGGCGCTGCCGGGACCGCGGGTCGTGAAGTAGAGCTGGGCGCGGCGCATCGCGGCGAAGACGTCGCCCCGGGGAAGCCCGGCGACGTCGGGCACCCGTCGCGGGCCGGGCGCCGAGGCGGCGACCGTCGCGCCGAGGGCGGGCAGGGCCAGCGAGACCGCCAGGAGCCGGCCACCAACCGGAGAGCCCGCGGGCGCGCGGGCGCCCGCGGTCGCGATGTCCTCAGATCTCCACCCTCCACCCGGGACGGGCCGGCGCCCGCCCCCCAACGCTAGGCAACGGCCGGGCGCCGGGCAATCCCGGGGCCGGGAGGCTCACTTTGCGCTCAGTCGGGGCTCGACGCGCCCGGGAGCCGGAACAGCCGCGCGGTGTTGGCCGCCGTGGCCGCGCGCAGGTCCGCGAGCTGCTCGCCGCGCAGGTCCGCCACGTAGGCACCGACCACCGCCACGTACGCCGGCTCGTTGGTCGATCCGCGGTGGGGCATCGGTGCCAGGAAGGGGCTGTCGGTCTCCACGTGGAGCCGCTCGAGGGGCACCCGGCGCACCGCGTCGCGCAGCGCGTCCGCCTTCTTGAACGTCACGATCCCCGAGACCGAGATGTCGCACCCGGCGGCCAGGCAGTTCTCCGCGTCCGCGGGCGTCCCGGTGAAGCAGTGCACCACCGCGCGCGCCGGCGTGCCCTCGGCGCCCAGGACGCCCAGGAGGTCGTCGAAGGCGTCGCGGGCGTGGATCACCAGGGCCAGGTCGAGTTCGTGGGCCAGGCGCACCTGGGCGGCGAAGGCCTCGAGCTGGCGGGCGCGCGGCGAGTGCTCGTAGAAGTAGTCGAGGCCGCACTCGCCGATGCCGACCAAGCGCGGGTGGCCGGCCCGGGCCAGGTCGGCGACCGGCGCGAGGTCGCTCACCGCCTCGTGGGGGTGCAGGCCCACCGTCGCGTACAGCTCGACCGGCGCGTCCGCGGCGGCGAGGGCCAGGCCCTCGCGCGACGTCGCGACGTCGGTCCCGATGACGATGGCGCGCTCGACCCCGGCCGCTCGGGCGCGGGCCAGGGTGGCCGCCACCTCGCCGGCCGCCGCGCCGCGATCCTCCACGAAGCGGTCCTGGAGGTGGCAGTGCGAGTCGACCCAGCCGCTCACGGCTCGCTCGCGATGCGCGGGAAGAGCGGCTCGCCCTTCTCCACGGCGAGACCGCCCGGGTAGGCGCCCCAGCGCGAGCTCACGGCGAAGGGTGGTTCGGTGGGCGACCCCGTCAGCCCCAGGCGTCGCCAGATCTCCTCGGCCACCGAGGGCATCGCCGGCGAGACCAGGATGGCGATCAGGCGGATCGCCTCGAGCGCGTCGCCGAGCACGGCGTCCACCTCCGGTCCCGGCGCGGCGCGCCAGGGCTCGTGCAGCTCGAGGTAGGCGTTCGTCGCCCCGATCAGGCGCCACGTGGCCTCGAGCGCCGCGTGGGGCGCGAAGCGCTCCCACGCGGCCGCGGCCCCGCTCGACGCCTCCGCGGCGCTGGCGCGCAACGGCGACGCCGCCGCGGGCGCCGGACCGACGCCGGCGCACTTGGATCCGACCACCGTGGCCACCCGGGCCACCAGGTTGCCCAGGTTGTTGGCCAGGTCGGTGTTGTAGCGCTGCGTGATGCCCTCGAGGGAGAACTCGCCGTCGTTGCCCAACGCGGTGTCGCGCAGCAGGTAGTAGCGCAGGGGGTCGACGCCGAACTCGTCGATCAGCGGCACCGGGGCGATGTCGGTCAGGCGCACCTCCCCGGCCGCGGCCATCGTCTTGGAGAGCTTCTGGCCGCCGACCAGCAACCAGCCGTGGACGTGGACGTGACCGGGCGGCTCGAGGCCGGCCGCCAGGCACATCGCCGGCCACCAGACGCAGTGGAACCGGATGATCTCCTTGCCGATGAGGTGGTGCGACGAGGGCCACCACCGCGCGACCTCGGCCGGGTCGCGGCCGTAGCCGACGGCGGTCAGGTAGTTGATCAGCGCGTCGTACCAGACGTAGAAGACGTGGCCCTCGTCCCACGGGACCGGCACACCCCAGGAGATTGAGGTGCGCGTGATCGAGATGTCGCGCAGACCGCCCTTGATGAAGCCGAGCGCCTCGTTGCGCTTGGTCTCGGGCGTGACGAAGTTCGGGTGCGCCTCGTAGTACGCGAGCAGGCGCGCCTCGAAGGCGCTGAGCCGGAAGAACCAGTTCTCCTCCTCCATCTCCACCAGGGGCCGCCCGTGGATCGGGCACTTGCCGTGATCGCTGGCCTCGTAGGAGTAGTAGTCCTCGCAGCTGACGCAGTACAGGCCCTGGTAGAGGTCCTTGTAGATGTAGCCGTTCTCGTGGATCGCGCTGAGGAAGGTCTGGACACTGTCGTAGTGGCGCGGCTCGGTGGTGCGGATGAAGTCGTCGTAGCTCACCTCCAGCGCGTCCCAGGCGTCGCGGAAGCGTTGGGAGGTGGCGTCGACCCAGGCCCGCGGCGCGAGGTCGTGGTGGGCCGCGGCGTCGGCGACCTTCTGGCCGTGCTCGTCCGTGCCCGTCAGGAACTTGACCTCGTCGCCGATCAGGCGGTGCCACCGGGCCAGGGCGTCGGCGTTGACCGTCGTGTAGGCGTGCCCGACGTGGGGGACGTCGTTGACGTAGTAGATCGGCGTGGTCACGTAGAAGCGGCCCATCGCCCAAGGTTACCGACCGGGCTGCGACGCTCCCCGGTCGCGCAGCGTCAGCGCGACCCCGTAGGCGACGCGGTGCGCCACGCCGAGGTCGGCGGCGACGGCGGCCGACGCGTCGCGCACGCTGGCACCGCGCTCGAGGTGGTCGAGCAACGCCGCGCGCACCGTCGCCTCGTCGGCCTCGGCGTCGTGGTCCCCGGCCAGGACCACGACCACCTCACCGAGGATCTCGCGGGTGGCGATGGTCGCGGCCACCTCGCGCAGGGAACCGCGCAGGACCTCCTCGTGGATCTTGGTGAGCTCGCGCACGACCGCGACGCGCCGCTCGGGGTAGCGCGCGGCCAGCTGGGCCAGCGTGGCGGCGAGGCGCTGGGGGGACTCGAAGAAGATGATCGTGCGTGGTTCGTGGGCCCACCGGTCGTACGCGGCGTCGCGCTCGCTCGGGCGCCGCGCCAGGAAGCCCTCCATCACGAACCGCTCGCTGGCCAGCCCGCTCACGCTTAGGGCCGCGACGACCGACGACGGGCCCGGAGTCGTCGTCACCCGCAGGCCGGCGGCCGCGACGGCCGCCGCGACCCGAGCCCCGGGGTCCGAGATCGTGGGGGTCCCGGCGTCGGTCACGAGGGCCACCACCTCTCCCCCGCGGATCCGCCCGACGATCTCGTCGCACAGGCTCGCCTCGTTGTGTTCGTGCAGGGCGCGCAGGCGCCGCCGCGGGGTGATCGCGTAGGCGCTGAACAGCGTGCGCGAGTGGCGGGTGTCCTCGCAGAACACGACGTCGGCGTGCTCGAGGACTTCCAGGGCGCGCCGCGTGATGTCGCCCAGGTTGCCGAGCGGCGTGGCCACCAGCACCAGCTCGCCCGGCTGGTCGTGGCTGGATGCAGTGATTCGCGACACACTCACCTCGTCTGGCTCGCCGACGGCGCCACCCACTAAGATTGTCACCTATGTCAAAGCGGACCGTGAAGCGCAAGTTACGCGCCAAGAAGAGGGCCAACCACGGCAAGAAGCCGAACTGCGGCCGCGGCTAGCCACGCCCGCTAGATCACTCCGTCCCACGTCAGACCGCGCGCGTCGAGCAACGCCGCCAGCGGCGTCGGCGTGTCGCTGACGATCGCGTCGACCCCCAGGTCGAGCAGCCGCGCCATCTCATCCGCCTCGTTGATCGTCCACACGTGCACCGCCACTCCGGCGCGGTGGGCCGCCTCGACGAACCTCTCGTCGACCACCGTGACGTCGCCGAAGCGCGGCGGCACCTGGAAGGCGCACACCGGGGGCACGACCGGCGTCCCCTCGAGCAGGGAGAAGAAGAACGTCGCGGTCTCGTTCGTGGCGGCCGACGTCGCCACCTCCGGGGCCAGCGACCGGAACGTCCGAATCGCGTCGTCGAGGAAGGACGCCACGATGACCGTCGCGGTGCGCTCGAGTCGGCGCAGCTCGCCGGCGAGGAGCTCCTCGTACGGCTCGACCGCTGGCGCGGTGCGCTTGATGTCCAGATTCAACAGGACCCCGGGGTAGGCCGTCGCGACCTCCTCCAGCGTGGCCACGCCGAAGCGCCGGTCCCCCGGCGCCCGGGCCCGGTAGGGGTACGCGGCGGCGGCACGGCCCGGGCTCACCACCTCGCCCCCGATCCACCAGTAGGCGTTGTCCATCTCGCGCAGCTCGGCCAGTGACAGGTCGGCGATCGCCCCGCGGTGGTTCGTCGTGCGGTCCACGGTCTCGTCGTGGCACACCACGATGCGTCGGTCACGGGTCGCGTGCACGTCGAGCTCCACGGCGCTGGCCCCGCGCTCGAGGGCCCGGCCGATCGCGAAGAGGGTCGACGAAGGACCCTCGAACGACCCACCCTGGTGGGCGTAGGCGATGACGCGCCGCTGGAGCCAGCTACGCGGCGAAGGGACCGTCACCGAAGACCCGCAACCGCACGCGACGCTCCATGTAGAAGGCCAGACCCGGCACGAAGCCCGCAATCAGCATGAGCACCAGCTGGGTGATCGGGATGCGGCTCTTCAGCCAGAACTGAAAGCACATGACCACGTAGATCGGGTAGAGGACGACACCGTGTCCGATGCCCACCACGGTGACGAGGACCTTGAGGTGCTTCCAGAGCGTGAGGTCGTACGTGTGGAGGATGAGGAAGACCGCCAGGATGAGCAGCGTCGTCCCGGTGACGAAGGACATCAACCGGTACCGCCGGAAGGCCCGCTCCACTAATGACCCCAGAGCTTCCTCTTGGTCTTGGTGGCCAGGCTCGCCAGGTGGTCGTTGTACGCGGCCAGCGCGGGGTCCTCGTCCTGACGGGTGGCGGCGCGCGCGGCGCGCGCCTCGGCCCGCATGCGCTCCTCGTAGTCGCGCCGCGCCGCCTCCTTGTCCGCGGTGACCGTCTCCGCGTTGAGCATGGCGTACCATCCGATCACGCCGAGCACTCCGAACACCGGCCACTCGATCGCGTACATGAAGCTCAGCGCGTTGCCCTGGACGGCCCGGCCGACCTGCCACCACGCCGCGGCGGCGCACATCGCGAACCAGAGGAGCAGTGCGACGTGCAGGACCAGCGCTCGGGGTCCCCACCACTTCGACGTCACACGGCCATTCTACCGAGGGCCGTCGTAGACTCGTTGGGTGCTGCTGGCTTCCGTAACGCGATTCTCGTGGCGTCACCTCAACCAGTGGCAGTTCGGCGTCGTGCCCACCGTGATCATCATCGCGGCCGCGATCGCCTATCTCGTCGGCGCGCGGCGAGCCACCGGCTGGCCGCGCTCGCGCACGCTCTGTTTCGTCGCGGGCCTCGCCGTGACGTTCCTGGCGGTCGAGTCCGTCGTGGCGGTGTACGACGACGCGTACTTCAGCGACCACATGATCCAGCACCTCATGCTCATCATGGTCGCGGCGCCGCTGTTCGCCCTCAGCGCGCCGCTCGACCTGGCCTACGGGGCCGGCGGACCGCGGACGCGCGCGCTGCTCGACGGACCGGTGGCGCGCACCCTCACCCACCCGCTGGTCGCCTTCGCGCTCTACTTCGGGTTTATTCCCCTCACCCACCTCACCAGCCTCTACAACGTCTCGCTGAGGTACGACTGGCTCCACGACGTCGAGCACCTCGGGTTCCTCGTGGTGGGATACCTCTTCTTCCGCGCCGCCTTCGGCATCGAGCGCGGCCGGGTCCTGCACCCGGGACTGCGCCTCGTCTACGTCATGGCCGCCGTGCCCGTGGACACCGTCACCGGTCTGGCCCTGGCCATGTCCTCGCACAACCCGTTCTCCCGCTTCGCGGCGACCGCGCCGCCCGGGAGCTCGGCCGCCTGGCTCCTCTCCGACGTGCGCCTCGGCGGCGCGATCATGTGGATCGGCGGGGACGCCCTGATGCTCCTGGCCTGTGTGCCCATCTCGATCGCCTGGGTGAAGTGGGAGACACTGCGCACGCGCGAGCTCGACGCCCAGCTCGACGCCCAGGGAATCTGACTAGAGCAGGCCGGCCCCGACGGCCAGCCCCTCGAGGTCCACTTCGGGGCGCGCGCCCAGATGCTTGATGATCTCCCCGGCGCACAGCGAACCCAGTTCGGCGGCCTCGACCGGATCGGCCCCCAGCGCCAGCCCGTAGAGGAAACCCGCGGCGAACATGTCGCCCGCGCCGTTCTGGTCGACGACGTGCTCGACCTCGCGCGCCGGGACCGACACCACGCCGGTGAGCGTCGCGACGTCGGCGCCCCGCGGGCCGCGCGTGACCACGGCCAGGAGTCCCAGCTCGGCCAGCGCGCCGAAGGCCTGTTCCAGGTCGCCCACCTGGAACAGGGCCCGGACCTCGTCCTCGTTGCACAGCAGCACGTCGACGTCGTGCGTCACCAGGTTGAGGAAGTCGCGCCGGTGCCGGTCGACGCAGAACATGTCCGACAGCGACAGGGCCACCATCGAGTCGTGCTCGTGCGCGAAGCCCACCACCCGCTGGATCGCCTCCTTGGCCGGCGGGAGGTCGTAGAGGTAGCCCTCGACGTAGGTGATCTCCGAGCGGGCGATGAGCCGGTCGGTGATGTCGTCCACGCGCAGCTGGTTGGACGCCCCGAGGTAGGTGGCCATCGTGCGCTGGGCGTCGTCGGTGATGAACACGTGGCAGCGCCCGGTCGCCCCTTCGTGGGGTTGGGCGATCGCGACGTCGAGTTCCACGCCCAGTGAACGCAGGTCGTGGGTGAAGCGCTCGCCGAACTCGTCGTCGGCCACCTTACCGATGTAACCGCAGGTGCCGCCGAGGGCGGCCACGCCGGCGATCGAGTTGGCCACCGACCCGCCGGACATCTCCATGGTGGGTCCCATCGCGTTGTAGAAGGTGCCGAGCTGGCTCTCCTCGATGAGGTTCATCGACGCCTTGACCAGCCCGAGTCGCGCGTGCACGTTGTGCGAATCGCGCGAGATGATGTCGAGCATCGCGTTGCCGATACCGGTGACGGCGAGCCGGTTGGGCCCGGGTTTCACGCGCAGCGAAACGGGCGTGGGCGGCGACGTCACGCTGCGAGCGTAGAGCGTTTGGACCTAAGGTGGCGAACCATGAGTGCCTCCCCCAACCCCTACCGCTTGACGCGCGCCGTCGTGCCATCGGCCTACCGCTTGTTCCTGACCCCGGACATCGAGAACTCGACGTTCGCCGGCCGCGTCGAGGTCGACGTCGACGTCCGGGAGCCCACGCCGAGCGTCACCTTGCACTCCAAGAACCTCGTGCTGGGCGCGGCCACGCTGACCACGGGCGGCACCAGTCACCGCTCGAGCGAGTCCGGCCACGACCTCGACTACGAGACCGCCACGTTCACCTTCGACAGCGTCCTGCCCCGGGGTCCGGCGACGCTGGAGATCGCCTTCGCCGGCGTGATGAACGACCAACTGGTCGGCTTCTACCGCTCGACCTACGTGGACGACGCGGGCGTCACCCACGTGATCGCCACCACGCATTTCGAGCACTCCGACGCCCGCCAGGCCTTCCCCTGCTGGGACGAGCCGTCGTTCAAGGCGACCTTCCAGGTCAACCTCACGGTCCCGCGGGACCTGGCGACCTACTCCAACTCCCCGGTCGTCGGCGACGTCGACCTCGGCAACGGCCAGCGCAGCGTCAGCTTCGCCCCGACCATGAAGATGTCCAGCTACCTCGTGGCCTTCGTCGTCGGCGACTTCGAGGAGACCGCGCCGATCGACGTGCGCGGCACGCCGCTGCGCGTGGTGCACCCCCTGGGCAAGGGACACCTCACCGAGCTGGCCCTCGACGCCGGGGTCTTCGCGCTCAACTTCCTCACCGAGTACTTCGACATCCCGTACCCCGGCGAGAAGCTTGACCTGGTGGCCATCCCCGACTTCGGCTTCGGGGCGATGGAGAACCTGGGGTGCGTCACCTTCCGCCTGTCGGACCTGCTGCTCGACCCGGCGTCGGCGTCGCTGGCCGAGAAGGAGCGCATCGCGCGCGTCATCTCCCACGAGATCGCCCACATGTGGTTCGGCGACCTGGTGACGATGGAGTGGTGGGAGGGGATCTGGCTCAACGAGGCCTTCGCCACCTTCATGGAGATCACCACCACCGACGCCTTCCGCCCGTCGTGGCACCTGTGGACCTCCTGGGGCGTCTACAAGGACCAGCGGGCCCTGCTGACCGACGGCCTGCACTCCACCCGACCGATCGAGTTCGAGATCGTCTCGCCCGACGACACCCGAGGGATGTTCGACTACATCACCTACGAGAAGGGCGGGGCGGTTCTGCGCATGCTCGAGCAGTACCTCGGCCCGACCGTCTTTCGCGACGGGATCCGCCTGTACCTGCGCCGGCACAGCTACGCCAACACCGTGACGACCGACCTGTGGGACGCCCTGGAGGAGGTCTCGCGCCAGCCGGTGCGCGACGTCATGGACAGCTGGATCTACCAGGGCGGGCACCCGCTCGTCTCCCTGGAGGGCGGCAAGCTCCACCAGCAGCCCTTCAGCTACGGGCCGGCCCGCGGTCCCAGTGCGATCGGCTCGACCTGGCTGGTCCCGGTGCTCACCCGCTCGCTCGAGGGCGGCCCCGCCAGTCGCCACCTGCTGAGCGACGTGCCGATCGTCGTGCACGACGCCGCGCCGGTGGTGGTCAACGCCGGCGGCTCGGGGGTCTTTCGCTCGCGCTACGGCGCGACGGAGCGCACCGCGATGGTCGCGCGTCTCGGCGACCTCGAGGATCTCGAGCGCTTCACCTTCATCGCCGACGCGTGGGCCCTGCTCTTCGCGGGTCTGCTCACGTGGCCCGACTTCCTCGCCGTCGCCCGAGGGATGGGCGGCCAGGACGAGCCCGCGTCGTGGACGACGATCGCCACGGCGATCGATCACGTGCACCGCGCGGTGGCTGACTCGCACCGCGCCGCCCTGGTGGGACAGGTGCGCGAGCTCTTCACCCCGCAGTTCGAGCGTCTGGGTTGGGACCCGGCGCCCGGGGACAGCGAGCGCACGCCCCAGCAGCGCGCCGTGGTGGTGGGCGTCCTGGGCACCGTCGGCGCCGACGAGGCGGTGCGCGCCGAAGCGGCGCGGCGATTCGAGGCCGACGACCTCGACGGCGACCTCGCCGCGGCCGTCCTGCGCGTCGTGGCCGAACAGAACCGCCCCGGCGACTACGAGACCTTCCTCGAGCGCTTCCGCCACGCCCGCACTCCCCAGGAGGAGCAGCGCTACCTGATCGGCCTGGCGGGGTTCTCCGAGGAGCGAGTGGCCCTGGACGCCGCGGCGCTCTGCTTCTCCGAGGTGCGCAGCCAGGACGCGCCGTTCGTGCTCGGGTACCTGTCGATGCAGCGCGTTACCGGTCCCGCGGTGTGGCGCTACGTGACCTCGCGCTGGCCGGAGGCCCTCAGCCACTCCTCGCCCGAACTCCAGGAGAAGCTGACCCTGGGGCTGACCACCTACTTCACCGACTCGGCCTTCGCCGCCGAGGTCGAGGCCTTCCACCTGGCCCACCCGGTGAGCGGCCAGCGCACCGTCCTCCAGCGCCTGGAGCTACTGCGCGTCGGCCTGGCCTTCGCCGCGGCGGTGCGACAGCAGTTCTGATTCGTCGATGACCGTCGGGGCCTTCCTGGGCATCTTCGCCCTGATGATCCTGCTCGAGCTGCCCGACAAGACCATGATCGCCACGATCGTGATGAGCACACGGGCCCGGCCGGGCTCGATCGTGCTGGGCGCCTCGGCGGCGTTCGTGACCCAGATGGGCCTGGCCGTGGCCGCGGGGGGGCTGCTCACGCTCCTGCCGTGGCGGGTCAAGGACGTCGTCGTCGCGCTGCTCTTCTGCGGGGGCGCCGCCTACCTGCTGCTGGTATCCGAGGAGAGCGAGGAGGCCGCGGGCGAGCGCGAGGCCGCCGCCGAGCGCGCCGGGGCGCGTTGGCGCGAGGTGGCCACCGCCTTCACCGTGATCTTCGTCGCCGAGTTTGGCGACCTGACCCAGGTCCAGGCGATCAGCCTCAGCGCCAAGACGCACCAGCCCTTCGAGGTCTTCCTGGCCTCGTCGCTGGCGATGATCTCGATCTCGTTCCTCGGCGCCTTCGGTGGGCGGATGCTCCAGCGCGTCGTTCCCCTGAAGGCCGTGCGCGTCACCGGGGGCCTCGTCTTCTTGGGCCTCGGGATCGCCACCGTGGTGCAGGTGGCCACCGGATGAGCCGGCGCGACGAGCTGCTGGCCTACGCCGACAGGGTCACCGGCTTCATGCCGCGCGACGAGGGTCTGGCGTTACACGAGTGGGCCCGCGACCAGGGCGCGCGCCAGCCGGGCGGGACCTGGCTGGAGGTGGGCGCCTGGTGCGGCAAGTCCTCGGTCTACCTGGGCGCCGCGGCCGAGGAGTCCGGCGCGGTCCTGTTCTCACTCGACCACCACCACGGCAGCGAGGAGAACCAGGCCGGCTGGGAGCACTTCGACCCCGGGCTCGTCGACCCGGCCGACGGGCGGCTCAACACGCTGCCCGCCTGGCAGCGCACGATCGCCGACGCCCGGCTGGAGCGCTGCGTGGTGGGCCTGGTGGGCGAGTCGAGCGTCGTCGCGGCGCACTTCGCCGGTCCGCTCGACCTGCTCTTCATCGACGGCGGCCACGGCGTCGAGCCCGCGTGGTCCGACTACACGGGCTGGACCCCCAAGGTGGCGCTCGGCGGGCTCCTGATGATCCACGACGTCTTTCCGGACCCGGCCGACGGCGGTCGCCCGCCCTACGAGATCTACCTCGCCGCGCGCGCGGCCGGCTTCGTCGACGTCGCGGCGAGCGGCTCGCTGCGGGTGCTACGCCGCGCGTGACGCGACGAGCGGGCAGCCCGGCTCGGGCAGGTCGAGCGGCGCGGGGAGCTCGCCCGGACGGAACAGTCCCGACGCCGGGGTCGACGCGGTGAGCGCGTCGGCCGCAAGTAGCACCGCCGCCGCGGTGTAGGAGGTCGTCTCGGCGTCGGGGAAGGTCTGCCCCGAGGGGTAGGCCAGCCCGGTCAGGTAGGCCCCGTCGTCGCGGCGGTGACGTCGGGTGAGGGCGAAGAGCTCGAAGGCCCGCGCGGTCATGCCCAGGGCGTCGAGGGTCAGCACGCACTCGGCCGTCTCGGCCGCGGTCACCCAGTCGCTGGTCGACACGCACCGCACGCCGTAGTCGTCCATCACGTGGCGCTCCCAGCCGTCGTCGAGTCGGCGCAGCGCGGCCGGGCCGGCGAGGGCCCCGCTGAAGATCGGGTAGTACCAGTCCATGGCGAACTCGTTCTTGGGCGCGAAGGCGCCGGGGTGGTGCGCCACGGCGTGGCCCAGGCGCGCCGCGGCCAGTTCCCAGGCCGGGCGCCGGTAGTCGAGGCGCTCGGCCAGGGCCACCGCGCAGCGCAGCGCGTGGAAGATCGACGACGAGCCGGTGAGCAGCGCGTAGGACTCCGGGCGCCCCTGGGCGTCGAGCGACCAGCGCACCGTGCCGTCGTCGAGCTGCCAGCGCAGCACGAACTCGATCGCCCGCTCAACGCCCGGCCAGAGCTCGGCCGCCACGTCGACCTCGCCGGTGGCGAGCAGGTAGTGGTACACGCCGGTCGCCAGGTACGCGCAGACGTTGGTGTCCAGGCGCGCGTCCCGCACGCGGTCGCCGAGGTAGTAGTTGAACCAGCTGCCGTCGCCCAGCTGGATCGCGGCCAGCCAGCGATAGGCCGCGCGCGCCGCGTCGTCGTGGCCGGTCACGGTGAGCGCCATCGCGGCCTCCACCTGGTTCCACGGGTCGCAGTGGCCCCCGGCGAACCAGGGGATCTGGCCGTTGGGTCGCTGCAGGTCGGCCAGGTGACGCGCGGTGACGGCGATCTCCTCGGCGCTCAGCACCCCGGGCACGCCGCTCAGCCGGTGCGCGACGGTGGTCACGGCGCCGCCGGCTTCACGGCGTAGACGACGAGCGACTTGCCGAAGAGTGGCGCGGCGAGGCGCTCGGCCCAGCGCGTCGTGCGCGGCGCGGACACGATGTCCCACACCAGCAGCCGGTGGTACGCGCGCACCAGGAGGTTCTGGTCGTTGGCCGTGCCGACCAGGCACTTGAGCCACCAGTAGGGGCTGTGCAGGCCGTGGGCGTGGTGGTGGCCCACCACCGACAGGCCCACCGAGACCAGGCGCGCCTCGAGCACCCGGCGCCGGTAGATGCGCACGTGACCGCCGGGCACCTGGTGGTAGGCGTCCGACAGCGCCCAGTTGACCGCCTCGGGCACGCCGCGCGGGACGGTGACGGCCATCGTCCCGCCGGGCCGCAGCACCCGGGTGAGCTCGGCCATCGCGGCGACGTCCTCGGGGATGTGCTCGAGCACCTCGGAGGCGATCACGCGGTCGAAGGCGGCGTCGGCGAAGGGCAGGTGCAGCGCGTCGCCCTGGACCGCCGCGGCGTGGATGGCGACGTGGGCCAGCTCACCCGCCTCGATCATCGCGACGAAGGTCGCCACCACCCCCTCGACCTCGTCACGGCCGGCGTCGAGGGCCACCACGTGGGCCCCGCGGCGCGCGGCCTCGAAGGCGTGGCGCCCGAAGCCGCAGCCCAGGTCGAGCACCGTGTCGCCGGCGGCCAGCCCCAGGCGGTCGTAGTCGGCGGTCAGCATCAGTCGAAGTGCATGGAGTCGGGCAGCGCGGCGCCGGTGAGGATGGCGTCGTAACAGGCCGCGGTGCCGCGAGCGGTGACCTGCCAGGTGAAGCGCTCCTGCACCCGGCGCCGCCCGTTGGCCCCGAGGCGCTGGCGCAGCGCCTCGTCGTCGAGCAACCGGCGGATCGCCGACACCAGGGCGTCGGGGTCGTTCGGCTCGACCAGGAGTCCGGTCTCGCCGCTGACCCCCACGACCTCGGGCAGCGCGCCACCGGTGGTGGCCACCACCGGCACGCCGCAGGCCATCGCCTCGATCGCCGGCAGCGAGAATCCCTCGTAGAGGCTCGGCACGACGGCGACCTGCGCCTCGCCGTAGAGGTGGGCGAGCTCCTCGTCGCTCACGCCGGTGATGGTGGTGACGATGTCGCCCAGGCCGAGGCGCGCGATCGCCAGGGCCACCCGGCCCTTGGGCTGGGGCTGGCCGATCACCGTCAGCTCGATCTCTCGCTCGGCGCGCAGCTTGGCCACCGCCTCGAGCAGCGGCACCAGGCCCTTCATCGGCACGTCGCTGCTGGAGGTCACCATCAGGCGACCGGGCCGCTTCGCCACCCCGTCGTACGGGCGGAACACGGTGTGGTCGACCCCCACCGGCACGACGGTCAGTCGCTCGAGGGGCACGCCCATCTGGTCGTGGATGTCGGCCTTGGAGTTGTGCGACACCGTGAGCACCGCCGGGAGGCGCCCGGCCACGCGCACCTGCATGCGCAGGAAGCCGAACCACCGGCGCGTGGAGTAGCGCCGCCAGGCGGTGGTGGCGTGGTCCAGGGCGATGGACCGGTCGACGGTGATCGGGTGGTGGAGCGTCTCGAGCAGCGGCCACCCGTCGCGGTGGACCCCCACGATGCCCGTGCCGAGGCACTGGTTGTCGTGGACGATGTCGAACTCGCCCCGGCGCTGGGCCAGGATCCGCCGGATCCGCCGCGAGAAGGCCAGCGGCTCGCCGAAGCCGCCGGTGAGGGTCACGGCGAACTCGGCGACGTCGGCCAGGGAGGTGAACTCGCGGCGCGCCGGGATCCGGAAGGGGTCCGGGTCACGGTAGAGGTCCAGGCCGCGCACGGGCGTGAAGCCGACGCCCTCGTCGAGCTCGGGCCACGGCGGGCCGGAGAAGACCTCGACCTGGTGACCGAGGGCCACCAGTTCGCGCGTCAGGTGCCGGGTGTAGACGCCCTGGCCCCCGCAGCGCGGGTTGCCGCGGTAGATGAGGAAGGCCACGCGCCGTCCGCCGGGCGCCGACGGACGCGCCGGGCGAGTGGGGGGCAGGGTGAGCGCGCTTGACCGCGCCCAGGAGGCCCTCGTGTCGTCGAGGGCCTGGCGGACGGTGCGGGACATGCGGACGGTTCCGATCGACGAAGTCATCCATTCTCCCCCACCGGCGCGGGACGCACAAACCGGCGCCCGCACGCCGTGAGTACGCTGCCTCTCATGGATCTGACCTACCCACCCGAGGCCGAGGCCTTCCGCAAGGAGATCCGCGCCTGGCTCGAAGAGCACCTGCCCGAGGGGTGGTTCACCCCGGGGTTCACCCTGAGCGACGAGGAGCGGCGCGAGTTCAACCAGCACTGGCCCCAGACGCTGTTCGAGGGCGGCTGGATCTGCGCCGGGTGGCCGGCCGAGTACGGCGGGCGCGGCCTCAGCCTGATCGACCAGGTCGTGCTGAACGAGGAGTTCGCCAAGGCCGGCGCGCCGATGCGCGCCGACTTCTTCGGCGACACCCTCGTCGGCCCGACGATCCTCCAGTGGGGCACCGAGGCGCAGAAGCTGGAGTTCATCCCCCAGATCCTCCACGGCACCATCACGTGGTGCCAGGGGTTCTCCGAGCCCGACTCGGGGTCCGACCTGGCGAGTCTCTCGACCAGCGCCGTGCTGGACGGCGACGAGTGGGTGGTCAACGGCCAGAAGGTCTGGACGACCCAGGCCCAGCACGCCGACTACATCTTCCTGCTCGCGCGCACCGATCCCTCGGCGCCCAAGCACGCCGGGATCAGCTACCTACTCGTGCCGATGCGCCAGCCGGGCGTCGAGGTGCGTCCGATCACCCAGGTCGACGGCTCCGCGGAGTTCAACGAGGTCTTCTTCACCAACGTGCGCTGCCCGAAGGACAACGTGGTCGGCGGGGTCAACAACGGCTGGAAGGTCGCCATGACGACGCTGGGCTTCGAGCGAGGCTCGTCGGCGACCACCGGCTACCGGCGGTTCCTCAAGGAGTGGGAGTCGGTCCTGCGCGTGGCGCGCGAGCGCGGCGCGACCGGTGACCGGCGCGTGCGCGACGCGCTGGTGCGCTCGTGGCAGAACTGGAAGATCATGGAGGTCAACGGGTACCGCACGCTGACCGACGCGCTGCGCGGCACGCACCAGGCGGCCCGCCTGGGGGCGTGCAACAAGATGTTCTGGTCCGAGGCGCACCGCGCCGAGATGGATCTGGCTATGGATCTGCTGGGCATGCAAGCCCAGGTGCTCACGGGGCAGAGCCCGGCCGCCGAGACCATCGTGGGACGCGGGCGGGGCCGCGCGGACTACCCGGTGTCGGAGCTGCAGTCGTCGTTCTTCTTCTCGCGCTCCGAGACGATCTGGGGCGGCACCGCGGAGATCCAACGCAACATCGTCGGCGAGCGCGCGTTGGGACTGCCCAAGGAACCCTCACCGGCCGCGTAGCGCCGGTCGCGAACCGCCTCGGTAGTGTCGGGGCGTGCCGGACGTCGCCGAAGAGCTGATCGAGCGGCTGTGGCCCGGTCGGGCGCGCACCATCACGCCGCTCACCAACGGGATCACCAACGCCAACTACCGCGTGGACCTGGGTGACGAGCGCGTCGTGGTGCGCGTGCCCGGCAAGGACACCCGCCTGTTGGGCATCGACCGGCGCCAGGAGGTCGAGGCCGGCCGCCTGGCCGCGACGGTCGGGGTCGGGCCGGACGTGCTGGTCTACGACGAGCCGACGGGGTGCATCGTGACGCGCTTCATCGACGCGCGGTCAATCCCGGCCGAGGAGTTGGCCACCGAGCCGATGCTGGGCGACTTCGTCGGCGCGCTGCGCCGGGTCCACGCCGCCGGCGTCGTGGAGGCGGTCTTCGACCCCTACCGCGTCGCGCGCGTCTACCGCGACGAGGCGGCCCGCCGCGGCGTGCACCCGCCGTTCGACCTCGACGCGGCGCTGGCGCTGGTCGACCGGGTGGAAGCGGCGCGGCCCTTTCGCACGACCGTGCTCGGACACAACGACCTGCTCAACGCCAACTTCCTCTTCGACGGCACGGTGCGCGTCGTCGACTGGGAGTACGCCGGCATGACCGACCCGTTCTTCGACCTGGCCAACGTCGCGGTCAACAACCACTTCTCCCCCGGGGCCGAGCGGGCGCTGCTGCGCCACTACGTCGGGCGCGTCGACGAGCCCCTCCTGGCCATGCTGACGCTGATGAAACTGGTCTCGGACCTGCGCGAGGCCATGTGGGGCGTCCTGCAGATGGCGATCTCCGACCTCGACGTCGACTTCGCCCAGTACGCCACGGACCACGCGACGCGCCTGATGACTCTGGCCGGCGCCGCCGACCTGGACGAGCTCCTGGCCGCGGCGGCGCGCGTGACGGACCTCTAGGCGCGCACCCGCGCGTTGGTGGGGTCGAAGAGGGGCTCGGCGACTACTTCGGCGCCGACGTCGTCGCCGAAGACCCCGACGCTGACCCGGGTGCCCGCCACCACCAGCTCCGCCGGCAGGTAGGCGTAGGCGATCGAGCGCGCCACGCTGTAGCCGTAGCCCCCGCTGGTGACGCGCCCCACCGGGCGACCCATCGCGCGCACCGGCTCGCTGCCCAACACGACCGTGCGGTCGTCGTCGAGCACCAGGCAGGCCAGTCGCCGGATCGGCTCGCCCGCGGCGGCCAGCGCGGCGCGACCGAGGAAGTCGGGCTTGGCCATCTTCACCGCGAAGCCCAGTCCCGCCTCCAGCGGCGAGTCGGTGGTCGTGATGTCGCTGCCCCACACCCGGTAGCCCTTCTCGAGTCGCAGCGACTCGATCGCCCGGTAGCCGCCGGGCACTAGCGAGAACGGCTCGCCGGCCTCGCGCAGGGTGTCCCACAGGCGCACCGCGTACTCGCTCGGGCAGTAGAGCTCCCAGCCGAGCTCCCCGACGAAGGTGACGCGCACCGCCAGGCACGGCACCGGACCGACGTTGATCTCACGCGCGCTCATGTAGCGGAAGCCCTCGTTCGACAGGTCGCTGCCGGTCAGGGGCGCCAGCACGTCGCGGGCCCGGGGGCCCCACAACGCCAGGCAGGCGAACTGCGACGTGACGTCGGCCACGCGCACCGCGCCGCCCTCGGGCAGGTGGGCGCGCACCCAGGCGGCGTCGTGGTTGCCGAACGCCGTGCCGGTGACCAGGCGGAAGTGCTCCTCGCCCAGGCGCGTGACGGTCAGGTCGCACTCCACTCCGCCGCGCGCGTTGAGCAGCTGGGTGTAGGTGACGCCCCCGACCTGTCGCGCCACCACGTTGGCGCACAGTCCCTCGAGGAACTCGGCGGCGCCCGCGCCGACCACGTCGAGCTTGGCGAAGGAGCTCTCGTCGAAGAGGGCCACGGCGTCGCGGCAGGCCCGGTGCTCGGCGCCGATGGCCGGTGACCAGAGGTGGCCCGCCCACCCGGTCGGGCGCGTCGCCTCGTCGCCGAGCGCCGCGTTGGATTCGTACCAGTTGACCCGCTCCCAACCGGACTTCTCCCCGAAGGCCGCGCCCAGATCGACGTGGCGCGCGTAGAGCGCCGAGAGGCGCAGCGGGCGCCCTGACTGGCGCTCGTGGCCCGGGTACTTGACGTCGTAGTAGGTGGCGTAGATCTCGTGGGTGCGCTCGAGGGTGTAGCCGCGGTCACGGTACTGGGGCCCGAAGCGGCGCGAGTCGAGGGCCCACGCGTCCACGCCCGGCTGGCCCTCGACGATCCACTCGGCCACGATCTTGCCCATGCCGCCCGATCCGGCGATGCCGTGGGCGCAGAAGCCCGCCGCCACCCAGAAGCCCCGCACCGCGCTCTCGCCGAGGATGAACTCGCCGTCGGGCGTGAAGGCCTCGGGGCCGTTGATCAGCGTCACGATCTCGGCGCTCTCCAGCGCCGGCACCCGCGTGATCGCCGCCTCGTAGAGCGGCGAGAACCGGTCCCAGTCGGGCTCGAGGAGCCGCGAGTTGAAGTCCGACGGGATCCCGCCGAGGGACCACACGGCGGGGTTGCGCTCGTAGCCGCCGGCCACCAGGCCGCCGCTCTCGCCGCGGAAGTAGACCAGGCGCGCCGGATCGCGCAGCGTCGGCATATCGCGCGGGAATCCCTCGGGCTTGGTGATCGCGTACTGGTGGGCCATCGCGACCAGGGGCACGTGGACGCCGGCCAGCCGCCCGATCTCGTGCGCGTAGATGCCGCCGGCGTTGACCACGACCTCGCACTCGATGTCGCCGCGATCGGTCTGGACGGCCCGCACCCGGTTGTCGACCACCCGCACGCCGGTCACGCGCGTCGAGGTGAGGATCGTCGCGCCGCGTTGGCGCGCCCCCCGGGCCAACGCCAGCGTCAGCTGGCTCGGGTCGACGAAGCCGTCCGAGGGCAGGAACGCGGCGCCGAGCACGCCCTCGGTCGTCATGGGCGGGAACATCGCCTGCGCCTCGGCCGCCGACACCAGGTGGAGCGCCAGCCCGAAGGTCTCGGCCCACGCGGCCTGGCGCTGGAGCTCCTCGAAGTGGGCGCGGGACGAGGCCAACCGCAGCGAGCCGACCTCGCGCCAGCCGGTCTCCAGTTCGACCTCGGCCCCGAGGGTCCGGTAGAGGTCGACCGAGGCCATCATCATCTGGGTGAGGGCCAGCGAGCCGCGCAGCTGGCCCACCAGACCGGCCGAGTGGAAGGTCGACCCGCTAGTGAGCTCGGCGCGCTCGACGATCGCCACGTCGGTCCAGCCCAGCCGGGCCAGCCAGTACCCCACCGCGCAGCCGCCGATTCCCCCGCCGATCACCACGGCCCGTGCCCGGTCGATCACGACGCCCCCTCTGGCCCGCTCACCACTAAAGTATCTACACCATAAGGCACCGGATCGTCGGTGGGTGGGGAGGCGACGTGGCGAAGAGTTCGACGTGGGCCACCAAGGTCACGCGGTCCAACGGACTGCTGCACACCCAGATCGCCGACACCGTCGCGGCGGCGATCGCCGATGGACGGTTGCGCCCGGGCGACCGGCTCGAGCCGGAGCGCGACCTCGCCGCCGAGTTCGGCGTCAATCGCCTCACGGTGCGCCAGGCGCTCGCCGACCTCCAGCGCCGGCGCCTGATCCGCCGGCGCACCGGGCGTAACGGCGGCACCTTCGTCGCCGACCCCATCATCGACTACGACCTGACCACCTTCGCCGGTTTCTCCGCCCAGGTGCGCCGGCACGGCCAGGTGGCCGGCGCGACCGTGCTGCGGGCCGTGCGCGAGATGGCGGACGCGGCCACCGCGGAAGCCCTGCAACTGAGCGACCGCGACGACGTGATCGTGATCGACCGACTGCGCTTCGCCAATGAGGCGCCGGTCCTCGTCGAGCACTCCTGCTTCCCCGCCGAGCGATTCGGCGCGCTGCTCGACGAGTCCCTGGACGGGTCCCTCTACGACCTCCTGGCCGAGCGATTCGGGGCTCGACCCCGGCGCGCCGTGGAGTCGATCGAGCCGGTCCGGGCCGACGCCCGGGTGGCCCGCCTGCTCGAGGTGCCCCGCGGACGTCCGCTGCTCGCGGTCAACCGGGTGGCCTTCGACGCCGACGGCGTCCCCGTGGAGAGCGCGCGCGACATCCTGCGCGGCGACCGGACGCGCACGGTCGTGTGGAGCTTCGACCTCCCGACCAGTTGAGCGGCGCGGCCAACCGGCCGTTGATGGAAAGGACACTTGACAGGCAGCGCACCTGTCAAGTAACCTTTCCACATGCGCAACCGCGTCCGCGAGCTCCGCGAGGGGGCCGGGCTCTCCCAGGGCCAGCTCGGCGAGCGCCTCGGCGTGTCGCGCCAGACCATCAACTCGATCGAGAACGGTCGGTACCTGCCATCGCTGCCTCTCGCGCTCGGCATCGCCCGCTGCTTTCACACCATCGTCGAAAGTGTCTTTTCGGAGGAGGAGCCATCATGAAGACCAGCCCTCGTCGCGCCCGACGCGTCCTCGGCACCCTCGGCCTCGCCGTGGCGGGTGCGGCGGTCTCCCTCGCCATCTGGGTGAGCGGCAGCCACGACCTCGCACTCGGCGCGCTGGCCTTCTACTGCGTCGCCTCAGGCGTGACCTACCTGTGGTCCGGTGGTCGCGGCGACGTGGCGGCGATCCTGCGCGCCGGCGGTGACGAGCGCCAACGGGGGCTGGACCGCGACGCCACCGCGATCGCCGGATTGGTGGTCGTCCTGGTCGCGGTGGTCGGCGCCATCGTCGCGGTGGCCCGGACGGGCAATCCCGGCGACTTCGGCGTCATCTGCCTGGTGAGCGGCGTCACCTACGCCACCAGCCTGGCCGTGCTGCGTCACCGTCGCTGAACAGACCCGTCGGTCGCCGGTGGACGCCGCACCGTGGTCCCCCGCCGATTCGCGGCGGGAAACCACGAGCCCGTGCTAGATCCTCACCTCATCGGGCGGCAGTGACTCGGGCGGGATCACGAACGGACCCGTCTCCGGCGGCGGCGTGACTGTCAGGTCCTTGCGCGTCTCGAAGAGGACGTAGTACAGGATTCCGATGACGACCACGAAGCCGAGGACCGAGTCCAGGATCGGCACCTTGTTCAAGAAGCCGACGCCCAGGCTCAGGGCGCCGTTGGTCTGGTTGGGCGTCGGGTTGCTGGCCGCGCGCGGCCAGGCGAAGTTGATGAGCATCGCCCCGCCGTAGAGGATGCCCAGGACGTTGAGTGGCACGCCCCACTTCCCCAGCGAGAAGGGCGACGTCACCTTGGGCCAGCCCTTGGCCAGTCGCGCCCACAGGATGGCGCAGTTGCCCAAGAAGTAGGACAGGTAGATCATGCCGGTGGCGGCGATGGCCACGTAGCCCGCGCCGGCGTACTTGAACAGCGGGATGGCCGAGAGGACCGCGACCACCACGCACGACACGATCGGCGTGTGCAGGTGCGGGTGGACCTTGGCCAACGCCTTAGAGCCCGGCAGGCGGTTGTCACGCGCCATGCCGAAGCACAGGCGGATGGTCGCGGTCATGATGCACATGCAGCAGACCAGGATGGCCGCCGACACCACCGCCAGGTAGACGATCGCCCAGGGCTTGGAGAAGTTGGACTCGATGATCTGGGCCGGGCCCCACCCGTGGGCGATGGCGTACTTGAGGTTCGGGATCGCCATCAGCGTCGCGATGAGGAAGAAGCCACCGATCACGAACGCCCCGGCGACCGACGACAGCACCGCCTTGGGCGCCGCGCGGCGCGGGTCCTTGGTCTCCTCGGCCAACGTGGACGCCGTGTCGAAGCCGTAGATGACGAACAGGCTCATGAACATCGCGGCCATGAACGAGCCGAAGCCCACGTGCAATCCGCCCGAGTTCGTCAGCACGGAGATCGACTGGTGCCGGTGGACCAGCAGCATCACGAACGCGAAGATCACGAGGCCCACGATCTCGAAGAACACCCCGGTGTTGTTGACGATGGAGACAAGCTTCACGCTGTAGATGTTGAGCACCGTGATCACCACTAGGGTGATCACCGCGACCCAGATCTGGTCGTCCAGGGCGCCCGCGTTGAGATTCCACCCCATGAGGTTCAGCATCGGCAGGATGGTCAGGGGCAGGGTCACGACCACCGCGGTCACCGTCAGGATCCCGGCGAAGATGTAAATCCATCCGGTGGCCCACGAATAGCGCTTGCCGGCCAGGTACTTGGTCCACTGGAAGACCGACCCGGCCACCGGGTAGTGGCTGGACACCTCGGCGAAGTTGAGGGCGATGATGAACTGACCCAGCGCGACCAGCGGCCAGGAGAAGAAGAAGACCCCGCCGATCGTCGTCAGGCCCAGCGCGAAGAGGGTGAAGATACCCGTCGACGGCGAGATGTAGCTGAAGGCCGCCGCGAAGGAGCTGAACAGCCCAAGCGTGCGGTGCAGCTCCTGCTTGTAGCCGAATGTCGCGAGATCTCGCTGGTCGGCGCCGCCCGCGCTGGCGCTCCCGACGTTGTCCGTAACCGACATGTCCACCCCCCGGTTGGTCCCGGCCTCGCCGGTCGGGATGCTGGGCAACCTACCAGAGAGGTCAAGAACTGTCTAGACCTCATCATGGCCGGGGGCGCCCGCGGAGTCGCGGATATCGCCCGGGCCGAGCCTCGCGACGCCCTAGGCCAGATCGGGCGCGGCGATGGGCGCGGCCCTTCGCGCGCGCGACGCCGCCAGGGCCGCGCCCGTCGCGAGGGTCAGGGCGGCACCGACCAGGAGACCTACGCGAGGATTGGACGCGCCGATGATCAGACCGATCAGCGGGGCTCCGATGGGCGTGGTGCCGAGGAAGGCCATCCCGTGCAGGCTCATGATGCGACCGCGCATCTCCGGGCTCGAGTTGAGCTGCAGCGTGGCGTTGGCGGTGGAGACGAAGGCGACCGAGAACGCGCCGGTGGGCACGAGGAGGATCTCGGCCCAGGTGATCGTCGGGGCGAGGGCGACCGAGGTCATGAAGGCGCCGAAGCCCAACGCCAGCGCCGTCAACAGGGCCAGCGTCGGTCGCGAGCGGTAGGCCACGACGAGTCCGCCGATGACCGCCCCGAGCCCCATCGCCCCCATCAGGATGCCGTAGTGCGCGGCGGTCACCTGGTGGAAGGTCGTGCGCGACAGCAGCGGCAGGGTCACGGTGAAGTTGAAGGCGAAGGTGCCCACCACGGCCACCGCGGCGATCACGTTGCGCAGTTGGGGCGTGGCCCAGGCGTAGCGCAGCCCGAGGCGCAGTTGCCCGCGCCGGCGCTCGACGGTGGCCATGGGCAGGAATTCGGAGCGGCGCATGAGGGCCAGCGCCACCAGCACGGCGGCGTAGGAGCAGGCGTTGGCGTAGAAGCACGCCGCCGTCCCGACAACCGCGATGAAGCCGGCGGCGATGCTGGGGCCGATCAGCCGTCCGGCGTTCATCAGCACGCTGTTCAGGCTCACCGCGTTGGTGATCAGGTCGCGGCCCACCATCTCCTGGACGAAGGCCTGCCGGGCGGGCACGTCGAAGAGGTTGACGACGCCCAGCAGGGAGGCCAGCACCCAGACGATCGTCACCGTGACGTGGCCGGTGGTGACCAGGACGCCAAGCACGACGGCCAGGATCCCGGCCGATGACTGGGTGAGGTAGAGGATCCGGCGCTTGTCGTGGCGGTCGGCGATCAGCCCCCCGTAGGAGCCGAAGAGCAGCATCGGCACGTACTGCAGGGCGATCGCCACGCCGAGCTCCACCGACGAACCCGTCAGCTGGAGAATCAGCCACCCCTGAGCGACCGACTGCATCCACGTGCCGGACACCGAGATCAACTGGCCGATGAAGTAGAGCCGGAAGTTACGCACCCGTAACGCGGCGAAGGTGCGCGCCGAGATCGATCGAGCCGCGCTCACGGCTCCTCCACGAAGTGCTCGAGGAGGCCCACGAGGTCGCGGACCCGGCGGCGGTCGACGGCGGACAAGGTGTGGATGGCCCGCTCGAGGAACTCGGTCTTGCGGTGGCGAATGGTGGTGAGCTCGCGGCGCCCCAGGGGGGTCAGGCGTACCCGTGTGCTGCGCCGGTCGTCGGGGTCGGGCCCGCACGTCACGTAGCCGGCCTCCTCCATGACCTGCACCACGCGGGTGACTGAAGGGGGCTGGACCTGCTCGGCCACCGCCAGGTCGCCCAAGGTCGGGTGACCGAGCCGGTCGATCGACGCCAGCATCGACGCCTGAGCCGGGGAAACGCCGCCGAGGGCGGACGCGCGCAGCCGCCGATTCAGCCGCGTCACGGCCCGGCGTAGCCGGGCGGCGGTCTCGTGGTCGGCGGTCTCATCCATTAGTTCACCTAACTAAATAATACCATCGCGCCCAGCCCGCGTGACGCGTCGACGATCGCTACAGGGGCCGGTAGCGAGGGACGTAGCCGCCGGTGCCCAGGGCCATCGAGTCGTCGGGGTCAGCGGACTCGTCAACGCCGCCCAGGACCTCGGTCACCCAGTCGAGACGGTCGGTGAGGATTCGTTCGACCCCCCCCTGGAGGGTGGTGGAAGAGATGGCGCAACTCGAACAGGCGCCCTGCAGCTGGACCTCGACCACGCCGGTCTCCACGTCGGCGCGCACCAGCACCAGGTCGCCTCCGTCGGCCTGGACCGCCGGGCGCATCAGGTCCATGAGGGCGTTCAGCGCGGACAGCCGTCGGCCGCGTTCCTCGTCAGTCAGTTCGGTCACTCCCCCAGTCTGCCGCGGCGCAACGACCTCGTGACCGGGGCCGCTCGGTAGTCTCGGAACGGTGGAGCTAACGACGACGTGGACGGCCGACCAGATCGACCTCTCGGACCTCGAGTTCTGGCGCCGCCCCTGGAATGAGCGCGAGGCCGCCTTCGCGGCCCTGCGCAGGGAGCGCCCGATCGCCTTCTTCGAGGAGCCGGTGGTCGAGGGAACCTCGGTGGTCTTTCCTCCGGGTCCCGGCTACTACGCGCTGACGCGCCACCGCGACGTGGCGACCGCGTCGCGTCACCCCGAGGCCTTCCTCTCCGGGCCGGGCGCCGTGTCGATCCTGGACCTGCCACCGGAGATGGTCGAGTACTTCTCCGGAATGATCTCGACCGACAACCCGAAGCACGCCCGGCTACGGCGCATCGTGTCGGCGGCCTTCAGCCCGCGCAACGTCCGAGCCGTGGAGGACGCCGTCGAGCGGGTGGCCGACGAGCTGGTCACCGCGGCGCTGGCGGGCGGGACCGGCGACTTCGTGACCGACATCGCGGCCCCGCTGCCGTTGCGCATCGTCTGCGAGATGATGGGCGTGCCGCCGAGTGAGTTCGCGACGGTGCTGCACAGCTCCTCCGTGATCCTCTCGATGGGCGACCCCGACGTGATTCCCGAGGGCCGCGACGCCGTGATCGAGGTCCTCGAGGCGGGCGCGGCCCTGACGGGGATCATGGAGGAACTGGGGGCGCACCGGGTCAGCCACCCGGTGGACGACATCACCAGCGCCCTGGTGAACGCCGAGATCGAGTCCGAACGTCTGACCCACCAAGAGCTGGCCTCCTTCTTTGTCCTGCTGGTCGTCGCCGGAAACGAGACGACGCGCACCGCGCTCTCACACGCGCTCTGGGCGCTGTCCGAGCACCCGGACCAGCGGGCCCGGCTGGTGGCCGACTACGAGTCGCTGGTCGCTACCGCCGTTGACGAGATCGTTCGGTGGGCGTCGCCGGTCATCTGGATGCGCCGCACGCTGAGCACCGACTTCACGTTGTCGGGCGTCGATCTCTCAGCCGGCGACAAGGTCCTGCTGTTCTACAACTCGGCCAACCGCGACGAGGAGGTCTACGCCGATCCGTTCGCCTTCGACGTCGGACGAACCCCCAACGACCACTACGGCTTCGGGGCGCCCGGGCCGCACTTCTGCCTGGGCGCCCACCTGGCCCGGCGCGAGATCGCCGTGATGTGGCGCCAGCTCCTGCGCCGGGCGCCCGCGATCCACGCGACCGGCGCGCCGGCTCAGCTGCTCTCGAGCTTCATCAACGGGATCAAGTCGCTGCCCTACGAGGTGTAGGAGCCGCGGCGCGCGCCGCCGCGGCCTCGTCGAAGACGCGCAGCGCCCGCGACCCCCACACCGTGCCCGGTCCCCCGTTCATCGAGATCGCCACGCCGATTGCTTCGGCGACCTGCTGACGGGTGGCCCCCTCGCGCACCGCCCCGCGGGTGTGCGCGACGATGCAGCCGTCGCACTCGCGCGTGACGGCGATCGCCATCGCGACGAGCTCCTTGACCGCGCCGGAGAGCTCCCCGGGCCTCATCGCCGCGCTCGACATCTCGGCGTAACCGCGCAGCACGTCGGGGATCAGTCCGCGCAGCTCCAGGGCCGGCGCGCGCAGCTCATCGCGAATCGCGTCCATATGGTCCATACCCACCTCCGACGGCGAGCGTAGCGAGCACCCCAGCCGTTCGATCCGACGGCCTTCCTAGGCTGGCGCGGTGAGCGAGATCGACGACGTCGTGGCCCACAACCGTGGCTACGTCGAGGGCCACGGCCGACGCGAACTGGCCACCGCGCCGCGACGGCGCCTCGCGGTGCTCACCTGCATGGACTCGCGCCTCGACCTCTTCGGCGCGCTGGGCCTGGAGCTGGGCGAAGCCCACCTGATCCGCAACGCCGGCGGCCTGGCCACCGAGGACGTCGTGCGATCACTCCTGCTCAGCCAGCGGCTCCTGGGCACCCGGGCGGTGATGGTGATCCATCACACGCGCTGCGGGCTGGAGAGCTTCGTGGAGGAGGACCTCGCGGCCGAGCTGGCGGCGACCCTGGGACAGCGGCCGCCCTTCCAGCTCGGGGCCTACCGCGACGTCGACGCGAGCGTGCGCGCCGCGGTGGCCGCGCTGTGCGGATCACCCTTCGTCGACAACACCGAGGTCCGCGGCTTCGTCTTCGACGTCGACGACGGGTCCCTGCGCGAGGTCCCCTCCGTCTAGGAGCTTCTTGAACCCTTGGCTGGTCTGATCGAAGCCGCGGGCGAGGTAGAAGCGGTGCGCCTCGACCCGCACGTTACGGCTGGTCAGCTGGATCCGGTAGCAGCCGCGCTCGCGCGCCAGGGCTTCGGCCGCGTCCAGCAGCGCCGATCCCACGCCGCGTCCGCGCGCGTCGGCGCGCACGTGGACCGACTCGACCTCCGCGCACCAACCGCCGGTGTGCTGGAAGTGGGGGAAGACCATCACCTGGACGACCCCGATGACCTCGCCGTCGGCCTCGGCGACCAGCACGTCGCCTCGGCGTCGACGGGTCTCTTCGACCGCCGCCCAGTAGTCGTTGC
This sequence comes from Acidimicrobiales bacterium, assembly GCA_044446745.1. GTDB lineage: Bacteria > Actinomycetota > Acidimicrobiia > Acidimicrobiales > RAAP-2 > RAAP-2. The sequence continues at coordinate 27,080 of JBIOFE010000024.1, forward strand.
CCCGATCGGGGTCCTCGGACCCGGGCGAGAGCGTCCCGGCGGCAACCAGGCGCGCCGCGGCGGCCACGTCGCGGCGCGTCATCGGGCGAACCCGCGCCGTCACTCCCGAGGGTCGATCGGCGTGAGCACCCCCACGTGGCGCTCCACCACCTCGGCGGCGTCCAGGCAGGTGTCCTCACGGAAGAGCGTCCCGATGACCTGGACCCCGGTGGGCAGCCCGTTCGCGAGGCCCGTGGGCACGCAGGCCGCCGGCAGGCCCAGCAGGTTGGCCGGCAGCACGAAGCGGAAGGTCTCCACGACCTTCATGGCCGACTCGGCGTCGACGACGTCGAAGCCGTGGGCGAAGGGCGGCTGGGTCCACGTCGGCCCGACGATCAGCGGGTACTCCTCCATGAACTCGCGCCAGGCCCGCGCCACGCGGTACCGGGACTGGTGCATGAGGTAGTGCGACTCGCCGGTCGGCGCCGGGAACTCCACCGTGGTGAGGTCGAGGAACCGCTGGCCCCCCTCGCCCAGCAGCGTCACCAGCACCGGCGCCTCCACCGTAAGGTTGGCCACCATCAGCTCGGTCCAGGCCAGGTAGGCCTCGAAGAGCTGGGGTGGCTCGACCACGGTGACCTCGTAGCCCGCGGCGGCCAGCGCGCGGCCGGCCTCGCGAACGCCCTCGGCGACGTCGGAGTGGGTCTCGCCCCCGAAGGGCTCGGGCACCAACGCGACGCTCCGGGCCACGGGCGGACCGTCGAGCGGCGCGTCGATGGCCTGCGGGTCCCAGCGGTGCGCGCCCTTCACCGCCTCGAGGCCGGCGCGCACGTCGCCCACGTGGCGCGCCAGCACGCCCTCGACCCCCATCACCTGGCTGTGGTGGCCCGGCTCAAACGTGGCCGACCGGTTGCCCTGGGGCACGCGCCCGCGCGACGGCTTGATCGAGGCCACGCCGCACGCGTAGGCCGGGTTGCGCAGTGAGCCGCCGAGGTCGTTGCCCAAGCCGATCGGGCTCATCCCGGTCGCCAAGGCCGCGGCCTCGCCACCCGAGGAACCGCCGGCGGTGAGGCCCCGGCGCCACGGGTTGTGGGTGGCGCCGAAGAGCGAGGACTCGGTGTTGACCCGCAGCCCCAGGTCGGGCATGTTGGTGCGCGCCAGCACCACCGCGCCGGCGGCGCGCATCCGCTCGACGGTCGGCGCGTCGACACTGGCCATCCAGTCGCGCAGGGCCACCGCGCCCTCGGTGGTGGCGTAGCCGGCGACGTCCAGGTTGCTCTTGACGGTGAAGGGCACGCCGTGCAGGGCCCCCAGCGCCGCGCCGTCGCGCACCGCGGCGTCGGCGCGGCGGGCCTCTCGGCGCACCTCATCCGGGCGCACCTCGACGACCGCGTTGACCCGGTCGTTCACCGCGTCGATCCGCGCCAGGTGGGCGTCGGCGACCTCTTCGGCGCTCACCTCGCGGTCCCGGATCATCGCCGCCAGCGTCACCGCCGACATCTGCCAGAGCTCTCGTGCCACGTCGCCTCCGCGTTCTGCTCGCGGTCAGTCTGCCACGCGCGCCGGACGCCACCGGCGCGAGCTCAGCCGAAGCGGCCTTGGATGTAGTCGAGGGTCCGCGGGTCGGCGGGGTCGTGGAAGATCTTCTGGGTCGGCCCGAACTCGATCAGCTCGCCGGCGCGATCCTCACCCATCAGCAGGAAGGCGCAGTCGTCCGAGACGCGCAGGGCCTGTTGCATGTTGTGGGTGACGATGACGATCGTCACGCGGTTCTTCAACTCGCCCATCAGGGCCTCGATGGCCTGGGTCGAGATGGGGTCCAGGGAGGACGTCGGCTCGTCCATCAGCAGGATCTCCGGCTCGACGGCCAGCGCCCGCGCGATGCACAGCCGCTGCTGCTCGCCGCCCGACAGCGTGACGGCGTGGGCCTTCATGCGCGTGGTCACGCTGTCCCACAGGTTGGCCGCCACCAGGGCCGATTCGGCCGCCTCGTCGAGCAGGGCCTTCTTCTTGATGCCGTTGAAGCGCAGCCCGGAGACCACGTTGTCGTAGATCGACATCGTCGGGAAGGGGTTGGGGCGCTGGAAGACCATGCCGATGCGGCTGCGCAGCAGCGTGGTGGGCAGGTTGCCCTTGTAGACGTTGATCTCGCCCAGACTGATGTCGCCGGTGACCACCGCGCCCTTGGTGAGGTCGTGCAGTCGGTTGAGCGCGCGCAGCAGGGTCGTCTTGCCCGACCCCGAGGGGCCGATGAGCGAGGTGACCTTGTTGACCGGCACGTCGAAGGTCACGTCGCGCACGGCGGTGCGCCCGCTGAAGGTGACCGCCACGTCGGTGAGACTCATGGCCGCCCTCTTGGTCACCGTCTCGGTCGTGGTGACCACCGGCACGCCCTCTCGCATCTCCGTCGAATCCATCAGCTGCGTCGTTCCCTTCTCATTCTGGCAGAAACCAATCGGCTGGCGAAACTGAACACCATCACCAGGAACACCAGGGTGAGGGCCACGCCCCAGGCGGCCGCGCGCTGGCTCGGGTACTGCGACCCCGAGTAGCCGTAGGTCAGCAGGGGCAGGGCGGACATCGGGTGTAGGGGGTTCCAGTTCCAGGTGTTGGACACCGAGGGGCCGACGACGAGCAGGATCGGCGCGGTCTCGCCCACCGCACGCGCCAGGGCCAGCAGCACCCCGGTGAGGACGCCGGGCATGGCCACGGGCAGGATGACCCCGCGCGAGACCCGCGAGCTGCGCGCCCCCAGGGCCAGGCCGGCCTCCTTGAGCGTGCGGGGCACCCCGCGGAAGGCCAGCTCGCTGGCCTTGGCGATCACCGGAACCATGAGGACGGCCAGGGCCACGATGCCGGCCAGTCCCGAGAAGCTCTTCATCGGCACGACCACGTACTCGTAGGCGAACACGCCGAGCAGGATCGAGGGCAGGCCGGTCATGATCTCGACGATCGCGCGCAGGAAGTTGCCGATCCGCGACGACGTCTCGGAGAGGTAGAGACCAACGATCACCGCGATGGGCACGGCCACCAGTCCGGCGCAGATGTCGAGCACCAGGGTGCCCTCGATGGCGTTGCCAACGCCGCCGATGGCGTTCTGAGCGATCAGGCTGGGCTGCTGGGGCAGCCGGTGCAGGAACCCCCACGAGATCGAGGGCAGGCCCTTGGCCAGCAGGGCCCAGATCACCGACCCCAGCGGCACCAGGGCCAGCGCGAAGGCCCCGATCAGCAACCCCATGAAGATGTTGGAGACCAGCGTGCGCCGGCCGATGGTCTGGGACGCCCGGCGCTGGATCTCCTGCCGGCGCTCCAGGATGGGGTCGGGCGGCAGGCCGACGAGGGTGTCGCTCATCAGTGGGCGACCGCCTTCTTGGTCAGGGCGCGGGCGCCGGCGTTGACGCCGGCGGTGATGATCATCAGGATCAACGCGAGCGCCGCCAGGGCGCCGCCCTCGGTGCCGGCGGCGTTGCCAAACTCCGTGGCGATCGTCGAGGCCAGCGTGGCGCCCGGGGCGAACAGGGAGTGGGGTATCTCGGGGTTGGCGCCCACGACCATCGCGACCGCGATCGTCTCGCCCAGGGCGCGGCCCGCGCCCAGCGCGATCGCCCCCAGGATGCCGGTGCGCGCCGTGGGCAGCACGACCCGGGTGAAGACCTGGCCGCGCGTGGCCCCCAGCGAGAGGCCGCCCTCAATGAGCTCGGCCGGCACGGTGGCGATGACGTCGCGCGAGATGGCCACGATCGTCGGCAGGATCATGATCGACAGCACGAAGCCGGCCAGCAGGATGCTGAAGCCCTCGTGGGGGCCGTTGAACGGCCACGAGTTCCCGGTCAGGCGCGACAGGAACGGCTGGACGTGGTTGATGAAGAGCGGGACCAGGAACCACAGGCCCCACAGCCCGTAGACGACCGAGGGGACGGCGGCCAGGAGCTCGACCAGGGACGCGGCGGTCGGCCGCAGGCGCCGAGGGATCAGGTAGAGCAGCGCGAGGGCCGAGGCCAGCCCCACCGGCACCGCGATGACCAGGGCGATCACGGTCGTCGCCACGGTGTCGATGATCAGTGGCAGGGCCCCGTAAGGCCCGGTGCCGGCCACCCACGAGGAGCCGGTGATGATGTGGAAGCCGTAGGTGTGCAGCGCCGGCCACGCCGTCTTGACCACGCTCCAGACGAAGACGATGATGACCGCGCCGAAGAAGAGCGCGGTTCCCCGCAGGAGGTAGTTGTAGGGACGGTCCGACGTGGGCCCCCGCCCGGTTAGCGCCGGCCCCGCCGGACCGGGGGCGGGGCGAAACCGGTGGGGGGGGGGGGTAAAAATTGGAATAATAAAAAAAAAACCAGCCCCCCCCACGGATAAAGTGGATATAAA
>JBIOFE010000025.1:0-30683 GCA_044446745.1 Acidimicrobiales bacterium
CCCCCGCGCGGGCCGACGGGTCGTCGAGCGCGCGGGGAATCACCCGCCAATGCTAATGAGGCCCGTCGCGCCTAGGGGAGGTCGTCGCGGTGGGCGAGCGCGGTCGCCGGTCCGTTGAGCCACTCGCGCAGCGCCTTCGTCGCCCGGCAGTCGTCCTCGTTGTACGCGAGGATCCGCGCGCGTGACACCGCGGCGGCGTCGGCGCCGCCGACCGCCACCTCGTACCACAGCATCGACGCCTCGCCGCTGGGGTTGACGTCGCGCCAGGCGAACCCCGCCGCCTGGGCCAACAGCTTGAGCCCGAGCGGTCCCTCGGTCTGGATCTGGCGCTTGGCCAGCTCGTGCAGGTCCACCCACCGCCCGGCGCGCGGGTCGCGGAACTCGTCGACCGCGGCCCGCGACGGTCCGCCGGGGGCCGCGGCGAGCACGGCGCGGTTCATCGCCGAGTCCTCGGCCTGGGCCCAGAAGCAGTAGGCGCGAAAGGTGGAGCCGGCCGCCTCGGTGCGCCGGCGCAGGTCGTCGAACCACGCCCAGAAGCGCGCGAAGAGCGCCGTCTCGCTCGCCGCGTCGAGCCCGTCCCAGTCCACGACGGCGTGGTAGCCCGCGTCGACGCCGGGCACGTCGCGGCGCGCCGTGACGTACGCGCCCCACAGGTAGGTGCGGTCGTCGTAGCTCTCGGTGTCGACGTCGACCTCGACGTCGGCCGTGGGACAGCCCATCTGCTCCGGTGCGACCGCGCGCAGCACCGAGCCGCGCTCGTGGACGCGCGCGCGGTAGATGAGGTCGTCGAGCTTGTCGATCGTGCGGCCCAGGTGGTCCTCGCGCGCCGCCTCGGCCACGACGGGCACGACGCGCAGCCGGGCCCGACGCGCGCGCGCCGGGTCCAGGCGCGCCCGCGCCGCGCGGGTCGCCACGCCGTGCTCGCGCAGCTCGACCTGCTGATCGAAGGTGGTGAAGCGCGTGAGGGACACGTCGTCGCGCTCCTCGAGGTACGCCTCGCACGGCTGGGCGTAGGGGCACTCCGGGCACTCGCGGTGCCAGTAGGGCGCGGTGGGGAAGTCGCCGGCGTCGAGGCGCCACCGGTCGTGCGCGGCGAGCACGGCCACGCGCTGACGGTAGTGCGCGTCGTAGGTGGCGAGGTTGAAGCGCGGGTAGTCCTCGCCGCGCAGGGCGACCCACCAGACCTGGCGGTTGCGGTCCACCAGGGCGCCGCGCGCCGCGTCGTCGGCCACGCCCAGCGCCTCCAGCACCCGGGTCGCGTGGGCCAACAGGACGCCCCCGCGCACCACGGTCAGCGTCGAGCGCACGCCCACGCCCTCGACGAAGTTCGCCTCGCCCGGGCCGAGGCGCGCCAGGGTGGTGCCCAGCGTGCGCCGCGTCGAGGCGGCCTCGACGACTTCGCTGTTGCGCACCATGACCGGCGCGTAGGTGTACGTGGCGTCGCGCCGACCCACCCGCACGAGGGCGTGGGCGACGGCGACGCGCCCGCCGACGCGGTCGAGCTCCAGGCGCGGGCTCAGCACCAGCTCGGCGCCGGCGGCCCGCGCCGGCGCGGTCTCCTCGACGCTGGCCGGCGGGACGGCGTCGCGGTGCAGGGCGCGCAGCATGGCCAGCGTGGTGCGCCGGTGCTCGCGCGCGTCGCGGCGCCGGCGCTCGGCCTCGGCGGTCGGGGCGGCCGCGGGCACCTCGACCGGGGCGCCCCGGCTGAGGGCCACCCGGTGCACGCAGGCGAGGATCTCGTCGCCGCGCAGGGGTCGTGCCACCCGAGTGAGCCTACGAGACCTCGCGGCGCTCACTTCGCCAGCTGCGCCACAGCGACGCGTACTGCCCGTCGAGCGCGATGAGCTCGTCGTGGGTCCCCAACTCCACGATGCGCCCGTCGTCCATCACGCAGACGCGGTCCGCGTCGTGGGCGGTGTGCAGTCGGTGGGCGATGGCGATGACCGTGCGGCCGCGCAGCACCGCGGCCAGGGAGCGCTCCAGGTGGCGCGCGGCGCGCGGGTCGAGCATCGCGGTGGCCTCGTCGAGCACCAGCGTGTGGGGGTCGGCCAGGACCAGTCGGGCCAGCGCGAGTTGCTGGGCCTGGGCCGGCGTCACCGGGTGGCCGGTCGTGCCCAGTTCGGTGGCCAGCCCCGCGGGCAGGTCACGGACCCATTCGAGGGCGTCGACCGCGTCGAGGGCGTGCCAAACCTCCTCGTCGGTCGCCGCGGGCCTGGCCAGCGCCAGGTTGTCGCGCACGGTGCCGATGAAGACGTGGTGCTCCTGGGTCACCAGCGCCACGTGACGGCGCAGCGTGGTCAGGGGCATCGTGGCCAGGGCCACGCCGCCGACTGAGACCGACCCCGCGCGCGGAGCGTCGATGCCGGCCAGCAGCCGGCCCAGGGTGGACTTGCCGGCCCCGGTCGGACCGACGATGGCCAGGCGCTCGCCCGGGGTCACCGTGAGCGACACGCCGCGCAGCACGTCGTGACCCTCGCGGTAGGCGTAGGCGACGTCCTCGACCACCACGGTCTCCTCGAGCGGTTCCGGTCCGGTGGTGGGGCGCTCGTCGCGCACGACCGACACGCCGACCAGGCGGGCCAGGGAGGTTTGGCCGATCTGGAGCTCGTCGAGCCACGAGATGATGCGGTCGATCGGGTCGTTGATCTGCACCACGTAGAGGGTCACCGTCGTCGCCGCGCCCACCGAGATCACGTGGTGCAGCGCCAGCCACCCGCTCCAGCCCAGCATGGCCGCGACGGCGAGCGTGAAGGCGCCCTCGATGATGGGGAACCAGACGAGGCGCATGAGCAACGTGTACATCTCGGCGTAGAAGGACTCGCGCAGGTTGTCGTCGACCCGGCGACGCTGGCGCGCGCCCAGTCGGTGGGCGTCGATGGTGCGCGCCCCCTCCGCGGTCTCGGACACCGTCCCGGAGAGCGTGGCGTAGCTGGTGCGCTCGCGCATGTAGCCCGGTCGCGCCAGGCGCAGGTAGCGACGGGTGGACAGGTAGAGGAACGGCACCGAGACCAGCGCGGCGACGGTCGCCACCGGGCTCACGACGAGCATGGCCACGAAGGTGAGCACCGCCTGGACCAGCGCGACCAGCCACTCGGGCACGGCGAAGCGCACCGTGCGCGACAGGGCCTCGATGTCGTTGGTGGTACGGCTGAGCAGGTCGCCGGTGCCCGCGCGCTCGACCACCGCCAGCGGCAGGGCCAGCACGCTCTCGAGGAAGCCCTCGCGCAGGTCGGCGAAGATCCGCTCGCCCAGGACGTAGCTGCGCCGGCGCGCCAGGAACGACAGGCCGGCGTAGCCGAGCGAGGACCCGAAGAGCGCGGCCACGTTGATCGTGATCGACGAGGAGGTCAGGTGGTGACCCGTGGCCAGGTTGATGAGGTGGCCGATGATCCACGCCGGCACGAGCGCCATCACGGCGGCGAAGCCGTAGAGGATCAGCATGCGCACCAGCTCGGCGCGGTGTTGGCGGATCATCGCTCGCGCGTACGCGCGCACGACGGCCGGTTCGGCGATCGGGAGCTGGCTCACGACGCCTCCTCGCGCAACACGATCTGGCGATAGGCGCCGGAGCGATCGACGAGGTCGCGGTGGCGGCCCTGGTCCACGACGCGACCGCCCCGCACGAGGTAGACGAGGTCGGCGCGCTCGAGCAGGAGGGGACTGGTGGTGGCCACCAACGTCAGTCCGTCGCCGCGAATCGCGCGCAGCCGCGCCGCGATGCGTCCCTCGGTGTGCGTGTCGACCGCCGACGTTGGCTCGACGAGGACGAGGACCTCGGCGCCGGCGAGCAGGGCGCGCGCGAGGCTGAGCCGCTGGCGCTGGCCGCCCGAGAGAGACCGCCCGCGCTCCTCGACCCACGCGCCCAGGCCGTCGTCGAGGGCGTCGAGGATGTCCAGGGCGCTGACCGCCTCGAGGGCGTCGAGGATGGCGGCGTCGGCGACGACGCCGTGGGGCACGAGCTCGTAGCGCAGCTCGCCGGAGAAGAGCCGAGGCTCGATCTCGCTGACCACGACGTGGGCGCGCACGTCGGCCACCGAGAAGGTGGTGAGGGGCGCGCCGTTGACCAGCACGTCCTCGACGTCGGGCACGAAGCGACCGAGGCGGTCGGCGAGCTCCGCGGCCTCGGCTGGTGTCTCGGTGACCACCGCGGTGAACCGCCCGCGCGCCAGGGCCAGGCCGCTGCGCGTGTCGACCAGCGTGTCGACCCGGGCCGGCCAGGCGTCCGGGGACGCCACGTCGGTGATGAGCGGCGAGATGTTGAGGATGCGCAACACTCGCCCGGCGCCCACGTAGGCCCGCGTGGAGGTGATCACGTACTCGATCGCCGTGCGCAGGGGGGTGGTGAGGAACGTGGCGTAGCCGAAGAAGGCGACCAGCTGGCCGACCTGCAGCGAGCCGTTCATCACGTCGCGCGCCCCGAGCCACGTGACGACGCCGGTCAGCAGCGCGGGCAGCAGGATCTGACCGGACTCCAGGCCCGCCTGGGGGCTGGCGATGCGAAAGCCGGCGTCGCGCACCCGCGCGCTCTGGCGCCGGTAGTTCTCGAGGAACACGTCCTCGCCGCCGATGCCGCGCAGGATGCGCAGCCCCACCACGGTGTCCGAGCCCAGTGACGCCAGTCGCCCGGCGGCCTCGCGCTGGGCCGCCTGGGTCTCGTGCAGCGGCGCCATGAGTGGCGTGGTCAGCGAGGCCAGGACCGGCACGCCGATGAGCACGATGAGCCCGAGCTGCACCGAGCTCGACAGCAGGATGAACGACACCACGACCCACGCCAGGATCGCCCCCATGAAGCGCGCGAAGGAGTCGAAGGCCCCGCCCACGCGCATCGCGTCGGCGGCCACGGTGTTGACGACGTCACCGGACGGGATCTCGTCGGTGAGCGCGGTGCCGGTCAGGGCCACGTGGCGCCCGATCAGCTGCACGGTCCGGTACGCGGCGTTCATCCAGTTGGTGACGGCCAGCTGGTGGCGCAGCGCGCCGGCCACCGCCTGGATCAGTCCGAGGGCGACCACGACCCCGACCCACTTGGCCAACTGGCCGACGTCGTGGCGCGCCACGCCGTGGTCGATGGCGGCGCCCACGGCGGCCCACAGCAGGGCCTGGGCCACCATCCAGATGATGCCGAAGATGGCGTTGAGGGCCAGCAGGCCCTTCTGGCGCCGGGCCAGCCACGCGAGGTAGCGCACCGGCGAGCGCCGGTCGGGCGTGCCGGGGTCCTCGACCGGCAGTTCGCGATAGGGAAGGTGTAACACGTGCTGTCTTTCGAGATAGGCGGATGGTGAGTCGACCTGTAAGCGGGGTTCTGTCCACCCTCCGAGGAGGGCTGGGCGGCCATCCATCTGAGCGATCCACCTAGGGAGTGTCCGTTTCCGGACCCGCGGGCCGCGTCTCCCCTGTTCGATCTTGCTCCGGGTGGGGTTTACCGAGCCGCCGCGGTCGCCCGCGGCGCTGGTGCGCTCTTACCGCACCGTTTCACCCTCACCTGTGCCCGGTTGCCCGGGTCATCGGCGGTCTGTTCTCTGTGGCACTGTCCTGCACGTCACCGCGACTCGCTTCGCGAGCACCCTGCCCTGTGGAGCCCCGACTTTCCTCACCGCCCGTTGCCGGTCGGCGCGGCCACCCAGTCGGCTCACCATCCGGCGACCAGTCTGGCACACGAGATTCGCGCCGACAATGACGAAGAGGTAACGATCGAAAGGTAGCCTCGCTCCGTGGACGAGGGGGTCGTGGCCGGTGACGACACCGTCTGGGACGTCGGGGCCTTCTACGAGCTGCTGACCGCGCACCTGGAGTCGGCCTACGGACGGCGCCACCCGCGCTGGATCCGCGGCGAGATCTCCAAGGTCTACGAGAAGACCCACCTCTACGTCGATCTGGTGGACGCCGGGTCCTCGCCCGGCGACGCCCGGCGCCCGGTGTTGAACGCCCACTGCTGGGCCTCGCAGTGGGGGCCGCTCAAGCGCCGCCTGGCCGCCGAGGGCGTGTCGCTGACCCCCGGGGTGGTGGTGAACGTGTACGGCTACGTGGACCTCTACGCGCCCCAGGGCCGGATCGGCTTCACGGTCACCGAGGTCGACGTGGCGGGCCTGCTGGGCGACGTGGCGCGCCGCCGCCTCGAGCTCATTGCCCGCCTGGGCGCCGAGGGGCTCCTGGAGGCCAACCGGGCCCGCCCCCTCTCCCCGGTCCCGCTGCGCGTGGGCCTCGTGGCCAGTCCCCAGACCGAGGGCTACTCGGACTTCACCGGCCAGCTGCTGGGCTCGCCCTGGGGCTTCGCGGTCACCCTGGTGGCGACCACCGTGCAGGGCGAGGCCGCGCCACCCCAGATCGTCGCCGCGCTGGCCGCCCTCGACGGCGCCGGGCTGGACGTGATCTGCCTGGTGCGCGGAGGCGGGTCGCGCGGCGACCTGGCGTGCTTCGACGACGAGCGCGTCGCGCGCGCCATCGCCGGCGCCGCGACACCGGTCATGACCGGGATCGGCCACACCGGGGACGAATCGGTGGCCGATCTCGTGGCCCACACCGCGGCCATCACGCCCACCAAGCTGGGCGAGCACCTGGTGTCGATGGTCACCGAGTGGCGCGAGCGCCACGTGCGCCAGGTCGCGCGCCGGCTGCGCGACGGCGCCGAGGCGACCCTCGACGAGGCCGCGGCCTACGTCGGCGAGCGCCGACGCACCATGATCTTCGCCGTGCGCGACCGGCTGCGCGCCGAGCAGCGCCACCTCGGCGCGACCCGCGCGCGACTCGGGCTGCACGCGCGCCACGTGGTGGGCGACGCCGACGCCTGGCTGGGCGCGCGCCGCCGCCTGCTCGCGGCCTACGACCCGCAACGACGTCTGGCCCAGGGGTGGTCGATCGTCACGCGCGACGGCGCCGTGGTGCGCGTCCGGGGCGACGTCGCCGCGGGCGATGGCGTGTCGGTGCGGGTGAGCGACGGGTCGTTCGACGCCACCGTCACCGAGGGAAGGGGAACACCGTGAGCACAGTGCCGGAGTGGAACGCGGCGGCCGAGGAGCTCGACGCCATCGTCGCCTCGTTCGACGAGGGCGAGGTGTCGGTCGACGACCTGTTCGCCAAGTTAGAGCGCGCCACCGCGATCATCGAGTCGCTGGAGGCGCGCCTCACCGCGACCAGGGCCCGGGTCGACGAGCTCGCCCCGCGCCTGGCCGCGGCCGACGACCAGTGAGTGACGGGTCCTACTTCCGACAGTTCCTGGCCGGGCGCGACTCCGCGGCCGACGACGAGTGGGCTCGTCAGATGCGCAACTTCGCCTACGCCGTCGGTGACCGCGAGGCCGGCGTCGCGCTGCTGGTCGATCCCGCGTATCGTCCCGGCCAGCTGGTGGAGCTGGTGGGCGCCGACGGCCTCGCCATCATCGGCGTGCTCGTCACGCACTACCACCCCGACCACGTGGGCGGCGACATGATGGGCCGCCACCTGGCCGGCGTAGCCGAGCTGGTGGCCGACTCCGGCGTGGCGGTCCACGCGCAGCGCGAGGAGGTCCCGTGGCTGAGCCACGTGACCGGCCTGGACGCGGGGGCCTTCACCGCCCACGAGAGCGGCGATGTGGTGAGCGTCGGGTCGGTGCGAGTCACCCTCGTGCACACCCCGGGCCACACGCCGGGCAGCCAGTGCCTGCTAGTCGACGGTCGCCTGCTGAGCGGTGACACCCTCTTCCTGGTGGGCTGCGGGCGCACCGATCTGCCGGGCTCGGACGCGGTCGAGATGTACCACTCCCTCCAGGAGCGCCTGGCCGGGGTCGGCGACGAGGTGGTGCTCTACCCGGGTCACCTCTACGCGCCGGAGGCCTTCGCCCCGCTCGGCGAGGTGCGCGCCACCAACCCGGTCCTCGCGCCGCTGCCGCCCGAGCGGTGGCTGGCGCTCTTCGGTCCGTGACCACGCTGACGTCGGACGACCACGTCGTGGTGGTGGGCGCGGGCCTGGCCGGGTGGCGCCTGTGCGAGGCGCTGCGCCACGAGGGCTACGACGGGGCCATCACCCTGATCGGCGCGGAGGCCGATCCCCCCTACGACCGACCCCCACTGTCCAAGCAGGTGCTGGCGGGCAAGTGGTCGCCCGACCAGACCACGCTGGCCACGCCCGAGCGCCTCGCCGCGGCCGCGGCGACGACCCACTTCGGGGTGGCCGCGACCGGCCTGGACGTCGAGGGCGCGGCCGTGACGTTGGCCGACGGCCGCGTCGTGGCCGGCACGCGCGTCGTGGTGGCCACCGGTGCTCGCGCCCGCGTCCTGCCCTTCCGCGCGGCGGACCGGACTCGCACCCTGCGCAGTCGCGCCGACGCCGTCGCGCTCATCGGCGCGGTGGAGCACCTGGCGCCGGGCACTCCGGTCGTCGTCGTGGGCGGCGGCTTCGTCGGCGCCGAGGTCGCCACCTCGCTGAAGGCCCGGGGGCTGGCGCCCCTGGTGCTGGAGGCGGCCGCCCGCCCCCTGGTCACGGTGCTGGGCGAGGAGGTCTCGCACTGGCTGGCGGGACTGGCCGCGTCGGCCGGCGTGGAGCTGCGCAACCATCAGCAGGTGCGCGACGTGGTGGAGGACGGCGACGCGCTGCGCGTGGACCTGGCTGGCGGCGCCGTGGCCGCGCCGGTGGTGGTGGTGGCGGTGGGGGCGGCGCCCAACGTCGATTGGCTGGTGGAGTCGGGCATCGCCCTCGACGGCGGCGTCGTGGTTGACGAGAACTTCCGCGCCGCGCCGCGCGTCGCGGCCATCGGCGACGTGGCGCGCTTCGACTGGCTCAACGTGGCGGGCACCGAGGCGATCCGCCTCGAGCACTGGCAGAACGCCAACGACCACGCCCGCGTGCTGGCGCGCGCGTGGGTGAGTGGGGCGTCCCCGGCCGGCCTCACCGTGCCCTACTTCTGGTCGGACCAGTACGGCGCGAAGATCCAGCTCCTGGGCCACCCGCACGTCACCGACGACGTCACCGAGATCAGCCGCGAGCCCGGGCGCTTCACCGCCCTATACAGCCGCCACGACCTGGTGACCGGGGTTGTCACGCTCAGCCAGCCGCGCGTCCTGATGCTCTCCCGGGTGTTGCTCGAGGAGCCGACGACCCTGACGCGCGCGCTCGACGAGGCGCCGTGGCGGGCTTAGGCGACTCGGTCCCGCTCCGCTAGAAGGCGATCGCGCTCAGGTCGGGGATGGTGCGCTGGACCCGCGCGACGGTGGCGCGCCACTCCTCGCGGCGCGCGGACCGCTCGCTCGGCGTGGTCGCCGGCGCGAACACCTCAGCCGGGCGCCACAGTCCTTCGACCTGCTCCAGGGAGAGCTGACCCGCGCCCACCAGCGCCATCAGCCCGGCGCCGCGGGTGGTGGCCTCCCGTTCGGCGCTGACCGCCACCGCGCACCCCGACGCGTCGGCCAGGCTCTGGGTCAGGAAGCGACTGGCCGTCATGCCGCCGTCGACGCGCACCTCGGCGATCGACTGACCCGTCTCGGCGCGAGCCGCGTCGATCAGGTCGGCGCCGCGCTCGGCCACGCCGGTCAGGACCGCGCGCACCAGGTGCGCCCGGGTCGAGCCCCGGGTGAGACCGAAGAATCCGCCACGGGCGCCGAAGTCCCACCAGGGCGTGCCCAGCCCCGAGAACGCCGGGACGAACGTGACGCCGTCGGCGCCGACCGACCGGGCGAGGCCGTCGCAGTCACCCGGTGCGTCGATCACGCCGAGGTCGCGCAGCCACTCGACGCACGCCCCGGCCGACAGGACGATGCCCTCCACCCCCCACGTCACACGGCCGTCTCGGCTGGCCACGACGACCGGGAAGCAGCCCGAGTCGAACCGGGTCATGCGCGCGGGCCCCTGGGGCCCGCGCACCAGGTCCAGCATCGCGCCGGTGCCGAAGGTGATCTTGGCGCCGGATCGCACGCACGACTGGCCGAAGAGTGACGCCGACTGGTCGCCCACCAGCGCGGTGAGTCGCGGGGCGCCGGCCAGCGCCGTCGCCGGCCCGAGGTCGCCCATCGTGTCGACGATCCTCGGCAGGAGGCTGTCGGCCAACCCCAGCGCGGCCAGCGTGGCCGGGTCCCAGTGGCCGGCGTCGGGACCGACCAGGCCGGTGACCGCGGCGTTCGAGTGATCACTGACGTGGGCGCGTCCCTCGGTGAGCAGGTAGGTGACCCAGGTATCGACCGTGGCCAAGCGCAGGTCGGCCACCGGGCGCTCGGCGCGCTCCACCAGCCACCGCAGCTTGGTGGCCGATTGGTTCGGGGCCAGGCGCAGTCCCTGTCCCTGCAGGATCAGGCAGTCGATCACCGTGCGCAGGTCCTGCCAGCCGAGCGCCGGGCCCACCGGCTCGCCGGAGGTCGCGTCGAAGAGGATCGTGGTGGCGCGCTGGGTGGTCACGCCGACCACGTCGGCTCCGCCGCCCTCATCCAGGGTCTGTCGCGCCAGGTCGAGCACCACCCAGCCGATCTCGCGCGCGTCGAGCTCGACCTCGCCGGGCAGCGGCGAGGTGATGGTCAGTGCGTGCTGGTGGGCGTGGCGCACCTCGCCCGCCTCGTCGACCATCGCGGTGCGCACCGACGTAGTGCCGACGTCGATCGCCAGCGCCCTCACCAGGGCGGACCGCCGAGACCCAGGACGCCCGGGTTGAACAGGTCCGACGGGTCGAGCCCCGCCTTGAGCGAGCTCAGGAGCTCGAAGCTCGGGCCGAGCGCGTCGCGCACGAAGCGCGCGCGGTTGCGCCCGACGCCGTGGTGGTGGCTCAGCGTCGCGCCGGCGGCGAGGACCTCACCGGTCGCCGCGTCCCACGCCGCGCGGTAGTAGTCGGTCGGATCGCCCTCGGGCCGCCCGGCGAAGGTGAAGTAGAGGCAGGCCCCGTCGACGTAGGCGTGGGACTGGTGGACCGAGGCGACGAGCGTCGCGGGCAGGGTGCGCAGGGCGCCCAGCACCCGTTCACGCAGTGGCGCCAGGTCCGACCAGGCCGCGGCGACCTCCAGCGTGTCGGCGCAGATCCCGCCCTCCCAGAGCGGGGCCAGCGCGCCGACGTCGTTGCGGTGCGCCAGCCACGTCGCGACCAGGGACGCGTCGAGGGGAGTGGCCGCGGCGCACTCCTGGGCCACCACCGACGCGGTGGCCGCGCACAGGGTGGCGTCGCCCTCGTCGAGCACGACCAGCGCGCACCCGTCGACGTCGAAGTGCCGGCGTGACTCCACCTCGTCGTAGAGGCGCAGGACCGCCGGGCTCGCGCCGCGCTGGAGGATCCGGCGGCAGGCCGCCAGCCCGGCGTCGAAGTCGGCGAAGGCGAAGGCCAGGCGCTCCTCGCGTTCGCCCACGCGGCGCGCGACCAGCGTGGCCTCGGTGATCACCCCCAGCGCGCCCTCCGAGCCGACGAAGAGCGCGAGCAGGTCCGGTCCGACGGCCCGGCGCGGCGCGCGACCACCGAGGGTGACCACGGCGCCGGAGGCCAGGACCACCGTCAAGGCCCGCACCAGGTCCTCGATCTTGCCGTAGCGGTTCGAGTACTGGCCGGCGCCGCGACAGGCGAGCCACCCGCCGACGGTGGACAGGTCGAAGGACTGGGGCCGGTGGCCCACCGTGAGGCCCCGCGCGCGCGTCGCGGCCTCCAGCTCGGGCCCGAAACACCCCGCCTCGACGCGCACCAGACCGGACACCTCGTCGATCTCCAGCACGCGGCTCAGTCCGGTGAGGTCCAGCGCGACGCCGCCGTCGGGCGCCACCGCGCCGCCGAGCACGCCCGAGCGCCCGCCCTGCGCGGTCACCGCGACGCCGCGGGCGCGCGCCAGGCGCGCCACCGTGACCACCTGCGCGGTGGTCGTGGGTCGCGCCACCAGGCCCGGCCAGTGCGGCACCCGACCCGCGTGCACGGTGGCGATGCTCAGCGGCCACCAGTCGCGGCCGTGGTCGGCGCGCGCCGCGGCCGACGTGTCCACGCCGACGCCGGCGCGGCGCAGCTCGTCGGCCAGCGCGTCGTCGGGGGCCGGGGCGTGCTCGAGGGTGCCCGCGGGGTAGTCGTTGGGCATGACGGGTCGGGTCACGAGCTCACAGCGCCAGTCCGGCCGCGGCGAAGTCGTGCTCGACCAGCGCGCGGTAGGCGTCGACCTGGCGCGCGCACTCCTGGCGGGTCCACCAGAACTCGTCGGCCACCAGGTCGGCCACCGCCGGCGCGGCGCGCAGCGTGGCGCGCGCGTCCTGGAGGTGCGCGCGACAGCGCCGGGTGAGCAGGTCGACTAGCGAGGTGGCCATCTCGTGACGCGCGGCGTAGACGAACTCGGCGCCCACGTAGGGCAGACCCTCGATCGACGGCTCGCCGAGCCCGGGTCGCTCGTCGATCAGGGCGAGCAGCGAGGGCGCGTCCTCGCCGTAGCGCCGGTAGAGGTGGGTCTCGAGGTCCCCCTCGGGACGCCACGGCCCGGTGCCGTGTAGCGCGAGGCGCCGGGTGCGGCACGCGGCGAGTGCGCTGACGTAGGGCGACAGGGCGTCGACCGTGTCCTCGGCCATCTGGCGGTAGGTCGTCCATTTGCCGCCGGTGACGTGCACGATCCCGTCGTGGCCGTCGGTGACGCGGTGGCGCCGCGACAGGTCGGCCGTCCGCTCGGTCAGGGTCTCGCCGGCCCGCGGCGCGAGCAGCGGTCGCAGGCCCGCCCAGACCCCGGTGACGTCGGCCGGGGTCAGCGCCGACGTCGTCCACGCGTTCACCGCGTCGAGCAGGTAGGCCAGATCCTCGGCGGTGCAGGTCGGGTCGTCCAGCGGCCCGTCGTAGGCGGTGTCGGTGGTGCCGATGAAGGTGAAGGGGGCCTCCTCGAAGGGCACGACGAAGATCGAGCGGCGGTCGCCCGGCACGCGGAGCACCGCCGCGACGTCGGCCGGCAGCCGGTCGGCGCGCACCGTGGCGTGCACGCCCTTGGCCGGGGTGACGAGGTGCGAGGGGCCCTCGCGCGTCATCGCGATCACCTCGTCGGTCCAGACCCCGGTGGCGTTGACGACGCTGCGCGCGGCGACGTTGAACGTGCGCTCACCCAGCGAATCGCGCACAACCACGCCGGTGACCCGGCCCGCGGCGTCGCGCGTGACGCCCGAGGCTCGCGCGTAGTTCGCGACGTCGGCGTCGAAGTCCAGCGCGGCGGTACGCGCCAGGGTCAGGGCGACGCGCGCGTCGTCCCCGCGCGCGTCGAAGTAGAGGAATCCCGCCGCCAGGCGCTGCGTGTCGAGGGTGGGCAGGTGCGCGGCGGCCTCCTGCTTCCCCACGCGGGTGAACCGGCGCCCGATCCGCCACCCGCCCGACAGGTCGTAGAGGCGCAGCGCGACCGCGTACCCCCGGGCCAGGGTCTTGGCCACCACGCCGTCGCGACCGAAGAGCGGGATGAGAAAGGGCAGCGGGCGCACCAGGAACGGCGCGTTGTCGAGGAGGCGGCGCCGCTCGCGCAGGTTCTCGCGCACCAGGGCGAACTCCTTCTGCTGGAGGTAGCGCAGGCCGCCGTGGACCATCTTCGAGGACTTGGAGCTCGTGCCCGAGGCCAGGTCGCCGGCCTCGACCATCGCGACGCGCAGTCCCCGGCTGGCCGCGTCGACGGCGACGCCCGCGCCGGTCATGCCCCCGCCGATGACGACGACGTCGTAGGTGGTGGCGGCCATGCGCGCGAGGGCGTCATCGCGGCGGAAGGTGGACACCCGACCATAGTGGCATAGCCCCCGAAGTAACTTTCCTACCTATGGACTTCGAACTCTCGGCGGAACACCGGTCGCTACAGGAGATGGTGCGTCACCTCGCCCAGGAGAAGGTCAAGCCGCGCGCCCGGGAGATCGACCTCTCCGGGGCGTACCCCAGCGACCTCTTCGAGGAGTTCCGCAAGGCCGACCTGCTCGGCCTGTGCATTCCCGAGGCCTACGGGGGGTCCGGGGCGGGCATCCTGGGGCTGGCGCTGGCCATCGAGGAGGTGACCAAGTACTCGAACGTGCTGGGCCTCATGCTGCTGCTGACGCGCCTGCCGACCGGGCCGGTGCTGATCGCCGGCACCGAGGAGCAGAAGCAGCGCTACCTGCCGGGCATCGCCAACGGCGCCGCCCGCGCCGCCTTCTGCCTGTCCGAGCCGGGGGCGGGGTCGGACGTCGCCGGGATGGTCACGCGCGCGACGCCCGACCCGGCCGTGGAGGGCGGCTACGTGATCAACGGGTCCAAGTGCTGGATCTCGGGGGGCATGCAGGCCGACTGGCTCACGGTCTTCGCCAAGACCGGCGACCCGTCGTCGCGCGACCACGCGGGCATCGGGTGCTTCCTGGTCGACGTGACGACCCCCGGCGTGACCCGCCCGCGCGTTGACCGCAAGATGGGCGTCAAGGGCATCGACACCGCCGAGATTGTCTTCGACGACGTGCGCGTGGGGCCCGGCCAGGTCATCGGGGGTGGCTTCTCGTTGGTCATGCAGTCGCTCAACGCGATGCGCCCGATCGTCGCGGCGCGCGGCATCGGCCTCGCCGAGGGGGCACTGATGTACGCGACGGAGTACGTGAAGAACCGCCCGGCCTTCGGCCAGACCATCGCCGACTTCCAGGGCATCCAGTGGGAGATCGCCAAGTGCGCCACCGAGATCGAGGCGGCGCGCCTGCTGACCTACCGGGGGGCGAGCCTGGCGGACCAGGGTCGCTACACCAAGGAGTGGGTGCCGATGCTCTCGATGTGCAAGTACTACGCGTCCGAGGTCGCGGTGCGCGCCTCGGGACTCGCGGTCCAGCTCCTGGGCGCCGCCGGCTACATGGAGGAGCACCCCACCGAGCAGTACTACCGCGACGCGCGACAACTCACCATCGTGGAGGGGACGAGCCAGGTCCAGCTCGGTCTCATCGCGCGCGGCGTGCTTCGCCACGACCTGTGGTGGGACTGAAGCGCGTGGCGGGCCCCCCTACACTGAGCGCGTGGCGGGTCCCCTCGACGGGTTGAAGGTACTGGAGCTGGCCGGCCTGGGGGCCAGCCCCTTCGCCTGCATGATGCTGGCCGACCTGGGCGCCGACGTGCTGCGCCTCGAGCGCGGGGACCCCGACGCCGAGGCCACCACCACGTGGGACCTGCTCAACCGGTCGCGTGACTCGGTGGCGGTGGACCTGAAGAATCCCGCCGGGCGCGATCTGGTCCTGGACCTGGCTGCCGGGGCGCACGCACTGGTGGAGGGGTTCCGCCCCGGGGTCACCGAACGCCTGGGACTGGGCCCCGCCGAGTGCTGGGCGCGAAACCCCCGGCTGGTCTACGCCCGGCTGACCGGCTTCGGCCAGCATGGGCCGCTGGCCCAGCGCGCGGGCCACGACATCAACTACCTCGCGGTCTCCGGCGCGTTGTGGCCGATCGGTCGGGCCGGCGAGCGCCCGGTGCCCCCGCTCAATCTGGTGGGCGACTTTGGCGGGGGCGCGCTGTTCCTCGTCGCCGGCGTCCTGGCCGCGCTGCACGCGGCGCGCGAGAGCGGCGTGGGACAGGTGGTGGACGCCGCGATGGTCGACGGATCTGCCCTCCTGCTGACGATGACCCACGCGTTCCTCAACGTGGGCTACTGGAAGGAGGAGCGCGGCGTGAACATCCTCGACACCGGCGCGCCGTTCTACGAGGTCTACGAGACCAGCGACCACCGGTTCGTGGCGGTCGGGGCGATCGAGTCGAAGTTCTACGAGGCCCTGCTGGCCGGGTTGGGCCTGTCGGGCGACGACGTGCCGCCGCAGATGGACCGGGCGAGGTGGCCCGAGGTGAAGGCGCGCTTCGCCGCGATCTTCGCGGCGCGGAGCCGCGACGAGTGGGAGGCGGTCTTCGCCGACCGTGACGCCTGCGTCACGCCGGTGCTCTCGCCGCGCGAGGCGGCCACCCACCCGTACAACACGGCGCGCGACGTCTTCTCCCTCGAGGGCGCGGTGCAGCCCCGACCCGCGCCGCGGTTCTCGGCGACGCCCGGGGCCATCGCTCAGCCGCCGCGGCCGGCCGGGTCGGGCACGGCGGTCGGGCTGGCCCGCTGGGGCGTCGACGCGCCGCGCGTGGCGCGGCTGCGCGAGGCGGGCGCGTTCGGCTAGATGTTCACCACCGGGCAGGTGAGGGTGCGCGTGATGCCCGGGACCTTCTGGATGGCGCCCACAATGAACTTGCCCAGGTCGTCCACGCTCTCGGCGGTGCAGCGCACGATGACGTCGTACGGCCCGGTCACCTCGTAGGACTCGAGCACGCCGGGCACCGCGCGCGTGGCCAGGACCACGTTCTCGCTGGACCCGATCTCGGACTGGATGAGGATGTAGGCCTGGACCGACACGACGGCGCCTTTCGTTTGAGGTTCCTCCATTGTGCCCGGTGACCCGGCCCGGCGCTACCCCTCGCGGAATCGACTGCCGATGTGCCACTGGTGGCAGTAGTCGCACCGGTAGGTGTCGAGGTCCGCGCCGTTGAGCGTCCACGCCAGCTGGGCCGCGCTGGCCGCCTCGGCGCGCGTGCGGTAGGGGGCCTTGGGCGCCCCGTCGCGCGTGAAGTGCGAGGTGACGCGTCCGATCGGGCGCGTCGACGGCGTGGTGCGGCGTCGGCGCTTCATGGCACCTCGACCCTAGCCACGTGGCTAGTCTGCGCTGCGTGAGGACCCAGCGCGCCACCGAAGTCCTGGCCCCGGCGAGCCCGCAGCTCGACGACGGCGACCACGACCGCTTCACGCACGTCGTCCTGGAGGGCTACACGCCCAAGGACGGGGAGTTCGTGGCCCTCGAGAACTCGGTGGTGGAGGGCATGGTGAACGCCACCCCGGTGCGCGCGCTGTGCGGCAAGGTGTGGGTGCCGGGTCGCGACCCCAACCGGTACCCGCTGTGCCCGACCTGCCGGGAGATCGCGACGTCCATGGGCTGGTCGCTCCCGGTCGGATGACGGTGCCGCGCGGGTCGGTCCGTTTAGGCTGGCGCCCGATGAGCGGCGCCCGAGGCCCCAGGATGGACGAGACGTCTCAGGGGTCCGCGCCGTGAGCCGCGCCCTGGTCCTGCGCCACCACCTCGAGGACCGGCCCGGACTGGTGGGCGACGCCCTCGAGGCCCGGGGCTTCACGCTCGACGTGACGATGATGGACGAGTCCAGCGCGACGCCGTCGGTCGACGGCTACGACCTGTTGGTCATCCTCGGCTCCAAGCACGCCGTGTACGACCCGGCGGTCGAGGAGGCGTGGTTCGGCCGCGAACTGGACGTCGTGGCCGACGCCGACGCTCGGTCGATCCCCATCCTCGGCATCTGCTTCGGCGCCCAGGCCCTGTGCCGCTACTTCGGCGGCGAGGTCGCCCGATCGGAGCACCCCGAGGTGGGGTGGTTCACGATCGACGCGGTGAACGGATCCGGCATCGGACCGGGCCCGTGGTTCGAGTACCACTTCGACGTGTGCACGCTGCCCCCGACGGCCCAGCTGTGGGCCACCAGTGCGCGGGCGGTTCAGGCGTTCGCGGTGGGACGCCACGTCGGCGTGCAGTTCCACCCGGAGATCGACGAGCATCAGCTGGCCGACTGGATGGCCGCCGGAGGCGCCGAGGACGCGCGATTCCTCGGTCTCGACCCGGCGGAGCTCGTCGCGCAGACCGCGCGCGAAACTCCGGCGGCCCGAGGTCGGGTCGTCGACCTGATCGACGTCGTGCTGCGACACGTCGGCGCCGCGTCGGTGGCGTAGGTCGCACCGGTGACGGCGACGTCGAGGGCGCGCGCGACGCGGTGGCGTCGCGGGGTCGCCGGGGGCGCCCTGGCGCTGGCCGCGCTGTGTGGTGTGGCCGGCGCGGCGACGTCGACGGCGCCGCCGGTGCTGGCCACGGCCGCCGGCTGCAGCGCCGCCTACCAGGCGCGGCCCACTCAGGTGGTCCTCGCCTGCGCCGACGACAACGCCTACCTGGGGGACCTGCGATGGTCCGCGTGGACGGCCACCCGCGGTGTCGGCGCCGGTGAGTACATGCTGAACCGGTGCGTGCCGAACTGCGCCGCGTCGAGCGTGAAGCCGGTCGGGCCCGTCACCGTGGTCGCGTCGCGACCGGTGACCAACCACGGCGTCACCTTCTTCACGCGACTCTTGGTGACCCTGACCCGATCGAAGTTGACCGAGACGCTGCACTGGATCTGGGCCAGCGCGCCGGGAGTTCGCGGCTACTGGACGGTCCCCGTGCGCGGCGGCCTCGCCTAGCGGGCGCCTCATCACCGCGTCGGCACCCCGGTCCTAGGCTGCGGCGATGGCCGGCCCCGAGTCGCCGACGGTGAGCACCACGGTGCGCGTGAAGCGGCCGGCGACTGGTGGGGCGGTGGGCCGCCTGGACGACGGGCGGGTTGTCTTCGTGCGACACGCGCTGCCCGGCGAGCTGGTGCGCGCCGTGGTCACCGACCGCTCCCGCTCCTTCGCGAGGGCCGACGCCGTCGAGGTTATCGAGGCCAGCCCCGAGCGGGTGAGCGCGCCCTGTCCCTACGCCCGCCCCGGGGGGTGCGGCGGCTGCGACCTGCAGCACGCGTCCGAGCACGCGCAGCTCGCCTGGAAGGCGGCGGTCGTCGCCGAGCACCTTCGTCGGATTGCCGACGTCGCGCGCGACGTGACGGTCGCCGCCGCGGGCGTCGCCGCCGCGGGATCGCGGACGCGACTGCGCTGCGCCGTCACCGCGGACGGGCACCTCGCGCTGCGCGCGACCCGGTCGCACGACCTCGTCGCCCTGGATGCGTGTTGGATCGCCGACTCGCGGTTGGCCCCGGCGTTCACGACCACCTGGCCGGGGGCGGACGAAGTCGAGCTGCGGGCCATCGGCGACGAGGAGGTGTTCGCGGTGGCGCGCGCCGCGCGCGCCGGCGACGACGCCGTCGTCGTGCGGGCGCTCGACGGCACACCGCGGCCCGTCGGGACCCGCTCGGAGGTGGCCGTGGGCGGCCAACGCTTCGTCGTGTCCCCCACGTCGTTTTGGCAGTCGCACCGCGCCGCGCCGGCCACGCTGCTCGCCGTGGTCACCGCGATGGTCGACCCGCAGCCGGGAGATTCGGTGGTCGATCTCTTCAGCGGGGTGGGCCTCTTCGCGGTGCCGCTCGCCGTGGCGGTTGGGCGCAAGGGCCGCGTGACCGCCGTCGAGTCATCGGCGTCGGCCACGCGAGACGCGCGCGAGAACGGCGAGGGACTCAAGAATCTCACCATTCGCGAGTGGTCGGTGTCGTCACGCGCCGTGAACGACTCGGTGGCCTCGCGCGACGTGGTTGTCCTGGACCCGCCGCGCCAGGGCCTGTCGCGCGGCGTGGCGCCGGCGCTGGTGCGTCGGGGCCCCCGGCGCCTCGTCTACGTGTCGTGCGACGCGGCGACCTTCGCGCGAGATCTTAGGGTCTTCTTAGGCAGCGGCTACACCCTGCGTGACCTGCGGGTCTTCGACCTCTTCCCGATGACCGAGCACGTGGAGGTGGTGGGACTACTTGACAGGGTCTCGGCCGGGGGGGAGAGTGACCGGGAGGGCGCTGACCTCGGCCCTCGGGGGGGTTGAGAATGCCGGTCAAGCTGGACCACCGCCACCGCCTCACCGTGCAGAAGATCTTCGGACACCCGATGAACCACAACATCCAGTGGCACGACGTGTGCTCACTGCTCGCTCGATTCGGCGAGGTGCACGAGACGCACCGGGGCAACTGGGCGGTCACGATCGACAACGCAACCGTCTCCTTCGGTTCCACGCGTGCCCGCGACCTGACCGAGGAGCAGGTGGTCAAGGTGCGCGGATTCCTTCGCTCCGTCGGCCTGACGCCCGACTCGCTCAGCGCCGCCTGATCGGTGCCGGGCCGTCAGCCGGTCAGATCAACGAGCACCTTGCCGCGGGGTTGGTCCGCCGGGACCGCGCGCAGGGTGGCGATCGCCTCGGCCCACGACGCCAGCGCGAAACGGTGCGTCGCCAGGAAGGATGGTCGGACCGCGCCGTCGTTGAGCAGTCGCACAACGTCGCCGAAGGCTGAGCGGGTGTAGCTGAAACTGCCCTGAAGGGTGAGGTCGTCGTTCACCAGACTGTCGGGCGCCACCGCGACGCGCGTGCCGTGCGGTGGCAATCCCAGCAGGACGATCGTCGCGCCGCGCGCCGCCGCGTCGAGGGCGCTCTGGACCGCCGCCCCCTGTCCGGCGGCTTCGACGACCACGTCGTAGCGATCCGCCGTCGCCGTCGTCAGGAAGCGGTCCGCGCCGGCGGCGCGGGCGAGCGGCGCCTGCGCCGGGCGCGCGCCGAGCACGTCGACGGAGGCCGGCGCGAGGCGGCGCAACAGGTAGGCGCCCAACAGGGCCACCGTCCCGTCGCCGACGACCAGGCAGCGCGCGCCGGCGACGCCGTTGATCCGGCCCAGGGCGCGCCACACCACCGCCATCGGCTCGGTCAGGGCCGCGTCGGTCAGGTCCACGTTGGGGGCGAGGCGGTGAAGCAGGTTGGCCGGCACGGCGATCAGGTCGCCCAGCGCGCCGGGTCGCGTGAAGCCGATCTCGTCGTACGTGGCGCACAGGTTGGTGGCGCCGCGCCGGCACGCCGGACAGGTCCCGTCGGGGATGACACCCTCCACGACGACCGCGTCACCCTCGACGAGGGCGCGGTCGCGCGCCACCTGGAGCCGCCCGACCCATTCGTGGCCCAGCGTCAGCGGGTAGCGGACGTAGGCCGCGTCGATCGTGCCGTCGATCAGCTCGAGGTCGGTGCCGCACAGCCCGGCGATGAGGGGCCGCACGAAGACCTCGTCGGCGCGCGGGGTGGGTGGCGCGACGTCGAGCAGATCAACCTGGCCCGGGGCGGTGACGACCAGGGCCCTCACGACGCGCGACCACCGCTGAGGATGGAGGTAAGCCGGTCGGCCGCCTCGCGCACCAGGTGTCCCAGGCGCCCGACGTCGCCTTCGGGGATGTCGACCTTGAGCCCGGTCAGGCTGATCGCGCCCACGCAGCCCCCGGCGTGGTCGAAGATCGGCGCGCCCACGCAGATGATGCCCTCGGACTCCTCCTCGTTGTCGACGCCGTAACCGACCAGGCGCACCCGTTCGAGTTCGTGCTGCAGCGCCGACGGGTCGGTGAGGGTCTTGGCCGTGTGGCGGGGGAGCCCCGCCTCGTCGATCACCCGCTGCGCGTCACCGGGCGCGAGGTAGGCGAGGATCACCTTGCCCGCCGCCGTCGCGTGGGGCAGCTCGCGCTGGCCGAGCGGGGTGTGGAAGCGCACCGCACCGCGCCCGTCGACCCGTTCGACGAAGACCGGGTAGCCGTGGTCGCTGGTGGCCAGCCGCGCGGTGAGTCCGGTGGTCTCGGTCAGGTGGTGCAGTAGGGGCAGGGCGCTCTTGCCCAGCGAGGTCTGCTGGGCGACCAGGTCGCCGTAGCGCAGCAGCGCCAGGCCCAGCCGGTACCGCGGA
This sequence comes from Acidimicrobiales bacterium, assembly GCA_044446745.1. Classification (GTDB taxonomy): domain Bacteria; phylum Actinomycetota; class Acidimicrobiia; order Acidimicrobiales; family RAAP-2; genus RAAP-2. The sequence goes on from JBIOFE010000025.1 coordinate 21,338, forward strand.
CCGGGGTCGTCGATCTGGAGCAGGCCGAAGCGCGCGAGCGTGCGCGCCGCCGCGATGGTGGAGCTCTTGGCCATGCCCACCCCGTGGGAGATCTCGGTGAGCGAGAGTCCGCCTTCCCCGGCCGAGGCCACCAGCTCGAGGATCTCCATCGCCCGCGCGACGCTTTGAACCTGGTAGCGATCGACGACCATATTGTTCGGCATTAACGAACATAGTAGCGAGTCGCGATAACGTAACTGGAGATGGTTGACCTCGAAGGCGATTGATGCTTGACTACTGTTTCGATTCAGCGAACGGGGTTCTGTGATTCCGAACATCGAAGAGGTTCGGCGGACCCGGGTCGACCACGCCCGGCGGCGGATTTCGGCGCTGCGCGAGCGACACGACGGGCGCACCCTGGTGCTCTCGTCGGTCGGCGCCGTGGCGTGGGCCACCGGCGGTGTCTCGGAACCCATCGACCGTGTGGCCGGTGTCGACCCGGTGTGGGTGGTGGTGCGCGACGCGGGGACCACGCTGGTCGTGAGCTCCGTGGAGGTGCCGCGCCTGACGGCCGAGTCGAGCGCTCACGGCCTGGACTTCGAGATCGTCGGCGCACCGTGGTTCGAGCCGCGAGGTCACGCCGACGCCGTGGAGCGAATCGTCGGCGCCCCCCTCGCGACCTGTCTCGCCGACGGGGGTGAGGGCGAGGACGTCACCACCGAGTTGATCGGTGCGCGGCTGGCCCTGGGAACCGGGGAGGTCGCGGTCCTGAGCGCGCTGGCCGGCGTCGCCACGGGCGCGGTGGAGGGGGCGGCCCACGCATGGCGTCCCGGGGTCTCCACCGACCGCGACGTGGCCGCGTTGGTGCAGGCCGACCTGGAGCGCGCCGGCGCCGAGGCGGTCTGCCTGATCGTCGGGGGCGACGACCGGGTCCGGTCGTTCCGTCACCCACTGGCCGGCGGCCGTCCGGTGGCCTCGCTGCTGATGGTCGTGGTGGTGGCGCGCTACCAGGGTCTGCACGTCGCCCTCACCCGACTGGCAGCGACGCAACGCGACGAGCGGCTCGAGGAGCGCCTGGCCCTCTGCGACGAGATCCACCAAGCCGTCCTGGACGCCACGCGGCGCGGAGTCACGTGGGGCGACGCCTACCGCGCGCTCGGCGACGCGTACGGCCGCGCCGGCGCGCCCGACGCCTGGCGCGAGCACTTCCAGGGTGGGCCCATCGGCTACGCCCAGCGCGAGTTCGAGCTCGCCCCGACGTCGAGCGCCAGCCCGTGGTGGAGCGAGACCGTGGACACCGCGACGGCCGTGGCCTGGAATCCGAGCCTGTCGGGCGGTGCCAAGATCGAGGACACCTACCTCGTTGACGAGGACGGTCTGCGCCTGCTGACCGATGGCGGCGGGTGGCCGCGGCGCGCGGGACCGAGGTCGGGCGCGGCGGTCTGGGTGCGATGAAGGGGGCGCGATGAGCGAAGAGGACAGGATTGTGGGTCGCGGGACGCCGCGCGGATCGGCGGGACTCGAACGCGCGATCGGGTCCGTCGAGGTTTCCCTGGCGCGCAGTGAGGCGCGCTTCCCGGACGGCGCGCAACTGCGCGTGGAGATCCCCTCGGTCGAGAATCCGGCCGCGCTGCGCGCCGTGCTCGCCGAAGCCGACGCGCTCGGCCTGGTCGTGCACCGCGTCTCTCAGGGCAGCGGGGCCATGCTGCTCAGCGAGGCCGAGTTGCGCGAGATGGTCCTCATGGGGGCCGATCGGGGCCTCGAGGTCAACCTCTTCATCGGACCCCGCGAGGAGTTCGGCGTGGGCGGGACCGTGCACGCCAGCGACGGGCGCGCTCTGTCGGGCCACCTGCGGGGTCTGCACCAGTTGCGCTACGCCCTCGAAGACGTGACGCGCGCGGTCGAGCGAGGAATCCGGGGGTTCCTGGTGGCCGACGTCGGATTCCTCGAGATCCTGGTCACCCTGGTCCGCGCCGGCGAGCTGCCCGGCGAGCTGGTCTTCAAGGCCTCCGCGGTCCTGGCGCCGTCGAACCCGGTCAGCTTCAAGCAACTGGCCGAATTGGGCGCGACGACGATCAACGTGCCCTCGGACCTGTCGCTGCTCGAATTAGCCGAGATGCGCGCCTTCGCGCCCACGCCGATCGACCTCTACCTCGAGGCCCCCGACGCGCTGGGTGGGATGGTGCGAGGTCACGAGGTCACCGAGATGGTCCTCGTGGCCGCGCCCCTCTACGCCAAGTACGGCCTGCGCAACGCGCGCGCCGTCTACCCGGCCGGGTACCACCTCATGAGCGACGTGGTGGAGAACGTGCGCGAGAAGGTCCGCCGGGCCGCGATCTCGATGGAGTGGTTGCGCCGCTCGGACGAGAAGGTGGCGGTCAGTGAGCCGGGTGCCGCGGGGATCGGCGTCCCCGTCCCGTGACCCTGCGCTCCGCGGCCTGGCTGGACGGCGACGACGAGGTCGCCCTCGACGCGCGCGTGGCCCTGGCGATGGGCGGCAATCCCCGTCCGCGTTCGGGCACGCCGGTGATCGGACTGGCCAACGGGGCGGGGGACCTGAACCCGTGCAACCAGCCGCTGGTCGATCTGGTGCCGTTCCTACGCGCCGGCGTCGAGGAGGCCGGCGGCGTCGCCGTGGAGTTCCCGGTGATGTCCCTGGGCGAGGACCTGATGAAGCCCGCCGCCATGCTCTACCGAAACCTGGTGGCCATGGAGGTCGAGGAGTCGCTGCGCAGCCTGCCCCTGGACGGGGTGATCGTGCTGGCGGCGTGCGACAAGTCGGTGCCGGCCGGACTGATGGGCACGTTCAGCGCCAACCTGCCGACCCTGTTGGTGGTCGCGGGCCCCCGGCCCGTGGCCCACTTCCGGGGCCGACGGGTCGGGACCGGCACGGACCTGTGGCGCACGTGGGACGAGCGCCGGTCCGGACGGCTCGACGACGACGCGTGGGCGCAGTTCGAGGCCGCGCTCGCCCTGGGGCGCGGCACGTGCAACACGATGGGCACCGCGTCGTCGATGGGTGTCGCGGCCGAGACGCTGGGCCTGGCCTGGCCCGGGTCCACGTCGATCCCGGCGGGCGACCACCGCCACGCGGAGGTGGCGCGCGCGGCCGGGCTGCGCGCCGTGGCCATGGTGCGCGCCGATCTGCGTCCGGCGTCGATCCCGCGAGCAGCGTTCGTCGACGCCGCGCGCGTGCTGAGCGCGGCCGGGGGTTCGACCAACGCGGTGATCCACCTGACCGCGCTGGCTCGGCGCCTCGGCCTGGACCTGTCGCTGCAGGACTTCGACGACGCGGGTCGCGCGGTGCCGGTCCTGGTCGACGTCGAGCCGACCGGGGCGGGCCTGATGGAGGACTTCGACCTCGCCGGCGGTACGCCGACGCTCTGGCGTGCCATGGGCGACCTGCTCGACGGCACCGTGACGACGGCGTCGGGGATGACCCTCGGCGAGGTCGCGGCCGGGGCTCGCGAGCCGAGCGGCGTGATTCGCTCAAGGCGCGACCCGGTCGACGCCCACGGCGCCTTTCGCGTCGTGCGCGGCAACCTGGCGCCGGATGGCGCGCTCATCAAGCGATCGGCCGCCACGCCCGCCCTGTTGCGCCACCGCGGCCCCGCGGTCGTCCTGCGCTCGGCCGGTGAGGCCGAGGCGTTTGGATCCTCGCCGCGCGCGGTCGACCCGGCCAGCGTCGTCGTGCTCAGCGGCGCCGGACCGGTCGGGGGACCCGGTATGCCCGAGTGGGGGATGGTCTCGTTGCCCCCGGACCTTCTGGCCCGCGGCGTGACCGACATGGTGCGGGTGACCGACGCGCGCATGAGCGGGACGAGTTTCGGCACCGTGTTCTTGCACGTGGCGCCGGAAGCCGCGGTCGGCGGCCCCCTCGGGCTGGTCGAGGACGGCGACGTGATCAGCGTGGACGCCGACGGCGGACTCATCGAACTCGAGGTCGCCGACGAGGAGCTGGCGCGCCGTCGCGCCGGGACCGCCCTGCCGCGGCCCACCGGGCGTGGGTATCTTTCTTTCTACGCGGCCCACGTGCAACAGGCACCGGACGGCTGCGACTTCGATTTCCTGGCGGGCACGCCAGGTGAGGCGCCCCGGCTCGACGAGCCGGTGGTGGGGAGGTCTTGATTGACGTGACGTCAATGAAGGGGGCGGTCGCCAGGGAGGCGGTCGTCGAGAAAAGAGGGGAACCGTTATGAACTTGTCAAGAAGGAGGGGTGCAGGGGCCCTCGTGGCCGCCGCACTTCTCACCGGCAGCGTGCTGACCGCTAGTCCGTCGTGGGGGAGCTCGGGCACGACCACGATCACCCTCTGGCACAACTACGGCGGAACGAACCAGGCCACCGCCGCGCTCACGGCGCTGGCCCACGAATTCACGGTGGAGAATCCCTCCATCAAGGTGAACGTCGTGTCCCAGCCGGCGAGCAACTACTTCGCCCTACTGCAGGCCGCGGCAATCTCGAAGAACGGCCCGGACCTCGCGGTCATGTGGACGGGGCTCTTCACGCTCCAGTACTCGAGCTACCTGGTGAACCTCAAGGGCAAGGTCCCGGCGGCGACGCTGGCCAAGCTCGGCGGGCTCTCGTGGATGTCGCCCGGACTCAACGCGGCGAACGGTCCGCTGGTCCAGCCGTTCCAGACCCAGTTCTACATCGGGTTCTACAACAAGAGCCTGTTCGCCAGGGCCGGCGTCACGTCCGTGCCCACGGACTGGTCGCAGCTCTACGCGGCCTGCACCAAGCTGAAGAAGATCGGCGTCACGCCCTTCACCTACGGCAACGGTGGCCAGGCGCTCGGGGCCGAGTTCTACCCGTGGTACGACCTCAGCTACATGATGATCGGCAACTACTCGGTCAGCCAGTGGAAGGGTCTGTACAACGGCTCGATCCCGTGGACCTCGTCGGCCAACATGGCGGCGCTGGCCAGCTGGCACAAGCTCTACACGATGGGCTGCACCAACACCGACGTCCTGACCAAGACCACCAACATCCAGGACTTCGAGAACGGTAAGGCGGCCATGATCATGGACGGCACCTGGGACACCCTCACGTTCACCAAGGCCATGGGCTCGAAGGTCGCGGCGTTCGTTCCGCCGTTCTCCAACGCGCCCATCAAGGGCGTGGTGCAGTTCCCGGGCGACGGGCTCAGCATCATGTCGTACTCGAAGCACATGGCCCAGGACGTCAAGTTCCTGGAGTTCATGGCGACGACCAAGGCGGCCGGCATCATCAACGCCGCGGGCCTGATTCCGGACCTCACCGGTGTCATGACGAGCAACCCGGTGAACCAGCAGATGCTGAACTTCGTGACCAAGGGCGGCCTGACGGCGTACCCCATGCTGGACAACGTCATCCAGGGCAACGTGGTCAACGCCGGCTCCAAGGTGCTGACGACGGTCCTGAACGGCCAGGACACTCCGCAGGGCGCGCTCGCGAACATGAAGCAGACGCTCTTCCAGCTGCCGGCCTCCAAGCGGGGCAGTCAGTACTCCGGTTAACCCTCGGTAGCGCAACGGGCCGGCGCGGTGGACGCCGCGCCGGCCCGTTCGCCGCCCCGTCGAGAGCGACAGCGTGACCACGAGCCCCGCCCTCCTGTTGCCGGACGCACCGGCGCGCCTCCAGCGCCGTCCGGCGGCGTCGCCGTTGACGCGTCGGCGTCGGCGGGTCGGCGTCCTGCTCACGGTCCCGGCGTTCGTCCTGGTCGGCCTCTTGATCGTCTGGCCCATCCTCCAGGCGATCTACTACTCGATGACGTACTGGGACGGCCTCACGACGACGTGGGTCGGTCCGTCGACCTGGTGGCAGGCGCTGCACAACCCGACGATGTGGCGGGCGCTGGAGAACAACGCGCTCCTCCTGCTCTCAGTGCCCTTCGCGTTGGCCATCCCGCTGGCCGTCGCGGTCCTGCTGCATCAGCGCGTGGCCGGTTGGAAGGTCTTCCGGTCGATCTACTTCCTGCCCACCGCGATCTCGTGGGTGGTGATCGGGCTGGTCGCGGAGCACTTCTTTGCGTACTCGGGCACCCTCAACTCGCTGCTGCACCACGTCGGCCTCACCAGCGCGCACACCGACCTGCTGGGTTCGGAGTCGACGGCCCTGATCGCCCTGGGCATCACCTTCGTCTTCTCGACCATCGGCACCAACACCATGCTCTTCCTGACCGGTCTGGCGACGCTGGACACGAGTCTCGAGGAGGCCGCGCGCATCGACGGGGCCGGGTCGTGGAGCATCTTCCGGCACATCACGCTGCCCCACCTCAGCCGGTTCATCCAGCTGGCGTTCGTCATGACGGTCATCTCGGCGTTCTCGGCGCTCTTCAGCCTCATCTTCGTCATGACCGGCGGCGGGCCGGGGTACTCCACGACGACGATGGAGTTCCTCGTGTACCAGACCGGCTTCAGCCAGAGCCAGTTCGGAACGGCGGCGCTCTACGGGCTCATCCTCTTCCTCATCACCGCGGTCGTGGGCATCGTCCAGCTGCGGCTCATCGGAGCGAACGACTGATGAGCACGATCGTCGCTCCGAGCACCGCGCGCGTGACGTCGTCACGGCGGCGCACGGCCTCGCGCACGGCGATCTTCGTCGCCATGGTTCTGATGGCGATCGTCATGCTCTACCCCTTCTTTGTCATGCTGGTCACCAGCTTCAAGACCGAGAACCAGTACCTGGCGGGCCACGGCACCTCGACGCAGAGCTGGCACCAGCTCGCCTCGACGATGCCCATCTACCAGCAGCTCCTCAACTCGACGATCGTGTGCTCCGCGTCGATCGCCATCATCCTCGTCGTGGGCGTCATGGCCGGCTTCGCGTTCGCGAAGCTCCAGTACCGCTTCGGCAACCTCCTCTTCCTCGGGATGGTCAGCGCCATGATGGTGCCGCTGCAGGCGATCCTCATCCCCGAGTACGTCAACGTGGCCAAGTTCGGCCTGACCAACGGCTACCTCGGGGCGGTCCTGGTCTACGCGGCGCTCGGCACGCCGTTCGCCATCTTCCTCTTCACGACGTACTTCCGTCGCGTGCCCGACGAGCTGATCGAGGCGGGGATCTGCGACGGCCTGGGCTACTGGGGCGTCCTGTGGCGCCTGGCCCTGCCGATGGCCCTGCCGGCCATCGCCACGGTCACCGTCTTGCAGTTCATCCAGATCTGGGACGACCTGCTGGTCGGCCTGCTCTTCCTGCAGAATCCGGCGGAGCGGCCGATCACGGTGGGACTGGCCGCCCTGGCCGCCGGCCGGACCACGTCCATCCCGCAGCTCATGGCCGGTTCTCTCGTGTCGGCCCTGCCGGCGATGATCGTCTACCTCGGCTTCCAGCGGTTCCTGGTGCGCGGCTTGACGCTGGGCATCGATCGATGAGGATGAGTGAGTAGTGGCGGAGATCGTCTTTGACCGGGTCCAGAAAACGTACGCCGGCGGCGTCACGGCCGTGACCGACCTCAGCCTCGCCGTCGCCGACGGCGAGTTCATGGTGCTGGTCGGCCCGTCGGGCTGCGGCAAGACGACGGCGCTGCGCATGGTCGCGGGGCTCGAGGAGATTACCGACGGGACCGTCTCGATCGGTGGGAGGGTGGTCAACAACGTCCTGCCCAAGGACCGCGACATCGCCATGGTGTTCCAGAACTACGCGCTCTATCCGCAGATGACCGTGGGCCAGAACATGGGATTCGCCCTCAGGGTGCGCAACGTGCCCAAGGCCGAGATCGAACGGCGCGTTCGTGAGGCCGCCGAGATCCTGCGGCTAACCGAGTATCTCGGACGCCGGCCGAAGGCGCTGTCGGGCGGCCAGCGACAGCGCGTGGCGATGGGCCGGGCGATCGTGCGCGAGCCCCAGGCGTTCCTGATGGACGAGCCCCTGTCCAACCTCGACGCGCAGTTGCGCGTCGAGATGCGCACCGAGATCACCCGCATCCAGCGCATGCTGGGTGTGGCGACGATCTACGTCACCCACGACCAGACCGAAGCGATGACCATGGGCGACCGGGTGGCGGTCATGCGCAACGGCGTCCTGCACCAGGTGGCCACGCCCCAGGACCTCTACGACCACCCGGTCAACGAGTTCGTGGCCGGCTTCATCGGCTCGCCCCCGATGAACCTCATCGTGGCCGACTTCAGCGAAGAGGGTGGCCAGCGGGTGCTGCGCGTCGGCGACCAGTCCCTGGCGCTGCCGTCGGCCTATCGCGAGAGCCACGCCCTCACGCCCTACCTGGGCGGCCGGGTCATCTTCGGGATCCGACCCGAGGACCTGGCGCTGTCCAGCGGCGAGGGCGACGTGCGGCTTCGCGCCACCGTGGAGCTGCGCGAAGCGTTGGGCAGCGAGAAGCTGGCCTACCTGTCCTTCGGCGCCGACACCGCCATCGTCGAGAGCGAGGCGGCGGACGAGGACGGGACGCCGCGGCGCCGGCGCTCGCGCGGTGTGGCGCGTCTGGGCGCGCGCGCCGAGGTGGCCGAGGGCCAGAACGTCACCCTCGAGCTCAACGCCGCGCACTTCCACTTCTTCGACCCTGACACCGGCGCCACGCTGCGCCACGCCCCGGCGCCGTGAAGACCGCGAGGGCGGAGCGGTGACCCGGGTGCTGTCCACCAACCCGGCGACCGGCGAGGCGACGCCGGTCGGCGTGGACGAGTCGAACGGCGCCGACGTCGCCGCCGCGACGGCCGCCGCCGCGACGGCCGCCCCGGCGTTCGCCGCCTTCGACCTGTCCGAGCGCGCCACGCTCCTGGAATCCGTCGCGTCCGCGCTGGAGGAGGACGCGTCGGTCCTCGTGGCCACGGCCGACCGCGAGACCGCGCTGGGCGAGACCCGTCTGGCCGGCGAGCTGCGGCGCACGTGCTTCCAGTTCCGGTTCTTCGCCGGGGTGGTGCGCGACGGCGCGTTCCTCGAAGCCAGCGTGGACCACGCCCGCGACACGCCCATGGGTCCGCTGCCCGACCTGCGCCGCCAGCTCGAGCCCCTCGGCCCGGTGGCGGTCTTCGGCGCCTCCAACTTCCCGCTGGCCTTCTCGGTGCCCGGGGGCGACACCGCGTCGGCGCTGGCCGCCGGCTGTCCGGTGGTGGTCAAGGCCCACCCCGCGCACCCGGCGACCTCCCAGCGCGCCTTCGCGGCGATCGAGCGAGCGCTGCGCGCCGGCGGGGCGCCGCCGGGGACGCTGGGCCTGGTCTACGGCCTGCGAGCCGGGGTCGACCTGGTCGAGGACCCGCTCGTTACGGCGGTCGGCTTCACCGGCTCGTACGGCGCGGGCCGGGCGCTCTTCGACCGGGCCCTGGCCCGCGCGCCGCCGATCCCCTTCTACGGCCAGCACGGCAGCGTCAACCCCCTGGTCGTCACGGCGCGCGCCGCCGCGGCGCGCGCCGCGTCGATCGGGGAGGGCC
>JBIOFE010000026.1:0-30515 GCA_044446745.1 Acidimicrobiales bacterium
ATCTTCACCTCCAGCGCTGAACGCACCCGAGCGCTCGGCGTCTGGCTCACGCGCTATAACTACCGGCGACCCCACAGCGCTCTTGGAGGACGGCCGCCGATCAGCCGGCTGACACCAACGTGATGGCCAGATACACCTAGGTCGCCGCGTCGAAGTCGAACCAGCCGGTGCGCGCGCGCCAGTGGCCACCCTCGCGGAGCCGCGCGACGATCGCGCGCTCCAGGGTGGTGCGCTGGGGCAACTCCTCCAGCGCGACGCCGGGGCGGCGAAAGACGAACTCGAGCGTGTCGGCGTCGTCGTCGTAGCCCCCGGGCACCATCGTGAAGCGCCGCTGGAAGGCCAGGATATTGCTCGTCGCCGGGAGGTAATGGCCGAGGGCGTCGTCGAGCAGCCAGCTCATGCACGACGCCAGGCGTCGCCGGTCGCTGGGCCACACCGCGCCCAGCACGGCCCGGGCCCGCGACAGGGAGTCGTCGATCGTGGCCGGGTCGAAGCCCGGCCCCTCGGGGATGTGCAGGCCGAACTGGACGTCGCCGCGGCGAAAACCCGCGCCTCGCGCGGCGGCCTGCTCCTCGTCGTACCAGGGGACGGGGCTGAGCGTGGACACGCCCGTCACCAGGTAGTGGTACTGCAAGCGGCCGATCTCGAGCAGCTCGCCGCGCAGGGCCAGCAGCTGCCACCACCCGGCGTCGACGCCGTTCGTGCCCCACTTGCGCCGGTGGATCGCTGCGTGGTGGACGAAGGAGGCGAACGTCGTGTCCACCACGTCGTCCGGCACGCCGACCGAGGTGAGGTACCGGCGCGCCCCCGGCGCGCAGAGGGCGATCACGTAGAGGTAGAAGAGGCGGCCGGCCGGCCCGGCCTCGTCGAGATCGGGCCAGATGAAGAGCGGCGTTGCCGGCGCCCCCCGCGCCGCCTCGACCGACGCCACCACCCGGGCGAGCACCGCGGCGAGGCGGTCGTCGCGGCGAACGCCGTCCCACTCGGCGGCGACCTCATCGCGCGCGGCCCGGTCGAAGCCCACCTCCGCCAATGCCGCCCCCAACTCGGACGCCGAGCAGCCGGTGACGCGGGCCGCCACGTCGGCCGGCGCCGGCGCCAGCGACCGCGCCATGGTGGCTAGGGTGTCGGCGGTCACGTGGTCGCGGTACCCGCCGGACTACGTCTCGCGCGCTTCGAGCTCGGCCTTCAGGTTCTCCAGGGTCGCGCGGATCGACTCACGGGTGAACTCGTCGCGGTCGTAGGCGCGCGTCGCCGCGTGGCGCTTCAGGACGGCGCCGCGCTGGTCGGTCCAGTGCTCGGTCACCCGGCACCCGGCGGCGGTCTCCTCGACGTCGTAGACCCACCGCGCGACCTTGAGCTTGCCGTAGGTGACGTCGAAGGCGAACCGGCGCGGTGGATCGAAGTCGCTGACCGTGGCGACGGTCGCCCAGGTGTCCTCACCGTGGGCGTTGGTACCACGAAACCGGGCCCCCCGGGACGCCCCCGTGGCGCCCCCCAGCCAGACGCCGCCCGTGTTTTCGGGCGAGCGCCGGCCCATCGCCGGCAGATCGGCCAGGGCGGCGAAGGCGACGGCGGGGCGGACGGCGATGTCGATGGAGTCGGCGTGCTTCATGGCGCCAGGTTAAGCCGGGCGGCACCCCGCCTAGGTGTCCATCGCCTTGGCCACCGTCGTGACGATCCGCTCCACCGACGGCAGGGCCATGTCCTCCAGGGCGTCGGCCGCCGGCAGGGGGATGTGGGGCGTCGTGATCCGCACGATCGGGCCATCGAGGTCGAAGAAGATCTCGTCGGCCACGATCGAGGCGACCTCTGCTCCCCAGCCGCAGAGCCGCGGGTTCTCCTCCACCGTGAAGAGCCGCCCGGTCGACGTGACCTCGCGCAGGATCGTCTCGGTGTCGAGCGGCACCAGCGACCGCACGTCGACCACCGTGCAGTCGACGCCCGACGCGGCCAGCTCCGCCGCCGCGGCCATCGCCCGCGGCACCATGAGCCCGAGCGCCACCAGAGTGGCGTCGGCGCCCTGGCGCACGACGCGCGCGGAACCCAGCGCGTCCACGATCTCGCCCTCGGGCACCTCGCCCTTGGTCGCGTAGAGGGCCTTGGCCTCCAGGAAGACCACGGGATCGGGGTCGCGCACCGCGGCGGCCATCAGGCCGACCACGTCGGCCGGGGTCGAGGGCACCACCACCTTGAGGCCCGGGACCATCATCGCCCAGTTCTCCACGCTCTGGGAGTGCTGGGCGCCGAAGCGCAGACCGCCGCCGTTGCCCGAGCGGATCACCAGGGGAAAGGAGAGCTGGCCGTTGGTCATGTAGCGCGACTTGGCGATCTCGTTGGCCACGATGTCCCAGCACACCGCGAAGAAATCCGAGAACATGATCTCGGCGATCGGGCGCAGCCCGGTCATGGCCGCACCCATCGCGGCGCCCAGGATGGCCTGCTCGCTGATCGGCGTGTCCCGGACCCGTCGCGGCCCGAACTCCTCCAACAGCCCGACGGTCCCCTTGAAGACGCCCCCGGCGGCTGCCACGTCCTCGCCCAGCAGGACCACGGTGTCGTCTCGTCGCATCTCCTGGGCGATTCCCCGGGCGATCGCCTCCCGATAGGTCAGTTGCGCCATGAGGATCCTCCGTCCGCCCACACGTTGCTCATCAGCAGGTCCTCGCCCGGGACCGCCCCGGCGCGGGCCTCGGCGGTGGCCCGGTCGACCTCGTCGGCCACCTCGGACTCGATGGCCGCCAACTCCCCCTCGGACACGCCGACCTCGACGAGTCGCGCGCGGTAGCGCACGACGGGATCCTTGGCCAGCCACTCCGCGACCTCGTCGTCGGGCCGGTACTTGCCGGGGTCGGCCCGCGAGTGGCCGCCGTGGCGGTAGGTCTCGGCCTCGATGAGGCTGGGCCCCTCGCCGGCGCGGGCGCGCGCGATGGCCGCCGCGGCGACCTCCAAGACGGCGTCGGCGTCGTTGCCGTCGACCACGATGGACGCCAAGCCGTAGGCGCTCGCGCGGTCGGCCGCCGGGCGGGCCACGGCGGTGACGTCGCTGGTGCGGGTGTACTCCATCCAGAGGTTGTTCTCGCAGACGAAGACCACCGGCAGCATCCAGACCGCCGCGAAGTTGAGCGCCTCGTGGAAGGCGCCGATGTTGACCGTGCCGTCGCCGAAGAAGCAGACGGCCACCTGCTCGGTTCCGCGGTACTGGGCGCTCCAGGCCGCCCCGCAGGCGATCGGCAGGTGCGCCCCGATGATCGCGTAGGAGCCCATGACCCCGTGTTCGACGCTGGTGAGGTGCATCGACCCGCCCTTGCCGGCCATCAGGCCGTTGCGCCGGCCCAGCAGTTCGGCCAGCACCGGGGTCATCGGCACCCCGCGGGCCAGGGTGTGGGCGTGACCCCGGTAGGTCGCGAAGGTCCAGTCGTCGGGCCGCATCGCCGCGGCGAAGCCGGCGGCGCTCGCCTCCTGGCCCAGCGACAGGTGGCTCGTCCCCTTCACCAGGTTCTCCAGGAACAGGTCGTAGGCGCGTTGCTCGAATTGGCGTATGGCCACCTGCGCGCGGTACAGGCCGAGCCGCGTCACCAGGTCGGCGGTGGTGTCGGTCGTCGTCATCTCTCTCCTAGTAGCGGTTGGCGATCATCAGCTCCTGCGCCGGGAATCTGGTCAGGATCGCCGTCCCCTGCTCGGTGACGACGACCTCCTCCTCGATGCGCGCGGCCGAGGTGCCGTCGGTGGCCGGGCAGTAGGTCTCCAGGGCGAAGACCATGCCGACCTGGAGCTCGATCGGGTTGGTGAGGCTGTTCAGGCGACTGATGACCGGGCGCTCGTGGAGCCCGAGCCCGAGCCCGTGGCCGAACTGCAGGCCGAAGGCGGCCATCTCGTCGGCGAAGCCGAAGTCGGTCGCCTTGGGCCAGAGTCGGGCGATCTCGTCGGTGCCGACCCCGGGGCGCACCAGGTCGATGGCCGCGTCCATCCACTCCCGGGCCTGGGAGTAGGCGTCGTGCTGGGGTGGCGTCGCGCTGCCCACGGCGAGGGTCCGGTAGTAGCAGGTCCGGTACCCGTTGAACGAGTGGATGATGTCGAAGAAGGCCTGGTCGCCGGGCCGGATGATCCGGTCGGTGAAGTTGTGGGGGTGGGGATTGCACCGCTCGCCGGAGACGGCGTTGACCGCCTCGACCTGGTCCGAGCCCATCTGGTACAGGCGCTGGTTGACCAGCGCCACCATCTCGTTCTCGCGCACCCCCGGCTTGAGGGCCTCAAAGATGTCCTGGTAGACACCGTCGACCATGGCCGCGGCCTGGCTGAGCAGCATGAGCTCGTCGGGGTTCTTGATCTGGCGCGCGTCGAGCATCGTCTGCTGGGCGTCGCGGACCTCGACGCCGGCGGCCTGCATCTCGAAGAGGAAGGGGAGCTCGACGATGTCCACGCCCACCGGCTGGCTCGCCACCCCGGCGTCGGTCAGCAGGCCCACGATCTCGGCGACCGCGGACGCGAAGAGCCCGGCCTCGGGGGCGATCGCTCCGCGCAGGCCGAGCATCCCGGCCCGGCAGTTGTCGGGCTCGAGCCACGGCGCGTAGAGCTGGTGGTGGCGCGCGGCCGACCCGAAATCCCAGACGACGGGCTCGCCGCCGCGGATCAGGAGGCAGTAGCGCGTCATCTTGTCGCCCAGGGCCCCGCCCACCCACGTGCCCGAGACGTACCGGATGTTGTAGAAGTCAAAGAGCAGCAGGGCGCCGAAGTCGCTGGCCTCCAGGGCCGCGCGGGCGCGCGCGAGCCGGTAGGAGCGCAGCCGATCGAAGTCGACGCGCACCTCGAAGTCGACGCCCATGTGCCCGGGCGTATTCATGGTCGGTCCGAATCCCTCACGTGTCACGTCGCCCCCAGCCCATCGTCCACCACCTTGTTCTCCGGTTCCAGGATGAGCCCGGCCCCTCGGGCGGCCTCCAAGAAGATGACCGCGAAATCGTCGTCACGACGCCCCGCCCCGATGGCGCTGAGGACGATCTGCGTGCTCAGCGCCGACAGCGGCATGGGGACGTCGAGGTCGTGGGCCATCGCCAGGCCCAGGTCGAAGTCCTTGCGCAGCAGGACCGGCGTGAAGGTCGGGGTGAAATCGAGGTTCACCAAGGCCGGTGTCTTGTAGCGGGTGAATATCGAGCCCATCACCGAGTCGTTGAGGAACGCCAGCCACGCGCTGCGCGCGACCCCGCCGCGCTCGGCCAGGACGGTGATCTCGGACATCGCCTGCGCGACGATGCCGAGCATCATGTTGTGACAGATCTTCACCAGGCGGGCGACCTCCCCCTCGCCGACGTAGGTCGCGCCGTTTCCCATCTCGTCGAAGTACGGGCGCACCTCGTCGAAGGCGCCGCGCGGGCCCGAGACGGCCATGGTGAGGCGTCCCGCGGCCGCGACCTTGGGGTTGCCGCTCACCGGGGCGGCCAGGAAGTCCGTCCCCCGCTCGGCGCAGGCCCCTCGCACCACCGCCGAGGACTCGATGGAGACCGTCGAGCAGTCGACCACGACCGACGGCGCGCTCGCCGGGTCGCCGAGGACTCCCTCGGGCCCGGTCACGACGTCGAGGAGGTCGCGATCGGCGCTGACCATCACGAACACCACGTCGCACGCGGCGAGGTCGCGCGGACTCTCGACCACCACCGCGCCGAGTCGGGCGAGCGATTCGGTCTTGGACTTCGTGCGGTTCGTGACGGTGAGGCCATGCCCGGCGCCCATCAGGCGCCGCGCCATGGCCGTGCCCATCCGGCCGCAACCGATCCAGCCGATGCGACGGTCGTCGTTGCTCACAGCTGCGCCTCCCTGGCCCCGCCGCCACTCGGCGTGGCCGCGGTCTCTTCGATCGAGCCGCCGAGGTACAGCGCCCCGATCTCGGGGTTGTTGAGGACCTCGTGGCCGGTGCCGCGGAGCCGCACCCGGCCGTTCTCCAGCACGACGCCGTCGTGGCTCATGCGCAACGCCAGCCGGGCGTTCTGTTCGACGAGCAGCACCGTACGCCCCACGCTATTCATCATTCTGATGGTGGCGAACATGGAGCGCAGCGTCTTGGGGTCCAACCCCATCGACGGCTCGTCGAGCAACACCAGCTCGGGCACCAGCATCAGGCTTCGCGCAAACTCCACCAGGCGCTGCTGGCCCCCCGACAGGCTCCCGGCCTTGTCGCGGGCGCGTTCCGCCACGACCGGAAAGAGCTCGCGGATCTCCTGCTTGCGCTGCGCGATGACCCGCTTGTCCTTGACGAGAAAGGCCCCTAGCTCGATGTTCTCGTCCACGGTCATCTCGCGAAAGAGGCTGTGGTTCTGCGGCACCTGCACGATGCCCAGGCGCAGGATCTGGCGCGGGCTGAGGCCCACCAGCGGCGTCCCCTTGAACCAGATCTGGCCCAGGCGCGGGCGGACCAGGCCGCTCACCGCCCTAAGCAGCGTCGACTTGCCCGAGCCGTTAGGCCCGACGATGCACGTGACCCCGCCCTGGGTGACGTCGAAGTCGACACCCTTCAGGACGTCGCCGCCGCCGTAGCCAGCGACGACTCCGTCGAATCGAAGGTAGGGCGCCGTCTCAGCCACTGGCCACCTCCAGTGACTCGTCGTCGTCGCCACCGCCGAGGTAGGCGTCGAGCACCCGCGGGTCCCGGCGAATCTCGGCCGGGGTGCCGGTGACCAGGTCGGTCCCCTGGTGCATCACCGTCACCGTGTCGCAGAGGCGCATGACGAACTCCATGTTGTGCTCCACGATGAGGAATGTCTTGCCGGCCCGATTGAGCGTACGGATCCTGTCGGCGATCGCGTTGACCAGGGTTAGGTTGATTCCGCCCGCCGGCTCGTCGAGCAGCACGACGTCCGGGTCGGCGACGAGGACGTAGGCGAGCTCGAGCAGTTTGCGCTGTCCGAATGAGAGGGCGCCCGCCTGCAGGTGGGCGAGCTGGGCGATGCCCACGAACTCGAGCCACTCCATCGCGGCCTCGACCTCGCCCTTCGACGACATCGAACGGGTGAGGCCCCGAAGCCAGCTCTCGTCCCGCTGGGTGGCCACCAGCATGTTCTCGAGGACGGAGATGCGCGCGAAGATCCGGGTCAACTGGAACGTCCGGCCGATACCCATGGCGAACACCGCGTCGGGGCGGGCCCGGGTGATGTCGCGGCCGTTGAACTGGACCACACCCGCGTCGGGCTTCACGTAGCCCGTGATCACATTGAACAGCGTGGTCTTGCCCGATCCGTTGGGGCCGATCAGACCGGTGACGGAGCCGGCCTCGACCTCGAGCGAGCAGCCGTTGAGCGCCTGGACCCCGCCGAAGGCCCGGCTGACGCCGGCTGCCCGCAACAGCGTGGGCATCACCGGCCCCCCACGAGGGCGGCCTCGTTGGCGGCGACCGCCGCGCGCTCGCGCTCGGCCCGGTTGGACAGCCGGTCGCGGATCGCGACCACGATGCCCTGGGGCATGAAGAGGATCACGATGAGAAACAGGGACCCGAAGAGAATCAGGTAGAGCGAGCCGTTGGAGAAGGAGACGGTCAGATACTGCTGGAGCGTCTCGAGGACGAGGGCCCCGAGCAGCGGCCCGGTGAGCGTCCCCAACCCGCCCAGGAAGGCCATCAAAGCGATGGAGATGTCAAACAGCGGGTCGAAGACGAACTGCGGGTAGATCTGGCCGATGAACATCGCGTACAGGGCACCGCACATCCCGATGGTGAAGGCCGACATCGCGAACCCGGTGAGCTTGACTGCCCCCACCTTGACGCCCAGTCCCAGGGCCCGGTCCTCGTCGTCGCGGATCGCCAGGAGTTGAAGCCCGAAGCGCGAACGGCGCACGAGCGCCGACAGGGCGGTGATGAAGATCACGATGCCCAGCGCGACGTAGTAGAAGGGCACGTTGTAGTAGGACGCCCCCCAGGGGATGAAGGGCAGGAACTGGCCCCCGGTGCCGCCGGTGAAGCCGGCGTTGATGGCGCTCAGCTGGGCCACGAAGAAGACGGCGATGGTGATCACGACGAAAGTGTGGCGCCGCACGCGCAGCACCACCCAGCCCACGGGGACCGCGGCGACCATCGCCAGCAGACCCCCCAGCGGGACGAGCCAGAAGAGGGCCGCCCCGGGCGCCAGGTGCCAATGGATGGTGCACAGGGTCATGGTGTAGGCACCGATCCCGTACCAGACCCCCGAACCCAGGGCGATGTAGCCCGAGTACCCGGAGAACATGTTCCACGACGTCGAGCAGGCCATGAAGATGAGGGTGAAGACGGCGATCGTGGTCCAGGTGGGGTTGGTGACGACCAGCGGGTAGGCGCCGAAGGCCACCAGGGCGACCAGCCACCACAGATTCCTCCGCTGCTTCACGCAACCCTCACCGACGTCTTGCCGAAGAGCCCCTGGGGACGCATCGACAGGACCACCACGAGGACCAGGAAGAACACCATCGTCGACCAGAGCGGCGACCACACCACCGAGACCACGTCTTCGATCATGATCATGCCGATCGCGGCCACCAGCGCGCCGACCAGGCTGCCCATCCCGCCCAGCACGATGATGATCAGCAGCCGCGAGATCAGGTCGTAACTGGTGCTCGCGTTGAAGGCGTTCGTCGCCCCGAACACCATCCCGCCCGCGGCGGTCACGGCGACGCCCAGGCCGAAGCAGATGGTGGAGACCCGGCGCACGTCGATGCCGACGAGCGCCGCTGAGGTCTGGTCGGCCAACGACGCCCGCACGCTCGCGCCGAATCTGGTCCGGTACAGCATGAAGTACAGCGCGCTCAAGAGGATCGTCGCCAGCACGAATCCGAACACGTAGATGTACGGGAACCAGATGGCGAAGATCCGGAAGGACCGGTTGACGTACCAGGCGTGGAGCTCGACGACGTTGGTCGAGAAGATCATGTTGAGGGCGCCCTCGATGAGGAGAGACACCGCGTAGGTCACGAGGATCGACATCGCCGTCTTCTCGGGACCCTTGAGACGTCCGATGAAGGCCCGTTCGATCACGATCCCCACCACGAAAAGCGTGGGGATCGTGATCGCGAGACCGACGAACAGGTCGATCCCGAAGTGCACCGAGAGGGCGTAGCTCAGGTAGGCCCCGAGGATGACCAGGATCCCCTGGGCCACGTTGATGATGTCCATGACTCCGAAGATGAGGGTCAACCCCGTCGCCATGAGGGCATAGACCGAGCCCGTCATGACGCCGTCAATGACGGCGTGAACGAGCGCAGTGCCGTTCAAGGACTACTTTCCCCACACCGGCTTCGGGAATTCGATCTTCACCGAGTTCTTGTCGCCGACGGGATTCACCTGGACGAACGAGGTCCCCTTGGTGCCCTGCCACTGGAACGTGTAGGCCGTCATGTACGGGTTCTCGCCCAACGAGTCGAACTTGACCTTGCCGAGCACCGTCGTAATGGTCACGCCCGAGTGGAGGTACCGGATGATCTTGGCGTTGTCGAATCCGCCGGTGGCCTTCACGGCCGCGGCGACGACCTGGCCCACGGCGTAGGCCTCCGCGACGTCCGCGTTCACACCGGCGGCGGTGCCACCGTTCGCCTTGATGTACTCAGCCACCATCTTCAGGCTCTGCGGGTTCGCGGCGAGTCCGTACCACGAGTTGGGCACCATCACGCCATCGGTGTTGGCGGCGCCGACCGCCTTCACGAAGGCGGCTCCCTGGTCGGGACCGGCCGTCGCGATGAAGACCTTCGGGTTGTAGTGCGCCTGCTCGAAGGCCTGCATGAAGGCGGACACCGTCGGCACGTCGACCGATCCGAGGACGACCACCTGGGCCTTGGCCGCGGCCACGGCGTCAGCGATCGGGGTGTAGTCGGTGGTCTCCGCCGGGAAGACGTGGTTGTACACGGTCTTGATGCCGGCCTTGACCATGATGGCCTGGGCCACCGGGATCTGCGGCTCGGTGAACGGGTCATTCGAGGTCACGTACGCCGCCGTCGTGGGTCGCGAGGCCGCGGGCAGTGAGGAGACCCAGGTCGCGAAGGGGGCCAACGAGTTGGCGACCGGCAACGCAACGTCAAAGACGTTCGGCAGCTTCGCCGCGAAGACCGATGGTGCACCACCGGCGCCCTCGACCATGGCGTAGCCGTAGCGCTCCACGGCGCGCGCCGCGGGCAGCGTCAGCAGGGATGAGAACGGACCGAACGTGAGGTTGACGTGGTCCGACGAGATCAGCTTCTGGTAGTTGGTCACCACCTGCGTGGGACTCGACGCGTCGGAGGCGATGTCGAGGCTCACCTGGTGGCCCAGCAGCCCGCCGACCTTGTTGACGTCGGCGGCCCAGAGCTTGTAGCCCTGCTGGAACGCCAGTCCGTCGGCGGAGAAGTCACCGGAGAGAGACAGGGAGATGCCGATCTTGACGGCTTGACCCTTGGGGATGGAGCCGGGCGAGGCCCCGCTCGTGGTCACCCCGATCAGCACCGACGACGCCGCGACCGACGTGACAGCGAGCGCGCGACACAACTTCGCTCTTTTGTTCATGTTTCCCCCCTGCGTTCGAGCGACTCCGACGCCCCCCTCCCACTGCACAGACCCGGAGCCGATCACTCGGTGAGTGATGCGGCAACCCTAACGACAGCCCCATAGGGCGTCAAGCGCGGGTGCGGCAAAAGGGGATATGTCGCCATTAAAACTTTTCAACGCTCCCACACTGTTCGCCTCGACCATTTGTCCGTTACCATCAGCAGCGATTCGACAAACGGCGGGGGAAAATGGCCGACAACCTTTTGGAGACGGCGATTGCCAATTGGGGACCGCGATTCACCGCCAACGGCGTCGACGCGAGCGACTACCAGCGTCTCACCGGATCCATCGAGCGGTGGGATGATTGGTGCGCCGCGTGGTGCGCCGAGGCCCGAGAGCACGTCGCCTTGGGCGAGAGCGCCCTGGCCGCCGGACACCAGCGCAGCGCCGGCGAGGCGCTCGCGCGAGCGGCCACCTACTTCCACTTCGGGAAGTTCATGTTCGTGCACGACCTCGACCAGGCCCGGGCCGCCCACGGGCTCGCCGTCAACGCGCTGAATCGGGCGCTACCCCTGCTCGATCCACCCGGACGGCGAATCGAGATCCCCTTCGACGGCTCGATTCTTGTCGGCATCCTGCGGGTGCCCAGCGGCCTCGGACCTCATCCCACCGTCCTGCTCGTCCCCGGGCTCGACTCGACGAAGGAGGAGCTGCGAGACGTCGAGCGCGCCTTCCTCGACCGGCGATTGGCCACCGTGTCCCTGGACGGTCCGGGACAGGGCGAGGCCGAGTGGACCCTGCCCCTGCGCCCTGAGTGGGACGAGGTCGGTGCCGTGGTCTTCGAGCATCTGCGCGGCCTGCCCGAAGTGGACGCCGATCGAATCGGCGTGTGGGGGGTCAGCCTGGGCGCGCTCTACGCCGCCCGACTCGCCGCCTCCGACCTGCCCGTGCGCGCGACGGTCGCCCTCGCTGGTCCCTACAACCTGGGCGCCGTGTGGGAGCGGCTCAACCCGCTGACCCGCCACGCGTTCGAAGTTCGCTCGTACTCCTCCTCATCGGCGGCCGCCGCGAAGCGAGCCCTGGACCTGACGCTCGAGGGCTTCGCCGGGCGGATCACCACCCCCCTGCTGGTGATCGTCGGCAAGCGTGACCGGCTCTTCCCCTGGGAGGACGGACGGCGCCTGACTGAGGAGGCGCGCGGTGAGTCCGAGCTGCTGGTGCTCGACGAGGGGAACCACGGCTGCGCCAATGTCGTCTACCGACACCGTCCCTACAGCGCCGACTGGATGGCCGACCACCTCGGCGCGAGGGTGTCGTGAGGGCGCCGCTGCGAAAGGCGGGCCGTGGCTGAGGTCACCATGCCCCAGCTCGGCGAGACGGTGGCCGACGGCACGGTCACTCGGTGGTTCAAGGACGTGGGCGACGCCGTTACTCGCGGCGAGCCCCTCTTCGAGGTGTCAACCGACAAGGTCGACACCGAGATCCCGGCCCCGGCCGACGGTATCCTCACGCGCATCCTCGTCGACGCGGGCACCACGGTCGACGTCGGGACGGTGCTCGCGGTGATCGGCGACGGCGAGCCGGCACTCGCGGTCGCCGTCGCGGACGAGCCCACGTCGGCGGGCGCGCCGGCGCCGTCAGGGGATTCGCCGCCACCCGGTCGTGACCGGACCCTCTCGCCGGTGGTGCGTCGCCTGCTCGCGCAACATCACCTGAACGCCGACGCGGTCACGGGCACCGGTCCCCTGGGCCGCGTGACTCGCGAGGACGTCCTGACCCACGTCGCCCGCGCGGCGGCGCCGTCCCAGGCGACCGCGCCGGCGGGCGACTCGATGGTTCCCTTCTCGCGGATCCGCCGCTTGACCGCCGAGCACATGGTGCGGTCCAAGTCGACGTCAGCGCACGCACTCATGGTGCGTGAGATTGACTACGAGGGGG
The DNA here is from genome assembly GCA_044446745.1 of Acidimicrobiales bacterium. GTDB lineage: Bacteria > Actinomycetota > Acidimicrobiia > Acidimicrobiales > RAAP-2 > RAAP-2. Next base: position 12,410 of record JBIOFE010000026.1, read on the forward strand.
TGGAGGCCTCGCGCCGCGTCCACGGGACCCGCTTCCGGCGGGACGAGGGCTTCTCGCTGACCTACCTGCCCTTCAACGCCGTGGCCGCGCTGGAGGCGTTGCACGATTTCCCCCGCCTCAACGCGTCGGTCGGCGATGACGCCCTGATCGTGCACCGCGACTTCAACCTCTCTGTCGCGGTCGACCTGGACGACGACGGCCTCGTCGCGCCCGTGCTGCGCCGCGCCGACGGTTACGATCTCCGCGGAATCGCTCGGGCCCTCCACGACCTGGTGGAGCGGGCCCGGAGCCGCCAGCTCGGGGTCGACGACCTCGCCGCCGGCACCTTCACGCTGTCGAACCCGGGACCCTTCGGCACACTCTTCACGGGCGCGATCATCAACCAGCCGCAAGTCGCGATCCTCTCCACGGACGCCGTGACGCGCCGGCCCACCGTGGTCACCGACGATGAGGGCGGCGAGTCAATTGCCATCCACTCCATCGGACTGGTGGCGCTCACCTTCGACCACCGGGCGATCGACGGCGCGTACGCCGCGCGGTTCCTCGGGCGAATGAGTCAGATCGTGACCGGGCGCGACTGGACGAGCGAGCTCTAGCCCGAGGAGAACCCGGGCCGCGCCGGGGGTATTCTGCGGCCATGACTCGCGACCGGATACTCGACGCGGCGGCGCTGGAGATCGAACGCAACGGGCTCACCCAGTTTCGGGTCAAGCGCGTGGCCGCGGAGGCCGGCATCTCGGTGGCTCTCCTGTACAGCTACTTCGTGGATCGCGAGGACCTCCTCGCGGCCACCATCGTCCACCGGTTCCGCCAGGTCCTGCTCGGCCAGGCGGACATCTTCACCACGCCCCTGCGTCACGTGGAGACCGTGGCCGAACTGCACGCGGCCCTGCATCAGATGATCGTCGACGCCCAGGCACCCGAATTGGACCGGGCCCGGCTGCTGCGCATCGAGAGCATGTCCTTCGCGGAGCACAACCTCGCGGCCTCCTCCGGCATCGCCGAGGCCAAGCGCGAGGCCAGCGACCAGATCCTGATGTGGGTGGTGCCGTTGGAGGACAAGGGCCTGCTGGCCACCGGCATGACCGGGGTCGCCTTCGCGCGCATCTGGTACGCGCTCTTCTTTGGTCAGATCGCCCTGGAGGGTGAGCACGCCCTGTCGATCGGCAACGAGGAGTGGGTCGCGGCGCTGCAGAACTTGGCGGACGCCGTCGTGCGTTCGGCCGAAGCCGTACCGGTCGACTAGCGCCGCCGCGACCCCAGCTCGTAGGTCCACTCGATCAGGGACCAGGCGAAACCCACCTCGAGGAGGCACTCGCCCTGCAGGAGCAGGGGGATGTGCCAGTCGGGCAACGAGATGGCACCCAGCACGCCACCGACCAGCAGGACCGCGAACGCCCCGAACGACGAGAGGTTCGGACGCCGCCGCACCAGCGCGACCGCGATGGGCACCTGCGTCGCGGCGATGGTCACGCCGGTGACCATGTGCGCCCAGTTGAGGAAGGTCCCCTGGTTGTACGGCGTGGCCAGCAGCACGACCATCCCCACCGCGATCACGCGGAACGCCAGGCGCATCAGCGCCGGGGCCCCCGCGTCGACAACGAGGCCCGAGGTCAGCCAGAGGCCGCCGGCCGCGGTCAGGTACCCGGCGAAGAGCATCGGCATCGTCGGCGGGTAGACGCCGTAGTACGAGATACCGTCGGTGCCGGCGACGTGGCCGTGGTAGATGACCCAGCAGACGGCCAGAGCCAGGAAGAAGAAGGACTGCGTGAACCAGAGCGTCTGGCGCGCGCGTTGCGCGAGCCCGCCGACCGCGTCGTCTACCTGGGTGGTCAGCCGATCTTCCACCGCTACTCCGCGAACCGCGCCCGGGACGCCGCGAGCTCCGCCAAGGCCTGCTGGCGGCCGACCCAGTGCTCGACCTTGGACCACTTTCCCTCGTCGAGGTCCTTGTAGACCGTGAAGAAGTGGGCGATCCGGTCCAGCACGGCCTTGGGGACGTCGCCGATGTCGGTCGCTGCGCGCCACGCCGGGTCGTAGTCCGGCACGCCGATGAGCTTGGCGTCCTCGCCCTTCTCGTCCGTCATCAGGCACATCCCGACGATCCGCGTCTCGATCAGGCATCCCGGGAAGGTGGGGTAGGCGGTGAGCACGAGGATGTCCAGGGGGTCGCCGTCACCGCCCAGGGTGTCGGGGATAAAGCCGTACTCCGCCGGGTAGCCCATCGACACGACGAGGTGTCGGTCGAGCTTGATCGAGTGGCTCTCGTGGTCGTACTCGTACTTGTTGTGGCTGTCGCGCGGGATCTCGATGATGACGTTGACGGTGTCCATGAGCCGGCCGACCTCTCTCCCCCGCGGTCGCTGCGCGACCTCCCCTCATGGTAGCCAGCGACCTCGGGACGAGCCCCGCGAGCGACCTACACTCGAACACGGCGCGGCCGGACGAGGAGGTCCCCATGGATCGAGTAGGTGTCGTGGGCTGCGGCCTCATGGGGTCGGGCATCGCCGAGATCGCCGCGCGCGCCGGCGCTGACGTCGTCGTCATCGAGCGCGACCGTGACGCCGTGGCCGCCGGCCAGGCGCGGGTCGAGCGATCGCTGTCGCGCGCCGTCGCCGCGGGCAAGGTGCCCGAGGAGGAGGCCGCCCAGGCCCACGCCAACCTGTCCTACTCCACCGACTTCACCCGCCTGACCGACCGTCAGATCGTCATCGAGGCCGTGGCCGAGGAGGAGTCCCTCAAGACCGAGGTCTTCACCACGCTCGACCAGGTGGTGCACGACCCCGGGGCGATCCTGGCCACCAACACCTCGTCGATCCCCATCATCAAGCTGGCCATGGCCACCTCGCGCCCCGAGCAGGTCATCGGCATGCACTTCTTCAACCCCGTACCGGTCTTGAAGCTGGTCGAGGTGATCTCGTCACTGCTCACCAGCCCCGAGACCACCGCGCGGGTCCACGACTACGCCGGCGTCGCGCTCAAGAAGAAGGTCATCACGTCGCCGGACCGCGCCGGCTTCGTCGTGAACGCCTTGCTGATCCCCTATCTGCTCTCGGCGATCCGGATGCTGGAGTCGGGCTTCGCCAGCGCCGAGGACATCGACACCGGCATGGTGGTCGGGTGCGCGCACCCCCTCGGCCCGCTCGCCCTCACCGACCTCATCGGACTGGACACGACGCTGGCCGTCGCCGAGTCCCTCTACGAGGAGTTCAAGGAACCCCACTTCGCCCCGCCCCCATTGCTGTCGCGCATGACCCAGGCGGGCCTGCACGGGCGCAAGTCGGGCCAGGGGTTCTACTCCTACAAGTCGTAGGTCAGGTCACGGCGCTGCGTACGGCGAAGCGCTCCGCGGCGTGCGCGCCGCTCTCCACCACCTCGACGAGGCGGTCGACCGCGTCGTACACGTCGACGAACCGCAGGTACAGCGGCGTGAAGCCGAATCGGCAGATGTCCGGCTCGCGGTAGTCGCCCACGACCCCCCGCTCGATCAGGGCCTGGATCACGCCGTAGCCCTCGGGGTGGCGCAGGGCGACCTGGCTGGCGCGCCGGGGGTGGTCGCGCGGCGTCACCACCTCGAACACCCCGGGCAGGCGCGCCTCGACCAGCTCGATGAAGAGGTCGGTGAGCGCCAGGCTCTTGGTGCGGACTTGGTCCATCGTGACGTGGTCCCACACGTCCAGGGCGCCGTCCAGCGCGGCCAGGGCGATCGCCGACGGCGAGGAGGTGACGAAGGACTGCACGCCGGGCGCGGGCGTGAAGGTCGGTTCGAAGTCGAACGGACGGGCGTGGCCCATCCAGCCCGGCAGGGGGTTGTGCACCACGTCGTGCCAGCGGTCGCGAATGTAGAGGAAGGCCGGCGACCCCGGTCCCCCGTTGAGGTACTTGTAGCCGCAGCCAGCGGCGAAGTCGGCGTCGGCCGCCGTCAGGTCGACGGGCACCGCGCCGGCCGAGTGCGCCAGGTCCCACAGCATGAGGGCCCCGGCTCGGTGCACGCGCGCGGTGACGCCGGCGAGGTCGAGCATCTCCCCGGTGCGGTAGTCGACGTGGGTCAGCACGACCAGGGCCACGTCGTCGGTCAGCGCTTCGTCGAGTCGCGCCCGATCGAGGGCCCGCACGGTCATCGTTCGGCCCTCGCGACGGGCCATCGCGTCGATGATGTACAGGTCGGAGTGAAAGTTGGCGACGTCGGTGAGGATGACCCGGCGCTCGGGTCGCAGTTCCAGGGCGGCGCCGATCAACTTGGCCAGGCAGAGGGTCAGGGTGTCGGCCACCAGGACCTCACCGGGCCGGGCGCCAATCAGCCGGGCCACCCGGTCCCCCAGGCGCGTCGGCGCGGCCATCCAGCCGGCGTCGTTCCAGCTGGCGACCAGGCCCGCGCCCCACTCTTCGTCGAGTGTGGCGATCACGCGGGACCGCGCGCCGCGCGTCAGCGGACCCAGGGAGTTGCCGTCGAGGTACACGACGGCGTCGCTGAGCTGGAACTCCTCGCGCGCTGCGGCCAGCTCGTCGCGGTCGTCGAGCGCCGCGCACCCCTCTCGCGTCGTCACGGCTACCTCCCGGCCCCGACTCTACGTGGGCGCGGCGCTCGCTACGCGCGAGTCAGCGGCTTGTAGCGCAGGCGGTGCGGCTGATCGGCGTCGGCGCCGAGACGGCGTCGCCGGTCCACCTCGTAGTCGCTGAAGTTCCCCTCGAACCAGCGCACCTGCGCGTCACCCTCGAAGGCGAGCACGTGAGTGGCGATCCGGTCGAGGAACCAGCGGTCGTGGCTGATCACGACGGCGCACCCTGGGAAGGCCAGGAGCCCGTCTTCGAGCGCGCGCAGGGTGTCCACGTCGAGGTCGTTGGTCGGCTCGTCGAGGAGCAGGACGTTGCCACCGGAGCGCAGGACCTTGGCCAAGTGGACCCGGTTCCGTTCGCCGCCGGAGATCTCGCCCACCCGCTTCTGCTGGTCGCTGCCCTTGAAGCCGAAACTCGCCACGTAGGCGCGGGCGTGGACCTCGCGTCCGCCGACCACCATGCGCTCCACGCCGCCGCTGACCTCGTCGAAGACGCTGGCCCCCGGGTCGAGGGAGTCGCGGGATTGGTCGACGTAGGCGAACACGACGGTGCTGCCAATCTCGAGTGACCCCCCGTCGGGCTCCTCGGCGCCGACCAGCATCCGAAAGAGGGTGGTCTTGCCCGCCCCGTTGGGTCCGATGACGCCGACGATGCCGCCGGGCGGCAGGAGGAACGAGAGGTCCTCGATCAGCAGCCGGTCGTCGAATCCCTTGGTGAGGTGCGACGCGGTGACCACCAGGTCGCCGAGCCGGGGTCCGGGCGGGATGGCCAGCTCCACGGCGTCGGCGCGCAGCTCGGCGGCCTCGGCCTCGGCGACCAGTTCGCTGAAGGCGTTCACGCGCGCCTTGCCCTTGCTCTGGCGGGCCCGCGGCGACAGCCGGATCCACTCGAGCTCGCGCTGGAGGGCGGCCTGACGCCGGGTGTCCGTGCGGTCCTCGGACGCCAGCCGGGCCTGCTTCTGGTCGAGCCACGACGAGTAGTTGCCCTCCCAGGGGATGCCCCGGCCCCGGTCCAGTTCGAGGATCCACGAGGCCGCGTTGTCGAGGAAGTAGCGGTCGTGGGTCACCGCGACGACCGTGCCGGCGTACTCCTGGAGGGCGCGCTCCAGCCAGGCGACCGATTCGGCGTCCAGGTGGTTAGTGGGCTCATCGAGCAGGAGCAGGTCGGGCTTAGCCAACAGCAGCCGGCACAGCGCGACCCGGCGTCGTTCGCCCCCGGACAGCGCGGTGACGTCGGCGTCGGGTGGCGGCAGACGCAGGGCGTCCATCGCGATCTCCAGCGTCCGTTCGAGGTCCCAGGCGCCGGCCGCGTCGATGCGCGTCTGCAACTCGGCCTGCTCGGCCAGCAGCGCGTCGAAGTCCGCGTCGGGGTCGGCCATCGCCGCACAGACCTCGTTGAAGCGCACCAGGAGGTCGCGCTGATCGCCCACGCCGTCGGCGATGTTGCCCGCGACGTCCTTGACCGGGTCGAGGGCCGGCTCCTGGGAAAGGTAGCCCGCGCTGAAGCCCGGGGTCAGACGAGCCTCGCCGGTGAAGCCGTCGTCGAGGCCGGCCATGATCCGCAGGAGCGACGACTTGCCCGAGCCGTTCGCGCCGATGACGCCGATCTTGGCGCCGGGGTAGAAGGAGAGGTTGATCCCTTTGAGCACCTCACGGTCCGGGGGGTAGTAGCGGCGCAGGTCGCGCATGGTGTAGATGAACTGGGCGGCCATCCCTCCAGTGTGACCGATGCGGCGTTCGGCGCGTCGCGGCGCGACTCCGCGCCCATACACTTCGCCCATGTCTCGCGAGACTGACCGGGCGACCGTCGCGACCGAGCGGCGCACCCGCCACGCGCCGGACTGGATCGTGCTCACGATCGCTTGCCTGGCGCAGTTCATGGTGGTCCTCGACGTGTCGATCGTCAACGTGGCGCTGCCGTCGATGCAGCGTGATCTGCACTTCTCGGTCTCGAGCGCGGAGTGGGTCGTGAACGCCTACGTCCTGACGTTCGCCGGTTTCCTCCTGCTCGGCGGGCGCATGGCCGACATCGTGGGACGACGGCGCGTCTACCTCGCCGGGATGTCGGTCTTCATCCTGGCGAGCGTGGGCGCGGGCTTCGCGGCCAGCGGAACACAGATCATCGCGGTGCGCGCGATCCAGGGTCTCGGGGGCGCGGTCCTGTCGCCCGCCACCCTCACGATCATCGTCACCACCTTCCAGGGACCGCGCCTGCCCAAGGCCATCGGCGCCTGGAGCGCGGTCGCCGGGGCCGGCGGCGCGGTCGGCGGCCTGCTGGGCGGCCTGCTGACGGGGTACGCCTCGTGGCGCTGGGTCTTCTTCATCAACGTCCCAGTCGGGCTGGTGGCCATGGTCGCCGCGTCACTGTACCTGCGCGAGATGCGCAACCGCGACGCGGCGGTGAAGCTCGACGTCACCGGCGCCGTCCTGGTCACCGGGGCGTTGGCGGCGATCGTCTACGCGGTCGTGCAGGCCACCCACTGGGGGTGGGGCTCGCGCTCGACGCTGAGCTGGATCTTCGGCGGAGCGGTGGGGCTGACCCTCTTCCTGGTCTGGGAGTCGAAGGTGGCCTCGCACCCCCTGGTGCCCTTCCGGGTCTTCCGGTCCCGCGCGCTGACGCTCGCCAATCTGATGATGCTGCTGGTGGGTGGGGCGTTCTTCGCCATGTGGTACTTCCTCACCTTCTACTTCCAGAACATCCTCGGCTACGACGCTGTGCGCGCCGGCTTCGCCTTCCTGCCGATGGCCCTGTCGATCATCGCCGGGGCCCAGCTCAGTTCACGGATCCTCGGGCGCACCGGCGTGCGGCCCATCCTCATGGTCGGCGCGACGCTGGGCATCCTGGGGTTCTCCTGGATCTCGATGATCCAGCCCCACAGCTCCTACGCCGGGTCCATCCTGGCGCCGTCGATCATCTGCGCCTTCGCCATGGGCATTCTCTTCACCCCGCTGGCCACCGCGGCCACCGCCGGCGTCGACCGGTCCGAAGCCGGCCTGGCCTCGGGTCTGCTCAACACCTCGCGCCAGGTCGGCGGATCGCTGGCGCTGGCCGCGCTGGGCACCGCGGCCCTCGAACGCTCCGCCACCTTCGCGAACCGGACCTCACCGGTCGCGCTGGTCAGCGGCTACCAGCGGGCCTTTGAGATCTCGGCGGGGATCGCCGCGATGGCCCTGCTCGTCAGCCTGGCGATGCCCCGATTGACCGGCGCGCGCGGGTCGACCTAGCCGCGCGAGCCCCCTCGTCACGGTGACGCCCCGCTATGTGCGCGGTCACGACCCCGGCTAGTGTCGCTGCAGACAAGAGTTTGGCTGCGGGGCGGCAACGTCGGAGATCGCACTTCGGTCAACGATCCTCTGGAGGGGAACACAATGCAAAAGGGAGCAAAGGCCGGAGGCGTACGTCGTCTCGGCGCGCTGCTCGGGACCGCGTCACTGGTCCTGGGCACGATGACCGCGGGCATCGCCGCGACCACGTCGACGGCGACCGCCGCCTCGCAGTTCAAGGCGTGCGTCGTGACTGACACGGGTGGCATCAACGACAAGTCGTTCAACTACTCGGCGTACAAGGGACTGTTGGACGCGGCGGCGGTGAACACCAGCATCACGCCCTCCTACCTGTCGTCGACGTCGAACGCGGACTACGCGCCGAACATCCAGACCTTCATCGGCCAAGGCTGCGGGATCATCGTGACCGTCGGCTTCCTGATGGACCAGGCCACGGCCGCGGCGGCCAACGCCAACCCGAACCAGGAGTTCGCGATCGTTGACGACCAGCCCACCACTACCTCCAAGAACGTGCTCGGCCTGCTCTACGACACCAACCAGGGCGCCTTCCTCGGTGGCTACCTGGCGGCGGCGCAGTCCAAGACCGGCGTGGTCGCGACCTACGGCGGTGTCAACATCGTCCCCGTCACGATTTACATGAACGGCTTCGTGGCCGGTGTGCGCTACTACAACAAGATGATGCACAAGCACGTCAAGGTCCTGGGCTGGAAGCCGGCGGCGGGCACCTGCACGCTCTCCAAGTGCAACGGCGCGGGCACCTTCGTCGGCAACTTCACCGACCTGACGGCGGGCCAGCGCATCACCACCGGTGACTTCGCGGCCAAGGCCGACATCGTGTTCCCGGTCGCCGGTTCGGTCGGCCTGGGCTCGATCGCCGCGGCCAAGCAGGCCGGCAAGGGCCACTCGGTCCTGTGGGTCGACAGCAACGGCTGCCTGACGGACGCCAAGGACTGCAAGTGGCTCGTCGGCACCGTCGCCAAGGGCGTCGAGTCCTCCGTGGAGGCCGCCGTCCTGGCCGCCGCCAACGGGACCTTCGCCGGCGGCACCTACACGGGCACGTTGAAGAACAACGGGACCTCGCTGGAGTACGGCGGGATCATGATTCCGGCGTCGGTGCAATCGGCCATCAAGTCGATCCAGAAGGGCATCATCTCCGGCAAGATCTCGGTGAACCCGAACAACTACCCGGCCAGCTAACGGCCCGCCGTCTCGGACGGCACAGCAATCTGACGAAGGCCCGGGTCGAGAACCCGGGCCTTCGTCCTGAATAGGATGGGCGTTCGTGCGCGTCGAACTGCGGGGGGTCACGAAGCGATTCGGCTCCTTCACCGCGTGCGACCAGATCAGCGTCACCGTCGAACCCGGCCAGATCCACTGCCTGCTGGGCGAGAACGGCGCCGGCAAGTCGACGCTGATGAATGTTCTGTTCGGCCTCCTGCACCCCGACGAGGGCCAGATCCTGGTGGACGGCCAGCCGGTGGTCTTCACCAACTCCGGGGAGGCCGTGCGCGCCGGCATCGGCATGGTCCACCAGCACTTCATGCTCGTTCCGGTCTTCACCGTGGCCGAGAACGTCGTGCTCGGTTTCGAGCCCACCAAGTCCTTCGACCGACTCGACCACGCCAAGGCCGATGAGAGCATCCGCGAGGCGTCCCAACGCTTCGGCCTGGAGGTCGATCCCGACGCCGTGGTCGAGGACCTACCCGTCGGCATCCAACAGCGCGTGGAGATCCTCAAGGCCCTGAACCACAACGCCGAGCTGCTGATCCTCGACGAACCGACGGCGGTGCTCACGCCCCAGGAGATCGACGCCCTGATGGAGATCATGCGCTCACTCAAGGCGGCCGGCAAGTCCATCCTGTTCATCTCGCACAAGCTGAAGGAGGTCCGCGAGATCTCCGACGTGATCACGGTGATCCGCCAGGGCCACGTAGTGGGGACCGCGCAGCCGACCGACACCGAGGCGCAGCTCGCCTCGCTCATGGTGGGCCGCGACGTCATCCTGACGGTCGACAAACCCCCCCACGCGCCCGGCGACACCGTGCTGGAGATCCGCGACCTGGTCGTGCGCGACGACCGCGGCCTGCTGGCCGTCAACGGCGTCTCGCTCGACGTGCACGCCGGGGAGATCGTCGCGCTGGCGGGCATCCAGGGCAACGGGCAGACCGAGCTGGTCGAGGCCCTCGCCGGGGTTCGCCCCGTCGAGTCCGGGACGATCCTCCTCGGCGGCCGCGACCTCACCGCCGCGACGCCGCGGGAGATGCTCGACGCCGGCTTGGGCCACGTGCCCGAGGACCGCCAGCGCGACGGCCTGATCCTCTCCATGACGGTGGCCGACAACCTCGTGCTCAACACACCGCGACGCGCGCCGTTCGCCCGCCGGGGCACCCGGCGCCTCGGCGAGGTCCGCGACAACGCGGTCCAGCGCATCAAGGACTTCGACATTCGAACCGAATCGCCCTACGCCCTGGTGAGCTCGCTGTCCGGCGGGAACCAGCAGAAGGTGATCGTGGCGCGCGAGCTGTCGCGCCCCCTGACGGTGCTCGTGGCGGCCCAGCCCACGCGGGGCCTGGACGTTGGTTCCATCGAGTACGTACACCGCCAAATGGTCCACGAGCGCAACGAGGGGCAGGGCGTGCTCGTCGTCTCCTCCGAGCTCGACGAGGTCCTGGCACTGGGAGACCGCGTGGCGGTGATGTACAAGGGACGCATCACCGGGATCGTGCCGCCCACGACGAGCCGCGAGACTATCGGCCTGCTGATGACCGGCGCCCTGGTGGAGGAGGCGACTCGTGCCTGATCGCCGGCCCTGGACTCTGCGCCGTGTCACCAGCAGCCCGGTCCTGGTGACGCTCCTGGCGGTCGTGCTGGGCCTGGTGGTCGGAGCCTTCGTGATCATCATCACCACGACCCAGGTGCTGGACGCCTGGCGCGGGATCTTCCACTCCTGGAGCGCCCCGGGGCACGCCATCGCCACCACGTTCAACCACGTCGGGGCGGCCTACCGCGACATGCTCACCGGATCGATCATCGACCCGCAGTCCTTCTGGCACTCGCTCACCACCGGCAAGGACTGGCCCTCGACGATGACGCCGATCTCCGAGACGCTCACCTACGCCACGCCGCTCGTCATCGCCAGCGTCGGCGTCGGGATCTGCTTCCAGACCGGCATCTTCAACATCGGTGCCAACGGCCAGGCGATCATCGGTGGCATCGCCGGAACCGCCGTCGGCGCCTCCCTGCACCTGCCGACAATCTTCCTCATCCCGCTGACCCTGGCCGGCGGCGTCGTGGGCGGGATGGTCGCCGGGGCCATTCCCGGGATCCTCAAGGCGTACACCGGCGCCCACGAGGTGATCGTGACGATCATGCTCAATTACGTCATCGCCAACTTCCTCATCTTCGTGCTGCTCACGACCTCCCTGCAATTGCCGGGCCAGCAGAACGACCTCTCGCGGACCCTGCGCCCCGGCGCGATCCTGGCGCCCATCTTCGGGACGTCGACCGGTCTGCGAGTCAACTACGGACTCTTCATCGCCGTCGCGGTCGTCATCTTCGCGTGGTGGTTCCTGGAGCGCTCGTCCCTGGGCTTCGAGTACCGGGTGAGCGGCGCCAATCCCAACGCCGCCCGGGTGGCCGGCATCGCGCCGCGTCGCGTCGTGGTCGGGGTCTTCCTGATCTCCGGCGGACTGTCGGGGCTCGCCGGGATCACCCAGGTCGCCGGGACCACGCACTACATCGACGGCGGGTTCCTAATCGGCAGCGCCGGCATCGGCTTCACCGCGATCACGGTCGCCCTGCTCGGGCGCAACCGGCCGGTGGGCATCGTCTGGGGATCGCTCCTCTTCGCCGCCCTGGGCGTCGGCGGACGCTCGATGCAGGCCAAGACGGGGATACCGCTGGACCTGGCGGTGGTGATCCAGTCCGCCGTCGTGCTCTTCGTCGCCACACCCGCGCTGGTGAAGGAGCTCTTCCGGCTCCGCGCAGCCCCGACCAACGCGGTCCAGCTGGCCACCCAGGGGTGGAGCTCGTGACGATCGCCCCCGTCGTGGTCGCTTCGCGGGCGCGGCGCCGCCTGGGCCGCGGCGCGGTCGTCGGCGCCATCATCGTGGTGGTCGGCGCGTTCGTCACGTGGGTCTTCGGGCTGGGGTCGGTGCAGGCGGCCAACACGACGCTGACCTTCGACCCGGTCAACATCTCCGGCACGGTCCCCTGGCACCTGGCTGACCTCACCGTCAGCTCGCGGTGGACGAGCGTCGTGCTCGGCCTGATCATCATCGGAGTCGGCGCCGAGATCCTGTGGCGTCACCCCACTCGATTCGTCACCGCGCGCTTCGGCGGCGTCGCGGTCCTCTTCTTCTTCGGGCTGATCATCTGGGCAGGTCGCACCCACGGCCCCTCGCAGGTGGGCTTCATCAACGTCACGTCGATCCTCGTGGGAGGCGGCCTGGTAGCGATGGTCCTGATCTTCGGATCGCTCTCCGGGGTGATGTGCGAGCGCTCGGGCGTGGTCAACATCGCCATCGAGGGCCAGTTCATCGGCGGCGTCTTTGTGGGCGCCGTCATCCAGTCCGAGACGAACAACTGGTTCTACGCCGCGTTCGGCGCGGCGGTCATCGGTGCGCTGCTCGGAGCGATCCTGGCGTTCCTGGCCCTGCGCTACCAGTCGGACCAGATCATTGTGGGCGTCGTCATCGTCACCATGATGACCGGCCTGTCCTCGTACCTGAACCTCCAGGTGCTCACCCCCTACCCCCAGTACAACGCGGGCAACCTGGCGCCCAACCTGCCAATTCCGATCCTGGCCAAGATCCCCGTGCTCGGCCCGGTGCTCTTCGACGAGACGGGCTTCTTCTACGTGATGATCATCCTCGTCGGGCTGATCAGCTTCGCGCTGTTCAAGACGCGGTGGGGGCTGCGCGTGCGCGCGGTCGGCGAGCACCCGAACGCCGCGGCCGCGGTGGGCATCAGCGTGATCCGCACCCGCTACATCAACGTCATCCTGGGCGGCGCGGTGGCCGGGCTGGGCGGCATCGCCCTCGTCGCCTTCCAGGGCCAGTTCACGGTGGGCATCACCGAGGGCTACGGGTACATCGCGCTGGCCGGGTTGATCTTCGGGCGCTGGCGCCCCTCCGGGGCGGTGGTCGCCGCGATCATCTTCGGCCTCTCGGTCTACCTGGCCGACAACCTGCAGACCTACCAGATCCCGGTCTCGTCCGAGATCCTCGGCATGTTCCCCTACGTGATCACCATCGCCGTGGTGTCCGGGCTGATCGGCCGGGTGCGCGCGCCGGCCGCCGACGGCCTGCCCTACAAGCGCGACTAGCCCCGGGCCCCGAGGCCCGCCACCACCACCGCGGCCGCGGCCATCGCCGCGGCCAGCGCCTCGCCGGGCTCGCCCCCGAGCAGCGTCGCCGCCAGGTAGGCACCGGTCGCCGCGTCACCGGCGCCCGTGGTATCGAGCACCACGGCCGACGCAGCGTCGACGCGCCATTCGCGATCGCCGCGGCGCGCGAGGGCGCCCCCGGCCCCGCGGGTCACGACCACCTCGGCGAAGGTCGCCGCGAGGTCGACCACGGCGCGCTCCAGGTCGGCCCGGCCGGCGAGCGCCAACGCCTCCTCCTCGTTCGCGAAGAGTGTCGTCGCGGCCGCGACCGCCCGCGAGAAGACCACCGAGCCCACCGCGCGCAGCGGCGCCACGGAGCAGACGTCGACCGACGTCGTCGCACCGGCGCGCCGGGCGAGTTCCAGCGCCGCGGTGGCGACGGGACGGGTGTGCTCGTCGAGCACCGTGTACCCCGACACGTGGAGGTGGTCGAACGGCTCGTCGAGCACGCCGGCGACGTGGTCGATCCTCAGGCGAGGATTGGCGCCCCGGTCGGTGATCATGGCGCGCTGCCCGTCGGGGGCGACGACCGCCACGACCACGCCGGTGGCGCCGTCCTCGTCCTGCAGTCTGGCGCGCACGCCGGCCCGGGTCAGGTCGTCAACGATGACCGCCGCCGACGCGTCACGCCCCGCCGCGCCGACGTACGTGACCTCCAACCCCGGACGCGCCAGGGCGACGGCCAGGTTGGCCCCGGAGCCGCCGCGCCCGACCCGGGTCACCGCCGCGGTGTCGCTGGTGGCGGCGATCGGCGCCGTGGGGCGCGTCACGACGTCGAGCATGACGTCGCCCACGACCACGACGCGCACGGCGCTCACGTCGCCGCGAGAGCGGCGGCGACGTCGCTGGCCAGCCGCGCGTTGGCCACCACTAGGTCGCGATTGACCTCAACGCTGGCCCCGCCGGTCAGCCGGGCAAACTCGGCGAGCAGCACGGGCGTCACCGCCTTGCCCGTGACACCGCGGCGGCTCGCGGACTCGAAGGCGCCGCGCAGGGCCCGCTCGTGCAGATCCGCGTCCAGCTCGTGGTCCACCGCCACCGGATTAGCGAGCAGCAGTCCGGCGGGCGAGACGACCCGGTGGGCCCGGAACACCGCGGCGGCCTCGGCCGGCGACGCGACCGACCACTCGAGCGCGTGACCCGAGGCGTGCCGGTAGAAGCCGGGGAAGTCGCTGGTGCGATAGCCGACCACCGGCACCCCGAGGGTGTCGAGGCGCTCGAGCGTGGCGCCGATGTCGAGGATCGACTTGACCCCCGACGCCACGACCAGCACCGACGCGCGCGAGAGCGATGTGAGATCGGCCGATTCGTCAAAGCTCGTCGCTGCGTTCCGGTGGACGCCGCCGAGCCCGCCGGTCGCCAGGACGTCGACGCCCACGCGCTGGGCGACTACGAGAGTGCCGGCCACCGTGGTCGCCCCGTCGCGGCCCAGGGCCATCGCGGGACCGAGGTCGCGCGCCGACAGCTTCACGCTGGCCCGCGCCGGGTCGGCAAGGCGCGCCAGCTCCTCGCTGCTCAGGCCGACGATCAAACGTCCACCCAGGACCCCGACGGTCGCGGGCACGCATCCGGCGGCGCGCACCGCCGCCTCGCAGGCCGCGGCCACTTCCAGGTTCACCGGAGCGGGCAATCCGTGGACGACGATCGTCGTTTCGAGCGCGACGACGCCGCGACGTTCATCCAGCGCGGTCCGCACCTCGTCGGCGACCACGATCGACGCCGGCCCGAAGGGATTCACGGAGGCGAAGTGTACTGTTTGGCCGTGGCCGACCTCCCCGAGATCCCCTGGGAGACGCTGCGCGCCCACGCCCGCGACGCGACGACCCGGTCCTACGCGCCGTACTCGAACGTGACGGTGGGCGCGGCCGGTTGCACCGTCGACGGGCGCGTCGTCGTGGGCTCCAACGTCGAGAACGCCAGCTACGGCCTCACCTTGTGCGCGGAGTGCTCCCTGGTGAGCGACCTCGCGCGCGAGGGCGGGGGACGGCTCATCGCCGTCGCCGTCGTGGCCGGCGACGGGGCGCCCCTGGCCCCGTGCGGGCGGTGCCGCCAACTGCTCTTCGAGCACGGCGGACCCGACCTGTTGGTGGACGATGGTCCCGGTCGGTCGCCCCGACGCCTCGCGAGCCTCCTGCCGGACGCCTTCGGACCCGACGACGTCACCGCTCGACGAACCCGCCAGGCCCCGTGAGGGGCTCGTGTAACTTCGTCTCGTGATGGAGCACCGTCCCACGCCCGTCCATCGGTGAGCGTGTTCTCGGTCGTCGACCTGATCACCGCCAAGCGGGACGGCGCCGCGCTGTCCGCCGAGGCCATCAGCTGGCTCCTCGACGCGTACGTCCGCGACGAGGTCGCCGAGGAGCAGATGTCGGCGCTACTGATGGCCATCTTCTTCCGCGGTCTCGACCCGGGCGAGCTCTCGACGTGGACGGCCCGCATGATCGCGTCGGGCGAGCGGCTCGACCTGCGCGGCCTCTCGCGGCCCACGGTCGACAAGCACTCGACCGGCGGCGTGGGCGACAAGATCTCGATCGTCCTCGCCCCGCTGGTGGCGGCGTGCGGCGCGGCGGTGCCCCAGCTCTCCGGACGGGGGCTGGGCCACACCGGCGGGACGCTCGACAAGCTCGAGGCGATCCCCGGCTGGCGCGCGACGCTGACCAACGACGAGGTCCGCGAGCAGCTCGAGTCCGTGGGTGCGGTGATCTGCGCGGCCGGCGCCGGCCTGGCGCCCGTCGACCGGCGCCTCTACGCGCTGCGCGACGTAACCGGCACGGTGGAATCGATCCCCCTGATCTCGTCGTCCATCATGTCCAAGAAGATCGCCGAGGGGACCGGGGCGCTGGTGCTCGACGTGAAGGTCGGGCGGGGCGCCTTCATGAAGGACCGCTCGCGCGCCCTCGAACTCGCGCGCACGATGGTGAGCCTGGGCGCCGACCACCGCGTGGCCACCGTGGCCCAGCTCACCTCCATGGACGCCCCACTCGGGCGGGCCGCCGGCAACGCCCTGGAGGTCACCGAGTCGGTGGACGTGCTGCGCGGCGCTGGGCCGGCGGACGTGCGCGAGCTCACGCTCGCCCTGGCGCGCCTGATGGTCGGCCTGGTGGGCCTCGATGTGGACCCGGCGGCGAGACTCGACGACGGGTCGGCCTACGCGACCTACCGCCGCATGATCGCTGCCCAGGGCGGCGACCCCGACGCGACGCTACCGGTCGCCGCGTGCCGCGACACGATCCTCGCGACACGCAGCGGCGTCGTCCAGTCGGTCGACGCGCTCGCCGTCGGCGTCGCCGCGTGGCGACTCGGGGCCGGCCGCGCGCGCAAGGAGGATCCGGTGAGCGCGGCGGCCGGCGTGCTCACCCTGGTGCGCCCGGGCGACGCCGTGGAGAGGGGCCAGCCGCTCTTCGAACTGCACGCCGACGACGACCAGCACCTCGAACGCGGACGCGACGCCGTCGCCGACGCCGCCCTCATCGGCGAGGCCGCCGTGAACGTCGCCGCGCTGCTGCTCGACCGGGTGAGCGCCGACGCACCGGTTGGGTAGCCTGGGCTATGTCCGGCCCGGCGCCCTCACTCGCCACCATCGTCGGAGCACCCAAGGTCCTGCTGCACGACCACCTCGACGGCGGCCTGCGACCGGCGACGGTCGTCGAGCTGGCCCGCGAGATCGGCTACGCCGGCCTGCCGACCACCGACCCCGACGAGCTCGGCCGGTGGTTCGTAGCCGACGAGCCGGGCAGCGACCTCGTGCGCTACCTCGAGGGGTTCGCGCACACCACGGCGGTCATGCAGACGCGCGAGCACCTGATCCGGGTGGCCGCCGAGTGCGCCGTGGACCTCGCGCGCGACGGCGTCGTCTACGCCGAGGTACGCTTCGCGCCCGAACTCCACCAGACGGCCGGCCTGACCCTGAACGAGGTGGTCGACGCGGTGTTGCGCGGGCTCGCCGACGGCACCGCGCAGGCCCGCGCCGAGGGCCGCCCGATCGTGGTGCGCGCCATCCTCTCGGCGATGCGCCAGGCCCATCAGAGCGAGACGATCGCCCGCCTGGCGGTCGCCTTCCGCGACGACGGGGTGTGCGGATTCGACATCGCCGGGCCGGAGGACGGCTTCCCCCCGACCGAGCACCTCTCGGCGTTCCACCTCGTGCAGCGCGAGAACTTCCACCTCACCGTTCACGCCGGCGAGGCCTTCGGCCTCCCATCGATCTGGGAGGCGGTGCAGTTCTGCAACGCCGAGCGATTGGGCCACGGGGTGCGCATCATCGACGACGTCCGGCGGGTGGATGACCGGTACGTGATGGGGCGCCTGGCCAACTACGTGCGGGACCGGCGCATCCCCCTCGAGATCTGCCCGACCTCGAACGTGCACACCGGGGCGGCCGCGTCGATCGCCGCGCACCCGGTGAGCACGCTGCGCGAGCTGCGCTTTCGGGTGACGATCAACACCGACAACCGGCTGATGAGCGGCATCACGCTCTCCAGTGAATTCGCGGCCTGCGCTGACGCCTTCGGTTGGACGCTGACCGACATGGAGTGGCTGACCCTCAACGCGATGAAGAGTGCCTTCTACCCCTTCGACCGTCGCCTCGAACTCATCAACTCGGTCATCAAGCCCGGCTACGCCGCGCTGCGCGACGCCGCGCGCTGAGTCAGCGGACCTTCACCGTCACCGACGCCGAGGGACCGCTCGGTCCAATGGCGTTCACCGCGCGGACCCGCAGGTGGACCTTGGACTTGGACTTGAGGTGGGACACGATGAAGCTCGTCGCGCCGCTCGACCCCTGGCGCCAGGCGCCGCCGTTCATGGAGTACTGGTAGGCCGTGATAGGGCTGCCGCCGTCGGTCCCCGGGCTCACCGTGAGCGTCACCTTGCCCTTGGC
>JBIOFE010000027.1:0-30035 GCA_044446745.1 Acidimicrobiales bacterium
CGCGCCGGCCGGCGCCGAGCTCCCCTCGCCGCCTCCCCCGCCGCCGACCACCAGGGCCACCGGGATGATCATCGCGTCGTCCTTCTCGTACGCCGGGCCGAAGGCGCGCGCCACCGACAGGTGCTGACTCATCCGCGCGAAGATGTCGTCGGGCTTCATGGTCACTTGCCCCTCTGCTGCCACCAGCGGCGCTTGGCCACCGCCCCGATCGCCGGCGCCATCACCAGCCAGAGCCCGATGGTGACCACCATCGCGGTGACGTAGCCAAACGGACGGATCCCCACGTCGACGTGGACGACGCCCGCGAAGACCATGAGCAGCCACGAGCTCGCGAAGAACGCCGGACCCGCGCTCATCAGTCGGAACATGCTTCCCATCTCCCACCTCCGTGCGCATCGTACCGAGATTGCGAAGCCGTCGTTTTCGGCGGCCGTTGGGCGGGCGAAACCGCGCCGGTTGTCCGGCCTGGACCAGAATGGGCCCATGTACTGTCCGAAGTGCGGCACCCGGATCGACGGCTTCCCCTGCCCCGTCTGCGGCGCCACGTCGACCTACGACGCCGTGGCCCGCGCCGGCGCGCCGATCTACGCCGGGTGGTGGTCCCGGGTGGGCGCGACCGTGCTGGACAACCTGATCCTCGCCGTGCCGTCCCTGGGCGCGTACCTGCTCGGCGACGCCGTCGCGTCGGCCACCGTGGGCGTGCTCCTCGCCGTGACCGTCCAGGCCGTCTACATGATCCTGCTGCTGTCGCACCCCAGCGGCCAGACGATCGGCAACCGCCTGGTGGGCACCCGCGTGCGCGACGCCCGGACCGGCCAGGCCATCTCACGCCAGCAGGCGGCGCGGCGCTGGGTCCTCCTGGGCCTCTACTTCGGCTTCCAGTTCGTGGGCTCCCCGCGCGGCGGACTGACGGCCACGGTGTCGCTCCTCGCCCTGGTCGACGTCCTCTTCCCGCTGATGAACCCCAAGCGCCAGACCTGGCACGACCTGCTCGCCGGCACGGTCGTGGTGCGAGGCTGAGCTAGACCGACACCGGGTGCGGCATGCACAGCTCGTCGTACTCGGCGATGACGATGGGCGCCGCGGTGTCCCCGCAGGCCGGGCAGGCCGGATCACGGCGCACGTTGAAGGTGCGGAAGCTCTCGTTGAGCGCGTCGTAGGTGAGCAGGCGCCCCACCAGGGGCTCGCCCAGGTCGAGGAGCAGCTTGATCGCCTCGACGGCCTGGATCGACCCCACGATGCCCGGGAGCACGCCGAGCACGCCGGCCTCGGCGCAGCTCGGCGCCAGCTCGGCCGGCGGCGGCTCGGGGATCATGCAGCGGTAGCAGGGCCCCACGTACGGGTGAAAGACCGTCACCTGGCCCTCGAACCGGAAGATCGAGCCGTGCACCACGGGGATCCGCTTGACCAGCGACGCGTCGTTGACCAGGTAGCGCGTGGGGAAGTTGTCGGTCCCGTCCACGATCAGGTCGTAGCCGTCGAGGATCTCCAGGACGTTGTTGGCCCCCAGGCGCGTGTCGTAGGTCCGGACCGTGAGGTCGGGGTTGATCGCTTCCAGGGTCTGGCGGGCGCTGTCCACCTTGCGCATGCCGATGCGCTCGCTGTTGTGGAGCACCTGGCGCTGGAGGTTGGAGGCGTCGACCACGTCCATGTCGATGATGCCGATCGTGCCGACCCCGGCCGCGGCCAGATAGAGCGCCGCGGGCGAGCCCAGGCCGCCGGCGCCGAGCAGGAGCACCTTGGCGTCGAGCAGCCTCTGCTGGCCGGCCTCGCCCACCTCGGGCAGCAGCAGGTGGCGCTGGTAGCGGTGGCGTTGGTCGGCGGTGAGGGTGCGCGGCGACGTCCAGGGCAGACCCTCGTCCTTCCAGCGGTTGAAGCCCCCGGCGATCGAGACGACGTCGGCGTACCCGAGGTCCTGGAGGGTCTTGGCGGCGAAGGCCGACCGGGTGCCGCCGGCGCAGTAGACGGCGACCGGCGCGGCCTTGTCGGGGAGGCGACCCTCCACCGAGAACTCCAGCTGACCGCGCGGAATGTGGACCGCGCCGGGCACGGCCCCCTGCTCGAACTCGTCGGGCTCGCGCACGTCGAGCAGCCGGTAGCTGGCCAGGTGGTCCGCGACCTCGCGGACGTCGACCTCGCGGATCTCGGCCTTGGCGGCGTTCAGTAGTTCTCGCGGTGAGGGCACGGGGGCTCCTTGGACTCGCCGAAATCCTACCGGCCGGGTCAACAATCGTGGCCGCCGGACTGCTAGACCCGTCGCGTGGAACTGCGCGACCTGCTGGCCCGGCGCCGGATGGTGCGCTCCTTCGACGCGACGCCGGTGGATCCCGCCTGGCTCGAGGCCCTCTGCGCCGACGCCCTGCGCGCTCCGACCGCCGGCAACGCGGCCGGGGTCCGCATGCGCGTGGTCACCGCCGCGCGCCTGGCGGAGTACTTCGACGCGGCGACCGACGCGGCGTGGCGCGCCGGGTCGGCCCGCTACCCGGGCCTGGCGAGGGCGGGCGCCGCGGTGCTGGTCACCGCGCGGGTCGAGGACTACCTGGCGCGCTACGCCGAGCCCGACAAGGCCGCGTCGGGGCTGGCCCAGAGCGACGCCTGGCCGATCCCCTACTGGTACGTCGACGCGGCGATGGCCACCATGGCGCTGCTGCTGCTGGTGGAGGAGGCCGGCTGGCAGGCCGCGATCTGGGGGAGCTTTCGCCACGCGGAGCGCGTGCTCACGTGGGCCGGCGCCGACGGCGAGGAGCTGGTGGCCACGGTGCTGGTCGGCCGCGCCGACGGGTCGGACCACCCGTCGGCGTCACGACTGCGCGCCGTGCCCCCGACGGCCCAGCGCGTGACGCGGATCGGCGACTAGGCCGGTGCCACGTCGTCGGCCACCGCGCCGAGCAGCGCGACCAGCGTGCGCAGGCCGAAGGCGGTGCCGCCCTTCGTGACGTAGCCGCGATCGGCGTCGGCGCGCGAGGGACCGGCGATGTCCAGGTGCACCCACGGGCGGCCGCCGGTGAAGCGCTGCAGGATCAGCGCCGCGGTCACCGTGCCGGCCACGCGAGGCTTGCCGATGTTCTTCACGTCGGCCACGTCGGACTCGACGTACGCCTCGTAACCCGGATAGAGGGGCAGACGCCAGAACGGCTCGCCGGTGTCGCGGCTGGCTCCCTCGACGTAGGCCGACAGCTCCTCGGTCGAGGCGAAGTAGGCGCCGATCTCGTCGCCCAGGGCGATCACCTGGGCTCCGGTCAGCGTCGCGACGTCGATGATGGCGTCGGGGTTCGCCTCGACGGCCAGGGCGAGGCCGTCGGCCAGCAGCAGCCGGCCCTCGGCGTCGGTGTCGAGCACCTCGATGGTGGTGCCGTTGCGGGTGGTCAGCACGTCGCCGGGCTTCGTCGCGTCGGCCCCCGGAAGGTTCTCGGCCATCGGGGCGATCGCCGTCACTTTCACCTGGAGGCCCAGCCGGCTGGCGATCGACAGCGCCGCCAGCACCTCGGCCGCGCCGGTCATGTCGGTCTTCATCGTCTTCATGGCGTCGGCGGTCTTGATCGACAGTCCGCCCGAGTCGAAGGTCACGCCCTTGCCCACCAGCGCGACGTGGGGCAGCGCGGCGCCGGGCTCGGGGTCGTAGGTCGCGCGCACCAGGCGCGGCGGCTGACCGGAGCCCCGGCTGACGCCGCGGAGACCGCCGAGGCGCTCGTCGTCGATCCGGGAGGCGTTCCACACCTCGATCGTGACGAAGGGGTCCCCCTCCAGGCGGTCCCGCGCGGCCTTGGCGAGTCGCTTGGGCGGCAGGTCGCCGGCCGGCGTGTCGACCAGACGCTTGGCCCAGTTGACCCCGCGCGCGATCACCGTGCCGCGCCGCACGCCCTCGCTGACCTGGTCGTGCACGCTGATCGACGGCAGGGGCTCGCCGAGGGGCACCACGTCAAAGGAGCTGTCCGGCGCGCCGGACTTGAATCGGTAGGACGACAGCAGCGCGCCCTCGACGAGGGCCTGGGCCACCGCCCGGGGGTCGTCGAGGCCGTCGGTCGGCAGCAGGAACGCCACGTCGCCCTCGCCGGCGCAGCGCACCGCCGCGGCTCCCGCCAGCCGGTAGTGGTCGAGGTCGTTGAGCGTCGAGCCCACGTTCACCAGGGCCACGTTCAGTCCGGCGAAGGAGCGCACGACCGTGGCACTGCCCGGCTTCTCCTTCAAGCCCTGCTGGGCGCACCACGCCGCGGAGAAGGAGCGGGGCAGCGAGTGCCCCCCGATCACCGCCGGCACGGTCGAGGCGACGGCGGCCTCGCCCTGGTCGAAGATGACCGGGACCACCACCGTGGCGCGGGTGGCGCCCTCGGTCGGGGTCGTGACGCGGGCACTCAGGGGCATGGCATCCTCTCGGCTAGTCGACGCGGGCGGTCCGGTGGTGCGGACCCTCGGCCCAGCGCGCCATCGTCCAGACGAGGTCGCTCAGGCGGTTGAGGTAGGCCACCACGACCGAGTCGGCCATCGGGTAGCTGACGGCGACCCGCTCGGCGCGGCGCACCACGGTGCGCGCGACGTCCAGGGCCGCGGCCACCCGGTTCTCGCCCGGGACCAGGAACTCCTTGGGGACGTCGATGTCCACCGACAGCCGGTCGATCTCGTCCTCGAGCCGGGTGACCATGGCCGGCGTCACGCGCGAGCGCCCGTCGGTCAGCTTGTGACGGTTCTCCGGCGCCGTGGCCACCTCGGCCATCAGCACCCACAGGTCGCGCTCGAGGAAGATGAGCAACTCGTCCAGCGCGCCGCCCGGCTCGGCCAGGGCGCGGGCCACGCCCAGCGCGGCCTGCGCCTCGTCGACGGCGCCGTTGACCTCGATCTGCTCGTCGCTCTTGGCGACCCGCCCGCCGAAGTAGAGACCGGTCGTGCCGTCGTCTCCGTCGCGGGTGTAGACCTTCACGGCCCAAGCGTAGTGACGGCACCTGACCGGTAGCCTGACTCGGTGATGGAGCTGGCGGCGCGTCCCCCCTTCGCCCGACCGGGCGCGGACGACCCCTACCTGGCCGCGCTGGCCGAGCGCGTCCTCATCTACGACGGCGCCACCGGCACCAACTTCCAGCTCCAGAACCTGTCGGCGGACGATTTCGGCGGGGCCGCGCTGGAGGGCTGCAACGAGGTCCTGGTGGTCACCAAGCCCGACGCGGTCGAGCGCCTGCACCGCTCCTTCCTGGACGTGGGCGTCGACGTCATCGAGACCGACTCCTTCGGCGCCTTCTCCGTCGTGCTGGCCGAGTACGGCCTGGCCGAACGGGCCCGCGAGCTGGCCGAGGTCTCCGCGGCGATCGCCCGGCGAGTGGCCGACGAGTTCGCCAGCCCGGGATCGCCGCGCTTCGTGGCCGGGTCGATCGGCCCCGGCACCAAGTTCCCCACCCTCGGCCAGATCTCCTACGACGACCTCTCGGCCAGCTACGAGGAGATGGCGCTCGGGCTGCTGGACGGCGGCGTGGACCTCCTGCTCGTCGAGACCGTCTACGACCTGCTCTCGGCCAAGGCGGCTATCGCGGCCTGCCACCGGGCCATGGTGCGCGCCGGGCGCCTGGTGCCGATCCAGGCCCAGGTGACCATCGAGCTGACCGGCCGGATGCTGCCGGGGACCGAGATCGGCGCGGCGCTCACCGCGCTCAGCCCGCTCGGCGTCGACGTGCTGGGACTCAACTGCGCGACCGGGCCGGTCGAGATGTACGAGCCGCTGCGCCAGCTCTGCGAGTCGGCCCCGATGCCCCTGTCGTGCCTGCCCAACGCGGGACTGCCCAGCGTGGTCAACGGCCTGATGCACTACGACCTGACCCCCGAGGCGCTGGGCGAGCACCTGGCGCGCTTCGTGACCGAGTACGGCGTGCGCGCCGTGGGGGGCTGCTGCGGGACGACCCCGGCCCACCTGGTGGAGGTGGTCGCGCGGGTGCGCGACCTGACCCCGGCCAAGCGCGACCCCGAGCTCGAGCCGGCCGTCGCCTCGATCTACTCCTCGACCCCCTACCGGCAGGACGCGTCGGTGCTGCTGGTCGGCGAGCGCACCAACGCCAACGGGTCTCGCAGGTTCCGCCAGGCCATGCTGGAGGGCGATTGGGACACCTGCGTGGGCATCGGCCGCGACCAAATCAAGGAGGGCGCGCACGTCCTGGACGTCTGCGTCGACTACACGGGCGCCGACGGCGTCGCCGACATGCACGAGGTCATGAGCCGACTGGCCACCCAGTCGTCGGTGCCGATCATGGTCGACACCACCGAGACGCCCGTCGCGCGCACGGCGCTCACGTGGCTCGGCGGCAAGGCCCTCCTGAATTCCGTCAACCTCGAGGAGGGCGAGGGACCCGGGACCCGCCTCGACGGCTTCCTCGGTCTGGCCGCCGAGTTCGGCGCGGCGGTGGTGGCCACCTGCATCGACGAGGAGGGTCAGGCCCGCACCGCCGAGTGGAAGCTGCGCGTGGCCCGGCGCGTCACCGATCTCGCCGTCTCGCGCTACGGGCTCCGCGCCACGGACGTTTTCGCCGACGCCCTGGCCCTGCCCCTCACGACCGGGATGGAGGAGTCGCGGCGCGACGGCATCGAGACGATCGAGGCGATCCGACGGATCAAGGCCGAGCTCCCGGGCGTGCGCACGATCCTCGGCCTGTCGAACGTCTCCTTCGGGCTGAACCCGGCGGCGCGCCAGGTGCTCAACAGCGTGTTCCTGCACGAGTGCGCCGAGGCCGGACTCGACGCGGCCATCGTGCACGCGGCCAAGCTCCTGCCCCTCAATCGCGTCGACGAGGGGGCGCGCCGGGTCTGCCTGGACCTCATCTACGACCGGCGCGCCGAGGGCTACGACCCGCTGACCGCACTGCTGGGCCTCTTCGAGGGCGCCACGGCGACCACCACCAGCGCCGACGACCTGGCGGGGCTGGACCTCCACGAGCGGCTGCGCCGCCGGATCGTCGACGGGGTGCGCCCGGGCCTCGAGGTCGACCTGGACGAGGCGATGTCCGGCGGCACAGCACCGCTCGACATCGTGAACGACGTGCTGCTCGACGGCATGCGCGAGGTCGGGGACCTCTTCGCCAAGGGCGAGATGCAGCTGCCCTTCGTGCTCCAGAGCGCCGAGACCATGAAGGCCGCCGTCTCCTACCTCGAGCCCCACATGGAGAAGAGCGACCAGGGCGGCCGGGGCCGCGTCGTGCTGGCCACGGTCAAGGGCGACGTCCACGACATCGGCAAGAACCTCGTCGACATCATCCTGACCAACAACGGCTACGAGGTCTTCAACCTCGGGATCAAGGTCGGCATCAACGAGATGCTCAGCGCGGTCGACGAGCACCGCGCCGACGCCCTCGGGATGAGCGGACTGCTGGTCAAGTCGACGCTGATCATGCGCGAGAACCTCGAGATCATGAACGAGCTCGGCATGAGCCACGTCGACGTCCTGCTGGGCGGCGCGGCGCTGACGCGCACCTACGTCGAGCGCGACCTGCGCACGATCTACCAGGGCCGCCTCTTCTACGGTAAGGACGCCTTCGAGGGGCTGCGCGTGCTCGACCGGCTGGGCGAGCTGCGCCACGGCGGGGAGGACCCCACCTTCGGGCGCGAGATCTCCGAGAAGAACGTCCCGCGGCGCTTCCGCGAAGAGCGGCCCGAACCGGCCGACCAGCCGCCCCGCAGCCCCGAGGTCGAGACCGACAACCCGATCTTCGTCCCGCCCTTCCTGGGCAGCCGCGTCGCCAAGAGCATCCCAATCGACGAGATCAGTGACTACCTGAACCTGACCGCGCTCTTTCGCAACCAGTGGGGTTACCGGCCCGAGGAGGGCGAGGACGACCCGGCCTTCAAGCAGCGCGTCAGCGCCGTGCTGCGCGAGCAGATGGCGCTGGCCAAGGAGGAGGACCTCCTGATTCCCCAGGTGGTGTGGGGCCACTTCCCCGTCGCCGCCGACGGCCACGACCTGGTCGTCTACGCCGACGACGAGCGCTCGACGGAGTCCACTCGGTTCACCTTCCCGCGCCAGCACGAATCGCCGTATCTGTGCATCGCCGACTTCTTCCGCTCCGTCAACAGCCCCGACCGCGATTACGCGAGCTTCATGCTGGTCACGATGGGCTCGCGAGTGTCCGAGCGCTGTCACCAACTCTTCAGTGAGAACCGCTACGGTGACTACCTCATGCTGCACGGTCTGGGCGTCGAGATGGCCGAGGCCCTGGCCGAGCTGTGGCACCACCGAATCCGCGCCGAGTTGGGTTACGTTAACGAGGATGGGCCAACCCTCACCGGCCTCTTTCGCCAGCAGTATCGCGGCGGACGGTACTCGTGGGGCTACCCCGCCTGCCCAGACCTCACTGACAATGCCAAGGTCGCCAACCTCCTAGAGGCCGGGCGCATTGGGGTGAGCGTCTCCGAGGGATTCCAGCTGCATCCGGAACAGACCACCAACGCCATCATTTGCCATCATCCCCGGGCGAAGTACTTCGTCGCCTGAGTGAGTGATCAGGTCGGGCCGCAGAGCCGCCACGCGACGCTGCTCGGTTCATCCTGCGAGGGTGAGGAAACGTTACCCAGTTGAGTAGGTGGCGTGAACCACTACCGAGACGACCTTGGGAATCGAGCTGGTGTTGAAGTCTCCGCTGCCGTAGTTGACGGACCCGGGCGCATCGACGGACACTTGTCCTACCGTAATCGAAATCGGCTTCCCCAACTTGACCTGTTTGCCCAACGCGGCCTGGGCACGCAGTCGAGCATTTGCGGCCGCCTCTTTCGTGAGAGCGGGTCGCAGCTTCTTCAATCCATTGAAGGTGTACTGCGGTTGTTGGGCGATGAACGGAACGTTGTTGGCGAGTAGGTGATTACTGACGACCAGAACGGGCTGCATGGCGGTCAGGCGAGAGGACTGCACGGTGACCGTTTGGCTCATAGTGAAACTGGTCACTTCACCGGTGGCCTGTGTATTGGGTTGCACATACACCGTGCCAAATGAGATTTCGTCGTTGAGAGCTCCGGCGGCGAGAAGCGCGCTGCGAACCTGGGCGGTCCACCTGTTCAACTGTGCCAGTGCCGCCGAGGTTGTCGGCTGCGTGCTGGCCACACTTGCCGTCCATTGGAATGTGTTGGACGTGACTGCCTGTTGAGCAGAACCGGTAATCGTGATCTGGTTGGTCTGCGTTTGATTTCGGTTTCGGAGCCCTGATGCCATCGAGAACGATCCGATGATGAACGCCGCCGAGAGGATAATCATTCCGATCAACTGCTCATGTGACCGGATCGAGCCTAACTTCCGGGACGCTGGTGCTTGGCCCCTTTTTTCGACGCCGATGTCGGCTCCGTCTTCGGCACTCACGGGTTTACGTTAGCCCAACTCTTACCCAGCTTCTCTGACCAATTCGCCGCGAACGGCCGGGTGCGTCAGGTCTGTCAGTTCCTAACTTCGGCCTAATCCGCATCACACCGCATCCCGTTGACGCCAAGATGTGATGCCCCAGTCGCAGGTTGTTGACGTCGGTCCACAGACTGGAACGAGCACGGCTCAGCGGAGTCTCCAGTGGCTGGTCGTAGACCTGTTGCGTCGGGCCTTCGACACCTCTAAGTGGAAGCGTTCACGTACTTCAATGATTGAGATATCCCAAGCAACATCAAATGGGCCTGTTACAGCGCTGAAGGAGTCAGTTCACAGCTGACCCGCAATCGCACCGTAGGGTGTGCACGAGACCGTCTCGTCGACTGGAGGACCGTGGGCATCGTGCAACGAGAAACCGGACAGGGACAAGCTCACCACCACGCGCCGGTACGCGATTTCGAAGCCGACGCCGGTGAGGTGGACCGCACCGCGGGCAGCCTTGATCACTGGAAGTGCCTGGGTGTGGGGTGCGCCGCCCAGTGGGCGCTTCCACCCGGAGAGAAGCCAAGGGGCTGAGACCTGCCAGCGATTTCAGCGGTTGACCTCAGCCAGCCAGTCGCCAGTGCCTGGTAGCAGATCGGTGACGTCGGGCCGCAGATCTGAACCCGCACTGTTCACCTGGGACGCCAAGATCCAGTGCCAGATCAAGGCAGTCACGAGATGGGCTCGGACTTGAGTAGATGCGCGTGAAAGGCTGAGTCCTCTTCAGGAATCTTCGACAGTTACGCTTAGGGACGGTGCAGCGATACAACCGCCTTGCAGTCGTGTCACTCGTGTTGAGCGTCGCTTGGATCTACTGGTTTGGATCCATTCTTGCGATTGTTCTTGGATACGCTGCTAGGTGGCAGCTTCGAGAAAGGCGTGAACAAGGAAGATTCCTCGCCGCCACCGCGATCGTGATTGGTTGGATAGGGATCGGAGTCCTCGTCGTCATTCTGGGAGCGATCTTCGTACACGATCGAGGACGAACCTGAACGCAGCTTTGGGTAAGCCCAGGTCCTAAGTCTCTCGTCAGCGCTGGACTCGATCACTGCCGGTCTTCGGCGTAGCTACTCAAACGCCAATGTTTGGTAGCAGAACCATGACGTCGGGCCTCCGACGGGCTTCTTCATCGCCCGATGGAATCACTACACCGTACCCAACGTCTGTGGGTGCGCTACGCGGCCTTCACGGCGAGGGTCAGCAGCTTCGCCAGCGTCGACGTCGAGAGCACTTTGGTCACGACGGCCCCGTAGTGGTTCGAGCCATTGAAGGAGTCCATCCCCGACTCCTTGATCTTGATGTGGAGCGTGGGGTCCGAGAACGTGTCGGTGAAGGAGTACGTAGTGCCCCCGATTGATGTGTAGGGCTTGAGGACGAGGTTGCTGACCCCTTTCTCCTTCTTCAGAGCGGCGATGTTCGACGACACGCTTCCGGTGCCCTTGTAGTTGTAGTTCAGGGTCACTCCGCTCACCGATCCGTTCACGATCTTGGCGAACTCGCAGACATCGTTCCCCGCACCCTGGGCCAATGCGCCGAGCAGCGTGATCTTCTGGCCGAAGAGCGAAGACACGGTCGCGACCGGGATCTTGGCACAGAAGGCCTTGGGCGAGATCGCAGCCGCCTGGGCCGACGTCGGAGCGCCGAGGAGTCCGATGGCACTCGAGACCACGATGGCGCCAAGTCCCATTCGAAGGTGACTCCCGCGTCGCGAAGTCGAGACCTCGAGGGCGCGTGGGCATTTGCTCTCTCTTGAGGGGAGTGTCATCGCGGTCCTCCTGCGGTTGGTGGAACGTGGCCAAGTCCATTGTGAGCCTGCTCTCACGAAGACTCGGCCAGAGTTCCTGTCTAGACAGTTAACAACCTCCGGCTGCCTGACGCTGCAGAACCTATCTTCACAGAGACGGAGCCCATCAAACCACCGCCTGGAGCCGGCCAGATCAAAGGATCATTGCCGCTGAGCGAAGATTTCCACGCCACGGACCAAGCCGCCAGCCGAAGATTGTGGACGTCAGCCCTCCGAGACGAATGAGCTGGGAACGCAAGAATCCTAGATGATTGCGGGGTGCTTACCACGTTCGCACAAGCTGAGTCATCTTGGCGCGGCTGTGAAACGGGGAACGCAGCAAGAGTGCCGCCGTTCCGTTCTACCCTTCGCCAGACTCGAGATCGCGAGCACATGGCGAACCGTTCGACACAGGTGTGCCGCCGACTCGACCCGCAGACCCAGCTTCGGGTTAGCGCGCGATCAAGTCCGCCAGCTTGCCAAGTGGCACGACACCCGCCGCCTTGCTCGCAAGTTCGGGATTGACGGTGACAAGTACGTCAGCCTGGAGCTTCGCCACCGCGAGGTACTCAGCGCTCTCAATCGATTTCCAACCGTGCTCCAGGGCGATATTCCAAGCTGTGCGCCGAGACACTCGATCGCCGAGCAGCCGCATCTTCAACTCCGTCATGCGTTCATGTAGCTCCATGGCCGCAGACTCGGAGAGTTCGCCGCTCCGAACCCGCTGCAGGAGGAGATCGAGCGCGTGGGACCGGATCGAGTTTGGTGCGACTAACTGATGATCAGGACTGACCTCGTGGTTTCCGTCAGCGAGCGCCACCAGGGTCGGTGGATCAATTGCAAACCTGGTCACTCGACAATGCTATGCCCGTCACTATTCGCCAGTGGGGGTCCGGTAATCCGCTCTTGGCCGTGTCTTGGTCCGGAGACTTCCTGATGTTCGGTGGTTCGTCAAATGTGGCTCTTGGCGGTGTCCCAGCAATGCCTCGGAACCAAAGGGAAAGAAGCGGCCAGCCGGAAACGTATCGCCGCACCCTTATCTCAGCGGGCTGTCGACGCTTGGTCTACCCGTGGGCAAAGACCTCGAACACCTCGAAACTCTCAATGTGCACGGGAGCCTCAGGAGGCAGGTTCATGGAAGCGCTGAACGCTTGCGCCTGCTCCTTTGTCTCGAAGACGAAGAGTGACGCACCGCGCGTGAAGTCTTCGTTGTGAGATAGATAGGTGGCCACATGACCCGCTTGGGCCTTGGACATAGGTATGACCATGGATTCCGCCATCCCTGCGATCTCGGCCATTCGATCAGGCTCGAGCCTCGATCTGCCGAAGATTGCGTACATTGCTCTCCCTTCCTTGGACGTTCTGTCGCCTCAGCATTTCACAATCTGGCCGGCCCGGCAGTGGTTGCTCTCGTTCGGGGGGTGGCGCGAGATGAATCGTTCGTGACTGCGTGCACCCACGGCGATTCAGGGCTGGCAGCCACCACTCGTCCTCGCCCAGTGGCACTGGCCGCATGGCCGGCGGCTACGTGGCCGCCGTCCTCACGAGCGACTCAAAGTTTGTGTAGAGCGATGGCTCCCCCTCCAGCGCGCGAGCCTTCAACGCGTGAGGTTCGACCTGTCGCCACATACCGTCGAACCAGTACACGTCTCTGAGAAGCTCCTTATCCAGAACTCCGTGCTTGACGAAGGCACCGACCGTCTCTCCGAACGACAAGACCGTTACGACATGGGGATCGTCCATCGGAGCGCTCACGGGATCAAAGTCCTCTGAGAATATTGCGCTCAGCGACTTCTCGAGTCCGATCTCGTTGCCCCAGCGCATTAGTTGGACTAACAACATTGCGTTCTCGTGCGTCGCTGCCACTCTGTCTATCCCCACTTCGCCTTCTCCGCTCCGTACGACACGGATACGGGAACCCGACAAATCTATGGCGGGTTGGTCAGTCCAGACAACCGACTCAACGCCATTCCTCGACAGAGCTGCGCTAGAGAATCGACGATTGGAGCCGCCCGTGAAGGGCTGTACCTCTGCTACGTCGGGCCCCCGTCGGAGGTGTCGTGATCGGCGGTCCGACAAGGCGCTTGACGCCGGTGGGCGCGGGGACCCGGTGGAATGATGTGATGGGTCATACCAGCGGGGCTGAGATCGAAACCGGCCAACCTGCGATAACTGGGCTCTAAGCGCACGCCGCGATGGGCGGGAACGTGCTCGACTTCTTGAGGGCCGTGATGGACGGACTCACGAGACCCCCGCTGGATTGGAACGGGCGGATCCCCAGGGCCCCCAGGAACTTGTTGACCACGTCGGCGACTGGCTTGGGGACACGGTAGCCGATGCCGTAGCGCGAGGTGATGGCCAGAGAGACCTTCCTGCACTGGAACTGCGAGGTGGGTCCGGTATCGGTGACGCCCGCCGCGAACGTGAGCTCGTACCAGGGTCCCGTCCGGAACAGGAGCAAGCCGATCCCCACGGAGAACTTGGCGGCGTAGGCGATGATCATCGATGCGGGCCCGACCGACTCGAGGGTCACGTCGCTGGTTATCGACTTGGTCGGGGTGAAGTTCTGCGGATTGTAAACGGTCGGAACATTGTTGACGATGCCGAAGCCGAGCGTCCCGTTAAACGTGTAATCGCCGGAGGCCACGAAGAGTGAGTTCTTCGCGGTGAAGGCAGTGTCCATGCCAAAGACCTGGTCAAAATCAAAAGTCAAGGGCACCGGTCCCGCCTGAACCGGGAAACTGAACTCCACCGGGATCTGCACCCGCTGGTTGGCCACGTTGCCCTGGAGCCCGCTGGTGCTGGTGGCTTCGAACCCAACGTGGATGCCCGCCGCGCCGTGAAGTTCAACGGCTGCGGTGACCTTGCCGCCGGCGACGGCGAGCTTGTAGCTGACCGTCGGCTTGTCAAAGTGCAGCGACACCTTGGCCTTGACCAGCAACCCGTTGTTGTTGTAGACGACGCTGACGCCGAGACCTTCGCGGCAGCAGAACGGGTCCAGTTGATAGTTGCTCACCGACGAGGGCGGCGGTGAAGGAGAGGGCGCGGGAAGGGTGTCGGGTACCGCGGTCAGCACCCCTCCGGTCGCCCCCATCGGTCGCTGCTGTTCTGGTAGGTAGGCAACCAGGCGGACGGGCGGCAACGAGATGGTGTTGGAGCCGGAGCGAGACGGCTGGGCGGCGTTCGCCGGGCTCGACGCTGCGGCGCTGGCCAGTGTCAGCCCGCGCGGGGCGCCGCCGCCCTTCTCTCTCAAGGGGCCGGGCGTCAGCCGGGAGACGCTGGCGGTATTGGCGAGGAGCCCGGGCTGGTTCGGCACGGCGTACGCCTCGACCGAACCGAGCGGGATCGGCGCCGCGGAGGAGAAGCTGCCGTCCCGGATGACGTCGGTAATGCTCACCGGCCCGAGAACGACCTGCTTGTCGCCACCCTGGGACGAAACGGCGAGTATGCGGCCCACGCCCAGACTGCTCGCGAAGAGGATCTTGCCGGGCTGCAACTCATTGACATTGGGCGCCGAGCCGCTAATCGTCCAGACGAGTCCGTTGGAGCTGACCGACTTCACGGAGTCCGCGCCGCCCACGAACACCACGTCGGGCTGATAGGTGACGTTCGAGCCCTGCTGGGGACTGGCCCCGTATCTGTGCTCATTGGCACTCAAATGGTGGCTGCCGCTCCCGCCGGAGGAGCAGGCGGTGAGCACCAGGGAGGAGACGATGAACGCGCTCAGCAGCGTGGCCGGACGCGACCAGCGCCAGCTCATGACGGCCCCGACCCTGCCACGTCCGCAGGCTAACCTACGGGACTGATGGCAGCACGGCCGCAGGATCCGCGGCGATGAACCGCGGCACCAAGCGCTGGGTTGGGGTGGGGGCGGTCGCCGTGCTCGCGGTGGCCGGAGCCATCTTCGCACTCAGCTCCTCGAGCCCGAAGCCGACGACGACCACGACAACGACCAGGGCCACCACGTCGGCGACGACATCGACCAGTGTGGCGAGTTCCGCGACCGTGTGGAAGACGGCCGTGCTGTCCGACACGAACTCCCTCGACGGCGTGTCCTGCCCGAGCACGACGCTCTGCGTCGCCGTAGACACCGGCGGCAACGCGCTGATCTCCACGGACCCCACCGGCGGTGCGTCCGCCTGGACCGTGGTCGACGTGGATGGGACCAACTCGATCACCGCCGTCAGCTGTCCCAGCGTCAAGCTCTGCGTCGCGGTCGACGGCGTCGGCAACGTGATCGTCTCCACCAACCCCACCGGAGGAACTGTGGCCTGGAAGGCCTACAACGTCGACAGCAACTACTACCTTGACTCGGTGTCCTGCCCCAGTGCCCGATTTTGCGTCGCCGTTGACCAGGAGAGCTACGTCGTCACGTCCACCGACCCCACGGGCGGGGTCTCCGCGTGGAAGGCGGCCCCGGTCGATGGCTCCTCGGGCTTTGACAGCGTGTCCTGCGTCAGCGCTCAACTGTGCGTCGCCACGGACGACCACGCGCATCTCCTCACGTCCACACACCCGACCGGTGGCGCCGCGGCCTGGAAATCAGCCAACATCGACGGTGCGACGGACGGCTCCAACTCGATGGGCGCAGTGTCCTGCCCGAGTGCCCATCTATGCGTCACCTCGGGCTCGGGTGCAGCGGGCGAGCCCATCCTCTGGTCCACCGACCCGACCGGCGGGGCGTCGGCGTGGACACGAACCACGGGCGCCGTCAACAATGTTCCTCTGGAGACGATCTCTTGCCCCAGCACTCAACTGTGCGTCGCCGAAGACCCCGCCTTCGACATGATCACCTCCACCAATCCCACGGGGGGTGCGTCGGCGTGGACCGCGGTCAACGAAGACCAGCCCAATCACATGGGCGCGGGGGTGTCGTGTCCGACCTTGAGCCTCTGTGTCGCCGTCGGCAACGACAACGTCTTGACGTCGACGAATCCCTGATCCTGGCGGAGTCCGGCCGGAGTCCCGTGCGTTCGCGTTGGCGAGTGCGGATCCGTGACGTTGCGTGGGCACCACCGTTGCTCGGTCGGGCTGCACACACCTACTTCGGCGACGAACCTTGAGCGACTCCGAGGATCTTCGAGCGCCACCGCGACGTCAGGACCAACGCGTCGGCGACGGGGTCTTAGCTAGAAGACGGGGCACTTCCAGCTTCCGGTGATCTTGATCTTCTGCCCGGACTGATTGCTCATCGAAGCGCTGATCGTTCCGCTCTCTGCCGCCAGGGTGACCGTTCCACTCTTGGCCCAGAAGGTCCATTTGATGGCGGTCGCCATGCCGGTCACCCCCGACATGGTCGGTCGTAGTTCCACGGTCGGGTCATTCGTGTAGCTCCCGGTGATCTTGAACGTGCCGGTCTTCTTCTCCTCAATCTGGAGACCCCAGCTGGACGCGCCCTTTGGGAACCCCGAGACGCTTCCAATCATGCCATCGACGCCGGTGAGTCCAATGTGCTTGACATCGGTGTTGGCGCAGAGGGCAATGGGTCCGGCGTGAAGGGTTCCGTTCCCGACTCCGGTGATCTTGAAGGTGAAGACGGCCGCGCCCTTCGACGACGCCCCGGACGGACCGATTCCGATCTGGACGAACGCCGCCATTCCCAGCGCCACGGCGAGGGTCCGGGTCGCCCACTGCCCGCGCCTGCCTGACCAGGTCGCCATGTCAACCTCCCGGTTCTTCCGCGTGGCCGCGCGGCTCCGCCGATCGTCCATGCTACGGCCTCGCGTGCCGACATCGGGGAGAGAAGGCCCGGCTCGGTCCATCGCGACAAAGAGTCATGAGACCGGAATCCTCGAGGTTGATCGGTTTCGTGAGGGCGTCAGCCGTAGTTGTTGATCTTCGGGCAACTCCAGCTTCCGGTCAGCGTCTCCGTCACCGTGTTCGCGTACCCGTTGTTGAACACGACCTTGAGGTTGACCGAACCGGTCTTCCCGCCGAACTTGATGGTGCCCGACGCTTCGAAGAAGCCAACGGTCACGTTGTTGTTCTCGGGCCTCAGACGGCCGGTGTTTCCCGGGCCGTTGAGCTTCGTGGTGAAGGTACCCTGCTTGGGTTCGGTGGCGACGAAGTACCAGGAGGTCGTCGTTAGCCCGGTGAGCGAGCCCGTCAAGTAATCGAACCGAATCGTGTCCACGAGATGCGTGTTGCTGAATTCGTCGATAAAGCAGTCCTTCGTCGGGTTCGCGAGCTTCAAGGTACCGTGGTACTTGCCACTCAACGTGAAGGTGTTCACGGAACTTCCGTCCGCCGTGGAGGCCATGGGCCCGATCCCAAAGGCCGCGAGACCACCGAGCAGTGACGCCGACGCGATGAGTGCTCGAGTTCCTTGACGCCCAGACAGGTTCATCGGCATGCCGGCCCCCTCTGCATTCGATGCTTGGAACAGGTCGATTCTGACCCTACCTCGTAGCCGACCAATCGTCATGGGGGAGGTCGACCGCGTGCCTCGCTACTGGGTCCTCGGAATCCGCTCCATTCCGAGGCGATCACGACCTCGGGGGCTGCCAGTGTCCGCCCACGTCGCCTCGTCGCGCCTCTGGCGCCCTTCGGACGCATCCGTTAGTCTGACCGCAGCCTGAGCCAAGCGCCTGGTGGAGGTTCCAAATTGAAAGGGGCGAGTGTGGCTGCCAAGCATGAGGACGCAATGCTCATCGTTCAGTTGTCGCGGTGGAGCACGGAGATGGGTCTCGACAGGGCCATGAAGGAGATCTTTTCGGATGGCTTTGACGCCGGCGACGGATCGTCAGACAACGAATCGGTCCGTACGGTCCTCGGTTTCGGCGAGACCGTCGGTACCCTCGTCAAGCACAACCTCCTCGACTGGGACCTGTTGTCGGACCTCTTCTGGATTGACGGCATGTGGCGCCAGGTCGCGGCTCAAGCACGTTTCGCCCGTGAGCGCGCGGGAGAACCCAGCCTCTACGAGCACTTCGAAGCCCTCGCGGCGCGCGTGGGCAGCTAGAGCCTGAGCGCTTCGTCCGCTCTCTCGCGGAGTCAGTGTCACCCCAACATCGCGATGAATGGACCTGAGGCCCGGAGTCGTCCGTGCGCAGATCCCGATTGGGGCGGACACCGACGATCAAACTCCCGAGTCGCCAGTTCGTTTCGACGAAGGAGCGGTGAGGCCAGTTCGGCGGGGCACGGTGACCCGGTGGTGGCCGATCACCGTCACGAATCGACGACGGCGCTGCTTCGCGAGACCTCTCGTGCGCCGATCACCCTCCACGCTCCGGACGGCCCAGCCATCCGCCCCCAACCGTGCCCGTGACGGTGTCCGATCAACGGAAGCGGACCGGCGCGGACAACGACCGGAGTCCGTTTCGGGGAATCGTCTATCTTCGAGGACGACCGACGCTTCCAGGGGGCTTCGAGTGAGTCTTGTCCGCGACGAACTTCGGTCGTCGAAGAAGGCGATGGCGGACGTCTTCGCCAACCGGGCCCTGCGCCGGATCTTCTTGGCGTTTGGCGGATCGCTCATCGGCGACGGCGTCTTCGCGCTCAGTGCGATTGTCTTCGCGTACCGTCACGGCGGCGCCACGGCGGTGGGGGCGCTGGCCGTCGTGCGCTACGTGGCGATCGCTTCCGTCGCCCCGTTCACGTCGACCTTGGCCGACCAGTACGACCGACGGCTCGTGATGGTCGGCTCGGACGTGGTGCGGCTCGCTCTGGTGTCGGCGGCGGCCGTCCTCGCGGGCGTGCACGCGTCGAAATGGTTCATCTTCGCGCTGGTGGTCCTCGTCGGCATCGCGGGCACCGCCTTTCGTCCAGCTCAGGCGTCGATCCTGCCACTGCTGGCGCGCAGGGAGGACGAGATTGGCGGAGCCAACGTGGTGTCCAGCACCATCGAGAGCGTCGGGTTCTTCGCGGGACCCGCGCTGGCGGGGTTCCTGCTCGCGTACGCCAACGTGCCCATCGCGTTTGCGTTCGACGCGTTGACCTTCGTGTGGTCGGCCCTGTTCGTGATCTCGGTGCGTCCCCCGACGCGAGAGGAGCGTTCTCCAGAGCTGGCCGCGAGCCCATCCACGACCTTCGCGCCCGCGGAGCCGAAAGCCCAGAGCTTCCTCGTTCGGGCGGCCCAGGGCTTTCGCTTCATCCTCGGCGACCGTGATGTGCGCACGCTGGTCGTGCTGTATGTGCTGCAGTGTGTGGTGGCGGGGGCGTCGGCGGTGTTCACGGTGGCGATCGCACTGCGGATGCTGCACATCGGCAGTTCCGGCCTGGGCCTCATGGAGTCGACCCTCGGGATCGGGGGACTCATCGGTGGATTCATCGCACTCATGCTCGTTGAGCGGGCCCGTCTCGCGACCGACTTCGGACTCGGTGTCATGGTGTGGGCGGCGCCACTCATCCTCATTGCGGCCCTGCCCAGCGTGGCTGCGGCGCTCGTCGCCATGGGACTGATCGGCGTGGCCAATTCGGTGGTCGACGTGAACGCCATCACGGTCCTACAGCACCTGGTGCCCAACGAGAAGCTCGGACGAGTGCTCGGCGCCCTCGAGGCGGGTGAAGTCGGGGGAATGGCCCTCGGCTCACTTGCCATGACGGTCCTCATTCGGGCGACGGGATTGCGGGAGGGCCTCGCGCTGATCGGAGGGGTCGTCACGCTGGCCGTGCTTCCTGGTCTGCCCGCGATGAGGCGCATCGACAAGGCCGTCTTCGCAGAGGGTGTGGTCCACCGTCCCAAGAGCGCGCACGGGCACTTGCACTTCCACAACCATCGATTGCGCCATACCCGGTAGCACCACTCCCCGTCTCTCTCCACTGGCGCGCGCCGCGGGCTAGCGCCGCATTATCCCCGATGGCGTGAGCGGGTGTGTTCAGGGACACGCGACAACGGGCACACCGGTCGGGGCCATTGCCCGGCGACCAATCGATGGCGTCAATCCTCCGACCAGACAGGCGAACCGTCGGCGGTCACCGTTCAACCCGGAGCGCAACTTCCCCTTGTTGCGAGGGGAGAACTGGCTCCGCACGCAACTTCGGGCGGGCAAGAGTGACACTCGCGACCAACGGGCCTGAAGATTCCGACCAATTCCGAGAGTTCGTGGCCATCGATGGATGCCCCCAACGCCGAGATCTTCGCGAGTCCCCGTGAATCACGCTTTGACACGGGTCCCACCTCGAAGTAGGAAGAGAGCAGCAACGAGGAGGAGGTCAGAGTGTCTGGGTTGATTCGCAAGAGCTTGGACTCGCCCGACGAGACCCGTCCGTTCCAAGGCGGGACTGGTCAGCTTCAGTTAGTCAACGCGGAGGGAGGTGCCGTTGGTCGAGCCACCTTCATGCCCGGTTGGAAGTGGTCGGAGCACGTCAAGCCGATCGCCAAGACCGACAGCTGTCAGGCGGCCCACACCGGCTACTTCATCTCCGGCCGGATGAAGGTGGTCATGGACGATGGCGAGGAGATGGAGTACGGTCCGGGAGACTTCGCGATGATGGCGCCCCGACACGACGCGTGGACCGTCGGTGCTGAGCCGTGCGTCGTCCTTGACTGGCACGGCTACGCCAATTACGCCAAGGGGTGAGCCGGATCCTCCGGTGACTGTGACAAGGGCCGTCGGGCTGAAGCGGCGGCCTCTCGAGTAGGGGTCCCCGCTCGTTCTGGTGGTGGACGCTGTCACGCCACCGGACACCCAGCGACCAGCGGCGCTGAGCCGCGCATCACTCAGACACGCCGGCCAGATGGGGATCTGGGCGCAGGTTGGATTCGTCGCGCCCACCATGCCTCCACCGCCCACCCCAATTCAGTCGACGGACTCGGACCCGACCACCGGCGCCGGGGCGCGGAACGATGGAGCCGGACCCCGCCTTCGCTGCCTCGATCACGCCGCGCGGAACTACCCGGTGCAGAACGGCGTCCGGAGTGGATTCGGCGAACCCGACGAGTCCTTCACGCCCGGGTGGGTCGTCGCCAGATCAGGAGGCTGGCCGCACCCAGCGCGATGAACACCAGCGGGAGCGGACACCACCAGTGCTCCCAGAATGCACCGACGCCGTGAGCGCTTTCCCGCCCGGCCCAGAAGACGCCGAGCAAGAGGAGAAGGACGCCTACGTCACGACCGAATCGCCGCATGAGCTGAGGATACCGCGACCATTGGCCGGTAGAATCGGGCCCGGGAAAGCGGACATGCGCAACGTCGTCGATGACTTGATCCTTGATCTCCTGGAGTGGCTGGGATCCGACTCACGAACCTACGACGAGGTACTCGACGCGTGGCGAACGTCCTGTCCGCGCCTGCCCGTCTGGGAAGAGGCCAACGACCGCGGCTTCATCAGGCAGGGCAACGAGCCGGGACTCGGTCGACTCGTCTCGGTCACCGACGCGGGTGTCCTTCATCTCCGCGAGCATCGTCCCCGGATGCCGGTGCGCTAAGAACTCCCCACCGGGGGGCTGCCCGTGGATGCATGGTGGCGCTCGAGAAACGAACTGCCGAACAAGTAGAAGAGGGCGGCCGCGGCGATGATGGCGAGCGTCGCGAATGGGCTCCAGATCGCGATGAGCGTCGCCGTGGCGCACGCGGGCACTCCCATACGCACGTCCCGCGAGTGCCGGTCGACGACTGCCTGGTCCGCACTCTCGGCGATCAGGCGGCGCCCCCTGGCCGCATGGAACCACAGGATGCTCATGCAGAGGGCCGCCGCCGTCAACGTCAGTCCGTACGTGAGCACCGCCGCGCGCAGGCCGTCGTCGTGGAAGTGCTCAGCGACGAGGTGCGTGGGAAACGGGAGGAAGCCCACGCAGATCAGGAACGCGATGTTGGCAAGGAGGAAGGGTCGGTCGACCCGGTCCATCACCGCCATGAACGCGTGGTGATTGACCCACCAGGTCCCGATCATGACGAAGGAGAGCACGTACGCGGCGTACTGGGTCCACCCGTGCCGCAGCGCCTCGCCGAGCGCCCCACCGGGAGCGTCCGCGGACACCCGCACGACGAGGAGTGTCGCGGCGATGGCGAAGACGCCGTCCGCGAATGTCTCGAGGCGGTTCTTGCTCACCGCGCCCGCCGAAACCGGCGACTCACCGTCGACTCGGGGTCATAGGGGCCTCACTTTACTTCGCCGTTCGGTCCGCCACCCAGTGCGACGGCGGCGACCCCCGCCCCGGGCAGGCGATATCGTCTGCGGGAAGCGCCGACGCCAGAGGGGGAAGATGGGCAAGATCGACGGCATGAAGATCACCGTGACCACGAACGGTCCGTACGAGGTGGAGGGGTCGATCCCGCTGTCGAAGCGGGTCATCGTGGCCAACGACGCGGGTGACTCGGTGGACTGGGCGGACGGCGAGGAGTTCGAGAGTCACTTCTTCTACAAGCTGTGTCGGTGCGGACAGTCGAAGAACAAGCCCTTCTGCGATGACTCGCACATGACGAATGGATTCGACGGCACGGAGACCGCGAGCCGCCAGCCGTACGCGGAGTTGGCCCGGACGATCCGCGGACCCCGGCTGACGTTGAGCGACGCGGGATCGCTGTGCGCCGAAGCCCGCTTCTGCGACCCGGGAGTCGGCATCCGCAAGCTCATCAAGACCGACAGCGACGCGGCGGCTCACGAGGCCGTGGGGCGAGTTCAGAACTGCCCGTCGGGCCGCCTCGTCGTGCGCGACACCAAGACGGACGTCACCCTCGAGCCGGACCTGGCGCCCTCGATCGGGATCATCGACGATCCGGCGGCTGGCGTCGCGGGACCCATCTGGGTGCGGGGCGGCATCCCGATCGTGACCGAGGACGGGGACGCGTACGAGATCCGAAACCGGGTCACGCTCTGTCGATGCGGGGCCTCATCCAACAAGCCGTTCTGCGACAGCTCCCACGTGAGGATCAAGTTTCAGGCGTAGCCCTCGGGCCTGTCCCCGCTGGCACCGGCGGAACCCCGGCGGGATGAACGCTGCTCCGGCGACCTAGTACAGCGAGGTCTCGCAGGAGACGACGTCCTTGAAGAACGCCTTCCAGCCGTTGGCCCACTGGATCTGGTGGGCCGCGACGTAGGCGCCCAGGCTCTTGTAGTTGGAGGAGTTGGCCTCGTACTTCAGGATCGTCACGAGCTCGTTGAGCACCGCCTTCGACCCGTTGCTCGGGGCCTCGGACGCCAACTTCTCCCAGAAGGGCAGGTAGGTCTTCGCCCACTTCTGGTACGAGGAGTACGAGCTGCCCGTCGGTTGCTTCGCGTGAAAGGTGAGGAGGGTGTGACAGAAGGTGCTCTGTGACGCCGACAGCTGCGACGACGCGCCGGCGGTGGCGGCGCCGGCGCCGAACGTCAGCAGCGACGCGACCACGGCCCCGCCGAGGAAGGCCCGACTCCGGTAGAAACGAGGGTGATCGGTCAATCTCACGATGCCCCTTTCATGGGGGAGCTGGGCTCCGTCCTGACAGCCGTCGCCCACCGGCGACGCCACGTGTCTACCAGACGAATCGCCTGACCGTGCGGTCATCGACGCGCCGGAGCCGCCACGGGTGTGGCGTCCGCCAGGGCCTCGCGGGCGTGGTAGCTCGATCGCGTCAGGGGCGAGGCCTGGACGTGCAAGCCGTGGCGCCGGCCCCGCGCGGCGAGGTCCTCGAACTCCGCCGGGGTCCACCAGCGCGCCACCGGCAGGTGGGCCTCGGTGGGTCGCAGGTACTGACCGATGGTGACGATCGAAACCCCGACCGCGGCGAGGTCGGCCATCGCCTCGTCGACCTCATCGGCCGCCTCACCCAGTCCGACCATCAACCCCGACTTGGTCGTGAATCCGGCCGCCGCCGCGCGCGCCAGGACGGTCAGGCTGCGCAGGTACCCGGCGCTGGGCCGCACGGCGCGCTGCAGGCGGGCCACCGTCTCGACGTTGTGGTTGAGCACGTCCGGTCGGGCCGCCAGCAGGATGTCCAGCGCCGTCGGGTCACCCTTGAGGTCGCTGGTCAGCACCTCGACCGCCGTGCCGGGTGAGCGCTCGCGAATCGCGCGGACCACCTGGGCCAGCGCGCCGGCCCCGCCGTCGGCCAGGTCGTCG
Organism: Acidimicrobiales bacterium; assembly: GCA_044446745.1. GTDB lineage: Bacteria > Actinomycetota > Acidimicrobiia > Acidimicrobiales > RAAP-2 > RAAP-2. The sequence goes on from JBIOFE010000027.1 coordinate 24,118, forward strand.
CGCGCCACGCACGTGATCACGGCGTGGCCCAGGCCGAGACGCACCACGGCCTCGGCGACCCGGTCGGGCTCGGTCGGGTCGAGGGGCAAGGGCTTGCGCGTGTCGATGAGGCAGAAGCCGCACGCCCGGGTGCAGCGTTCGCCGTTGACCATGAAGGTCGCCGTACCGGAGGCCCAGCACTCGAAGATGTTGGGGCAGCCGGCCTCCTCGCACACCGTGACCAGTCGCAGGTCTTCGGTGAGCGTGCGCAGCGACTGGTACTCGCGGCCCATGCGGGCTCCGACGCGGAGCCACTCGGGCTTGCGCGAGTGCAGCGGCACGCCCGCGCCGGGGTCGACGCCGGCGCGACGGAGCCGCCGCAGCAACGGACGTTCGGCGCCGGCGGTCGCCGGGCCGCGCTCGACCGACGCGACGCCCGCTCCCCCGCCGAAGCGCGTCTCTAGCTCGACGCCGAGTCGCTCCTCGACCTCGAGACTCGTCGCCGTCAGGCCCAGGGACGCCATCGACGCGACTGGCTTGTCCGCAATCCCGCACGGCACGATGACCGAGAAGGCCGCGAGGTCGACGTCGACGTTGAGCGCGACGCCGTGCAGCGTGCGCCGACGGCCCGCGCCGTCGCGCTCGGTCCGAACGCCCACCGCGGCGATCTTCTTCGGACGACCCGTGACGTCGGCCCACACCCCCGGGTACCCCTCGAGGCGCCCTACCTCACCCAGGCGCCCTTCGGGATCGAAGGACCGCACGGTCCCGATGACCGCGTCCTCCAGGCGCGTCACGTGCGCCGGACCGGCCGACGGGTCGTCGGCCACAGTGACCACCGCCCAGGCCACCACCTGTCCGGGCCCGTGATAGGTGACGTCGCCGCCGCGGTCGGCGTCCACCACGGCCGCGTCGAGCGACTCGGGCGGAACCAGGAAGTTCTCGGGGTTGGTGCGCACGCCCCTGGTGTAGGTGGGCGGGTGCTCCATGATCAAGAGGTAGTCGTCGGCGGCCGATACCAGGGCGCGCTGGAAGTCGTTGGCCTCGACGAAGGTGACCCGACCGAGGTGGCGGCGACGCAGCACCTAGCGCTCGCTCTCCAGGTCGAGCCCGGCCAGTAGCTCGGCCACCCGCTCGAGGTAGGCCGCGGCCGACACCGGTTCGCAGACCCGGTGGTCGAAGGCCAAGCCCAACACCAGGCGGCGCCCGACCTCGACGACCTCGATCCCGTCGCGCTCGGCCACCACCGGCACGCGACGCACCGCCCCCACCGAGAGCACGGCCACCTGGGGCTGGACGATGATCGGGGCGACGACCAGGGTGTGCTCACTGGCGGGCCCCACGACGGTGAACGTACCACCCATAAGGTCGTCGGTCGTCAGGTGTCGCGACGCCAGGCGCTCAACGAGCTCGGCGGTCCGTCGCGCCAGGGCGCGCAGCGTCAGTCCGGCCGCGGCGTGGACCACCGGCACCAGCATCCCGTCACCCTCGACCACCCGCAGGAACCCCAGGTTGACGGTCCGGTGAACGATCAGCTCGTCCTCGGCGAAGGTCGCGTTCAGGTACTCGAACTCCCCCAGGGCACGCACCGCGGCGAGACCCACGACCACTTCGTCGGTGACTGCCACGCCGTCGCGAGTCACGCGTCCCACCCGGTCCAGCCGGTCGAAGACGGAACCGTCGACCTCGACCGCGACGAAGCCGTGCGGCGTCGACCGGGCCGAGGCCGCCATGTGTTCGCCCATGCGCCGCCGGCCGTGCGAGAGGGGCACCACGACCTCGTCGGTGGGGCCGTTGGCGACCGCGCGCTCGGCGTCGCGACGGGTGATCGATCCCCCGGGACCCGAGCCGAGCACCTTCGCTGGCTCCACCCCCCCGTCGGCGAGGATCCGGCGCACGACCGGCGAGACGACGACGCCGCTGACCTCCGTCGTGGTCGGGGAGGGTGACGGCGCGAGTGGTGGCGTGACCGGCGCCGGCGGGGCGGTCGCTGATTCGCTGGTGGGAGGCGCCGCCGTCGCGCCCGCCCCTTCGTCGATCAGGGCGACGCGGGACCCGGTCTGCACCGTGTCGCCCTCTTCGGCCAGAATCGCGACCAGCACGCCGGTCGCGGGCGAGGGCATCTCCGAGTCGACCTTGTCGGTAGAGACCTCGAAGAGCGCCTCGTCGCGAGCCACCGGGTCCCCCACCCTCTTGAACCATCGGGTGATGATCCCCTCGGTGACCGACTCACCAAGCGAGGGCAGCGTGACGTCGACCATCGTCGCAACTCTACCGGCGCGGCTGTTCAGGCGATCCCGATGAAGGACCCGCTCCGGTCGCCCGGCGACCGGAGCGCTAGCCAATCACCATGTGCTGTGTGCCATCGATGGTCTCGCGCGCGATGTCCAGGTGTCCGGCATGGCACGCCGTCTCGGTCACGACGTGCAGGACCATCTGGTAGAGGGTGGAGAGCCGCCAGGATCCGAAGCGGTCGGGCCACGCCGCCGGCTCGTCGTCCGGCGCGTGGACGGTGATCACCTGATCGGAGAGCTCGCACTCTTCCCGGTAACGTTCGACTGCCGCGAAGCCCCCACCGGGTGCGACGGCCCAGGCGCGCGCCGGATCGTCGGCGCGCTCGACGTGCTGACCGGCGAAGACGGCCCGGAACCAGTAGCGCTCGACGTCGAGGGCCAGGTGCTGAACAAGCCCGGCCGGGGTCCAGCCGCTCGGCACCACTGACGTCGTGAGCGCCGCGTCGTCGAGGCCCTCGACCGCCGCCAGGATGTGGCCGCGCTGATGGCCGAGGGCGCGCTTGAGGAGTTCATATTCGTTCACGCCACATCGTGGCACGCGGCGTCGCGTGGCCGCCGGGGGGTTCCCTGGAATGACTGTGCCCAGAGGCGACGCCACCCGGAGTCGAGCCGTCTAGAGAGATTCACGCACCGTGACGTCCGTCATGATGTCGACGTTGCCGGCATTAGGAATCGAGACTCCCGGCGACCCCGGGGTCTCCGCTCGACCACCGGTCGAATGGCGCAACCAGATCGCCGCACGACCGTTGACCCGGATGACGCGGCCACCGGTCTGGATTATGGGCGACCCACGTTTCTGGGCCAAACTCGTGCCGTGTGGTGTCGCCCGTGAGATACGTCGTCCTCGTCCTCACGGTGTTCGGTGTCAACCTGCTGCCGGCATTCGGCCCGCCCACGTGGGCGGTGCTCGTCTTCGCCCGGCTCCACTGGCACCTCAATCCGGTGGCCCTCGTCGGTCTGGGGGTCGCCAGCGCCGCCCTCGGTCGCTACATCCTCGCGCGGGGCGCGCGCCGCTTTCGGGGCCACCTGCCGGCGATCATGAAGGAGAACCTGCGGGCCGCCCAGTCACTGGTCGAACGAAAGAGGATCGGCACCCTGGCCCTGCTGGGCATCTTCGTCGTGTCACCGCTGCCGTCCGCGCAACTCTTCATCGCCGCGGGACTGCTCGACCTTCCCCTGCGACTCATCACCGTCGCGTTCGTCTGTGGCCGCGTCGTCAGCTACTCCGCCTACGTGAGCGTGGCGACGCTCGCTGATCGCCAGCTGGGAACCGTGATCCAGAACGCCTTCGGTTCGCCGTGGTCGATCGCGCTTCAGGTCGTGTTCCTCGTCCTGGTATGTCTCTTGCCCCTCGTGCGGTGGCGCCGGGTCGACGAGGCGCGCCCGCACGGACCCCACTCGGGGGAGATCACGTCATGATGACCTCAGCCGACGTGCAGTCCTCGGCCGGCGAGCGCCAGCAACGTCTCGCCGAAGGTCTCCGACAGTGACGGGTGGGGCTGGATGAGCGCGGCGGCCTCCTCCGCCGTCGCCTCCCAGTTAACGGCGTAGTAGCCGGCGCCGAGCTGCTCGGTCACCCAGGGACCGGCCATGTGCACGCCGAGGATCTGGCCGGCCGTGCCGTCGGGCCGCTTCTGCGCGATGATCTTGACGACCCCTTCGGTCTCGCCGATGATCTGGGCGCGACTGTTGCCGCCGAAGGGGTCCTTCTTCACGACGACCTCGTAGCCGCGCTCCTTGGCCGCCGCCTCGGTCAGGCCGCAGAAGGCGACCTCGGGGTTGGAGTAGATGGCCCAGGGCACGCGGTCGTAGTCGACCGGCACCACGGGTTCGCCCAGGATGGTCTTGATCGCCACGATGGCCTCGGCGAACCCCACGTGCGCCAGCTGGGGCGTGTTCGCCACCACGTCGCCGACGGCGAAGACCTTGGGGTTGGCGGTGCGCTGGAAGCCGTCGGCGACGACGAAGCCCTTCTCGTCGATCACCACGCCGGTCCCGTCACCGAGCAACTCCTCGGTGCGCGGACGCCGGCCCACCGACATCACGACCATGTCGACGGTGACGTCCTCGCCCCCCTCCACCGTGATGGTGGTGCCCTTCTTCTTCGGGGTGTGCCCGGTCACGGAGGACCCGGCGCGCACGTCGATGCCGCGCTTCTTGAACGCGCGCTGGATAACGCTGACCACCTCGGCGTCGCAGCCGGCCAGAATCGTCGGCAGGAACTCGAGCACGGTGACCTTCGTGCCCATGTCGGCCAGCATCGACGCGAATTCGCAGCCGATGGCCCCGCCACCGATCACCGCGGCCGTCGCGGGCAGCGCCGTGATCTCCAGGAACTCGTCCGACGTGACCACGAGGGTGCCGTCGACCTCGAAGCCCGGCAGGGTGCGCGGCACCGAGCCGGCGGCCAGGATGACGAAGCGGCCCCGGGCCACGACGCCGGCGTCGGCGCCGTCGACCACGGTGACCGTCTCGTCGGCGTCGAGGCGCCCGGTGCCCGAGAAGACGGTGACCTTGCGGCCCTTGAGCAGCCCGGAGAGTCCCTTGTAGAGGCGGTCGACGATCTTGTTCTTGCGGGCCTGGCTGACGGCGAAGTCCACGGCCACGCCCTTGGCGGTGATGCCGAATTCGCTCGAGTGTTCCAGCGTGCGCCGCACGCGGGCGGTCTCCAAGAACTCCTTGGCCGGCACGCAGCCGCGGTGCAGACAGGTCCCGCCGACCTTGTCACGCTCCACCAGGGCGACGCTCAGCCCCGCGGCCGCCCCGTAGAGCGCGGCGGCGTAGCCGCCCGGTCCGCCCCCGAGCACGACAACATCGAACTGCTGGGGCTCGTTGGCCACGGTCCGTCCCTTCACTCGCTACGCCCGATAAGTCAAGGGAATCCTAATGTTTCTGCGTCCGGCGCGGCGCGGGTCAGGAGTGCTGGGCGACCTGGAGATCGGCCGCGCGCGTGGCCAGCAGGTCTACGAAGTCGTTCATCGGGTCACCGGAGTGGCCCTTGACCCACGAGAAGGTGACGTCGCGACCCGCGTCGATCGTCAGGGCGAACAGCGCCTCCCACAGCTCGCGGTTGGCCACCGGTCGGCCCTGGGAGTTGCGCCACCCGCGGCGCAGCCAGCCGGCGTACCAGCGCTCGTGGAAGCACTTGACCACGTAGGACGAATCGCTGACGATCTCGATCGGCCCCTCGGGATTCTCGCGCAGCGCCTCGATGACCGCGCGGATCTCCATGCGCTGGTTGGTGGTGCGGGGCTCGCCCCCCGAGTCGTATCGACCGTCGGGAATCGCCCATGCCCACCCGCCTGGGCCCGGATTCCCCAGGCACGAACCGTCGGTATAGACGGCCAGGGGCTCGGGAAGGGGACCGGCCATCCGACATGTGTACTACGGGGCACCTACAGTCCGGCCGATTTCGGGGAGTGTCTCGGTCCCGCCCACGGGGCGCGAACATGGAGGCATGCTTTTCGACGGCATCTCCCACCAGATTCCTGACATCGATCCCGGGGAGACCGCCGAATGGCTCGATTCCTTCGACGCAGTCGTGGGCAGCCGAGGCCGCACCCGGGCCCGCTACCTGCTCATGAAGCTCCTCGAACGGGCCCGCAGCCTCCAAGTCGACTTCCCGGCGACCGTGTCGACGCCGTA
>JBIOFE010000028.1:0-28559 GCA_044446745.1 Acidimicrobiales bacterium
CGCGGGACTGGTACCCCCCCGGGGGGCCTACCCTGTCCGGGGCGGGGGGGGGGGGGGGGGGGCCGCCACCGAGGAGGACCCGGCGGAAGCCCGACAGGTCGTGGTTCGCCAGCTGGGGACGCACCACCGCCACGTGGGTGGCGCCGCGGTCCGCGCCGCCCTCGAGGTCGTCGGGGGGCCCCCACAGCAGCGTCGCGTCGTCGAGCAGCGCGCGCAGCAGCACCGCCAGGCCGCCCACGTGGTTCGCGGGCAGGCAGGGGTACCACACCGGCGCGGCGCCGTCGCGCAGCGTCGACTGGGTCATCGACGCACTCGCGCTGAGCGCGTCCCAGGTCAGCTCGGCGGCCTTGGCCGGACCACTCGAGCCTGACGTGAGGACGACCGCGCCGATCTCGTCGTCGACCTCGCGTCCCGCGTCGCGCGAGAGAGTCCCACCTTCGTCGACCACGTCGGTGGCCCCGAGCCGCTCGAGTTGCTCCTCGCGCCGGCGCGGCGACAGTCGACGATCGAGCACGCAGAAGGCCCGTCGGCGCGTGACGCACTCGCGCAGCGCCACCTCGAGGGCTGGCCCCAGGTCGATGTCGAGCGCGTAGAGGCGGGCCACCCAGCGAGGTTAGGTCCCCGGGGTAGTTTGACGGCGGGAGGGAACATGGCGTCACTGCGCTACGAACGGCGGATCGCCGCGTCCGCCGACGCGGTCTGGCGGGTGGTGCGCCGACCCGAGTCCATCTCCGAGTGGTTCCCCGGGATCGTGTCGTGCACGGTGGACGGCGGGCGCCGCACCGTGGTCACCGCCACCGGGATGGCCATGGACGAGGAGATTCTCACCATCGACGACACGGCGCGCCGCTTCGCCTACCGGGTGACGTCGACCCCGCTGCGCAACCACCTCGGGGTCATCGACGTCTTCGACCTCGGCGCTAACGACTCGCTGTGCGTGTACTCCACGACCTGCGAGCCGGACACGCTGGCCTTGCTCATCGCCGGCGGCACCGCCGGCGCGCTGGTCGAGATCGCCCGGCGGGCCGTGGGGGAGGGGAGCGCCTAGGTGGGTCGACGCATCCTGTTCATCACCACCGACCAGCAGCGCTACGACACGCTGGGCGTCAACGGCGGGCGCTACGCGCGCACGCCGGTGGTGGACGGCCTGGCCGCGCGCGGGGTGCGCTACACGCGCGCTCAACCAACGTCGGTCGTGTGCATGCCGTCGCGCGCCTCGATGCTGACGGGCCAGTACCCCTCAACCCACGGGGCGTGGATGAACGGCGTGGCCCTGGCGATCGACGCGCCCTCCGTCGCCGCGCTGCTCCACGACGCCGGCTACGCCACCGCACTCATCGGCAAAGCCCACTTCGAGCCCTTCATGGACCCCTTCGGACGCTTCGTCGAGAACGCGCTGGCCAACCTCGGCGTGCCGACCGTCGACCAGCCGTGGTACGACGGACGCCGCGGGGTGCATCGCGGCTTCGACCACCTGGAGTTCGCGACCCACGGCGTCCTGGGCTCGCTGCACTACGCCAAGTGGATGCGCGAGAACCACCCCGAGGCCCTCGGCGGCTTCTACCCGGTCGTCGACGCCGACCTCAACGTCAACGACGCCGGCGGGGGTGACACCGGCGCCCCGCAGGTCCAGTTCAACCCCGTGGCGCGCGAGTGGTACCACACCGACTGGGTGGCCCAGCGAACGATCGACTGGCTGGCCGGGCGCTCCGAGGACGCCGACTGGTTCTGCTGGATGAGTTTCCCCGACCCGCACCACCCGTGGGACCCGCCGCGCGCCGAGCTCGGCCGCGTGCCCTGGCGCGAGGTCGACCTGCCGGAGAACTACCCCACGACGTCGGCCGAGCGCGAAGCCCTGCTGGACGCCAAGGCCCGCCACTGGCGCGCCTGGTACGACGGCCGGGTGGTGAGCAACTACGAGGCGCCCCGGCACTGGGTGCCGGCGACGCTGACCGCCGACCAGGTCCGCGAGGTCAACGCGCTCAACGCCGTCGAGGTCGAGCTCATCGACGAGGCGGTGGGCCGGGTGATGGGCTACGTCGCCGACCGGGGCTGGGGGCGCGAGGTCGACGTCATCTTCACCAGTGACCACGGCGAGCTCCAGGGCGACTTCGGGCTCCTCTTCAAGGGCCCGTACCACGTCGACGCGCTCCTGCGTTTGCCGCTGGTGTGGTGCCCGGCGCCCGCGCGCGCCGTGGCGCCGGCGGTGGTGACCGCGCCGGTGAGCCTGGTCTCGCTGGCCGCGACCTTCCTGGAGATCGCCGGCCAGCCGGCGCCGGCGTGGGCCGAGGGCGCGGCGCTGCCGGTGGACGACGACGACGCGCGCGCCCGCGGCTTCGAGGCGACGGTCACGGAGTGGGACTCGTCGCTCTTCGGGATCGACGTGCACCTGCGCACGGTGGTCACCGCCCACCACCTGCTGAGCGAGTACGGCGCCGGCACCCTGCACGCCGGCGACGAGGGGGAGCTCTACGTCCTGGGCGACGACCCCCTCCAGCGCGCCAATCGCTTCGACGACCCCGCCCTGCGCGACGTGCGCGCGACGCTCCACGAGCGCCTGGTCGGCCACGACGAGCGACCCGGCGAGCGCGCCGTCCCGGGCGTGGTCGTCGCTCCGGTGTGACGGCGGTAGCGTGGTCGGCGTGCCCGACACCGTGATTGGGGGTCCGCCGGTGGACCCCGTCGAGGCGTTCCGCCACGCGCCGCCACCGGCCTGGGTGCGCGCCGGCGACTACGTCGACGTGCTCTACGACTCCGCCGAGGGCGTCGCCCGGATCACCATCAACCGGCCGGAGCGACGTAACGCCTTCCGGCCCCAGACCCTCTTCGAGCTCGCCCACGCCTTCGAGCGGGCCCGCGACGACGTGACGGTGGGCGCGATCATCCTCACCGGCGCCGGGCCGGACGCCTTCTGCTCCGGGGGCGACCAGAGGGTCCGCGGCGACGACGGCTACCTGGGCGACGATGCGGTGGCCCGCGCCGGCGTCGGGCGGCTCAACGTGCTGGACCTGCAGGTCCAGATCCGACGGCTGCCCAAGCCGGTGGTGGCCGCCGTGGCGGGCTACGCGATCGGCGGCGGACACATCCTGCACCTGGTGTGCGATCTGACGATCGCCGCCGACAACGCCCGCTTCGGTCAGACCGGCCCGCGGGTGGGCTCCTTCGACGGGGGCTACGGCGCCTCCCTGCTGGCGCGCACCGTCGGGCTCAAGCGCGCCAAGGAGGTGTGGTTCCTCTGTCGCCAATACGACGCCGACACCGCCCTGGCGTGGGGGCTGGTCAACGCCGTGGTGCCGCTGGACCAACTGGAGCGCGAGTCGCTCGCCTGGTGCCGCCAGATGCTGACGCTGTCCCCGATCGCGCTGCGCATGCTCAAGGCCGGCTTCAACGCCGCCGACGACGGCCTGGCCGGCGTGCAGCAGCTGGCCGGCGACGCGACCATGCTCTTCTACATGTCCGAGGAGGGCCAGGAGGGCCGCAACGCCTTCAACGAGCACCGCGACCCGGACTTCTCGAAGTTCCCCAAGCGCCCATGAGCCGCGCGCCGGGGCCGGTGCGCCGATGGGTCGAGGCGGCCCGGCCCCGCACCCTGCCCGCGTCGCTGGTGCCGGTCGCCGTGGGCGCCGCCCTGGTGCGCCCGGCCCCGCTGGCCTGGGTCTCGACCGGCCTGTGCGCGCTGGTGGCGGTGGCGCTGCAGGTGGGCACCAACTACGCCAACGACTTCGCCGACGGCGTGCGCGGCACCGACGCCGTGCGCGTGGGTCCCTTCCGGCTGACTGCGTCGCGTCTCGTGCCGGCGGCGCGGGTCCGGGCCGCGGCGTGGCTCTGCTTCGGCGTCGCGGCCGGCGCCGGGGTCGCGCTGGCCGCGCGCACCTCGTGGTGGCTGGTCCCGGTGGGCGCCACGGCCGTGCTGGCCGGCTGGTTCTACACCGGCGGTCCCAAGCCGTACGGCTACTACGGCTACGGCGAGCTATTCGTCATGGTCTACTTCGGCTTCGTCGCCACCGTCGGCACGGCCTACGTCCAACACCTGCGCGTGCCGGCGTCGGCGTGGTGGTTCGCGCTGGCCACCGGCTCGATGGCCTGCGCGCTGCTGGAGGCGAACAACCTGCGCGACGTCCAGGGCGACCGCGTCGCCGGCAAGCGCACGTTGGCGGCGCGCCTGGGCCGCCACCGCGCGTCGTGGCTCTACCTCGCCTGCGTCACCGGCGCGGTGATCGGGGTGGCGCTGGGGGGCGAGCCGTTGGTCGGGCTGTGCGTGCTCGTGGCCTACCTGCCCGCGCTGCGCCTGGCGTTCTCGGCGCGCGCCGGCCGCGACCTCGTGCCGCTGCTCGTCGCGACCGCGCGGGTGCAGCTGGCCGTCGGGGTCGCGCTGGTGGCCGTCTTCTTCGCCACCCGCTAGGCGAGGAAGCCCGCGACCAGGATCGCGGTGGCCTCGGGGCGCTCGAGGTGCGCCGCGTGGCCCGCCTCGACCACCAGGGCGCGCCGTCCGGCGACGACGGAGCGGGCGATCGCCGTGGCCTCGGTGGCGAACTTGGCGTCGAGCGCGCCGGCCAGGGCCAGCGTGGGCGCGCGCAGCGTCGCCAGCCGCGGGCCGAGCCAGGACTGGGTGCCGGTGCCCGCGTGGCGCAGCGAACTGGCGAGCCCCGCGGCGTCGCGGCTGCGCGCGGCGCGTTCCTCGTCGTCAGCGGGCAGCGAGGCGAAGAGGGGCCCGGCGAGCCACTCGTCGAGGAACGCGTCGGTGCCGATCGCGAGCACTCGCTCGGCCAGGGCTTCGTCGCGGTGGCGGCGCGCGGCGCGCTCCGACTCGTCGGCCACGCCGCGCGAGGCACCCAGCAGGGCCAGTCGCGCGACGCGCTCGGGGTGCCGCAGCGCGACGTGCAACGCGACCCGGGCCCCGAGCGAGTAGCCCCCGAGATTCGCCGCGTCATCGGGCATCACCGCCGCCACCATGTCGGCGACCTCGTCGAGGGACGCGTCGACGTCGTGCGCCGTGCCGTGGCCGGGTAGGTCCAGCGTCCACAGCTCCGACGACTCTGCCAGAATGGACCGGAATCGATGGGCGGCGTCACGGGTCTGAGTGAATCCGTGCAGCCACACGAACGGGCGGCCATCGCCGCGCCGGGTGACGCTGAGGAGTGACATTGCAAGAGAGCGTACCGAGCCCCAGCGTTACGCAGTCGACGATGACGACCACGCTCTTCGACGAGTGGTCTCGCGCCGGCCTGCGTGACGTGGTGGTCTGCCCGGGCTCGCGCTCGACGCCGCTGACCCTGGCGGCCGCGCGCACCCCCGGGGTCGCCATTCACGTGCGCCTCGACGAACGCAGCGCGGCCTTCTTCGCGATTGGTCGCGCGCTCGCGACGGGTCGCCCGGTCGTCGTGGTGGTGACCAGCGGCACCGCGGCGGCGGAGCTCCACGCCGCGGTGGCCGAGGCCGACCTGGCCGGCGTGCCGTTGATCGTGGCGACCGCCGACCGTCCGCCCGAGCTGCACGGCGTCGGCGCCGCGCAAACGATCGACCAGCGCCATCTCTACGGGTCGATGGTTCGCCGCTTCGAGGAGCCGGGCGTGGCCCGCGGCGAGGCGCGCGCGACGTGGCGACCGCTGGCGGCCCGACTGTGGAACGCGGCGACCGGGGCGAGCGGCGCGCCCGGACCGGTGCACGTCAACCTGGCCTTCGTCGAGCCCCTGGTGGCCGAGGCGGCCGCGCCGCCGCCGGCGCGCGACGCCGGCGCGCCGTGGCACGCCCACGCCCCCGAGCCGATCCCGGTCGCCGACCTGGCCGTGGCGGGGCGGCGCGTGCTGGCGGTGGTCGGCACCGGCGTCAGTCCGCAGCTGGTCGGCGCCTGTGGCGCGCTCGACTGGGCGGTGATCGGCGACGCCACGTCCCAGGGGACGATCCCGTACGCCGACCCGCTGTTGCGCGACGAGGAGTTCGCCGAGGAGGCCCGACCCGACCTGATCGTGCGGCTGGGCGGCCTGCCGACGTCGCGCGTCCTCGCCGAGCGGGTGGCGTGGTGGGGCGCGCCGGTGGTGGCGCTGGGCGGCGCGGGGCCGGTCGCCGACCCCGACGGCGTGGTGGCCCTGACGCTGGACGGACGGCCCGACGCCGCCGCGGCCCACCTGCGCGGCGACGCGGCGTACGCGCGCGCCTGGCGCGAGAGCGCGGCCCGGGTCGGCGAGTGGCTCGAGGTCGTCGACGCCACGCCGGGCGCCCTGACCGAACCGACCGTCGCGCGAGCGGTGGTCGCGGCGAGCGCGTCTCACGGCGTGGCGCTGGTCATCGGATCGTCCATGCCGGTGCGAGACGTCGAGTGGTGGGCGCCGGCGCGCCTCGCTCCGACGTACGCCAACCGGGGCGCCAACGGGATCGACGGCGTCGTCTCGACCACGTTGGGGGTGGCCGCGGGGGGCCGGGCGCTGGGCCTCGTCGGCGACCTGACCCTGCTGCACGATGTCTCGGGGCTCGTCGACGGCGTTGGATCGATGGGCGGCACCTGCGTGCTGGTGGTCGTGGACAACCGCGGAGGCGGGATCTTCTCCTTCCTGCCCCAGGCCCAGGCCCTGGGTGCCGAGGAGTTCGAGGAGCTCTTCGCCACTCCGCGCGGCCACGACCTGGCCGCGGTGGCGCGAGGATTCGGGCACGCGGCCGAGGTGGCCAAGAGCCGCGAGGAGCTCGCGGCCGCCCTCGACAAGGGGCTGGCGACGCGCGGACTCACCGTGGTGGTGGCCGAGGTGGCGTCGCGCGAGCAGAACGTGCGCCACCACGACGAGCTCGTGGCGCAGGTTCGAGTCCGCCGCCGAGCCGATTCGGCGTGATCGCGGCGCTGCCCAGCTCGCTGATCGCCGCGATGCCGTTGGCCTTCGCGGCGGGACTCGTGTCGTTCGCCTCACCGTGCGTACTGCCGCTGCTGCCGGGGTACGTGGCCTTCCTCAGCGGCGCGACCGGCCAGGTCGAGGGACGGTCCGGCCGGGGCCGCGCGGTCGCGGGCTCGCTGGCCTTCATCCTGGGTTTCTCGGTGGTCTTCGTCAGCCTGGGCGCTCTCTTCGGTGGACTGGGCAACTCGCTGCAGACCCATCAGCGCCCCTTCGAGATCGGCTTCGGGGTGGTGACCATCGCCCTGGGCTTCTTCTTCGCCGGCTGGTGGCCCGCCGCGTGGCTCCAGCGCGAACGCCGCATCCACTATCTGCCGCGCGCGTCGGTGCTCGGCGCGGCGGCGCTGGGCTTCACCTTCGCCCTCGGGTGGACCCCGTGCCTCGGCCCGACGCTGTCGGCGATCCTGGGCCTGTCACTGTCGACGTCGGGAGCGAGCGAGGTGCGCGGATCGATCCTGACGTTCGTCTACTGCCTCGGACTGGGTGTCCCGTTTCTGGTCGCGGCACTGGCCACCGAGTGGATGGCCGTGGCCTCGACGTGGATGCGCCGCCACGCGCACACCATCGGGCGCGTCGGGGGAGTGTTGCTGGTCGCGATCGGGCTCACCGAGGTGACCGGAACGTGGCTCACGTTCGTGCTGTGGCTCAAGGTGCACGTGCCCGTCGGCTCCACCTTCCTGTGAGGGACGCGCCCGTAGACTGAGCCCATGAATCTGCGCGAGGACTGGGAGTTTCGCGGCCTGGTCGCTCAATCCACCGACCCCGTGCTGCTCGAACGCCTGTCCGGCGGCGGCGTCACGGCCTACATCGGCTTCGACCCCACGGCGTCCTCGCTCCACCTGGGTCACCTGCTGCAGCTGTGCAACCTGCGGCGCCTCCAGCGGGCCGGCAACCGCCCCATTGCCCTGGCCGGCGGGGGAACCGGACTCATCGGTGACCCCAGTTTCAAGGACGCCGAGCGGCCCCTGCTCTCGCTCGAGGAGCTGGCGGACAACGTGGCCAAGATCGAGGTGCAGCTGCGCGGGCTGCTGGACTTCTCGCCGGCGGCGAGGAGTACCGGGGCGCTGCTGCTCAACAACGCCGACTGGCTGACGGTGTTCCCGCTGACCGAATTCCTGCGCGACGTGGGCAAGCACTTCACGGTCAATCAGATGACGGCCAAGGAGTCGGTGCGCAGCCGCCTCGATCGCGAAGACGTGGGGCTCTCCTTCACCGAGTTCTCCTACCCGCTGCTGCAGGCCTACGACTTCCTGCGCCTCAAGCTCGACCACGACTGCACGCTGCAGCTCGGGGGCTCGGACCAGTGGGGCAACATCTCGGCCGGGGCCGAGTTCGTGCGCAAGGTGACTCGGGGCCCGGCCGACGGTCTGACGTCGCCGCTGCTGCTGCGCGCCGACGGGCGCAAGTTCGGCAAGACCGAGGCCGGCAACGAGAACGTGTGGCTCGACGCCGCCCTGACCGCGCCGTTCGCGATGCACCAGTTCCTGATCAACAGCGACGACGAGATCACCCCGAAGCTGCTGCGCTTCTTCACCTTCTTGGACCACGGGGCCATCGTCGAACTCGACGCCGCGGTGCGCGACGAGCCCCAGGAACGTCGGGCCCAGCGGGTCCTGGCCCGCGAGGTGGTCGCGATGGTTCACGGTGAGGACGCCGCGCGCAGCGCGCAACGCGCCGGCGAGGCCCTCTTCAGCGAGGCGATCTTCGACCTCGACGAGGCGACCCTGCTCCAGGTGGTGGCCGACGCCCCGTCCTCGACGCTGTCGCGCCAGGAGCTGCGCGACGGCCTGGACCCGGCCGACCTGCTGGTGCGCGTCGCGCTGGCGTCGTCGAAGGCCGAGGCCCGGCGCTTCCTCGACCAGGGCGGCGTCTACGTGAACAACCGGCGCGTCGCGCCCGGGGCGTTGATCGACCTCACCGCGGTGTTGCACGACCGCTACCTGGTTGTCCGGCGCGGGCGGCGCCAGCTGCACCTCGTGGTCGTGGCGTGACTCGACGCCTCGCGGCGTTGCTGACGGCGGGGCTGGTCTTGAGCGCCTGCGGGACGCAGAGCCCGGCGTCGGCGATGCGCGCATGGGTCACCCAGAGCGCGTTCCATACGGCGGTGGCGACGCTGCGTTCGGACGCGGGCCGCGCGGTCACGGCCCTGCGCGACGCGTCGACGGCGCCCAACGTGCTGCACACGGTGTGCGGCGTGCTCGACGTCGACGCGCTGTCAGCGAACGCGTCGCTGCCCACGCCCGACGATCAGGCGACCGCGCTGCTCGGCCGGGCCTACGGCGCGTTCGGCTCGGGGGCGGCGATCTGCTACACGGCGGCGTCCAGCGCCGCCGCGCGCGTCCGCGCCGTCGCCGAAGTGCAGCGCGCGGCGCGCATCCTGGCCGAGGCCAGCGCCCGCGTCGCCGCGGCGTCCTAGGCGGTCGGCGGGCGCAGGTCGATCTCGAGGCGCAGGATGCCGCCCTCCAGCGTCGCCACGGCGTCGGCGAGCATGGCGAAGTCCTGGAAGTCGACTCGGGCCGCGTCGAGGAAGCGTTGGCGGTCGGGACCCTCGACCGGTGGCAGCCCGCGTCGTCGCACCGCCTCGGCGCGCTCGCGGAACCGCTGGATCATCTCTCGGGGGTCAAAGGCATCGCTCACGGGCCGATGTTAAGGGTTCGACGCACGAGTCGAGTTGGTATCATGGACTTTCGACGTGGTGTTGCCGCGCCGGGGCCGCGCCCCTCGAGGCCTGCGGCCAGTGAGGAGTAGACGTGAAAAAGGGCCGCCACCGCCGTTTTGTCGAAGCTCGCGAACTGAAGCGCTCCACCGGCCCGCGCGCCACCACGTGCGCCGAGTGCGGAGCCGCCCCCGAGGACGTCCACGCCGAGTGGTGCCTGGCCGAAGAGGACCGCTACGAGGAGATTCTCGGGTCCCTGCCGCGCGCGACCTTCTCCGAAGAGGATCCCCTCACGGCGGAGGGCTAGCGGCGCCGCACCACCGGGTGGGGCAGCCGGGTGGCCGTGGGCTGCGCGGCGCGGGCGTCGAGGTGCGCGAGGAGCTTGTCGTAGACGCGCTGGCCGACCATGGCGATGAGCTCGGCGGCCATCGAGTCCACGACGCGGGTCTTGGCGGTGAACGCCTCGGGTGCCTCGGTGCACCACCAGTGGAATTCGTCGCCGCCGACGCCCCAGTCGCGCCGCTCCCACTGGGAGATGCGCGTGATGACGTGACCGCTCTCGGTGGTGTGGTCGTCGCGGTGCAGCGGCAGCTGCCAACAGACGTCGGGCTTCAGCGGGATGTAACTCTCGCCGGCGTCCGTGGCCAGCACGTGCAGCGCGCAACCCGGACCGCGGTGGAAGCCGGGCCGGTTCAGGAAGATGCAGGCGTCCTGGACCAGGCGGGTCATGATCTCGCCGTTGCGCTTGACCTTCGTCGTGCCGCGGGTGCCCTTGGACTTGAACTGCCACTGGTCGGCGGTCAGGCGCAGGGCGGCGCGCTCCACGCGACGGCGCTCCTTGTCGCTGCCCAGGTGGGCGCCGTAGCTGCAGCAGCCCTGGGACAGCTCGGGGGTGGGACCGGTCAGGACGCCCTGGCACCCCCGCCCGAAGATGCAGTTCCAGTTGCTCTCCAGGAAGGTCACGTCGAACATCCAGGTCCGCTGGCGCTTGGTGTCGTCGAAACTGAACCACTCGTGGGCGTCCGACGGAACCGGGGTCACGCGTCGAACTTAGTGCGTGCCCCGCGACGAGAGGTCACCCCTAGACTCGTGACGTGACCACGGTCGACGTCTTCGATCTGCTAACGATGACCGACGAGGCGCGCAACGTCGTGCGCGACGCCCTCGACCAGGAGGCCCAGCACGACACCCTGGCCCTCTACGTCGAGGTGACCGGCACGCGCGGCAACGGCTACTCCTACGACCTCTACTTCTCCGACCTAACCGACGCGCCGGAGGGCGCCGTCGTTGGTCGCGACGGGGGCGTCGACATCGTCGTGCCGGCGCCGAGCGTGGCGCGCCTGCGCGGCAGCCGCCTGGAGTTCGCCGCCGAAGGCGGCGGCGGGCTGGTGCTCGTCAACCCCAACGTGCCCAGCCCCGAGGAGCTCAACCCCGGCGTGCCCGAGGAGATCCTGGCCCTCGGCGTGGACGGGCCGCTCGGCCAGCGCGCCGTGGCGGTGCTCGACCACAGCGTCAACCCGGCGATCGCCAGCCACGGCGGTCGCGCCGACCTGGTCGCCCTCGACGAGGAGAAGAAGGTCGCCTACATCAAGCTGTCGGGCGGTTGCCAGGGCTGCGCGATGAGCCGCCTGACCCTCTCGCAGGGGATCGAGACCTCGCTGCGCGAGGCGCTCGACGAGCTGACCGCCGTGATCGACGTCACCGACCACGCGTCGGGCGTGAACCCCTTCTACACCAACGAGTAGTCGAGCGTCGCGCCCTAGGATTGGGCGATGTTGCGCTTCCTGACCGCCGGCGAAAGCCACGGTCCCTCCCTGAGCGTCATCGTCGAGGGCCTGCCGGCCGGACTGCCGATCACGGCCGACCGGATCGCGGCCCAGCTGGCTCGACGCCGCCTGGGGTACGGTCGCGGGCCGCGCATGCGCGTCGAACGCGACGAGTTGCGCCTGACCGGCGGGGTGCGCCACGGCCGCACGCTGGGCTCGCCGATCGCGGTCGAGGTGCTCAACTCCGAATGGCCCAAGTGGGAGCAGGAGATGTCCGCGGCGCCCGGCACGCCGCAGAATCGTCTGACCGCCCCGCGACCCGGTCACGCCGACCTGGTGGGCATGCAGAAGTACTCCTTCGACGACGCGCGCGACGTCCTGGAGCGCGCCAGCGCTCGCGAAACGGCGGCGCGGGTCGTAGCGGGCACCCTGGCCCGCGAACTCCTCGCCACGCTCGGCGTGAGCATCGTGAGCCACGTTGTGCGCATCGGCGGGGCGAGCGTGCCCGACGGGGTGCGCCCCGGACCGCTGGACCAGGACCGCGTGGACGCGAGCGAGGTGCGCTGCCTCGACGCGACCAGCGAGGCCGCGATGATCGCCCAGATTAAGGCGGCGGCCAAGGCGGGTGATTCGCTGGGCGGCGTGGCCGAGGTCGTGGCCTACGGCGTGCCGGTGGGACTGGGCAGCTACGTCCAGTGGGACCGCAAGCTCGACGGGCTGCTCGCGGGGGCCCTCATGAGCATCCCGGCGGTGAAGGCAGTCGAGATCGGTGACGGCTTCGCCCAGGCCGCTCAGCGAGGCAGCGTGGCCCACGACGCCATCGCCCTCGACCCGTCGCACCCGTCGGCGGGCGGCTTCGCGCGCCGCAGCGACCACGCCGGGGGGCTGGAGGGCGGCGTCTCCTCGGGCGCCCCGATCGTCGTGCGCGCCGCCATGAAGCCGCTGGCGACGCTGAACCGACCGGTCCTGGAGACGGTCGACCTGGCGACGGGTGAATCAACGACGTCGTTCAGGGAACGCACCGACGTCACCGCGGTGCCGGCGATGGGTGTCGTGGCCGAGGCGATGGTCGCCCTGACGTTGGCCGGGGAAGCCCTACGCAAGTTCGGGGGCGACTCGCTGGAGGAGTTCCGGCGAAACCACGCGGCCTACGTCGACCACCTCGGATCAACGGCCTCGCGGTCGATCCCCGAATAGCCGTGGCTCGGTTGGCGCTCGTCGGGCTGCCCGGGGCGGGCAAGACGACGGTGGCCCAATCGTTGGCGCGCCGCTGGGGCTGTGCGGCCATGGACACGGACGAGCTGCTCGGCGACGCGGTGGGTCAACCCGCGGGTGCCTACCTGCGCGCGGTGGGTGAGGAGATCTTCCGCGCCCGCGAACTGGCCGCGCTGCGCGAAGCCTTGGGAGCGGACGCGGTGGTGTCGACCGGCGGGGGAGTCGTCACGTCGCGCGAGGGTCGCGACGCCCTGCTCGCGGCGGTGACCGTCTGGCTCGACGCGCCCGACGAGGTGCTGGCGGCCCGGCTGGGCGACGTCGACCGGCCCCTCTTGGGTGAGGACCCCGCGGCGACGTTGCGCGAGCTGCGTCGCCAGCGCGACGCCTGGTACCGCGAGGTCGCCCGGGTCCGCGTCGACGCCGACGGTTCGCCCGACGAGGTCGCCGAGCGCGTCATCGACGCGGTGAACCAGGTGACCGCGTGAACGTCCGGGTCGAGCTGGGGGAGCGGTCCTACGACGTCGCGCTGCGCGCCGGTGCCCGCCACGACCTGGCCGACCTCGTCGGCGCGCGGGTCCCGCGCGCGCGGGCCGCGGCCATCATCACGACCGCCACCGTGGCCGCCCAGCCGTGGTTTGACCTCGCGACGGGAGTGCCCGAGCACCGGATCACGGTGCCCGAGGGGGAGGCCGCCAAGACGCCCGCCATCCTGGCCGCGGTCGTCGAGCAGCTCGCTGGTCAGGGGCTCTCACGCGACGACGTGGTGGTCGGCGTGGGCGGGGGCGCGACCACCGACCTGGCCGGCTTCGCCGCCGCGGTCTACCTGCGTGGCGTGGCGCTCGTCCAGGTGCCCACCACCCTGGTGGGCCAGGTGGACGCCGCGATCGGGGGCAAGACGGGCGTCAACCTGCTCGCCGGCAAGAACCTGATGGGGGCGATCCATCAGCCGGTGGGCGTCCTCGGCGACACCGACACCCTCGCCACGCTGCCCGAACGCGAGCGGCGGTCGGGATTCGCAGAGATCGCCAAGTGCTGGCTGCTCGAGGGTCGCGCGTCGGCGGCGCTGGCCGCGGCGAGCCTCGAGGAGATGGCCGGCGTCGCCGTCGCACTCAAGGCGCGCGTGGTGGGCGCGGACGAGCGCGACGCCGGGGCGCGCGCGCTGCTGAACTACGGTCACACGCTGGCCCACGCGCTGGAGACCTACTGGCTCGCCCGAGACGCCGATCGGATTCGTCACGGCGAGGCGGTCGCCGTCGGTGTGGCCTTCGCGGCTCGCCTCGCCCGGTCCCTGGGCCTCGTCGGCGACGACGTGGTGGCCGAGCACGACGCCGCACTCGACGCCCTCGGTCTCAGCCGTCAATGGCCCGCGGACACCGACGCCGCGGCGATCATGACGCTGATGGGCCGGGACAAGAAGACCCATCACGACCTCACCTTCGTCCTGGCCGGGCCGACCGGCTTCGCCGTGGTGGCCGGGGTCGACCCCGCGATGGTGCGCGCCGCGCTCGAGCAGTTCGAAGGAGAGAGATGAGCAAGGTCATCCTGATGCTGTCGGGTCCCAACCTGGATCAGCTGGGCACCCGCAGCCCCGAGGTCTACGGCACCGCGACGCTGGCCGAGCACGTCGAGAGGTTCCGCGCCACGGCGGCGAGCGCGGGCTACGAGGTGCGCCACGTCCAGTCCAACTTCGAGGGCGACCTGATCGAGGCCGTGCACGCGGCCCGCGACGACTGCGCGGCGATCGTGGTGAACGCCGGCGCCCTCAGCCACACCTCGTGGGCGCTCGGCGACGCCCTGGCCAGCTTCGAGGGGGTGAAGGTCGAAGTCCACCTGTCGAATCCCGCGGCGCGCGAGCCGTTCCGCCACACCAGCACGCTGGCCGCAGTGGTGAACGGCTCCGTCGCGGGGTTCGGCGCGATGAGTTACGACCTCGCCCTCGAGGCGGTGATCCGGCTGTCCACTCCGACCTAGGGGACGGCGAGGGCGGTTGCCTAGACTGGGCGAGGTCCAATCCCCGAAAGGCACCCAGGCGCATGGCCGCGATCACCACCTCGGACATCAAGAACGGCATCACGATCAAGGTCGACGACGGCCTCTTCACCATCATTGAGTTCCAGCACGTCAAGCCCGGCAAGGGCGGCGCCTTCGTGCGCACCAAGCTGCGCAACGCCCGCACCGGCGCCGTCATTGAGCGCACCTACCGCGCCGAGGAGCGCCTCGATCAGGCCATCATCGACAAGCGCGACACCCAGTACCTCTACCGAGACGGCGACGACTACGTCTTCATGGACCAGGCCTCCTACGACCAGGTCCCGGTGTCGGCCAAGAGTCTGGGTGACGCGGTCCGCTTCCTCAAGGAGACGGGCAAGGCCATGCTCATCTCGCACGACGACGAGATCATCGGGATCGAGCTGCCGGCGTCGGTGGAGCTCTCGATCAGCGACACCGAGCCGGGCGTCCAGGGCGACCGGGTGTCGGGAGCGCGCAAGGCGGCCACCCTGGAGACCGGATTCGTGATCCAGGTACCCCTGTTCATCGGACCCGGTGAGGTCGTCCGGGTGGACACTCGCACCGGCGAGTACATCACGCGGGCCTAGATGAGTGACCTCACCGGATCGCGCCACGTCGCACGCGAGCGCGCCCTCCAACTCTTCTACGAGGCCCACATCAAGGAGCGTCCGGTCGACGAGATCGTCGCGGCGCTGGCCACGGCGCCCGCCGACTACACGGTTCTCCTGCTGCGCAGCGCCGAGGCGCACGAGCCGCGGGCCCTGGCGCTGATCGACGAACACGCCCACGACTGGTCGGTCGATCGCCTGGCCCTCATCGATCGACTGGTCATGACCCTGGCCCTCGGCGAGCTGCTGCTGGACGAGCCGCCGCCGGTCGCCGTCGTGCTCGACGAGGCGGTGGGGTTGGCCAAGGAGTACTCGACCGACGCGTCGGGTTCGTTCGTCAACGGTGTCCTTTCGGCGTGCGTGGCCCACCTACACTGAGCCCAGCCAGCCCAGGAGTCCCCAATGCCCGGTATGAGCTCACACCCGGTGAGCCTCACCAACCCGTTCGTGGTGCAGCTCTTCCACCACGCGCTGTACGTGTCCGGGATCCTGTGGCTGGCCGGCCTCGCCACGGTCCTCATCGTCGTCGAGGTCCTGACCAAGCGAATCCTCTCCTTCAACCTCTCGCCGGAAGGTATCGCCGAGCCGCGCGCGCGGGCCTACCTGCGGTGGGGGTTCGGCGCGCTGTGGCTCTTCGACGGGTTCCTCCAGTTCCAGCCGTCGATGCCCCTGGGCCTGGGCAGCGCGGTCGTCGCCCCGGCCCGCCAGGGCACGCCGTCGTGGCTGCACGCGCTCATGACCCACGGGCTGAACCTGTGGTACGCCCACCCGGTGGCCTTCGCGGTGGGCGTCGCGTGGCTCCAGGTCGGCCTCGGCCTGGCCCTCCTGGCGTCCAACGGACTGACCGGTCGGATCGCCGGCGCGGTCAGCGCCGGCTGGGCCGCGGTGATCTGGCTGGTGGGCAACGGCGCCGGCGGGATCTTCGCTCACGGGGCCACGATCCTGTTCGGCTGGCCCGGCGCGACCCTCTTCTACGCGACGGCCGGCGTGTGGCTCGCACTGCCCCCGGCGCTCTTCGCGCGACGCTTCTCGACGGTGACGGTGCGGATCCTGGCCCTCGTTCTCGTGGGCGGAGCCGTGATGCAGGTCCTGCCCGCGGCGGGCTTCTGGCACGGGGGCAACACCAACGCCCTGACGGCGATGACGACCACCATGACCGGCGTTCCCCAACCTCACTGGCTGGCGTGGATCGTGCGCCACGTCGGGGATCTGGCGGGCAGCATGGGCGGCGGGTTCAACGCCGCCGTGGTGCTGTGGCTGACCGTCACGGGCGCGGCTCTGTGGGCGACGCCCACGCGGCGCTGGCAGTGGCCGGTCGGGACGCTCGTCATCGGGTGCGCGGTCTTCTGGATCGTGGGGGAGGACACCGCGATCTTCGGGGGGGTCGCGACCGACGTCAACTCCCTGGTCCCGCTGGCCCTGCTGGGGTGGTGCGCGTCGCCGCGGCTCGCCGCCGCGGCGCCGCGCGAAGTGACCGTGCCCCGCGAGATCGCCAGCGGCGTGGGCGCCGTCGTGGCGACCTTCGCCGCGGCGATGGTGCTGTTCTCGGTGGCGTCCATGGGTGTGGCGGCGGCGTCGTCGGCCGAGACCACGATGTACCTGGCCCAGAACGGCCCGGTCTCCGCGGCCAGCGTCACCGCGCCACCGTTCGCGCTGACCGATCAGTACGGCCGGGCCTACCGGCTGGGCGAACACCCCGGCCGCGTCACCGTGGTGAGCTTCCTGGACCCGGTGTGTTGGACGGACTGCCCGCTCATCGCCGCCCAGCTCAAGCAGTTGCGGGCCGGGCTGGCCCCGAACGCCCGTCTCGACATCGTGGCGATCGCCATCGACCCGTACCACGAGAGCCGGGGCGACCTGTGGACGTTCATCCACCAGCACCAGCTCTCGACGGTCAAGGACTTCTACTACGTGACCGGGCCGCTCGCGACGATGCGCGCGGTGTGGAACGCCTACGGGATCGGCGTGTCGATGAAGCGCACCGACAAGATGAGCGTGCACTCGGACTTCATGTTCATCGTGTCGGCCCGCGGCCGGCTGCGTTGGATCATCCCGGACGACCCGATCCGCTCCTCCTTCGGCACCGCCTCGGCGGTGACCGAGCTCCGCGGGCTGCTCGTGGGACAGGGCGTCCACTGATCCGGCGAAGTTGGTTACCGCCCGGTAGGGTTACTCACCGGTAGGCGGCGCCGGATCGCCGCGGTGCACGTCGGCCAGGAAGCGGTTGTAGCGGTCCAGCGCGTCGGTCTCGCTCGGGGTGGGCGCCGGCGTGGTCGTGGTGTCGCCGTCCTCGGTGCGCAGGAGCTTGCGCCACACGTAGATCGCGTAGCCGCCCAGGATCGGCCATTCGAAGACGTAGGCCCACGAGAGAGTGTTTCCCGAGAGGGCCCGGAGCAGTTCGATGACGAAGGCGCTGACGCAGATCGCTTCGGCCAGGATCAGGCCGAGGTGAATTCGAAGAGCGTTCTCAGGTAGCTCCTTCACGGGTCCCCATCCTACGAGTGGCCGCCGATACTCTTCTCTTCAGAATCAACGAAATCGTGGTGACTAAGGAGATGCCTATGTCCGTGTCACAGAGACTCGGGACGGTTGTCGTGCTGTTCCTGGTCGCGGTTGCTCTCATCGTGTGGGGCTTCGCCTCGTTCCTGACTCCGGGTACCCCCGGGGGAGTGGTGAACTACACCACCGGCCATACGGCTGGTCAGCCCGTGAACCTGACGATCCAGACGGTCGGGTCCATCGGCTTCGGACCGCACCCCACCTGGGTGTCCTACCTCACGAAGGATCCGACGACGGGCAAGTGGGTCCACGACAACTCGTGGGAACTGCCGGCCAACACAGTCGTGAACGTCACCGTCTACCAGTACGACAGCGGCAGCCCGTTGCGCAATCAGGAATGGGGTCAGGTCCAAGGCACGATCGGCAACACGGCGTCCCTCAACGGGACGCCGTTCACCTTCTACAACTCGAACACCGGCAACGGAGTCGGCCACACCTTCGCGGTCCCGGCGATCGGGCTGTCCGTTCCCCTGATCGCGAATCCCGGAACAGCGTCACTCTGTGGTTCGGCGCCCTGCGGAACGTCGTCGCCGCACAACGTGATCACCTTCAGCTTCAAGACACCAGGACCGGGTAGCTACAACTGGCAGTGCTTCGTGCCCTGCGGTTTGGGCTACCTCTACGGGAACGGAGGCCCGATGTCGACGCAGAACTACATGGGCGGCTTCCTGGAGGTGCGCTAGTCATGGCGACGGCCCCTTCTAACGAGCGCGGCGACCTGCGCCGGATCACGTTGATCTGGCTCGTGGTGACGGTGGTGGGCGAGGTGCTGTTCTGGGCCCTGCTGGCTAAGCACGTACCGCCCGGGCGGATGACCGAAACCGCGCAGTCCTCCCAGTCGACGTTCAACATCCTGATGGCCTTCGCGATGCCGGTGCTCTTCGGCGTGTGGGTCTACATGGCCTACGCCGGTCGGGTCTGGAGCGCCAAGCGCAACCCGAACCCGGCCATGGGCGGTGAGGCGGCCCGGAATCACACGGCCGCGTCGGTCGCCTGGATCACCATCACCTCGGTCGTGGTGCTCTTCCTCGCCGTGATCGGCACCATCGGGCTGATCCACGATCACGGGTCGGGCGGCGGCGAGGGACCGAACCCGGTGTGGTCGCCGGCCGGCGCCACCCAGGCCGAGGCCGCGGCCCTCGCGGGCACCTCGACCTGGTCACCGGGCAGCAACAAGGTGCTGCCCGTCCAGGTCATCGCGCAGCAGTGGAAGTTCACCTACCGCTACCCGAGCTTTGGTGGTTTCGAGACCTCCCAGTTGATGCTGCCCGCCGACACCACGATCGCCTTCAACGTGACGTCGCTCGACGTGATCCACAGCTTCTGGGCCTACCAGCTCGGCGTGAAGGCCGACGCCAATCCCCAGATCAACAACGTGGCGTTCACCGAGACGCGCGGAAGCGGGTCGTTCGTGGTGCGCTGCTCGGAGCTCTGCGGGCTCTGGCACGGCGCGATGTTCAACGACGGCCAGGTGGTCTCCCAAACGGCGTTCATGACGTGGGCGCAAGCGGGCGAGGCGGCCAACGCGCAGAACACGACCATCCTTCCGCCCTTCTCCTGGACCTACGTGCCCGACGCGAATGGGGCGGCGGGCGGCTTCTACCTCGACGGCAAGGCCACGCCCTACTCGCCGGTCGAGGTCTACGGCGCGAAGCAACCGGCCTCGTGATGAGAGAGAACGCGATGACAGTGACGATTCGAACGATCGGTAAAGGAACGGAGACGCCGCGATGACGATCAGCGCAGAACGACCGACCGTGGAGGAGGTGGGGACGCCCCGGCCGCCGGTGGCCCGTCCGCCGTGGACCCAGCGCCCGGGCTGGCTGAGCCAGCACCTCGGCACGGCCATCCTGATCGGGTTCCTCGGCTACCTCTTCGGGCACTGGTTGGGCAACGCCATCGCCAGCCACTACACCTACATCCACAACAACGGCCAGAACACGGTGGCCGACACGCTGGGCTTGGTGTTCATGGTGGTCGGTTTCCTGGGCGGCATTGGCGCCCTGAACTACCCGCTGGCCAAGTTGGTCGGGCGCACGGCGTCCGACGACGAGACGTCGGTTCCGGGTTGGTCCAAGTACTTCCGTTACACCCTGGACCACAAGGTCGTGGGCATCCAGTACATCGTGGGCGTGCTGCTGTTCATGTTCACGGGCGGCCTCCTGGCGATGGCCATCCGCTCGGAGCTGCTCAGCCCGACGACGCACCTGTTCTCGCCCGACACCTACATCAAGATCGTGAGCGAGCACGGGACCGTCATGATGATGATGGCCACGTCGATCATCGTCGGTCCACTGGGCAACTACCTAGTGCCGCTCATGATCGGATCGCGCCGGATGGCCTTCCCTCGGGTGGAGGCCTTCAGCTTCTGGGTCTTCATCGCCGGCTACTTCGTCATCTTCTCGGCTCTGCCGATGGGCGGCTTCCCAACCGGCTGGACGGGCTACGCGCCCCTGCAGACCCAAGCCGGGCCGGGGATGATCGGCTACCTGCTGGGCTTCGCCGTGATCGGCACTGGGATGATGGCCGCCGGGTTCAACATCGCGGTGACCATCATCAACTACCGCGCGCCGGGCATGTCGTGGAGCCGGCTGCCGATCTTTGTTTGGTCGATCCTGGCGACGGCGTCGCTGCTGACATTGGCCACGCCGGTGCTCTTCGCCGGCGGGCTCTTCGGCCTCCTCGACAAGACAGTGCAGACCGCCTTCTACGTGACCGAACACGGTGGCAGCTCCTACCTGTGGCAGAACCTCTTCTGGTTCTTCGGCCACCCCGAGGTGTACATCATGGCCCTGCCCGGCTTCGGGATCGTGGGCGAGATTGTGCCGGTCTTCGCGAGAAAACCACTCTTCGCCTACAAAGTGGCCGCGGCGGGCATGATCGGCGTGGCCCTGCTGTCGTTCTTCGTGTGGCAGCATCACCTCTTCCAGAGCGGCATCAACCCGGACATGCGGCCGCTGTTCATGCTGACAACGGAGTTGATCTCGATACCCACCGGCTTCATCTTCCTCGTGGGCATGGGCACGCTGTACCGGGCGAAGATCCGCTTCGAGGTGCCGATGCTGTTCTGCATGGCGGTCTTCTTCAACTTCCTCATCGGCGGGGTGACTGGCGTGTTCCTCTCAGACGTGCCGGTCAACGTGACGGTGCACGGCGGGTTCTTCGTCCTGTCGCACTTCCACTACACGATCATGGGAGGTCTGCTCTTCGCGTTCATGGCCGGCCTGTACTACTGGCTGCCCAAGATGACCGGGCGGATGATGAACCGCCGGCTGGGGATGTGGCACTTCTGGACGATGTTCGTCTTCTTCAACCTGACCTTCTTCCCGATGTTCGTCATCGGACTGCTCGGTCAGCCGCGCCGCGTCTTCACCTACGCCAAGGGTTTGCAGGGTCTCAACGACTTCTCGTCGGCCAGCGCGTTCCTGCTGGGTCTGTCGTTCCTCATCTTCTTCGTCAACCTGATGTGGTCGATGTTCATCAAGCCCGAGACGGCGCCGGCCAACCCGTGGGAGTCCCTCGGTCTCGAGTGGCAGACGGCCAACCCGGTGCCGCCGCACAACTTCGACCGGATCCCGGTGATCACGGCCGACCCGTACGGCTACGGGGAGGCCAGCGCCCCGGCGTTCGCCGGTGCGGGCGGCGATGACGTGAGCACTTCGAGTCAGACCTGAGTGGAGAGGCGACCATGACCGACACCTACAAGCCACCGTCCACCGCCGAGGAGCGCGAGTACGAGTTGAGGGCCCACATCGGATCGATCTGGTCCGGCGGGCGACTCTTCATCGGCATGTACGTCTTCTTGGTGGCCTCGCTGGTCTTCTCGTACTTCTACCTGCGCTCAAGCAACAACGGCCAGCTCTGGCGTCCCCACCACGTGACCGCGCCGCTGGCCTACGGGTGGGCCGTCGCCGTGTGCATGCTGCTCACCGCGTTCCTGGCCGTCTTCGGCCAGTCGCGGCTGCGCCGCGGGGGCGTCAACGACTGGCAGGTCGCCGGCTGGACCGGGGTGGCCACCGGGTTGCTGGCCCTCTTCCTGCAGTGCTGGCAGCTGACGCGCCTGGGGTTCTTCCCGGGCTCCAGCGGGTACGCCTCGACCTTCATCGGCTTCGTGGTGATGAACCTCATGACGATCGTGGCGAGCACCTACTGGCTCGAGACGACGCTGGCCCGCTCGCTGCGGCTGCGCACCACGCAGGGCGGGATCAACCCGGAGCTGTCCAGCACGCCGGAGGCCCGCGCCCTGCGCGCCGACGTCGCCTCGATGACCTACTTCCAGGGCTTCGTGGCGATCACCGTGGCGCTGCTGTTCACGATGTTCTACCTGCTCTAGGGGTGACGGGGCCGACCGTTAGTCTGAAGGCGAGACGCGCCGCCGCGCGGCGGGCGTGAGAGGGTGAGGAGGTGGAAGTGCAAGCAGTAGATATCTACATCGGGCCCCAGGTGCAGACCATGGTGGTCCTCCTCGGCGTGTTCTGCGCCGTCGTGCTGTGGGGCTTCTTCCAGCGTCACCCTTCGGAGTGACCTCCGCGGCACCGGCCGCCCCGCGACGGGCGTGGGTACCGCAGTTCCGGCGCTGCCTGGCGGTGCTGGGTGCGCTGGTGTGGCTGGCGTGCCTGACGCCGCCAATGACCAGCTGGTCGCACCGCTACGAGTTCGTCGAGTCCATCCAGTTCGCGGCCCTGGGCTTCTGGGTCCCGGCGCTGGTCGCCGCCGGCGCGCCCTGGCGGCGCTGGGGGCTGGCCCGGGTCAACGACGCCGGCGGGGTCATCGGAGGGGTGCTGCGCGAACGCCGTCGCGTCAGCCAGGGTCGCGTGCTGAGTTTCGCGGTTCTCTTCCTGGCCCTGTCGATCTTCTGGCGTCTGTCCCCGGTCGTCAACGCGCTGACCGACCACGAGTGGATCGTGGTGGTCGAGGCCGTCACGCTGAGCGCGGCGGGCGTCGCCCTGATGTGCGACCTCGTGGAGTCGCCGCCCCTGCGCCCGGGGGTCTCGCGGCCCTACCGGATCTGTCTGAGCGCGGCGGTCATGTGGTCGGCCTGGGTGTTCGCCTACCTGGAGGCCATGTCGCACACGTCGTGGTACCGGGCGTTCCGCCACGTGGCCGGGCGCAGCCTGTCGGTCTCGGCCGATCAGCAGCTGAGCGCCGGATCGGTGTGGTTCATGACCGCGGTGGTCTTCATCCCCATCATCTTCTGGAACCTCGTCTACTGGCTGCAGTCCGAGGAGGACCCCGACGACGAGCTGTACCGCCTGGTGCGCCAGGAGAGGACCCGCGGCTTCTTCGGCTACCGCGGAGACTGAGACTCAGGTCCCGGGCAGGCGAGCCAGCACGGGCAGGGTGAGGGGGACCAGCGTCACGCCGAGCACGCGGGCGGCGTGGACCAGGTGGGCGAGCGCGCTGAGGCGGTCCTGGTTCAAGAAGCCCTGCTCCACGGAGAGGTCGTGCAGGGACCGCTCGTCGCCGGGGTGGGTGAAGAGGTAGGTGATGTCCTTCACCGCGTCCTGGGCGTCGTGGTCGATCCAGCGCACGACCGCCAGGCGCACCTGCTCGATCTGCTTGCCGGCGGGCGTGTCGACGATCTGGAGGTTTCCCGTCATGTCGGTCAGGTAGCTCGAGACGAACGAGCAGCTCTGCTGGTCCTGGGGCAGGTAGGTCTTGACGGCCAGGTTGAAGTTGGCCGCCGACATCTGGTGGGCGAGCTCCAGGCGGTAGAACGTGAAGGCCTCGTGGAGCGAGTAGACGCAGGGCTTGAGGTCGCTGTTGATCTGGCGAAGCGCGGCGTTCTGGTCGCCGGCGTCCTGGGCCGGGGTGATGCGGTGGGGCAGGTCGGACAGCACCGACACGCCGATGACCAATGCCACGGCCAGCGTGACCAGGACCCACGGGCGTTTGTACCAGACGGCCCGCGTCAACCCGAAGGACGAGGCGGCCATCGATCCCGGGTCGAACTCGGGCGCGGCGGGCCCGGGTGGCGGGTTCGTCATCGCGCCAGACTACCGGCCTCGCTGGCGATCCCCTGGGCGAAGCGCAGCTCCTCGCGGGCCGGGAGTGTGAAGACGGCCCGTCGACTCTCGTTGCCGAACGGCACGGCCAGTGCCCGCAATCGACCTCGTGGGTCGACGAAGTACAGGACGTCGTTGTGCGCGATCTCGGTGGGGGCCGCGCCGACTTGGACGCTCACTCCGAAGCGAGTCCACGCGGCGTTCAACTGGCGCAGCGAACCGGTGAGGAACGTGACGCCGGCGCGCCCCGCCAGACCCGGGACGTAGAGGGCGGCGGGGTTCGCCGCGTACCCGACGTCGCGCGGGTCGGTGTTGACGATGGCCACGTCGACCGCAATCCCCCGGGTGTCGAGCAGCGCCAGAGCCTCGCGCAGCTCGGTGCCCAGAACGGGGCAGATGTCGTGGCAGTTCTTCGCGTAGAAGGTCACGAGGACGACCCGGCCCCGGGCATGGGACAGGCGCCACGGCCGACCCGACTGGTCGGTGAGGGCCAGCGGCGGGGCCGCGGCCACGCCAATCTCGCGAAGCCCGATGAACGCGGCCGTCGACGTCGGCAGGGGGGAGCCTCCCAACGTTGTGGTGGTCGCCGGCGCAAGGGTGGTGGTCGGCGCGGAGGGAGTCCCGGTGTGGCCGACGAAGTGCTCGAGCACCGCGCCGCCGACCCCGAGCACCGCGAAGGTCGCCGCGACGCCGATCACGAAACGCGGGGGGACCTTCGGACGGAAGGCGCGACGGCCGTGTCGGGTGGTGGCGGCCAGCTCATCACGGAAGACGGCGAGGCGCTGCTCCTCGGTGAGCTCGCCGGGGGGAATCTCGTTCGTCATGCGCTCGGGTCACCTTACCGCCGGGCCGCGGGCGTGACGATACGGGGTGCGCCTCGTGCGACGCCGGAAGTGGCGGGAGCGTGCTCGGTAGGATGAGCTCGTGGGTGACGCTCGCGACGTGACGTCCGACGGCTCGCCGTCGCCGCGATCGCCGATTCATTCAGCGATGCGGACTCACCTGGCCCTGGCCGGCGGGCTCGCGCTGTGCGCCGTCGCGTTCTGGATCGAGGTGCGCCGGGCCCTGGGGGGCAACGCGCTCAGCTGGGCCTACGTGTTCGAGTGGCCCCTGCTCGGCGCGTTCGCGGTCTACATGTGGTGGCGGGTCCGGCACCCCGCCGCGCGGCCCCGGCGCGCCAAAGCCGCGCCGTTAGCCCCGGAG
The DNA here is from genome assembly GCA_044446745.1 of Acidimicrobiales bacterium. Lineage (GTDB taxonomy): Bacteria > Actinomycetota > Acidimicrobiia > Acidimicrobiales > RAAP-2 > RAAP-2. The sequence continues at coordinate 24,901 of JBIOFE010000028.1, forward strand.
TACGAGAGCATGCGCGCCGCGTGGGAGGAGCACCGGCGCTCGCTCACCGGGGCCGACGACGCGCCGGCCGACCAGCCGGGCCGCTCGTGACGACCTCGTGACCTACCTCACCCACCACTGGTCCGCGGACCCGATGCTGATCGTCGTGGTCCTCACGGTGGCGCTGCACGAGGCCGGCTTGCGCCGCTTGGCCGTTCACTCCCGGCCCGAGCGCACGCGATGGCGTCGGCGCCACTCGTACCTCTTCTACGCGGGACTGGCCGTCCTGGTGATCTCGATCGCCTCGCCAATCGACTACTGGGCCTCGGACTACTTCTTCGTCCACATGATCGAGCACATCCTGATCGCCTTCGCGTTGCCGGTCCTGGTCGCAGCCGGCGCGCCGTGGGTGCCGCTGGTGTTCGGCCTGCCCGTCAGGCCGCGCCGGACGGTGGGCCGCTTCTTCTACCTCGACCGGCGCACCGCGTGGCTGCGTGGTACGGGGCGCTTCCTACGGCGACCCACCGTGGCGCTGGTCCTGTTCAACGCGGTGATGGTGGCCTGGCACATCCCGGCGGCGTTCACCTTCGCCGAGCAGAACCAGTGGGCCCACGTCTGGCTCATGCACGCCAGCTTCATCGTGACCGGCCTGCTGTTCTGGCTCCAGATCATCCCGTCGCACCCGCTGCGCCCGGCGCGCGGTCCGGTCTGGCAAGCCGGCGCCATCATCATCACCAACGTGACCATGACGGTGCTCGCGATCTCGATGAGCTTCCTCACCGCGGTCAGCTGGTACCCGACGTACGCGCACCTGCGCGGCGTGACCCTGTCGCCCTTCGCCGACCAGCAGATCGGTGCGGCGATCCTGTGGATCTGCGGCGACTTCTGGGCCTTCCCGGCGTTGGTGGTGGTCGTGCGTCGCGCCATCGACGACGAGGGCTCCTTCGGCGGCGTGGTCGACCGCGTGCTGCACGGTCGCGCCGAGCGCGACTCGCTCTACGTGCGGTAGGGCTCTGGTAGCATCGGCGCAGCCGTCACGCGGGTCCGGAGAGGCTCGTACGGCTGGAGGACGCCAGTGGTGGAGCACGAGTCGGACGCGCCCGCGCGTCGGGCCCCGGACTTTGTTCCCCGGCGCCAACTGCTCTCGGCCGACCTCGTCGCGCGCGCCGTGCGGCGCATGGCCCACGAGGTGATCGAGCGGGTCGAGGACCCCGCCAACGTTGTCGTGGTCGGTCTGCAGACCGGCGGCGTGCCCGTGAGCCGCGTCCTGGCCGACGACCTCGTCGCGATCGCCGGTCATCCCTTCGACGTGGGGACCCTCGACGTCGCCTTCTACCGCGACGACCTCCACCGCCGGCCCCTGGCGGCCAGCGCGGTGACCGACATCCCGGTCGACCTGAGCGACCGGGTCGTGCTCCTGGTCGACGACGTTCTCTTCACCGGCCGGACGGTCCGCGCGGCCCTCAACGCGCTGAGCGACTGGGGACGTCCGCGCGCGGTCCAGCTGGCGGTCCTGGTGGACCGCGGGCACCGCGAGCTGCCGATCCGCCCGGACTACGTCGGCAAGAACCTGCCGACGTCGCGCGGCGAGGCGATCGTCGCGACCCCCGAGGGCGTGTGGATTGGCGAGCGGGGCGTCCGGTGATCGAGTCCCTGCGCGGCCAGAACCTGCTGTCGATGGGCGACCTCTCGCGCGGCGCGGTCGTCGAGGTCCTCGACACCGCGGAGAGCTTCGTCGAGGTCAACCGGCGAACCATCAAGAAGGTGCCCGCCCTCAAGGGCCGGGTCGTCGCGACCCTCTTCTACGAGGAGTCGACGCGGACCCGCCTGAGCTTCGAGACGGCCGCCAAGCGGCTCGGCGCCGACGTCCTGTCGCTGGCCGTGGCGTCGAGCAGCGTGAAGAAGGGCGAGTCGCTGCGCGACACCATCGCCACCATCGACGCCCTGGGCATCGACGCGGTGGTGATGCGCCACGCCTCCAGCGGTGCCGCGCAGCAGGTCAGCCGCTTCGTCCCCCACGTGCGGGTGATCAACGCCGGCGACGGCCTCCACCAGCACCCCACCCAGGGCCTGCTCGACGCGTTCACCGTGCGCCAGGTTCTGGCCGAGCGGCGCGGGGCGACCGGCCCGGAGACGGGCGCCGAGCTCTTCGAAGGTCTGCGCGTGCTCATCGTGGGTGACGTGGCCCACAGCCGCGTCGCGCGCAGCGACGTCGCCGTGTACCAGACCCTGGGTGCGGACGTGCGGGTCGCCGCCCCGGGCACCCTGCGTCCGCCGGGGGTGGAGGGCTGGGGGGTCGGCGTGGTCGACGACGTTGACACCGCGCTGGAGTGGGCGAACGTGGTGGTCCTGCTGCGCCTGCAGCGCGAGCGCGGCACCGGCGCCTTCGTCCCGACGCTGCGTGAGTTCACCCAGACCCACGGCCTGACGGCCGAGCGGGCGGCCCGCCTCGGCGCCGAGACGATCGTGATGCACCCCGGTCCCATGAACCGCGGCATCGAGATCGATTCGACGGTCGCCGACGACCCGCGGGCGGTGATCACCCGTCAGGTCGCCAACGGCGTTCCGGTGCGCATGGCGGTGCTCTACCTGGCGCTCGCCGGCGCCGTCGAGGCAGGGACCCGATGACCGTCCTAGTGCGCCGCGGGACGGTCGTCGGGTCGACGTCGAGCGCGGTGGCCGACGTCCTGGTGCGCGACGGGCGGATCGCCGAGGTCGCCGAACGGATCGATCCGCCGGCCGGGGCGACGGTGATCGACGCGGAGGGCTGCTGGGTCGGGCCGGGCTTCGTCGACCTGCACGCGCACCTGCGCGAACCGGGTCGCGAGGAAGCCGAGACGATCGAGAGCGGTGCGCGGGCCGGGGTGGTCGGCGGCTACTGCGCCCTCGTGGCCATGCCCAACACGGAGCCGCCGCTGGACAACGTGGCCCTCGTCGCCTACGTCCTGGAGCGCGGCGCGCGGTCACTGCTCGACGTGGCCGTGGCCGGCGCCATCACGCAGGGCCGCCGGGGCGAGCTCCTGGCTCCGATGGCCGAGATGGCGCGCCTGGGCGTGCGTCTCTTCACCGACGACGGCGACGGCGTGCAGTCGGCCGCCGTCATGCGCCGCGCCTTGGAGTACGCCAAGCCCCTCGGAGTGCGCCTGGCCCAGCACTGCGAAGACGCCACGCTGGTGGCCGGCGGGTCGATGAACGAGGGGGCCCTGAGCGGCCGACTGGGCTTGGTGGGCCGGCCGGCGCTCGCCGAGGCGGTGATGGTGCTGCGCGACCTGGAACTGGTTCGGCTCACCGGCGCGCCGCTGCATTTCCTACACCTGTCGACCGCGCGCAGCCTGGACCTCGTCGCGGCGGCCCGCGCGGCCGGCCTGCCGGTGTCCTACGAGGTCGCGCCCCACCACTTCACGCTCGACGAGAGCGCCTGCGCCACCTACGACCCGCTGTTCAAGGTCCACCCTCCCCTGCGCGGGGCCGAGGACGTGGCCGCGGTGCGCCGCGCGCTCACCACCGGGGCCTGCGACGCGGTGGCCAGCGACCACGCCCCGCACGCCCCGGAACTCAAGGACCTGGCCTTCGACGAGGCACCGGCGGGGGGGGGGGGCCGCCAGGCCCCCGCCGCGCGGACCCGCGAGGCGGGGGGGGGCGCCCCCCCCCCGCCCGCCCGGGGGATAGAGGGGCGGGGC
>JBIOFE010000029.1:0-27554 GCA_044446745.1 Acidimicrobiales bacterium
CGGCCCAAGATCGCCGACTACCCCTTCACGACCCTGGAGCCCCACCTCGGCGTGGTGCGCGTGGGGACCCGTCGGGGCCGGCCCGAGGACGCCACCGAGTTCGTGGTCGCCGACATCCCCGGGCTCATCGAGGGCGCCGCCGAGGGTCGCGGACTGGGTCACGACTTCCTGCGCCACGTCGAGCGGGCCCGGGTGCTGTGCGTGCTGCTGGACCTGTCCGAGGGGGCGCCCCTGGACCCGCCCGCCCAGCGGGAGGTGCTGCTGCGTGAGCTGGGCAACTACCGCGCCGAGCTGCTGGACCGGCCCCGGGTGATCGTCGGGAGCAAGGGCGACGTCGCGGTCCACGAGGTCGAGGGCGTCCCCGCGATCTCCGCGGTGACCGGCGCCGGCGTGGACGCGCTGGTCGCCACGTGGGCCGGCCTCGTCGCCGAAGCCCGCCGCGAGGAGATCGCGGCCGTCGAGCGCGCGGTGGTCGTGCACCGTCCTCTGCCCGAGGAGATCGCCGTCGAGCTGGCCGGCGAGCGCGCGTGGCGCGTGGTGGGACGCCCGGCGACGCGCGCGGTGCGCCTCAACGACCTGACCGACGACGACGCGCTGGCCGAGGTGGTCAAGCGCCTGCGAGCCCTGGGCGTCGACCGGTTGCTGGCGCGCGCCGGGGCCCGCGACGGCGACACCGTCAACGTGGGGCCGCTGACCTTCGAGTGGTATCGCGACGACGCGGGCGCCGGGCTGGACCGCGACCACCACCGCGTCACCCGCCGCGAACGCCTGGCGCGCCACGGCCGCCTCGACCCGGGTGAGGGCGATGGCGACGCGTAGCGTGGTCGTGAAGATCGGCACCTCCTCGGTGACCGGGCCGGGGGGTGACGTTGACCCCGCCGCCCTGGCCCCGGTGGCCCGCGACGTGATCGCGCTGCGCGACGAGGGCTGGGTGGCCGTCGTCGTCACCTCGGGCGCCATCACCGCGGGCTGGAGTGAGGTGGGCGCCGGGCGGTCCCGTCCCAGCGACGCGATCACCCTCCAGGCGGTCTCGGCCGTGGGCCAGCCGCTGCTGATGCACGCCTGGCGCGAGGCCTTCGCGCGCGAGGGCGCCGCGGTGGGCCAGGTGCTGCTGGCCCCCCTGGACTTCTCGCACCGCGGCCAGTACCTGCACGCGCGCGACACGCTGAGCGCCCTGTGCGCGCTCGGGGTGGTGCCGGTGGTCAACGAGAACGACGCGGTGGCCGACGAGGAGATCCGCTTTGGCGACAACGACCGCCTCGCCGCGCTGGTGGCCAACCTGGTGGGCGCGTCGCATCTCGTGCTGCTCACCGACACCGAGGGACTGCTGACCGCCGACCCGCGCATCGACGACTCGGCCACGCTCATCGAGCAGGTCCACGCGATCGACGCCGACCTCCTGGGACTGGCCGGGGCCAGCCGCTCGGGGGTGGGCAGCGGCGGCATGGCCTCCAAGCTGGCCGCCGCGCGCATGGCCGCCTGGTCGGGGGTGACCACGGTGATCGCCCCAGCGCGCGTCGACCAGCCGCTGCGCCAAGCCCTCGAGGGCGGGCCCGGCTCGGGGACCACCGTGGCGGCGCGCTCCACGCGGCTCTCGGCGCGCAAGGCCTGGATCGCCTTCGCCGTGGCGAGCCGGGGCGTGCTGCGCGTCAACGAGGGGGCGCGACGCGCCCTGGTCCACGACGGGCGCAGCCTGCTGCGCGTCGGGGTCGTGGCGCGCGACGGCGACTTTGCCGAGGGCGACGCCGTGGACGTCGTCGGGCCGGACGGCGCGGTCGTGGCCAAGGGCCTGGCTCGCGTGGGCGCCGACGACTTCGACGAGGTGGACGTGGTGGTGCACCGCGACGACCTGGTCCTCCTTCACTCATCCTGAGATCGCTCCGTTACGCTTGCGGGGTGGAGAGCGCGCTGTTCGAACAGGGTCGCGCGGTGCGGGCCGCCGCGGCGGTGCTGGCCCAGGCGAGCGACGACCAGCGCCGGGGCGTGCTGCGCCACGTGGCCGAGCGGCTCGAGGCCAGCGAGGCCGAACTCCTGGCCGTCAACGCCGCCGAGGTCGCCGCCTACACCGAGTCCGGGCCCGGGCGTGACCGCCTGGCCCTGACGGGGGCGCGCGTGGCCGCGATGGCCAGCGCGCTGCGCGAACTGGCTGACGCCCCCGACCCGCTGTACGAGACGCTGGACCGCGACGTGCGGCCCAACGGGCTGCGCGTCGAGCGGGTGCGCGTGCCCCTCGGGGTGGTCGGCGTCGTCTACGAGAACCGGCCCAACGTGACCTGCGACGTGGCGGGCCTGTGCGTGCGCAGCGGCAACGCCGCCTTCCTGCGCGGCTCCTCCTCGGCCGCGGCCACCAACGCGTTCCTGGTCGGGCGGTGGCGCGACGCGCTAGAGAAGGAGGGCCTGCCCCGGGACGCGGTGGCCCTGGTCGCCGACCCCAGCCACGCCGCCGCGGTCGCCTTCATGCAGCTGAGCGACGTGCTGGACTGCCTGATCCCGCGCGGCGGGCCGAGCCTCATCGCCGCCATGCGCGAGCACGCGCGCGTGCCCTACGTGCTCGACGGCGACGGCAACTGCCACGTTTTCGTGGACGCCTCGGCCGACCTGGCGATGGCCCAGCGCATCGTGGTCAACGCCAAGACCTCCCGGCCCGGCGTGTGCAACGCCGCCGAGACGCTGCTGGTGCACCGCGACGTGGCCGCGCAGTTCCTGCCGAGCCTGGCGTCGGCCATGCCCGAGGTCGAGCTGCGGGCCGACGAGGCGGCGCGGGCCGTCCTGCCCGGGGCGACCCCGGCGACGGACGACGACTACGCGCGCGAGTTCCTCGACCTGATCATGGCGGTCAGGGTCGTCGACTCCTTCGACGAGGCGGTCGCCCACGTGGCGCGCTACGGCACCGGCCACAGCGAGGCGATCGTCACCGCGGACGCGGCGAACGCCGAGGCGTGGGTGCGCCGCGTCGACGCGGCCGCGGTGCTGGTGAACGCGTCCACGCGCTTCATCGACGGCGGCGAGCTGGGCCTGGGCGGCGAGGTCGGCATCTCCACCCAGAAGCTCCACGCGCGCGGGCCGATGGGCCTGCGCGACCTGACCTGCCTGAAGTGGGTCGTGCGCGGGGACGGACAGACGAGGTGAAGCTCGACCCGCGCGAGGAGATGGCCCAGCGCCTCGGCCTCTTGCACGTGCCGCCGGTGCACTTCTCGTCGCCGAGCGACGTCCACGAGCGCCTGGCCGCGAACGACTACCTGAGCGACGACGCCATCGCCTCGGTGACCTACCTGGCCGACCGCCTCGCCAAACCGGTCCTGATCGAGGGCCCGGCCGGGACCGGCAAAACGGCCCTGGCCAAGGCGGTGGCCGACGCGGCGGGGGCCCGCCTGATCCGCCTGCAGTGCTACGAGGGGCTTGACGAGTCCAAGGCCCTCTACGAGTGGAACTACCGCAAGCAGCTGCTGCGCATCCAGGCCGGTCGCCCCGAGGGCGCGGGCGCCGAGGAGTGGGCCGCGCTGGAAGAGGACATCTTCGCCGAGGAGTTCCTCCTCACGCGCCCACTGCTGGAGGCCATTCGCGCCGTCGATCCGGTGGTGTTGCTCATCGACGAGGTGGACCGCGTCGAGCTCGAGACCGAGGCCCTGCTGCTCGAGATCCTCTCGGAGTACCAGGTGTCCATCCCGGAGCTGGGCACCATGCGCGCCCACCAGATCCCGATGGTCTTCCTCACCTCCAACAACACCCGCGAGCTGTCCGAGGCCCTCAAGCGGCGCTGCCTCTACCTGCACATCGGCTACCCGACCGTCGAGCGCGAGCGCGACATCATCCTCCAACGCGTTCCCGGCATCTCGCACGCCCTGGCCGAGCAGATCGCGCGCGTGGTGCGCAGCCTGCGCGGCATCGACCTGAAGAAGGCCCCGTCGGTCTCCGAGACCCTCGACTGGGCGCGCACGCTGGTGGTGCTGGGGCGCGAGGAGATCGGCCAGGAGGACGCCGTGGCCACGCTGCACATCCTGCTCAAGTACCAGAGCGACATCGAGCGGGCCACCAAGGAGCTCCTCGCCGGTCCGCGGACCGTTGCTTAGCCTGCTCACCGACTTCGTCGGCGAACTGCGCGCCGCCGGGATACCGGTCTCGATGAGCGAGCACGTGGACGCCGCGCGGGCCATCGAGGTGATCGACCTGGGCGAGCGCGCCCTCGTGCGCAACTCGTTGGCCGCCACGCTGGTCAAGGACGGCGACCACCTGCCGGCCTTCTACACCGCCTTCGACGTCTTCTTCTCGACGCGGTCGGTCGAGGCGGCCCGGGACCTGCTGGAGGACGCCGAGACGTCGGCGCTGGAGGGCGGCGCCGGCGCCGAGGGGCGCGGCCCCCGCGGCGAGGACGGCGCCGGGGCGCTGTCGGGCCCGGAGCTGTTCGACCTCATCTTCCGGGCGCTGCGTGACGGCGACACGGCCGCCCTACGCCGCGCGGCCGGCGAGGCGGTGAGCCGCTTCGCCGGCATGGAGCCGGGCCGCCCGGTGGGCGGGACCTACTACCTGTACCGCACATTGCGCAGCCTGGACCTCGAGACCCTGGAGCGGCGGCTGACGATGCGCGCCGAGGTCGGCGCCGACGACCTGGACGCCCGGCTGGCGCGCGACGAGGCCCGCGCGCGTGTGGAGGCGTTGAAGCGCGAGATCGAGCGGGTGATCCGCGAGCGTCTGGTGGAGGACCGCGGCGCCGAGGCCCTGGCGCGCTCGGTGCGCCGGCCCCTGCCCGAGGACCTCGACGTGATGCACGCCAACCGCGAGGAGATGGCTCAGCTGGAGCGCGCCCTGCGGCCCCTCAGTCGCAAGCTGGCCGTGCGCCTGGCGCGCCGGCGCCGCCGACGCCACCGCGGGCCGGTGGACCTGCGCCACACGGTGCGCCGCAGCCTGTCGACCGGCGGCGTGCCGCTGGACCTGCGCTTCAAGCCCCCGCGGCCGGCCAAGCCCGAGATCGTGGTGATCGCCGACGTCTCGGGGTCGGTGGCCTCCTTCGCGCGCTTCACGCTGCACCTGGTGCACGCCATCAGCTCGCAGTTCTCCAAGGTGCGCAGCTTCGTCTTCATCGACGGGCTGGACGAGGTGACGGAGCTCTTCGAGGGGGTCGACGACCCGGCCGACGCGGTGGCGCGCATCAACGCGGAGGCCGACGTGGTGGCCTTCGACGGCCACAGCGACTACGGCCGGGCGCTGGTGACCTTCCACGAGGGCTACGCCGACCAGTTGACGCGCCGCTCGACGGTGCTGGTTCTGGGCGACGCGCGCAACAACTACCACCAGGCCCACGCCGAGGTCCTGGCCGACGTGCGCTACCGCGCCAAGGCCCTCTACTGGCTCAACCCCGAGCCGGAGAGCTACTGGAACTCCGGCGACTCGATCATCGCCCAGTACGCGCCGTACTGCGACCGGGTCGTGGAGTGCCGCACCCTGCGCCAGCTCGAGGCGTTCGTCGGCGGCCTCACGTGACCTGGGCCACCCAGCCACCCCCGGGGTTGCGCACCGTCGGCGACGTCGCGACCGGCACGCGCCTGGTGCTGGTGCGACACGGCGAGGCCGAGTGCAACGCCCGCGGGACGATCGGCGGGCCGCTCGGCTGCGGGGGCCTGACCGACCTCGGTCGGGCCCAGGCCGGCGCGCTGGTCGAGCGCCTGGCGCGCACCCGCGAGCTCGACGACGTCACCGCGCTCTACACCTCGGTGCTGCCGCGCGCGGTGCAGACGGCCGCGTTGCTGGCGACGGGCCTGCCCGCGGGGCTGGAAGCGCGCGCGGACTGCGAGCTCTGCGAGCTGCACCCCGGGGAGGCCGACGGTCTCACGTGGCCGGAGTTCGTCGATCGCTACGGCGTGCCCGACTGGGCCAACGACCCGGGCGCCCCGTTGGCGCCCGGGGGCGAGTCCTGGATCGGGTTCTACGAGCGCTGCACCGGCGCCTTCGCCCGCCTGGTGGCCCGTCACGCCGGCGAGCGGGTCGTGCTGGTCGTGCACGGCGGCGTGGTGGAGCAGGCCATGAAGGCGGTGCTCGACGTCCAGCCGGGCGACCGGTTGCGCCTGATGACCCAGAACTGCTCGATGACCGAGATCGAGTACGACGCCGGGCGCGCGCGACTGCTGCGCTACAACGACGTGGCGCCGCTGCCGGCGGCGTAGTCGCGCAGGTACTCGGCCACGTGGAAGGCCAGGTCGAGACTCTGGGTCGCGTTGAGGCGCGGGTCGCAGATCGAGGTGTAGTTGAGCTCGAGGTCGCCCTCGCCCAGGCGTGACCCGCCGCCCAGGCACTCGGTGACGTTGTCCCCGGTCAGCTCGACGTGCAGCCCGCCCGGCCAGGTGCCCAGCGCCTGGTGCACCGCGAAGAACTGGGCGGTCTCGGCCAGGATGTCGTCGAAGTGGCGGGTCTTCTGGCCGCCGACGGCGTAGAAGGTGTTGCCGTGCATGGGGTCGCAGGTCCACAGCTCGCGGCGCCCGTCGTCGCGCAGCGCCTCGACGAGGGCCGGCAGGATCTCGCTGATGCGCTCGTGGCCCAGGCGGGAAATCAGCGTCAGGCGCCCCGGCGCGTTGTCGGGGTTCAGGATCTCGACCAGGGCGCGCAGCTCGTCGACGCCCATGGTCGGGCCGACCTTGAGCCCCAGCGGGTTGCCGACGCCGCGCACGAACTCCACGTGCGCGCCGTCGATCTGGCGCGTGCGGTCGCCGACCCACAGCAGGTGCGCCGAGCAGTCGTACCAGTCGCCGGTGAGCGAGTCGCGCCGCGTGAGGGCCTGCTCGTAGGGCAGGATCAGCGCCTCGTGGCTGGTGTAGAAGTCGACGCCCTGCAACGCGGCGTCGTCGTGCAGGTCGATCCCGCAGGCGCGCATGAAGGCCAACGCCCGCTCGATCTCGTCGGCCAGCATCGCGTAGCGCTTGCCCTCGAGGGACTGGGCGACGAACTCCTGGTTCCAGGCGTGGACCCGGCTCAGCGCGGCGAAGCCGCCGGTGGTGAAGGCGCGCAGCAGGTTGAGCGTCGCCACGCTCTGGTGGTAGGCGGCCAGGAGGCGCTCGGGGTCGGGCCGGCGGCTCTCCGGCGTGAACTCCTCGCCGTTGACGATGTGGCCGCGGAAGGCCTCCAGGCTCACGCCGTCGCGCTCCTCCAGCGCGTGGCTGCGCGGCTTGGCGAACTGGCCGGCGATGCGTCCGACCTTGATGACCGGCACGCCGACCGCGTAGGTCAGCGCGACGGCCATCTGCAGGATGATCTTCAGCTTGTCGCGGATGGCGTCGGCCGAACCCTCGTCGAAGGACTCGGCGCAGTCGCCGGCCTGGAGGACGAACGCCCGGCCGTCGGCCGCGTCGGCCAGGTGGTGGCGAAGCCGGCGCGCCTCACCGGCGAAGACCAGGGGCGGCTTGCGCGACAGCTGCGCCTCGACGCGCGCCAGGTGGGCGCCGTCGGGCCAGGTCGGGGACTGGGCGATCGGGCGGGACCGCCACGTGTCGGGCTCCCACGGCGTGGTCGTCGACGGCATCATCCAAGCGTATGGGTTCGGCGAAGGGCCGGGCCATCGCGCCTACGCTTGCCCGGTGACTCCACGGCGCGTTGGCCTGTTCGGGGGCACGTTCAACCCGCCGCACCACGGCCACGTGGCCGTGCTGCGCGCCGCGGCGCAGATGGGGCGCTTCGACCTGCTGGAGGTGACGGTGGCCGGCGACCCCTACCTCAAGCGCGATCGGGGCGAACTTCTGCCCGGCCCGGAGCGCCTGGCGATGGCCGTGGCCGCCTTCGCGCACCTGCCCCTGGTCGAGGTCTCGGACCGCGAGCTGCGCCGCGAGGGCCCGACCTACACGATCGACACCGTGCGCGAGCTGCTGGGCGGCGGTGACGTGGTGGACCTCATCGTGGGGGCTGACCTGGTCGAGCAGCTGGCCTCGTGGCGCGAGGCCGACGAGTTGGCCCGACTGGTCGAGGTGGGCGTGGTGCCGCGCCCCGGGGGCGAGGGACGTCTGGCGCCGGGGTGGCGCGGCTACGAGATTGCGATGGACCCGGTCGACCTGTCCAGCACCTTCATTCGCGACCTGTCGCCCACGCAGAGCGACCTCGCGCAGTACCTGCCGGCCGACGTTATTCCGCTGTACCGCCGGTTCCGGGGCTAGAGTACCTGCGTAATGGCGGTTCGAGCCTTCGACCTGACCGCACCGCAGTCGACGCGACTGACGGCGCCGACAGCGGTGCCGCGTCGGCGCCAAGAGCTCCGGCGTCTCCGCCAGCGCTGGGCCCTGGTCGGCGTGGTCTCGGTGCTCGCGCCCTTCGCCGCCGCGATGTTCGTGCTGGGAGCGACCCACTGAGTGTGGTGGCCCGCTGAGTGAGGTGGTGTTCTGAGTGAGTCGCTGACTCTCAGCGACCCGGTGCGCGGTCCCCAGAACAGTTACGTGACCACCGTGGTGGGAGCGACGCTGCGCGCCGCCGAAGAGAAGGGTGGCCAGGACCCGGTGGTCCTCGACCTGCGCGGCGTGGTCGACACCTTCGACGCGCTGGTTGTGCTCTCGGGACGAAACGACCGCCAGGTGCGCGCCCTGGCCGAGGAGGTCGAGCAGCAGGCCACGCGGTTGGGCGTGCGACCGCTGCGCGTGGAGGGCTACGCCGAGGGGGAGTGGGTCGCGATCGACTACGGCGACGTGATCGTGCACGTCTTCGACGAGATCGATCGCGAGTACTACGACCTCGAGCACCTGTGGGCCGTGCCCGCCGCGCGGCCCGAGCGCACCCGCTAGGGGTTGAGCAGCGACGCGAACAGCGCGTCGGTCACCCTGACGCGCGTGGCCCCGTCGGGCAGGCGCAACCTCTCGGGCACTCCGCCCACGGTGACCTCGAGGCCGGCCGTGGCCCCGACGGCGCGGGCCGTGAAGACCAGCTGGCCGACGGCCAGGACCTCCTGGGCCGGGCTCAGGTCGGCGAGCGGCCGGGCCAGGGCGATCGTGGCGAGCCCGGCGTCGCTGACGGTCGCCTGGAGGATCACCAGGTCGTGGGGCAGCGCGCTGGTGTACCCGAGCGACAGTTCGATCGCGGTCGGGCCGACCAGGAGCTGGTGGAGCAGCGAGTCCAGCGTCGCCGGCGAGGGGACGATCCGACTGGAGGGAGTCAGGTGCCCCGTGGCGTCCACCACGTAGACCGGCTTGGTCTCGAAGCGCACGCGCCCGCCGTTGGTGCCCGGGATGGTGGGGTCCAGCAGGCCGAAGCGCACGGCCTTCGGCGCGATCTTCACCGGTGAGGTGCTCGTGGGCACCAGCGTGCACCCCGACAGCGCCAGGGCCGCGGCGAGGACGAGGAGCGCGCGCCTCACGGGTCCCCGCGGTGAACCGGCAGGACGATCTCGAAGCGCGCTCCGCCCTCGGGGCTCTCCGACGCGCTGATCGTCCCGTGGAAGGCGGTCACGTGGTCGCGCACCAGGGCCAGGCCGAGCCCGGAGCCGCGCGACACGCTGCGGTCGTGGGCGGCCCGGCCGCGGAAGAAGCGCCGGAAGATCGACTCTCGCTCGTCCTCGGCGATGCCCGGCCCGGCGTCGTCGATGTCCAGCGCCAGGGAGCCGTCGCGCACCGCGACGCGCACCGCGACCGCGTCCCCGGCGTACTGGTGAGCGTTGACGATGAGGTTGGTGACCACCCGCTCGAAGCGACGCCGGTCGACGCTCACCCGCACGTTGTCCAGGTCGCCCTCCACGAGGATCAGCGGCTCGGCGAGTCCGTGGCGCAGGGCGGCGCTGCGCACCGCCTGGCGCACCAGCTCGACCGCCGGCACGTTCTCAATGACCAGCGATGTCGCTCCGGCGTCGGATCGGGCGATCTCCAGCAGGTCCTCGACCAGCGAGCGGAAGATCGACAGGTCCGCCGTCAGCAGGTCGAGGCTCTCCCGGGCGGCCGGGGAGAGCTCGTCGCGGTGCTGCTGGAGGATCGAGGCGGTGGTGGTGAGCGTGGTGAGAGGGCTGCGCAGCTCGTGGCTGACGTCGCTGGCGAAGCGCGCGTCGCGCTCCATCCGCTCGACCAGCCGGCTCACCATGGCGTTGAAGGACTCGGTCAGGCGCTGGACCTCGCGGTCGGCCTGGTCCGCCGCCAGGCGGGTCGTGAACTCGCCCTCGGCGATCAGGGCGGCCGCCGCGGAGACCCGCTCGAGGGGGCGCACCGCGCGCCGCGAGACCCACAGGCCGCCCCCGACGCCGATCATCGTGGTGGCGGCCGCGCCGACGACCAGCAGCAGCAGCAGGGTGCCCAGGGTGTGCTCGAGAGGATCGAGCTGGAAGATCTCGTAGACCGTCGTCTCGACGGCCGGGATGGGCACGCCGACCACGAACAGGAGGTGGCCGCGCACGCTGATCGTCTGCTGAGCGGCGTTCCCGGCGTCGACCAGCCGCAACACGCTGGGCGGCACGTCGGCGGCCACCGCGCCGCGGCTGCGCGAGAGCCACTGGTGGTGGGTGCGCACGAGGACATTGGAGGAGGTGGCGTGCTCGATGGAGTTGAGCAGGCTCGGCAGCGCCGGCGGCGACGCGTAGAGGGTGTTGCGGATGAGGGCGGCGTCCACGAAGCTCTCGCGCAGGTCGGTCTTCTGGCGGTCGCTCACCAGCACGTGCTGGACGCCGACGTAGGTGAGCGAGGCGAAGAGCGAGCTGAGCACCAGGGCGCTGAAGCCGAAGGTGATCAGCAGCCGGAGTCGCAGACTCCGCCGCGGCACTAGAGCACCAGCTTGTAGCCCGCGCCGCGCACCGTGACCAGGAACATCGGGTTGGCCGGGTCCGGCTCGATCTTGGTGCGCAGGCGCCGGATGTGCACGTCGACCAGCCGGCTGTCGCCGAAGTAGTCGTAGCCCCAGACGCGCTCGAGCAGGTCCTCGCGCGAGAGCACCCGTCCGCTGACCGACGCCAGGTCGGTGAGCAGGCGGAACTCGGTGGAGGTCAGGTGCAGCTCGGTGCCGTCGTCGCGGCGCACCACGCCCTCGTCGGGGACGACCTTGAGCCGTCCCAGGGTGAAGGCGTGAGCGCTCTTGTCGGGGCGGCGCCGCAGGTGCGCGCGCACCCGGGCCAGGAGCTCCTCGGGCACGAAGGGCTTGGTCACGTAGTCGTCGGCCCCCGACTCCAGGCCCAGCACGACGTCGGCCGTCTCGTCGCGCGCCGAGACGATCACGATGGGCAGGTCGCTCGTCGCGCGCAGCGCCAGGCAGGTCTCGAACCCCGACATGCCCGGCAGCATGACGTCGACGATGGCCACGTCGGCGGTCATGCGCTGGAACATCGCCACGCCGACCTCGCCCGAGGGGGCGTCGTCGACGTCGTAGCCCACGCCCTCGAACATCAGTCGCAGGGCGGTGCGAATGTGATCGTCGTCCTCCACAATGAGGATCCGTGGCACGTCGGCTCCTTCGGTCATCGCCCAGACTACCGACGTCGCCGTGGCACGCCGGAGTCCTCACTAGCCTCTAGGACGTGTCGGTGAACGAGTGACCGCGGACCACGACCGGTGGCGCGTCGAGGAGTACGCCCGGACGTTGCGCGTCGCGAATCGCTCGGCGGCGACCCAGCGCGCGTACGTCGGCGACGTGTCGACCTTCGTCGCGTGGGCGCTCGAGCAGGGGTGGCCGGGCCCCGAGGAGGTCACGCGGCGCGGCCTGCGCCAGTACCTGGCGTTCATGACCGCGCGCGGCGACGAGCGCTCCTCGATCGCGCGCCGGCGCGCCTCACTGCGCGGCTACTTCACCTGGCTGGTCGATCGCGGACACCTGGCCGAGAGCCCGGCGCAGCGCCTCTCCGCCCCGCGCCCCGCCGCCACGCTGCCGCGCGTCGTGGTCCGCGAGCAGCTCGACGTGCTGCTCGACGAGCACTGGGGCGAGGACGAGTGGGCCGTGCGCGACCGGGCGGTCTGCGAGGTCCTCTACGGCGCGGGGCTGCGCGTGAGCGAGCTCTGCGACCTCAACCTGGCCAGCGTCGACGGCGCCCAGGGGCTCCTGCGCGTGGTGGGCAAGGGCGCCAAGGAGCGCCTGGTCCCGCTGCACGCCAAGGGACTGGCCGCCCTGCGCCTGTGGGTGGATGAAGAGCGCGAGAACGCGCTGCGCGCCGACTCGCCGCCCGAGGCGCTCTTCCTCAATCGGCGCGGCCGGCGCCTCGGACCGCGCGACGTGCGCCGGCTGCTCGACCTGCGCGTCGCGCGCGGGCACGTCCACCCCCACGCCCTGCGCCACACCTACGCCACCCACCTGCTGGAGGGCGGCGCGGACCTGCGCGTGGTGCAGGAGCTGCTCGGTCACGCCAGCCTCACGACGACCCAGCTCTACACGCACGTCTCCAAGTCGCGCCTGCAGAAGGTCCACCACCAGACCCATCCGCGGGGGTGAGGGACTGCGACTAGCATGGTTGGGCTCTCCCGCGGTGGGGGAGCGATTGAGTGCCCCCGTGGTTTCGTACGGTCGCCGTTCGCGGTGCTCCGCGGGGGTCGAGCAACCGAACGGAAGGACAGCCACGTGGCTCTCGTCACCCTGCAGGAACTCCTCGACTCGGGCGTGCACTTCGGGCACCAGACCCGGCGCTGGAACCCCAAGATGCGACGCTTCATCCTCGGCGAGCGCAACGGCATCTACCTGATCGACCTGCGCAAGACCCTGGCCGGCATCGAGGCGGCCTACGCCTACGTGCGCGACCTGGTCGCCGGCGGGGGCACCGTGCTCTTCGTGGGCACCAAGAAGCAGACCCAGGGACCGATCGCCGACTACGCCGAGGCCTGCGGCATGCCCTTCGTGAACCAGCGCTGGCTCGGCGGCATGCTGACCAACTTCACGACGGTCCACGGGCGCGTCAAGCGCCTGGTGGAGCTGCGCAACATGCAGCGCGCGGGCGACTTCACCAACATGCCCAAGCGCGAGGCCCTGCGCCACACGCGCGAGCTCGAAAAGCTCGATCGCAACCTCTCGGGCATCGCCGGACTGGACAAGGTGCCCGACGCGGTCTTCGTCATCGACACCAAGAAGGAGCACATCGCCGTGACCGAGGCCCGCAAGCTGGGCCTGCCGGTGGTGGCGGTGGTGGACACCAACTGCGACCCCGACGTGATCGACTTCGTGATCCCGGGCAACGACGACGCCATCCGGGCCGGCGCGCTGCTGTGCCGCCTGATGGCCGACGCGGTCGTCGAGGGCCGCTACATCCGACAGAACCGACCGACCGTGGTCGTCGAACCGACGCCGACCCCCGTGACGGCCACGGCGTAGTTTTCTCTTGACCCAAGGAGCAGTGAAGGTGGCGATCACCGCGAAGGACGTGCAGGCGCTGCGCCAGTCGACGGGCGTGGGCATGATGGACGCGAAGAAGGCCCTCGAGGCCAACGGCGGCGACATGGCCGCGGCGACCCAGTGGCTGCGCGTCCAGGGACTGGCCTCGGCGGCCAAGCGAGCCGGCCGCCCCGCCGGCGAGGGAGCCGTGGCCGCGGTGCGCGACGGCAACGCCGCCGCGATCGTCGAGATGCGCTGTGAGACGGACTTCGTGGCCAAGTCCGAGGAGTTCGTGTCGCTGGTGGACGAGATCTCCGCGCGGGTCGCGGCCGAGGGCGAGGGGGCCGTCGCGGCCTTCACCGAGCGCGTCGAGACGCTGCTGACCACGCTCAAGGAGAACATCTCGATCGGGCGGGTTGTGCGCCTGGTGGCCGGCGAAGGCGAGGTCGTCGAGACCTACGTCCACCAGCAGGCCGGGCGCGGGGTCATCGCCGTGGCCGTGGTGGCGCGCGACGCCAGCGCCGAGGTCGCCCACGACGTGGCCGTGCACATCGCCTTCGCCAAGCCGCTCTACCTGACGCGCGAGGAGGCGCCGGCCGACGAGGTCGCCGCCGAGCGCGCGACCGTCGAGGAGATCTCGCGCAACGAGGGCAAGCCCGAGGCGGCGTTGCCCAAGATCATCGAGGGCCGGCTCAACGGCTGGTTCAAGGAGCGCGTCCTGCTGGAGCAGCCCTACGCCAAGGACGACAAGCAGACGATCGCGCAGTTCCTCGGCGCGGCGACGATCGTCGCCTTCGCCCTCGTGGTGGTCGGGAGCTAGCCACGGTGCGCCGGGTCGTGCTCAAGCTCTCGGGCGAGGCCCTGGCCTCGGCGGCGAGCGACGAGACGATCGACGCGACCACGGTGGACTTCCTGGCCCGCGAGATCGCCCAGGCCATGGATCGCGGCGGGCTCGAGCTGGCGGTGGTGGTCGGCGGCGGCAACATCTGGCGCGGCGCCACCGGCGCCATGGCCGGCATGAACCGCGCCAACAGCGACCTGATGGGCATGCTGGGCACGGTGATCAACGCGCTGGCCCTCCAGGACGCCATCGAGAGCCACGGCCGCGCGACCCGGGTGATGTCGGCCATCGGGATGGACCAGGTCGCCGAGCCCTACATCCGCCGGCGCGCGGTGCGCCACCTGGAGAAGGGTCGGGTGGTCATCTTCGCCGCCGGCATGGGCAACCCCTACTTCACCACCGACACGCCGGCCGCCCAGCGGGCCGCCGAGATCGAGGCCGACGTCGTCCTCAAGGGCACGCACGGCGGCGTCGACGGCGTCTACGACCTGGACCCGCGGGTCAACGCGGCGGCCGTGCGCTTCGACGAGATCTCCTTCGACGAGGTGATCGCGCGCGACCTGCGCGTGATGGACATGACGGCGATCACCTTCTGCAAGGACAACAGGATGCCGATCCGCGTCTTTGACCTGATGGCCGAGGGAAACCTCGGTCGCGCCCTCGACGGTGCCGCCGTCGGTACGCTGGTGCGGTAATGGGCAACGAACTCGTCGACCTCGTGATGCAGGAGGCCCGCGAGAAGATGTCCCACGCCGTCGAGCACGTGAAGAGCGAGTTCGCCACCGTGCGCACCGGACGGGCCTCGTCGGCCCTGGTGGAGGGATTGCTGGTCGACTACTACAGCACCGAGACCCCGCTGCGCCAGCTGGCCAACTTCTCGGTGCCCGAGCCGCGCCTGCTCGTCGTCTCGCCGTTCGACAAGGGCTCGATCAACGCCATCGAGAAGGCCATCGGCGCGGCCGACTTGGGACTGACCCCCTCCAACGACGGCCAGGTGATCCGCCTGAGCTTTCCGGCCCTGACCGAGGAGCGGCGCAAGGACTTCGTCAAGGTCGTGCGCACGCGCGCCGAGGAGGGCAAGGTCGCCCTGCGCGGCGTGCGCCGCCACGCCCGCCAGGAGCTCGAGAACCTGGAGAAGGACAAGCACATCTCCACCGACGAGATCGAGCGGCTGGAGAAGGCCCTGGACAAGATCACCCAGGACGAGGTGGCGGCGGTCGACGCGCTCCTCGCGCACAAGGAGCAGGAACTACTTGAAGTTTGACGACGGCGACGAGGACGAGCCGACCGGCCAGCTGCCGATCGTGAGCGGCACCGACTCGCGCGTCACGATCACCGGCGCCGACGTGGCGGCCGACCTGGTTGACGAGGCGCCCCAGTTCGACGAAGAGACGCTGCTGCCGCACTGGACCGACGCGCCCACCGGGCAGGTCCCCATCGTGGTGGCCCGCGAGACCGCCGCGGGCGACGACCCGTGGGCGGCGATCCCAGCCCCGGCGTGGCGCGAGGGCGAGGCCGACTGGGTCGCCCACGAGGACCAGTTCGACGCGTCCTTCCTGGCCGGCGAGCGCACCGAGACCGACGCGCGCCCCTGGGAGTTCTCGATGGACGAGACCAAGGTGGCCGAGGTCACCGCGGAGGCTCCGCGACCCGCCCCAGCGCGCCCGGCGCGCACCCGTCGCCCCGCCAACCCGCTGGCCGGCCGGGCGGTGCGCCAGCGTCCCTCATCGAGCATGTCCCTGGCGACCCTGACGGGGGTGCTGCTGGCCCTGGTGGTCATCGGCGTCTTCCTGGCCGGCGCGGTGGCGGTCGCCGCCCTGGTCCTGGTGGCCCTGGCCCTCTCGGCTCTGGAGGCCTACGCCGGATTCCGTCAGGTCGGGGCGCACCCGGCGACGGTGCTGGGCCTGGTGGCGGTCGTAACGCTGGGCGTGGCCGTCTACAACAAGGGTGCCGGCTCGATCGGCGCGGTGACCGTGCTGACGATCATCTTCGGCTTCGTGTGGTATCTCACCGCCGAGCAGCGCATCGACGTCCTGGACGGCATCGGCGCGACGATCTTCGTCTACGTCTGGGTCGGGGTCCTCGGCTCGTACGCGCTGCTGATGATCTCGCCGCACGCCTTCGCCCACAAGCACGGCCTGGCCTACCTGTTCGGCGCGGTCGCCCTGACCGTGGCCAACGACACCGGGGCGCTCTTCGTGGGCCGGGCCCTGGGACGGCGCCCGCTCAACGCCGCGCTCTCGCCCAACAAGACCGTCGGCGGCGCGGTGGGCGGCACGCTGGTGACCCTGCTGGTCGGCGCGGCGCTCCTGCCCCTGATGAGCCCGTGGGGCCACCGCGCCGGCCTGGAGGTCGCGGCGGCCGTCTGCGTGGTGGCGCCCCTGGGTGACCTCTTCGAGTCGATGGTCAAGCGCACCCTGGGCCTCAAGGACCTCGGGCGACTGCTGCCCGGCCACGGCGGGCTGCTCGACCGCATCGACGGGCTGCTCTTCGTGCTGCCCACGACCTACTACCTACTGCACTTCCTCAAACTGGGGTAGCGGTGGGCGAGACGCGTCGCCGGGTGGCCCTGCTCGGCGCGACCGGCTCCATCGGCACCCAGACCCTGGACGTGCTGCGAGCCGAGCGCGACGGCTTCGAGCTGGTGGCCGTGGCCGCCGGCCAGCGCCTCGAGGAACTGGCGGCCATCGCCGAGGAGTTCGGAGTCGCGCGCGTCGGCGTGGCCGACGAGGCGGACCGCGCGCGGCTCACCACGATGCTGCGACACCCGTGCGACGTGGTGACCGGTCCCGACGGACTGGCGGACCTCGCGCGCGACGCCGACGTCGTGGTGAACGCCGTGATGGGCTTCGCCGGACTGCCGGTGACGCTGGCGGCACTGGAGGCGGGCCGGCGATTGGCGCTGGCCAACAAGGAGTCGCTCATCGCCGCCGCGCCGTTGGTGGAGAAGGTGCGTCACACCCCGGGCGCGACGATGCTGCCAGTGGACTCCGAGCACTGCGCCATCCACCAGTGCCTGGCCGGCTCGCCGGACCGAGCGGGTCACCCCGACGTGCGCCGGCTGCTGCTCACCGCGTCGGGCGGGCCGTTCCGTGGCTGGTCGAGCGAGCGCCTGGCCCGGGTGACCAAGGCCGATGCGCTCAACCACCCGACGTGGTCGATGGGTCCCAAGATCACCGTGGACTCGTCGACGCTCATGAACAAGGGTCTCGAGGTTCTGGAGGCGTCGGCGCTCTTCGGCGTCGACGTCGGGCGTGTCGACGTGGTCGTGCACCCCCAATCGATCGTCCACTCGATGGTCGAGTTCATCGACGGCTCGGTGGTGGCCCAGCTGTCGCGGCCCGACATGCGCCTGCCGATCGCCTACTGCCTCGGGCTGCCCGAGCGACTGGCGCTGGGGTGGGGCGCGCTGGACTTCACGTCGTCAATCGAGCTGACCTTCGAGCCGCCCGACTACGACGCCTTCCCCGCGCCGCGCCTGGCCTACGCCGCGGCGCGGCGCGGCGGGGCTGCGCCGGCGTGGCTCAACGCGGCCAACGAGGTCGCCGTCGAGGCCTTCCTGGCCGAGCGGATCGCGTGGATCGAGATCGTCCCGCTCGTCGCGGCCGTGATGGACGACTACGTTGACGATCCGTTGAGCACGCTCAGTGACGTCGTGGCCAATGACGCGGCCGCGCGCCGGCGGGCGCACGACCTCCTCGATACCTAGTCCGGTAGGCTTCCTCCACGGTCATGGCAGCGCCCCCGTCCAACCGGCTCAACCTGGTCAAACTCCTGGTGGGCGTCGTCGCGGTGACCGCCCTGCTCGCCTACTGGGGCGGCTGGGCCCTGCCCGTGGTGATCCTCGCGATCATCGTCCTGGTGATGGGCCACGAGTTCGGCCACTTCATCACCGCCAAGCGCGCCGGGATGAAGGTGACCGACTTCTTTGTTGGCTTCGGCCCGGTCGTCTGGGCGACCACGGTGGGCGAGACGCGCTACGGCGTGCGGGCCCTCCTGCTGGGCGGCTACGTGAAGGTCCCCGGGATGACCTGGACCGAGCAGATCGCCCCGGAGGACGAGGCGCGCACCTACCGCGCCTCCACCTACCCGCGCAAGGTCCTCTTCGCGTCGGCCGGCTCGCTGATGCACGGGATCATGGCGGTGGCCCTGGCGTGGGCCTCGCTGTCCTTCGTCGGCCTGCCCTCGGCCAGCCACGTCGGCATCGCCGGCTTCACCACCTGGGACCACCACGCCCGCAACGCCGCGCAGCTGGCCGGCCTGCACGTGGGCGACCAGGTCCTGTCCATCGACGGCCAGCCGGTCACCGACGCCACGACGCTGGTCAACGCGATCCACTCCCACGCCGGTCAGCCGGTCACCCTCGTCGTGGATCGTCACGGGCGGCGCCTGACGCTGCACGCCACGCCGGTCGACGGGCGCCACGTCACGGTGCGCGGGACGCCCGAGGCGACCGGCAAGAGCGCCCAGGGCTACATCGGCATCGAACTCGAAGCCCTGGTGACCCACTCCTCGCTGCTCGGGGCCATCCCGTCGGCCTTCACCCACGTGGGCTCGGTGGCGGCGCTGGCGGTGCGCTCGCTGGTGCACGTCTTCTCGCCGGCCGAGTTCCAGAGCCTCTTCCGCCAGGTGACCACGCCGGCGCTGGCCAACAACCCCGCGGTCCAGCTGAACCGGCCCGTCTCGATCATCGGGGTGACGCGCCTGGCCGTCCAGGGCGCCCAGGCGGGGGTCGGCACCCTGCTCGAGATCCTCATGACCGTCAACATCTTCGTGGGGCTGCTCAACATGGTGCCGATGCTGCCCCTCGACGGCGGGCACGTGGCCGTGGCCACCTACGAGCGGCTGCGCAGCCGCCGGGGTAGGCGCTACCACGCCGACGTGAATCGCATGACGCCGTTCGCCTACGGCTTCATGACCATCCTGCTGGTGCTCTTCGCGTGCACGCTGTACCTCGACGTGGCGCACCCGATCGCCAACCCCTTCCGTTAGACGTCGGCGCTCGTTGCGTCGCGGCTCGACGGCGGGGCCATCGCCGTGGCGTCGCCCCGAGACGACGGCTCCATCAGTGACCCGCGCCGCGTGATCGCGATCGGCGGTCACCTCAAGTACAGTTTGTCGTGGGCCGCCGTACCGTCCCATCTCGGAAAGCCAGGTTCCGCCCATGATCCGCCCCGCGACTTCGATCCTCGATCTGCTCCACGGCGACCACGCCGCGATCCTGATCGGCGTGCACAACGCGATGATCGCGAAGGTCGCCGAGGAGGCGGGCGCCGACGGACTGTGGATCTCGAGCTTCGAGCTGCACGCGGCCGCGCGCCTGCCCGACGCGGACATCCTGGGACCGGAGGACTACAACGACGTGGTGTCCAAGATCGTCGACCGCGTATCGATACCGGTGCTGGTCGACGGCAACGCCGGGGGCGGCAACGCCATCAACACGATCCGCCTCGTGCGCGAGTTCGAGAAGTTCGGCGCGGCCGGTATCTGCATCGAAGACAACATCTTTCCCAAGCGCTGCTCCTTCTACGAGGGCATGCAGTCCGAGATCGAGGCGGCCAGCACCTTCCGCGGCAAGATCCAGGCGGCCCTGGAGAAGCGCACCGACCCCGGGTTCGCCGTCATCGCCCGCACCGAGGCGCTGATCAAGGGGCTCGGGATGGCGGTGGCCCTGGACCGGGCCAAGCAGTACGCGGCCGAGGGCGCCGAGGGGATCCTGATCCACCACAAGGAGAAGGACCCGGGTCCGGTGCTCGAATTCGCCGACGCCTGGTACCGCACCGAGACGACGCCACTGGTGTGCGTTCCCACGACGTACAACACGGTCTCCTACGAAGAGCTCGACGCCGCGGGCTTCAAGCTGATCATCTTCGCGAACTACGGGATCCGCGCCATCGTCAAGACGCTGCAGGAGACCTTCGGGACGCTCATGAAGAACCGGCGCCTGGCGGACGCCAACGACAGCGTGGTCTCGATGGAGGAGATCTTCCGTCTCATCTACGTCGACGAACTGAAGGCCAATGAGGACCGTTACGTCCGATAGCGGGCTGCTGGATCACCTGCTGGACGAAGGGTACGACTTCTTCACCGGCGTGCCCGACAGCGGGCTCAAGCACTTCATCAGCGACCTCGGAAGCCTGCCGGCCGGCCGCCACGTCACCGCGACCTGGGAGGCCGAGGCCGTGGCCATCGGCGCGGGGGCGTCGTTGGCCGGGGCCAAGGCGTGCGTCTACCTGCAGAACGCGGGTCTCGGTCACACGATCAATCCCCTGGCCTCGCTGTGCATTCCCTACGGGATCGACCTGCTGCTCGTCGTGGGCCATCGCCACACCCTGCCCCAACACCGGGTCATGGGAGAGATCGACGAGGCGCTGCTCAACCTGGTGGGGTGGCGCAACTGCATCCTCGTGGCAGGCGAGAACAATGAAGGATGACCTGGACGTCGCGGGCGGCTTGGACCCCGTGACGAGCCGAGCCGAGGCCATTCGGGCGATTCTTCGCCGGCACGGCCCCGAGGCGATCTACGTGGCCTCGACGGGCTTCGTGAGCCGAGCGGTCTACGCCGAAGCCGGCGACGAGTTCGACGTGTTCTACATGCAGGGCAGCATGGGGCTGGCCCCCGCGATCGGACTGGGTCTGGCCCTGAACTGCCCGACCCCGATCGTGGTGATCAACGGCGACGGATCGCTGCTCATGAGCCTGGGCACGACGCACACGATCCGCGACGACGGGCCGGCGAACCTCTTCCACTACGTGTTGGACAACGGCTGCCACGAATCGGTGGGGGGCCAGCCCTGCGCCGCGCTGGAGCCGACCTACCCCGGGGTCACCGAGATCATCAAGATCACGCGCGACGGGCGCCCGCCTCGCGTCGCGATCGGCGCCGAGGAGAACAGCGACCGGATCCGACGGGCCGTGGCGACCCGCGCCGCGGTCGAGTAAGACCGTGCCACTCGAACGGCGTAGCCAGATCCTCTTCAACCCGGGGCCGGTCAACCTCGACCCGCAAATCAAGGAGAACCTCTTCAACGTCGAGCTCTGCCATCGCCAGCCCGAGTTCGAGGAGCTCCACGACCGGGTGAAGCGCCGGCTGGTGGCCCTCGCCGGGCGCAGCGCGACGACCACGGCGCTGAGCCTGCTGCACGGGTCGGGCAGCCTCGCCGTCGACGCCGGCCTGGCCACCTTCGTCCGGGGAAAGGTGCTGGTGGTGGACAACGGGCTCTACTGCCAGCGCATCGCTCGCACGCTCGCGGGCCTGGACGGCGCGGAGGTGGTGACCTGTTCGTTCGGCGTCGGGACGCCCTTCGACCTCGACGCCATCGACGAGGCTCTGCGGACCCACCGGCCCGACTGGGTCGCCACCGTCCACCACGAGACGACCACCGGCATCCTGAACCCCATCGACGCCGTGGCCGATCTCTGCGACCGCCACGGGGCGCGGCTCTTCGTGGACGCCGTCAGCTCGTTCGGCGTCCACCCGGTCCCCCCCGCGGCGCAGGTCGTCTGCTTCAACAGCGCCAAGTGCCTGGAATCGCTGCTCGGCGTCGCGGCCGTGCTCTGGGACCGTGAGCTCACCGTCCACCCGACGGTGCCCATCCTGGACGTGGCGGCGTACGCGGACGCCATGCCGAGCACGCCCAACGTCGCGGCCATCGTGGCCCTCGACGTCGCGCTGGACATCCTGGCGTCCGAGGACCGCCCGGCCCGGTACCGCCGGCTGGTCCAGGCCGTGTGGGACGCCGGCTCGCGGAACTTCGAGCCGCTGCTCGACGAGCGAGACCGGTCGTGGGTGCTGACCTCGTTCCGACTGTCCGGGCGCGACCCCGACGACCTCTTCGCGACGGCGCTGGCGCACGGCTTCGTCATCTACCACGGGCAACAGCATCTGCGTCGGGAGATCTTTCGCGTCGCCAACATGGGCGCCGCCATGAGCGAAGAGGTGATCGGTGAACTCTTCGACGTGCTGTCGCCGTGACCCGCGTCTACGTCGACATGGTGGCGGACCTCTTCCACTTCGGGCACGTGGAGTTCCTGCACCGGGCGCGCCAGTGCGGTGACGAGCTGGTGGTCGGAATCCACTCCGACGAGACGGTCGCCACCTACAAGAGACGCCCCCTCATGACGATGCCGGAGCGGATCGCCGTCGTGGCCGGCTGCCGCTACGTCGACGAGGTCGTCGCCGACGCACCCCTGGAGGTGACGCGCGAGTGGCTGACCGAGCTGCGCATCGACCTGGTCGTCCACGGTGACGACCTCGATGAGGCGACCGCCCAGCGCATGTACGCCGTACCCATCGCGATGGGCATCTACCGCACGATCCCCTACACGCCGGGGGTGTCGACCTCCGAGGTCCTCGAGAGACTGCGCCAGCGCCTGGCCGATTGATACGCCTCGCGGTGGCGCGCGGCAGACTGGTGGGGTGAACGTCTCGTCCCACCTGCTCACGGCGCGCCGCGTGACGCGTCAGATCGCGGTGGGGAGCGTCAAGGTCGGGGGCGACGCGCCGATTTCGGTCCAGTCGATGACGACGACCAAGACCGCCGACGTGGACGGGACGCTCGAGCAGATCTACGCGCTGGCCGGCGCCGGGGCCGACATCGTGCGCTGCACCTGCAACGAGCGGGCCGCCGCCGAGGGCCTGGCCCAGATCGTCCCGCGCAGCCCGGTGCCCATCGTCGCCGACATCCACTTCCACGTCGAGATGGCGCTGGCCGCGCTGGAGGCGGGGGTGCAGGGGCTGCGCCTGAACCCGGGCAACCTGCGCAAGCCCGAGGAGATCCGACTGGTCGCGCGCGAGGCCAAGGATCGCGGCGTGCCGATCCGGATCGGCGTGAACGCCGGCAGCCTGCACCCGGAGATCTACGAGCGCTTCGGCGGGGCCACCCCCGAGGCGCTGGTCGAGTCGGCCCGCCTCGAGCTGGCCTACTTCGACGAGGTCGACTTCCACGACGTCAAGATCTCGGTCAAGGCCTCCTCCGTGGCCACGATGATCGCCGCCTACCGCCTGGCCGCCGAGACCTTCGACCACCCGCTGCACCTCGGGGTGACCGAGGCCGGCCCCCTGCCCGGCGGACTGGTAAAGGGCACGGCGGGGATCGGCGCGCTGCTGGCCGAGGGCATTGGCGACACCCTGCGGTACTCGTTGACCGCCGACCCGGTGGAGGAGGCCAAGGCCGGCCGCCAACTCCTCGAGGCGATGGGTCTGCGCGAGCGCAAGGGGCTCGACCTCATCGCCTGTCCCAGCTGCGGGCGCGCCGAGGTCGACGTGATCAAGGTGGCCACCGAGGCCCAGGCGGCGCTGGAGGCGCTCGACATCCCCATCCAGGTGGCGGTGATGGGCTGTGTGGTCAACGGCCCGGGCGAGGCGCGCCACGCCGACCTCGGCATCGCGGCCGGCAAGCACCGCGGTCACCTCTTCATCCAGGGCCAGATCGTGCGCGTGGTCCCCGAGGACGAGATGGTCCAGGCCCTCGTCGACGAGGCCGTGCGCATCGGCGCCGAGGGCGTGGCGGCGCGCCTGGCCGCGCGCGACGCGAGCGCCGAGGCCGAGGCCGCCGCCGACCGCGAGGCGCTGCTGGACGCGCGCGGGCTCGACGCGAATCACTCGTCCGAGCGCATCGCGGCCATTCGACGGCGCACCGGCTCCTGAGCCTTTAGGTAGGCTTCGCCAACCCACCAAGGAGATTCGTGGCCGAATCGAGCGCCCTCACCCGCCAGGCGGACGACTTCCCGCGCTGGTACCAGGACGTCGTGGCCAAGGCCGAGATGGCCGACAACGGGCCGGTGCGCGGCACCATGGTGATCCGCCCCTACGGCTACGGCCTCTGGGAGCGGATGCAGGCCGACCTCGACGCGCGGATCAAGGCCTGCGGCGCGCGCAACGCCTACTTCCCGCTGTTCATCCCCCAGAGCTACTTCTCGCGTGAGGCCGAGCACGTCGAGGGCTTCAGCCCGGAGCTGGCGGTGGTCACCTTCGCCGGCGGCGAGCAGCTGGCCGAGCCGGTGGTGGTACGCCCAACCAGCGAAACGGTGGTGGGCGAGTTCATGGCCAAGTGGATCCAGAGCTACCGCGACCTGCCGCTGCTGCTCAACCAGTGGTCCAACGTCGTGCGCTGGGAGCTGCGACCGCGGCTGTTCCTGCGCTCCAGCGAGTTCCTCTGGCAGGAGGGCCACTGCGCGCACGCCACCTACGCCGACGCGGCGGCCTACGCGCGGCGCATCCACCTCGAGGTCTACGACGCGTTCCTGCGCGAGGTGATGGCCATGCCGACCTTCCTGGGGATCAAGCCGGCCAGCGAGCGCTTCCCCGGGGCGATCAACTCGATCACCGCCGAGGGCATGATGCGCGACGGCAAGGCGCTGCAGATGGCCACCAGCCACGAGATGGGCCAGAACTTCGCGCGCGCCTTCGACATCTACTACCAGAACGAGGCGGGCGAGTCGACGCTCTGCTGGACAACGTCGTGGGGGGCCTCCACGCGCCTGGTCGGCGGGCTCGTGATGGGCCACGGCGACGACCGGGGCCTGCTCGTGCCCCCGCGCCTGGCGGCGGTGCAGGTGGTGGTGCTGGGCGTGCGCGAGGAGCCCGCGGTTAGCGCGGCGGTCGCCTCGATCGCCGACGGGCTGGCGCGGTCGGGGATCCGCGTCGAGGTCGACGCCGGCCGGGGCAGCTTCGGGCGCCGCGTCACCGACTGGGAGATCAAGGGCGTGCCGCTGCGCGTCGAGGTCGGCCCGCGCGACCTGGCCGCGGGCGTGGTGACCGTGGTGCGCCGCGACACCGGGGCCAAGGAGACCCCGGCGCTGGACGCGCTGGCGGCCCGCGTCGCCGAGCTGCTCGAGGCGTTCCAGGCCGACCTCTACCAGAGCGCGCTGGCCTACCGCGACGAGCACACCGCCGACGTCACGAGCGTCGCCGACGCCCTGGAGGCCGCCCAGAGCGGCTGCGCCCGGCTGGCCTGGCGCCTCGTGGAGGGCGAGGGCGAGGCCGCCCTGCGCGCCGAGGCGGTCACCGTGCGGGCCCTGCAGCGCCCCGACGGGTCGATCCCCGACAGCGACGCCGAGGCCGACCTCGTCTGCGTGGTGTCCAAGGCCTACTGAGGCGTTTCGCCGGTTGTGGGCGGCGAAAGCCGCTGCTACACTTGACTGGACAGTCCGCCAAGGACGTTTGGACTCGTTGACGCGCGGGCCTTTGGCCCGCGCTCTTCTTTTGCCCGAACGTCCCGCGATCAGGAAGGAGAGGGCGTATGGACTTCGAGACCCCCTTCCGTCCACTGCTGTCCGCCCTCGGCCTGGAGCTCTACGACGTCGAGCTCGTCGCCGGGTCCCTCAACGTGACGGTCAACCGCCCCGGCGGGGTCGACTTGGCGGCGCTGACCGCGGCCAACCAGGCCCTCGGCGCGTGGCTCGACGAGCACGACCCGATCCCCGGGCACTTCACGCTGGACGTCTCCAGCCCCGGCCTGGAGCGCAAGCTGCGCACGCCGGAGCACTTCGCCGGCGCGATCGGCCAGGTCGTCACGCTGCGCGAGCGCCGGGAGGGCCAGCCCACCCGCCGCCTCGAGGGTGTCGTCGCCGCGGCCGACGAGCGCACCGTCACCCTGGAGGACGCCGAGCACGGCCGGGTCGTCGTTCATCTGTCCCACGTCGAGCGCGCGCGCACGGTCTTCGTGTGGGGCGCGGAAGCCAAGCCGTCGCCCTCGCGCGGGCGATCCGCGACGAGCACGAAAGGCTGACCATGGCGAACTTTGACTTCCTCGAGGCGCTGAGCCAGATCGCCCGCGACCAGAACATCGACGAGGGCGAGCTGCTGGTCGCCCTGGCCAACGCCCTGCTGGCCGCCTACAAGCGCCGCCCCGACTCGGCCGAGGACGCCGAGGTCGAGATCAACCCCGAGACGGGCGAGATCAAGGTCTGGGGTCTGGAGCTCGACGTCGAGGGCAACGTCACGCGCGAGTGGGACGCCACGCCCGACGACTTCGGTCGCATCGCCGCCCAGACCGCCAAGCAGGTCCTGATGCAGCTCATCCGCGACATCCAGCGCCGCCAGATGTACGAGGAGTTCGCTAACCGCGAGGGCGACATCGTCTCGGGCACCGTGCAGCAGAACGACAACCGCTACACGCTGCTCGACCTCGGGCGCGTCGAGGCGCTGCTGCCCCAGGCCGAGCAAATCGCCTTCGAGCGATACGACCACGGCGCGCGCATCAAGGTGTACATCGTCGAGGTGCGCAAGACCAACAAGGGCCCCCAGATCGTGGTGAGCCGCACGCACCCGGCCCTGGTGGCCAAGCTCTTCGAGATCGAGGTGCCCGAGATCGCCAACGGCATCGTCGAGATCAAGGCGCTGGCGCGCGAGCCCGGCCACCGCTCGAAGATCGCCGTGGCCAGCCACGACTCGATGGTCGACCCGGTCGGCGCGTGCGTGGGCGCGCGCGGCAGCCGCGTGCGCAACATCACCAACGAACTGCGCAGCGAGCGCATCGACGTCGTGCCCTACTCCGACGATCCGGTCCAGTTCATCCAGGCGGCCCTGGCGCCGGCGCGCGTGCGCGAGGTGCGCCTGGACGAGGAGGAGGGCATCGCCACGGTGATCGTCCACGACCAGCAGCTCTCGTTGGCCATCGGCAAGGAGGGCCAGAACGCCCGCCTGGCCGCGCGGCTCACCGGCTGGCGCATCGACATCCGCTCGGAGAACGAGGGCCAGGAGGAGGTCGTCGAGGAGGTCTTCACCGACGGCGTGGCCACGGTGGACACCACGGTGGCCGTGACCGAGGACGCCGCGGGCCTGGAGACCGCCGTGATCGACGAGGTGGTGACCACCGCCGACACTCACGAGGAGGACGTGGTCGTGGTCGAAGAGTTGGCCGACGGCGCGTCGACGGAGGACGGGGCATAGCGCCCCGGCGGACCTGCGTGGTCTGTCACGCGACCCGCGAGGACGCGCAGCTGGTGCGCGCCGGGCGGACCCCGGACGGGTCCTGGTACCTCGGTCGCGGGTCCGGGCGCGGGGCGTGGTGGTGCGCGAGCGGGGCGTGCGCTCGCTCGCTGAGCCCCGGGGCGCTGGCGCGCGCGCTGCGCGCGCCGGTGACGGCGGCGGAGGTCGCGGTCGTGCGGGCCCTGGCGGACCCGCGCGAGCGGCGATGAGGTGCGGGTGGTGTGGAAGAATAGGGAATTGCGCCTGCACGAGGGGCGGGCGCGACCGATCGAGGGACCGTTTTGGCGTTGAAGAAGATCCGAGTGCACGAGCTCTCCAAGGAGCTCGGGATGACGAGCAAGGACTTGCTCACACTCGCCCAGAAGCTAGGCATCGGCGCGTCGAGCCCCTCGGCGTCGATCGAGGACGCCCAGGCTGACCGCATTCGGCGCCGGGCCGACGCCGACGGCCTGCGCCGCGAGGTCGCTCCCGCCGAGGCCGCCAAGGCCACCAAGGCCACGAAGGCGACCAAGGCCACCAAGACGGCGGCCGTCGTCGCCGACGCCCCCGCAA
>JBIOFE010000030.1:0-26721 GCA_044446745.1 Acidimicrobiales bacterium
ATCAGATCCTCCGGGGGGTGCGCCACCCCCCAACGGTACCGACGGGGGCTCCTCCTAGCATACATGCGTGACGCCCGACGCCTATCTGGTCCCCCTCAAGGCGTTCGACCGCGCCAAGGAGCGACTGCGCGCCGGCGCCGGCCTGGACGTGCCGGCGCTGGCGCGGCGCCTCGCCGGGGAGGTTCTGCTCGCCTGCGCCCCGGTGCCGGTGATCGTGGTGACCGAGAGCCTCGACGTGGCCGCATTCGCCGGCCGATTCGGGGCCGACGTCTGCTTCAGCCAGGCGGGCGACCTCAACGAGGCCCTCCAGCGGGCCTACGACGCACTGGGCGGGCGCTACGCGCGCCTGGCGGTCGTCCCCGGCGACCTGCGATATCCGGCCGGACTGGGCTCCTTCGACCCCGCCGACGGGGTGACCGTGGTCACCGATCGGCACGGCTCGGGCACCAACGTCCTGGCGCTACCCGGCGCGGTCGGCTTTCACTTTCGCTACGGCGACGACTCGGCCCGGCACCACGCTGACGAAGCCCGGCGCCTGGGGCTCGCCGTCCACCTCATCGAGCGCAGCACCTGGAGCATCGACGTCGATCGCCCGGAGGATCTCGAGGTCCCCCCGGACAGCGTTTGAGGGGGCCCGAAGGCCCCCTCAAACCTCACTCTGAGAGAGTGAACTACTTCTTGGCTGCAGCCTTGCGGGCGGGCCGCTTGGCGGCCTTCTTCGCGGCGGGCCGCTTGGCGGCCTTCTTCGCCGGAGCCTTGCGGGCAACCTTCTTGGCGGCCGCCTTGCGGGCCGGAGCCCTCTTCTTGGCTACCTTCTTGGCCGCCGCCTTGCGGGCCGGAGCCTTCTTCTTAGCTGCCTTCTTGGCCGGGGCCTTCTTGGCCGGGGCCTTCTTCTTCGCGGCCATTGCCACTTTCCCTCCTTGGGACTCAACGTTGAATCAAACGGGAACCGCGAGCGCACCACCGTGGTGCCTCGACTGCTGGAACCGTATTGATACATCGTGTACTCGCCCGTACCGCGCCCAACTTCACAGCTGTGCGGCGACCGTTCGCAGTGCACGGTCCAATCGCGAAGAAGCGTCCTACGTCGGCGCCGCAATTGGCGTCATCGTAAAGCGTTGACCTCCTCCGCAGAAGGACATACAAAAGTTCACTCGGTCTGGATACACAAGTCAAGCATTTCGGAGACTTTTTCCGACCATTGCTTGACGGTGACGTTCGAACGTGGTATCTACCTCGGTCGCGGTTCGCGCGGTGACATCACCAGTGGTGTCGAGCGATCGACACTGGTGCTCGGTCCCACGCGCAGCGGCAAGACATCGTCATTCATTGTTCCCAATCTCTTGCTCGCCTCCTCGCCCAGCGTCACGACGTCGACGAAGAGCGACGTCGTGACGCAGATGGCGCGAGCGCGACACGACGGCGCGACGCTGCTCTTCGATCCGTCGGGCACCGTGCCCACCCCGCGCGGCGTTCAACGCATTGGCTACTCGCCGGTTCGCCAGGCGCTGACCTGGGACGGCGCGGTGCTGGCCACGCGCACGCTGGTCGACGTGGCCCGGCGCGGGCGCCTGGACCGCGCCGACGACCACTGGACCGAGCGCGCCGGCGCGCTGGTGGCGCCGCTCCTGCACGCCGCGGCGCTGCGCGGGGACTCCCTGGGACGCCTGGCCTCGCGGGTCGACGAGCGCCGCGCCGATGACGTGGCCGCCGACCTGGCCGAGCGCTACGGCGACCTCCACCCGGCGGTGGGCCTGCTGCGCGGCGTGCTGGCCAGCGAGGAGCGCGAGCGCTCGGGGATCTGGTCGACCGCCTCGGGGCTCTTCGCCGGCGTGCGCACCGAGGCCGCGCGGGCCTCCGCGCGCGAGGCCCCGCTGGACGTCGCGGCGTTCCTCGCGGGTCCCCACCAGCTGCACGTGGTGGCCCCCAGCCGTCACCAGATGGTGTCGATCCCGCTCGTCGTCGGACTGGTCGACGAGCTGGTCCACGCCACCTACGACCATCATCACGAGGGCGCCCGACTACTCCTGGCCCTCGACGAGCTGGCCAACGTCGCTCCCCTGCCGCGCCTGGCCAGCATCGTCTCGGAGGGCGGTGGACAGGGCGTGCTGACGCTCGCCTGCCTCCAGGACCTCAGCCAGGCTCGGGGCCGCTGGGGCGCCTCGGCCGAGGGCTTCCTCTCGCTCTTTCCCACCACCGTCGTCCTGGCGGGCATCGCCGACCGCGCCACCCTCGAGCTGCTGAGCCACCTCGCCGGGCGCCAGCGCGAGCCGGTCACCTCCCACCAGCGCGATCCCCGGGGCCGGCGCACCGGCTCGGCCACCACCTGGGTCGAGCGGGACCGCGCCAACGTCGCCGAGATCGCTCGCGGGCGGGCCGGGTACGCCCTGGGCCTGGCGGCCGACAAGTCCATGGAGTGGGTGCCGCTGACCCCGGCCCACCGGGACCCGCGCTTTCGCCCCTACCTCGAGAGGTCGGCGCGCGAGATCTCGCGCTCGCGCGAGCGCTGAAGCCACCGCGTGAGGTCCTCGCGAGCCAGGGGCCGCGGACCGCGGTCGCGCACCGCGGCCGTCATGCGCGCCGCCGCGAGTCCCAGGCCCGGCTCGCGCACGCCACGGGCGTCGCGCAGTTGGGGGTAGAGGTCGTCCAGGATGACTGAGAGTTCGCGCGCCGGCTCGCCGAAGACGGCGGCGCCGGCCCAGGCCGCGACGACGTGGCGGCGCGCCGGCGCGGCGAGCCCCTCCAGCGCGCTGGCGAAGGCGTGCTCGTCCACGGTGTCGCGGACGGGCGGAGCCGCGACCACCCCGGCTTCGCGGAAGCGCGAGAGGTCGCCCGCCCACCGCGCGCGGGCCTCGTCGCGGGTCCAGTGGAGCTTCTCGCCGCGCTCGGCGTGGTGGCCGCCCCACAGCTCGCGGAACCCTTCGTCGAGCCCCTCGACCCGCTCGACGCCGTAGAAGGAGCGCCACACCCGCCGCGGCGTGCGGGCGCCGACCTCGTGGCGCAGCGACGAGCGGTACAGCGCGTCGGCGGCCCCGGCGTGGGCGAAGAGCGACCGCGAGTCGAGCACCGTGCCCTCGCCCGCCGGCCGTGCGCCGACCAGCACGTGATCGTGCAGGTGGGGCTCGCCGTGGCGGTTGAGCCCGTGGGTGAAGCCCACCACGCCCGACCACCGCGCGGCCCGGTCGCGCTCGTCACCGCCGCGACGGTCGCGCACCACCAGGGCGCGCTCCTCGAGGTAGTCGACCAACGCGGCCACCGAGGTGCGGTGGGCCGCCACGACACCGGCGCCGTGCTCGGGCTCCAGCGCCAGGAGGATCGACACCGGCCGCGGGGCGGCCACCACGAGGTCGTAGCCGACCACCTGCGAGCGCGCCGTCGACGTGAAGACGTCCTCCACGGCACCGGAGCCGCGCAATCGCCACGCCGCGGGACCGTCGCGGACGTCCTCGAGCTCGCGCGCCGGATCCTCGGTCAAGTAGGTCGCGTCGCGCGACCGGCGAACGAAGATGTGCAGCACCCCACCTCCCTGCGGGGTGAACAACGGTCGGCCTACAGACGTTCGGCGATCCGCCGGGCCAGCGCGTGGCCGGCGCGGGCGTGGCTCGGCGTGGCCACGACGGCGCCGTCACCCGCTTGGAGCATCAGGTTGTCGAGGAAGTCATCGTCGGACAGGCGGAACCGGACCGCGTGGCGCCCGTCGGCCAGGACCGCCCAGCGCGCGTTGGGTAGCGGCTCGAAGAGCCAGCGCCGGTAGGGCTCGACCACGACCACGACCTCCACGCCCTCCTCGCCCACCTGGGTGAGCCAGTTGGCCACCGGGTCGGTCGGGCGCTCGTCGGTGGCCGGCGACTCGGCCAGGACCCGCACGATCCGGTCGACCCGGAAGGTGCGCCAGGCGCGCCGCGTGGTGCAGTAGGCGCGCACCAGCGCGTGGCCGTTGAGGACGCGGATCTCGCGCGGCTCGATGCAGCGCTCGTGGGCCTCGCGCTCCAGGCCCGACGCGTACTCGATCTTGATCTGTTGGTGGTCGTCGACCGCGGCGCGCACCTCAGCCAGCCACGGCTCGTCGGTGACCGAGTCGACGTGGACGTACTGGGCCACGGCCGACTCGATCTTCTCGATGGCCGAGAAGATCGACGGGTCGGTGTAGGCGCGCGACGCCTCGCGCAGCGCGACGTTGAGCTCGACCAGGTCGCGCAGCAGGAAGGGCGAGGGCTCGGGTTCGCCACGCGGCGTGTCGGAGAAGTCGGCGCGGTACGTCGAGTCGTCGTGGGCCTCGTCGTCCCAGTCGTCGCACTCCTTGAGCACGTGGGCCAGGTAGCCGGTCTGGTTGCCGAAGGGCTGCAGGGCCACCAGACGGTCCATGATGAGGCGCACCAGCGCCGGGTCCAGCGAGAATCGCGCCGCCAGCTCGCTGATCCGCAGCCCGTCCTCGGACAGGTAGACCGCGTGCAGGAGCTGGAGAGTCTGGCCCAGGACGTCGGCGCCGGACGCCCCGGGGAAGGTGATCGTCGACGGGTCCGGGGCGTCGCCGCGGTTGACGGTCTCCAGCCACTCGCCCAGCAGCTGGCGCAGCGCCTTGGGGCTCTTCATGCTCACCCGGTCGGCCGCCTCGAGCAGGAAGCGCAGCGCCGACCACTGGCTGTCGAAGCTGAGGCCCACCTCGACCCGGCCGGCCCGCTTGGCCGCCGCCACCGCGCCCGGGTAGTGGCTCAGCAGCAGGTCGCGGTAGGTCTCGTTGGTCTCGACCACCACGTCGACCGGGGTCGGGGCCTTGGCGAACTCCGGTCGCCACAGCCGGGCCGCGGCCACCGTCTCGTCGTCGACGTCGAAGGTCTCGCCCAGGACGATCGGCGTCGAGGTCATCCTCGAGAAGCGGTAGCCCTTGACCTCGTCGGCGCCGGCCACCCGGGCCACCAGGTAGGGGGTGCCCCGGAACACCTCGATCACGAGGGGCTCGACGACGCGGACCTTGAGGGCCGAGGAGTGGTAGCCGAAGCTCAGCCGGCGCCGGGCCCGCAGGGCGTGCAGCACCGGCGTGTAGTAGTTGGAGAACTCCAGGCCGCCGTCGCCGCCCGGGGCGTCGGCGAACACGCTGAAGGCGCCCTTGGACCCGAACCCGTAGAGGCGCAGGGCCAGGGCCACGACGCGCGACTCCTCGTCGGTGAAGTGCAGCGGCGGCGCGTAGGCCCCGCGCGGGTCGATCCAGTAACCCACGTTGCCGTCGTCACGGGTGACCGTCTCGATCTGGAAGCCCAGCTCGCGGATGTCGGCCTTGTCGCGTTCGAACTTCTGGCGCACGGCCACCGTGCTGCCCTCGTAGGCGGGCACCTTGCGCGGCCCCTTGGCGCTCACCGGGTACTCGTCGACCCTCAGGTGGGCGACGATCGTCTCCTGGGTGAGCGGCGCGGCGCGCGTGGCGCCCTGGAGCAGCAGGACGAGCGCGATCAGGCGCTCGCGACGACCCTCGACCTCACCGCGGATACCGGCCACCACGCTCCCCTGACCCTCCGAGGGTACCGGTTCGCGAGTCGGCGCCCGCTACGGGTGCGGGGGCGCCGCGTCGGCCTCGCGCGCCGCCAACTCCTCCTCGCGGCGCCAGGTGCCCAGGCGCCCGCCCGACTTCTCCCACAGCGCCACCGCCTCGATGGTCATGGTGCGGTCGCTCGACTTGCACATGTCGTAGACGGTGAGCGCGGCCACGGTGACCGCGGTCAGGGCCTCCATCTCGACCCCGGTGCGGTCCACCGTGTCGACGCTGGCCTCGACGTCGATGTAGAGGTCGGCGATGGTGAAGTTGACGTAGACGTTGCCGACCAGGACCGGGTGGGCCATGGGCAGCAGGGTGGCCGCCAGTTTCGCCGCCTGGACCCCGGCGACGCGAGCGGTGGCCAGGACGTCGCCCTTGTTCATGGCGTTGGCCGCCACCAGCGCGGTGGTCGAGGCCAGCATGTTGATGCGGCAACGCGCCAGCGCGCGCCGCGCGGTGGCCTCGGAGGCGCCCAACTCACGCGGGAAGGCGGCGTCCCGGGCGCCGCGGCGCAACTGGTGGAAGTCGTCCACCGGACCATGCTACCGAGGCGGACCGACCGGACCAGCCCGACCGGTACACTGCACGGGTCGCGTCGACGACGAGGAGCGCGTGCCGACCTACGAATACGAGTGCCAGACCTGCCACCAGCGAGTCGAGGCCGTCCAGGGATTCTCGGACCCCGCCCTCACCACCTGCGAGCGGTGCAACGGCCCGTTGCGCAAGGTCTTCTCCGCGGTCGGCATCGTCTTTAAGGGCAGCGGCTTCTACAAGAACGACAGTCGTAAGTCGACCCGCGAGTCCGGCGCCACCCCCGCCCCGGCCGCCACGGCCGAGTCGACCAGCACCACTACGCCGGCGCCGACGAGCGCGCCGGCGCCGACGAGCGCGTCGAGCGCCGCGGCCGACTAGGAGCCCGAGACCGCGATCCCCGCGATGGCCACCGACTGACCAGCGGCCGAGCCCGGGAGCCACTCGACGTCGTCGCCCACCGCCACCACGTCCAGGAGCATCCGTTGGAGGGTCGAGGCGACGGTGATTTCGCGCAGGGGCTCGGCCAGTCGGCCACCGCGGATCCGCAGGCCGGTCACGCCGACCGAGAAGTCGCCCGACACCGGGTTGACGCCCGAGTGCACCCCCTGGACGGAGGTGACGTAGATCCCTTCGCCGACGTCGCGCAGGATCTGCTCGAACCCGCGATCACCGGGGAGCAGCTGGAGGGCCCGGCACCCGGCCGAGGGCGAGCCGGCGATCCCCCCGCGCACCGCGCTGCCCGTGGACTCGGTGCCCGCGCGCCGCGCCGACACCGTGTCGTAGACGAACCCGCGCAGCACCCCGCCGTCGATCAGCACGTTGCGCCGGCAGGCCAGGCCCTCGCCGTCGTAGGCGCTGGCGGCGAAGTGCCGCGGGTCGGTGGGGTCGTCGACCACGCTCACCAGGGGCGAGGCGACCACCTCGCCCTCACGGCCGGCGAAGAAGGAGCGCCCGCGCACCACCGCCTCGCCGCTCAGGGCGCCACCGATCACGGAGAGCAGGGTCGCCGCGGTCCGGGGATCGAACAGGGCCGTGCAGCGCATCGACGCGGGCTTGACCGCCCCGAGCATCCGCGTGGCCCGCTCCACCGCGTCACGCGCGGCCGCGCCGGCGTCCAGCTGGGCCGGGGCCCGGCCGGCCGAGAGGCCCCACCCGGTCTGGTCGTCGCCGCCGTCGGAGGCGATCGCCTCCACCGAGAGGTAGGCGCCGGACCGCGCGTAGGAGGCCGCGACGCCGGACGTCGAGACGATCGCCGCCTCGGCCACGTAGTCCGAGTAGTCGGCGGCCTCCACCTGACGGATCCGCGCGTCGGCGGCGCGCACCCGTCGCTCGAGGTCCATCGCCAGGGCGATCTTGTCCGCCAGTGGCGTGGACAGCACCGCGTCGTCGCGCAGCGACAGCTCCGCGGCGGGCACCCCGTCGGGCCGCGCGAAGGTGACGTACTCGTCCTCCGTGGCGAAGCGCGCGTTGTCGCGCGCCTCGGCCAGGGCCTCGTCGACCGCGGTCGGATCGAGCGAGCCGACCCAGGCGGTGCCCACCCGGGCGCCGGCGGGACCATCGGTGAGCACGCGGACGCCGACGCCGTCGCCGGTCGCCTGGGAGAGCTGCTCGACCTCGCCCTGGTAGACCCGGATGTTGGTGTCCACGCCGCGCGAGAGGTAGACCTCGACCTGCTCGGCGCCGCGGGCGCCGTTGAGGATCCGCTCGGCCAGGGCCAGCGACTCGCTCACCCCGCCGTCCCCCCGATGGTCACCCCGGTCAGGCGCATGGTGGCCTGGCCCGTTCCCACCGGCACCTGCTGGCCGTCCTTGCCGCAGGTGCCCGGAGTCATGGAGAAGGTCACGTCATTGGCCACCGCGTCGACGCGGGTGAGGATCTCCGGACCGTTGCCGATCAGGTTGCAGTCGCGCAACGGGGCGGTGATCCGCCCGTCCTCGATGAGGAAGGCCGCGGTCATGCCGAAGACGAAGTCGCCGGTGGCGGTGTTGACCGATCCCCCGCCCAACTGGGCGACGTAGACCCCGCGCGGCGTCTGGGCCACGATCTCGTCGGCGTCGGATCCGCCCGCCGCCAGGTAGGTGTTGGTCATGCGGACCATCGGGAGGTGCTGGTAACTCTGGCGACGTCCGTTGCCCGACGAGGCGCGCCCCTCCTTGCGCGCGCGCAACAGGTCCCACATGTAGTCGGTCAGCACGCCGCTCTCGATCAGGACGTTGCGCGCCCCGGGCCGGCCCTCGTCGTCGATCGAGAGGTAGCCCCACTCCCCAACCATCGAGCCGTCGTCGATCAGCGTCACCAGCGGGCTGGCCACCTGGCGCCCGACCTGGCCGGCGTAGACCGAGGCCCGCTTCACAATGGCGTCCGCCTCCAGCCCGTGCCCGCAGGCCTCGTGGAAGAGGATGCCGCCCGACCCGCCGGCCAGCACGACGGGCAGGTCACCGGAGGGGGCCGGCCGGGCCTCCAGCTTGGTGATCGCCTGGCGCGCGGCGCCGCGCGCGGCGTCCTCGACCGCCTCGGGGGTCAGCACCTCGAAGCCGCGCGTCGCGGCGATGGGCCGGTACCCGGTCTGCATTCCCGTGTCCCCCGTGGCGACGCAGATCACGTTGAATCGCGTGCGGACCTGGTGATCGCTGGCCAGCACGCCGTCGGAATTGGCGACCACGAAGCGCCGCGAGGAGTTGCCCAAGCCGACCTGGACCTGGGTGACGGCGGCGCCCTCGGAGCGAGCCACGTCGTCGGCCCGCAGCAGCAGTTCGATCTTGGCGCCCTTGTCGACGTCCTCGGGCTGGGTGATGGCCGGCGACGCGTGCACCGAGCGTGGCCCGAGGGCCACGGTGCGCACGCCCCCGCCCCCGCCGCGCGCCACCGACGCCGCCGCCGCGGCGGCGCTGAGCAGTCCCGACTCGGAGAGGTCGGCGGTGTGGGCGAAGCCGGTCGTGTCCGCGACCACCACGCGGATG
Source organism: Acidimicrobiales bacterium (assembly GCA_044446745.1). GTDB lineage: Bacteria > Actinomycetota > Acidimicrobiia > Acidimicrobiales > RAAP-2 > RAAP-2. Next base: position 9,025 of record JBIOFE010000030.1, read on the forward strand.
CCGGCACCGCGGTCGCGACCCGAGGAGAGCTCCTCGACCCGACGCTGGTCCAGCGAGGCCGAAGACATCCGGCGGTCCTCGGCGAAGACCTCGGCGAACTCGGCGCCGCGCGCCAGCGCCGCGTCGAGCACGCGGGTCAGGACGGCGTCGTCGATCAGGGCGTCGGGCACGGGGGCCAGCGTAACGGGCGTTCGCCGGGCCGCCCCGCCGGGCCGGCGAACAGCGAGGGCTCACTCTACGCTGGGCCGGTGACCGACCCCCATCCCGACAGCGCCATGATCGCCTATCGCGGCGCGGCCGAGCTCCTCGACGACCTCGCGAGCGGCGCGCAGACCTCGAGCGCGGTCGTCGCGGCGCTCCTCGAACGCATGGCCGCCCTCGACGATCCGAACTCACCGGTCGCCCTGCGCTCGATCGCCGCGATCGCCGCGGACGCCGGCTCCGTCGCTCGCGAGCGCGACGACGAGCGCGCCGGCGGGCGGCTCCGCGGACCGCTCCACGGCGTGCCGGTGCTGATCAAGGACAACGTGGAGGCGCTCGGGCTGCCCGCCACGGCGGGGTCCACCGCCCTGATCGGGCGCGTGGCGCGCGACGCCCCGCTGGTCGCCCGACTGCGTGACGCCGGCGCCATCGTGATCGCGAGCACCAACCTCAGCCAGTGGGCCAACCTGCGCTCCCCCCGGTCGTCGAGCGGCTGGTCGGCCACCGGGGGGCTCGTGGCCAATCCGTGGGCCCTCGACCGTTCGGCCGGCGGGTCGTCCTCGGGCTCGGGCGCCGCGGTCGCCGCCGGCCTGGCGCCGCTGGCGGTCGGCACCGAGACCGACGGATCGATCGTGTGCCCGGCCTCGGTCAACGGCCTGGTCGGCCTCAAGCCGACGGTCGGCCAGGTGCCGACGGCCCACGTCGTGCCGATCAGCGCCAGCCAGGACAGCCCCGGACCGATCGCCCGGTCGGTGGCCGACGCCGCGCTGCTCTACTCGGTGCTCGCGGCGCGCCCGGTCGCCGCGAGTCGCGAGCCACTGCGCGTCGCGGTCGCGACCAACTGGCGCACCGGCCATCCGCTCACTGACGCGCACGTCGAGCGCGTCGTGTCGTGGCTCGAGGAGTCCGGCGTCTCGGTCGTGCGCCGCGAGGCGGCCGAGCCGTCGACGGCCGAGCACGACGACGAACTGGCGGTCCTGCTGGCCGAACTCGCGGACGACCTGAGCGCCTACCTCGCCGATCGCCCGGGTGAGGGCGTGCACTCGCTGAGCGACGTCGTGGCCTACGAGGACGCGCACGCCGACGTCGAGCAGCCCTTCTTCGGCCACGAGTTCTTCGTCCAGGCCCTGGCCAGCGGCGGGCGCGCCGGTTCGGCCTACGCCGAGGCGCGCCGGCGCAACCTGGCGTGGGCCGTCGAGACCTGCCTCACGCCCGCGCTGGAGGGCGTCGACGTGCTCGTCGCGCCGGCCTACGGGCCGTCGTGGAAGAGCGACCTGGTGGTCGGGGGCCACCCCGGCCCGGCGAGCGTGGCCACGATGGCTCCGGCGATCGCCGGCTGGCCGATCCTGAGCGTGCCCGCGGGTCTCGTCCAGGATCTCCCGGTCGGCCTGGCGGTGATCGCACGGCCCGACGGCGAGGGCGCGCTGCTCGACGTGGCGCGACGCGTGGAGGCGCTCGTCGCGACGAACGCGCCCCTGCCGCGGCCCTTCTGGTGCGACGCGCGGCGCGGGTAGGCGCCCCCGGGACGCCGCGGACCCGCCGGTAGGCTGAGGGGGTGATCCTCCCGTCGATCGAGTCGCCCGCCGACCTGCGCGGGCTCTCCTACGACGAGCTGGACCAGCTGAGCGACGAGATCCGCGACTTCATCATCGAGACCGTCACCACGACCGGCGGCCACCTGGGCTCCAACCTGGGCGTCGTCGAGCTGACCATCGCCCTGCACCGGGTCTTCGACTCGCCGCGCGACATCCTGCTCTGGGACACCGGCCACCAGGCCTACGTCCACAAGCTCCTCACGGGTCGGCGCTACGGCTTCTCGCGCCTGCGCCAGCGCGGCGGGCTCTCGGGCTACCCCAACCGCTCCGAGAGCGCGCACGACTGGATCGAGTCCTCCCACGCCTCGACCGCCCTCAGCTACGCGCACGGCCTGTCGGTCGCCCTCCAGCACCGCGGCGAGCTGGTGGGCCACGGCGGCCAGCGCCACGTGGTGGCCGTGGTCGGCGACGGCTCGCTCACCGGCGGCATGGCCTACGAGGCGCTCAACAACCTGGGCCACTCCGACCAGCGCGTCGTGATCGTCCTCAACGACAACGGGCGCAGCTACGCGCCCACGGTGTCCAAGCTCTCCGAGTCGCTCACCGCCATCCGGCTCAACCCCACCTACCTGTCGATGCGCGGGCGCCTGCGTGAACTGGTGCCCCGCCTGCCCAGTGTCGGCAAGGTGGCCTACAAGGGCATCGACAGCTTCACGTCCGTGGTGCGCGAGATGGTCACGCCGCACACCTTCTTCGAGAACCTCGGCGTGCGCTACGTCGGCCCCATCGACGGCCACGACATCGCCTCCCTGGAGTCCACCCTGCGCAACGCCGCCGCCTGGGACGGCCCGATCGTGGTCCACGTCCTCACGGAGAAGGGCCGCGGCTACGCCCCGGCGGTGCGCGACGACTTGAAGATGCACGACTACAAGCTGCCGCCCAAGGTCGACGAGGACGAGGTGGCGCCCCAGTCCTTCACCCAGGCCTTCGCCAACGCCCTGCTCACCATGGCCGGCGTCGACGACCGCATCGTCGCGCTGACCGCGGCCATGGCCGGGCCGACCGGACTGCTGGGCTTCCAGGAGCGCTTCCCCGACCGCTTCTTCGACGTGGGCATCGCCGAGCAGCACGCCGTCACCGCCGCGGCCGGGATGGCCATGGGCGGCCTGAAGCCGGTGGTGGCCGTCTACTCGACCTTCTTCTCGCGCGCCTTCGACCAGGCCCACCTCGACGTGGGGCTGCTGGACCTGCCCGTAGTGTTCGTCTTCGACCGCGCCGGGATCACCGGCGACGACGGGCCGAGCCACCACGGCCTGCTGGATATGGCGCTGTGCCTGGCCATCCCCAACATGACGATCTTCGCGCCCTCCAGCGCCGAGGAGGTCCCCGGCATGCTGGCCACCGCGCTGTCGCTGTCCTCGCCCAGCGCCCTGCGCTTCCCCAAGACGCTGCCCCAGCCCTTCGACGGGCGGATCGGCGAGGAGTTGCGCGCGCGCGAGGTCGTGCGCGGCGACGGTTCGCTGTGCGTGCTGGCGGTGGGCAAGATGGCCCCGAGTGCCTACCACGCGCTGGATCTGCTGGGCGAGGACCGCGGGCGCGTCACCCTCTACGACGTGCGGGTCCTGCCCCCGGACCCGACGATGATCGACGACGCGCTGCGCCACGAGCGGATCATGACCATCGAGGACGGCACGCGCCACGGCGGCGCCGGCACGCTGATGGTCTCGGCCGTGCGCAGCCGCGCCCAGGAGGAGGCGCGACCCTTCCCGACCACGCGGATCCTCGGCGTGCCGCGCGCGTTCCTCGAGCACCACCGTCCCGACGAGCTGCTGGGCGAACTGGGCCTGGACAGCGAAGGGCTGGCCGCGGCGATGACGCGGCTCCTGGCCGACCAGCCGGAGTTCCCGCGCAAGCTGCCCGAGTCGCCGCGCCACCACTACCTCTGATCACGCCGCGGCGTCGCTCGCTACGCTGAGCGCGTGACCTACGAGGTGGACCGGACCGACGAGGAGTGGCGCGCTCGGCTGGCCGCCGACCGCTACGCCGTGCTGCGCCGCGCGGCCACCGAGGCGCCCTTCACCGGGTCGCTGCTGCACGTCGACGACCGCGGGACCTTCACCTGCGGCGGGTGCGGCCAGCGCCTCTTCACCAGCGAGCAGAAGTTCGACTCGGGCTGCGGCTGGCCGAGCTTCGACGCCTGCGAGCCCGGGACGGTCATCGAGCGGCCCGACCATTCGCTGGGCCGCACGCGCACCGAGATCCTGTGCGCGCGCTGCGGCGGTCACCTGGGCCACGTCTTCGACGACGGGCCGACGCCCACCGGCCTGCGCTACTGCGTCAACTCCCTGGCCATCGACTTCGAGCAGTCCGGCTAGACGTCCAGGAATCGGCGGATGGCGATTGCCGAGCCGACCGAGCCGATCACCACGCCCACCGCCAGCACCACCGTGTTGGTGCCCCACAGGGCGCGGGTGTTCAGCACGAACTCGTTGTGCAGCGGGTACCAGGTGTGCAGCGCGGTGACCGCCAGGATGGCCACCACCGAGCCCAGCAGGCCCTGGATGAACCCCTCGGTGATGAACGGGATCCGGATGAACCAGTTGGTTGCCCCGACCAGCTTCATCACCGACACCTCGCGGCGTCGCGCGAAGATGGCCATGCGGATGGTGTTGAGGATGAGGACCCCCGCCGAGAGCAGCAGCACGCCGGCCAGGGCCAGGAAGACGATCTGCAGGACGCGAATGGCCCGGTTCATCTGGCGGATCTGCTGCTCGGGGGCGGTCACCGTCAGGATGCCCGGCTGATTCTTGAACTGCGAGATGACCGTGAACGCGTTGGCGGGCACCGTCGGCACGCAGCTGAACTTGGTCGGCATGATGGCCACGGTCAGGACCTGCCACTGGTTGTAGGGCAGCTCCCGCTTCGCCTCGGCGTAGTCCTGGGCCTTGGTGTAGTAGACGCAGGACTTGACGATGGGCAGGTTGGCCAGCTGGGTCTGGACGTTGCCGATCTCGGCCGACGAGGCGTTGGGCTGCAGCCACACCGTGACCCGGGTGCCCTGCTGCCACTGGGCCGAGGCCTGCGCGGCGCTCTGCTTGAGCAGCAGCGCGGCGCCCACCAGCGACAGCGAGACGGCCACGGTGAGCACCGCGGCGATGGTCATCATGCGGTTGCGCCACAGGTTGGAGAGCGTCTCCTTGACCGCGTAGCGCAGGTATACGCGCATCAGAGGCTCCCGACCGGCTCGTCGACGCCGTAGACGCCGCGCAGCTGGTCGCGAATCATCTCGCCGCGGTCGAGCTCGACCACCCGGCGGCGCATCCGGTCGACCAGCGCCTTGTCGTGGGTCGCCATGACGACCGTCGTGCCGGTGCGGTTGATGCGCTCCAGCAGCGCCATGATCGACTCGGAGTTGGCGGGGTCCAGGTTGCCGGTCGGCTCGTCGGCCAGCAGGATGAGCGGCCGGTTCACGAAGGCGCGCGCCACGGCGACGCGCTGCTGCTCGCCGCCGGAGAGCTCGTGGGGCAGGCTGTCGCGCTTGTCGGCCAGGCCGACCAGCTCGAGGATCTGGGGCACCTGGGACTCGACGGTCGAGCGCGGCCGGCCGATGACCTCTAGGGCGAAGGCGACGTTCTCGAAGACCGTCTTGTTGGGCAGCAGGCGGAAGTCCTGGAAGACGCAGCCGATGTTTCGCCGCAGGTAGGGCACGCGCCACTTGGGCAGGTCACCGATGTCGCGCCCGGCCTCCAGGATCCGGCCCTGGTCGGGCAGCTCCTCGCGCAGCAGCAGGCGCAGGAAGGTCGTCTTGCCCGACCCCGAGGAGCCGACCAGGAAGACGAACTCGCCCTTCTCGATGTCCAGGCTGATGTCCTTTAAGGCGGGGGGGCCGTTCTTGTACGTCTTGGAGACGTTCTCGAAACGAATCACGCGATCATCCCCTTCGGGCTAGCGGGTTCTACAGCGCGACACGTGAGTCTCACTTCGGGCCAGTCTACTTTGGCCCGGCGCGGGTTCCGGTCCACCAAAGTCGCGTGATTCTCGTGATTCGAGGATTCTTAGCCCCGCGCGCGCTGGCGTCGCAGTTCGGCCTCCATGAACGCGTCGAGGTCGCCGTCGAGGACCGCCTCGACGTTGCCGGTCTCGTGCTCCGTGCGGTGGTCCTTGACCATCTGGTACGGCGCCTGGACGTAGCTGCGAATCTGCGAGCCCCACGCGTTGTCGGCGCGCTCGCCGGTCAGCGCGTCCATCTCGGCCTGGCGCTGCGCGCGGGCGCGCTCGGCCAGCTTGGCCTCGAGGATCTGCAGGGCCCGCGCCTTGTTCTGGTGCTGACTGCGCTCGTTCTGACAGCTCACCACGATGCCGGTCGGCAGGTGCGTGAGGCGGATTGCCGAGTCCGTCTTGTTGACGTGCTGGCCGCCGGCGCCCGAGGAGCGGAAGGTGTCGACGCGCAGGTCCTTGTCGTCGATCTCCACCTCGGCGGCGTCGTCGGCCAGCAGCGGCGTGACCTCGAGGCTGGCGAAGCTGGTCTGGCGACGCGACTGGGAGTCGAAGGGGCTCATGCGCACCAGGCGGTGCACGCCGCGCTCGGCCGAGAGCCACCCGTAGGCGAAGCGACCCTTCACGATGAAGGTCGCCGACAGCAGCCCGGCCTCCTGACCCTCGGTGGCCTCGTCGACCTCGACCCCGAAGCCGCGGCGCTCGGCCCAGCGCTGGTACATGCGCAGCAGCATCTCGGTCCAGTCCTGGGCGTCGGTGCCGCCGGCGCCGGCGTGCAGCTCGACCAGCGCGTCGTTCTCGTCGTAGGGCCCGTTGAGCAGGCTGCGCGTCTCGAGCCCGGCCAGGGCCCGCTCGACCTCGCCCACGCTGAGCGCCAACTCGTCGACCAGCGAGAGGTCGGCCTCGCCGGCGCTCAACGCCTCGCGCGCGAACTCGGCCAGCACGCCGCAGTCGTCGAGCTGGCGGCGCAGCGCGTCGAAGGACTCCAGGTCGCTGCCCAGGCGGCCCAGCTCGGTGGTGACCTGGCGGGCGCGATCGGGGTCGTCCCACAGGTGCGGGTCCTCGGCCAGCGAGGTCAGCTCGCCCCGGCGCGCGCGCCGGTCGTCGACCTTCAGGTAGTCGCGCGCCGCGCTCCAGCGGGCCTCGAGCTCCTCGAGGGAGGCGACCGCGTCGCGAAAGGTGTTCTCGGCCCTATGGTCGGCCATGGCACTGCTTGAACTTACGGCCGGAGCCGCACCAGCAGGGCTCGTTGCGGCCGATCTTGTCGCCCTCCTTGGGGGTCGGCTTCTTGGCCGGGGTCCGGTTCGTGTGGGCCGGCAGCTCGGCGCCGCCCGGGGCCACCTGGGCGGCGTTGGTCAGGGCCCCTTCGAGGCCCTCGTCCTCGGCGGCCGCCGGCTCGACCATCGCCTCGACGTGGGTGACGTAGCGCACGAAGTCGTGATTGACCGCGTCGAGCATGTGCTCGAACATCACGTAGCCCTCGCGCTGCCAGGCCGAGAGCGGGTCCTGCTGGGCGACTTGGCGCAGGTGGATCCCGTCGCGCAGGTAGTCCATGTCCGACAGGTGCTCGCGCCAGCGCTGGTCGAGGATCTGGAGCATCACGTCGCGCTCGATCTCCTTGGCCGTGTCGAGTCCCCCGACGTAGGCCTCGCACTTCTCCTGGTACAGGCTGACGGCGTCGTCCACGACGAGCGCGATCACGTCGCCGCGGTCCTCGTAGGCGCCCAGCGTCTCGAGGCTGATCCGCGTCGGGTAGTAGGTGAGCAGGTCCACCAGCACGGCGTTGAGGTCCCACTCCTCGGCGAACTCGGACTCCAGGCGCGCCTCGAGCGTCGAGGTCAGGATCTCCTCGATCATCTCGACCGTGGCGTCGTGGATGTCCTCGCCGTCGATCACCTGCTGGCGGCGCGCGTAGACGACCTTGCGCTGCTCGTTCATCACCTCGTCGTACTTGAGGACGTCCTTGCGGATCTCGGCGTTGCGGGCCTCGACGGTGTTCTGGGCGCGCTCGATGGCCTTGGAGACCATCTTGGCCTCGATGGGCACGTCCTCGGGCATGGCGCGGTCCATGACCCACGACACGGCGCCGGTGGCGAAGACGCGCAGCAGGTCGTCCTCCAGCGAGAGGAAGAAGCGGCTCTCCCCCGGGTCGCCCTGGCGACCCGAGCGACCCCGCAGCTGGTTGTCGATGCGCCGCGACTCGTGGCGCTCGGTGCCCAGCACGTAGAGCCCGCCGAGCTCGATGACCCGGGCGGCCTCGCCGGTGCAGGTGGCGCGCTGCGTGGCCAGGGCCTCGCGGTACGCCGCCTCGAACTCGTCGGTGCCGGGCTCCAGTCCCCGTCCGGCCGCGTCGCGGCGCGCCAGGCCCTCCGCGTTGCCCCCCAGGACGATGTCGACGCCGCGCCCGGCCATGTTGGTGGCCACGGTCACCGCGTGCAGGCGACCGGCCTGGGCCACGATCTCGGCCTCCCGGAAGTGCTGCTTGGCGTTAAGGACCTCGTGGGACACGCCGGCCTTGGACAGCTCGCGGCTCAGGAGCTCGGACTTCTCCACCGAGGCGGTGCCCAGCAGGATCGGCTGACCCCGGTCGCTGCGCTCGCGCACGTCCTCGACGATGGCGGCGAACTTCGCGGCCTCGGTCTTGTAGATCAGGTCGCCCTCGTCGTTGCGGCACGAGGGCAGGTTGGTCGGGATTGGCACCACCGAGAGCTTGTAGGTGTTGCCGAACTCGGCGGCCTCGGTCTCGGCGGTGCCGGTCATGCCCGAGAGCTTCTCGTAGAGGCGGAAGTAGTTCTGCAGGGTCACCGTGGCCCAGGTGTGGTTCTCCTCCTGGATGCGGACCCGCTCCTTGGCCTCGACCGCCTGGTGCAGCCCGTCGGACCAGCGCCGCCCGTCCAGGGTCCGGCCGGTGAACTCGTCAACGATCTTCACCTCGCCGGCGTCGACCAGGTAGTCCTTGTCGCGGTGGAAGAGCTCCTTGGCGCGCAGCGCCTGGCCCAACTGGTGGACGTAGTTGGTGGCCACCGCGTCGTAGAGGTTGGCCACGCCCAGCTGGCGCTCGACCTTCTCGATGCCCGCCTCGGTGGGCACCACCGTCTTCTTCTCCTCATCGACCTCGTAGTCGGCGTCGCGCGTCAGGGTGCGCACGATCGAGGCGAACTGGTAGTACAGCTTCGTCACGTCCGAGGCGGGCCCCGAGATGATGAGCGGCGTGCGGGCCTCGTCGATCAGGATCGAGTCGACCTCGTCGACGATGGCGTAGTGGTGGCCGCGCTGGACCATGTGCTCGCGGCGCCGGGCCATGTTGTCGCGCAGGTAGTCGAAGCCGAACTCGGTGTTGGTGCCGTAGGTGACGTCGCAGGCGTAGGCCTCGCGCTTCTGCTCGAAGTCGTCCAGGTCGGGGCCGACGCGCCCCACGCTGAGCCCGAGGAACCGGTGCACCGCGCCCATCCAGTTCGAGTCGCGGGTGGCCAGGTAGTCGTTCACGGTGACCACGTGCACGCCCTGGCCGGCCCGGGCGTTCAGGGAGACCGGCAGCGTCGAGACCAGGGTCTTGCCCTCGCCGGTCTTCATCTCGGCGATCCACCCGAAGTGCAGCGCCATGCCGCCCATCAGCTGGACGTCGTAGGGGCGCTGGCCGAGCACCCGGGTGGCGGCCTCGCGCACCACGGCGAAGGCCTCGAAGAGCAGGTCGTCGAGGGTCTCGCCCTCGGCCAGGCGCTCCTTGAAGACGTCGGTCTTGGCCCGCAGCTCGGCGTCGGTCAGGGCGGCCATCTCGCCGGACAGCTCGTTGACCGGATCGACCAACTCGGCCAGCTGGCGCACGCGCTTGCCCTCGCCGGCCTTGAGAATCCTGTTGAAAACACTCATGTCGTGACTCACCCTACCGGTCGCACGACCGACTCTTCGGGGCTGCGGCTGTCTGACCTGGTCTTTGACCCCACACTCGCCTGCGGCGGCGAGCGGCCTCGGGCCCCGGACTTCTCCGGGGTCGCGGCCGCGCTCCGCCGGCTCCCGCTGCGGCCAACCTGGCCGTCGCGGGGCAGGACTTACCTCTAAACCGCGCCATGCTCAGCGTTGATGAGACGCCTTACGTGGGTCGCTTCGCCCGCGGCTGGCATCGACTTGCAACCACAGAACCAGCCGCAGCCCCGCGACGAGTCTAGGCGTCGTCCCCCCGCCGGGTTCGTAGGGCCAGGATGAGGACTAGGCGCAGGCCGAGCACCAGGGTGGCCAGCGGCGCCAGCAGCCGGCGCACCCCGCGCGCGGTCTGCCACTCGAAGCGCAGGGCGCTGCGGTGGTGGGCCACGACCATGTCACGCGGGGCCCGCTGGCGTGACAGGCCCTCGACGTGGGTCACCACCGCGTCGCCGACGGCCGCCACGCCGTAGCCGTGCTCGCGCACCGCCCAGCACAGCGCCATCTCCTCGGCGAACATGAAGTAGCGCTCGTCGAAGCCGCCGACCTGTTCGAAGACGTCGCGGCGGATCAGGAAGAAGGCCCCCGACACCCAGTCGACCGAGCCGTCGGGGCGCGCCGAGCGGTAGGCCGCGGTGGCCGGGTTCCCGGGCCACAGGGGCGCCAGCAGCGCGTGGGCCCCGGCCAGCCACACGTTGGGGAAGACCCGCTGGGACGGGTACACCGATCCGTCGGGCCGTTCGATCCGGGGCCCGGCCACGGCCACGTCGGGGTGGGCGTCGAGGAACGCGGCCAGCGCGGCGACCGCGCCGTCGTGGGCCACGACGTCGGGGTTGGACACGACCAGGTAGGTGCTGGGCGGCGCCATCGCCACCCCGCGGTTCACGCCGCCGCCGTAGCCGAGGTTGAGGCCCGGCTCGACCAACGTCACGTCTCGGCCCTCCAGCGCGGGCGGCGAGGAGCCGGCCTCGCCGTTCTCCACTACCACCACCGTGGCCACGCCGTTGGCGTGCAGGGAGTCGACGCAAGCCCCGAGGGCGTCCTCCGCGTGGTAGTCCACCACGACCGCGCACACCCGCTCGCCCGTCACGGCGCCTCCTCGAGCGCGCCGAGGAGCCGGGCCACGCCGTCGCGCCAGTCGGGCAGCGCCCGCCACCCGCGCGAGGTCCACCGGCCGGTCGCCAGGTCGCTGCGGCGCGGGCGCCGCGCCGCCGGGGCCGGCGAGAGCTCCGCGGTCACGATGGGCAGGGCGAAGCCGTCGGGCCGGCCCAGCCTGGCCCCGACGAAGTGGGCGACGTCGAACCAGGTGGTGGCCGGCGGGTTGGCCACGTGCCAGAGACCACCGGGTCGCTCCCGGACCAGGGTGGCCAGCGCGCGCGCGAGGTCGGCGGCCAGCGTCACGGTGCCCGTCTGGTCGGTGACGAAGCGAACCGTCTCGCCGGACCGCGCGCGCCGCGCGATCACCTTCACGACGGTGCGCCCGCGCACCCCCATGACCCACGACGTACGCACGATGGTGTCCTCGGGCCGGCAGGCCCGCTCGCCGGCCAACTTCGACGCGCCGTAGACGTTGAGGGGGTCGGGCGCGTCGTCCTCGTCGTAGGCGCTCCCCTTCTCGCCGTCGAAGACGTAGTCGGTGGAGACGGCGATGAGGTGCGCGCCGAATTCGCGGGCCGCCTCCGAGAGCGTCGCGGTGCCCCCGGCGTTGACCCGGAAGCACTCCCCGGCGTCGCCCTCGGCCCGATCGACGGCGGTGTAGGCGGCCAGGTGGACGATCACGTCGGGCTGGGCGACGGCCACCGCACGGCGCGCCGCCTCGGCGTCGCCCACGTCGAGGTCGTGGTGCGTGAGGGCCAGCACCGCGAACTCGTCGCCGTCGACCGGTCGATCGTCCGGCTGGAATCCCGGGTCTCCGCCGGGCGGCGTGTCGCCGCGCAACACGTCGGCCAGGTCGAGGCCGACCTGGCCGCCGGCGCCCGTCACGAGGACCCGCGCGGCGGTGCTCACGTCACTCCGGCGGCCGGCGTCCGCAGGTGCACGACGTCGCCCGCGGCGAAGACCCGGTGGTCCCCGTCGACGTTCACGATCAGGCGCCCCGCCGCGTCCACCCCCGTGACCTCACCCTCGTGGGCCTCTCCGGTGAGCTCGACGCGCACCCGTCGCCCCAGCGTGACCAGGGCTCGCTCGTACTCCTCGCGCAGCGCCACGCGGCCCTCCGCGAGGTCCAGTTGGGCGCGTCGCGGCTCGATCTCCTCGAGGGCGATGTCGAGCAGCGCCGGGGGGAAGATGGTGACGCCGGCCGCCGCGGCCACGCTGGTCGCGCCGGCCGGGTGGTCGGTGAGGTTGACGCCGAACCCGACGATCAGGGCCGGCCCGTCGTCGGTGGCGACGACCTCGGCCAGGACCCCGGCGATCTTCGCCTCGCCCACCAACAGGTCGTTGGGCCACTTGAGGTCCGGTCGCACCCCGGCGAGGCGCACCAGCGCGGCGCGGATCGCCAGCGAGACGGCCGCGACGCCGAGCTGCAGGTCGTCGAGGTCGATGTTCGGACGCAGCAGCACCGAGCAGAGCAGCGCGCTGCGCGCCGGCGCCTCCCAGGTGCGCTCGTGGCGCCCGCGGCCCCTCGTCTGGTAGTCGGCCACCGCGACGAGGCCCTCGGTTTCTCCCGCCAGCGCCCGGGACGCGACCCACGTGTTCGTCGAGTCGATCTCGTCGAAGTGGCGTACGCGCCAGACCATCGGTAGCACCACCAAACATTAGGGTTTTGGGGCGAGTGGTAGAAAATGGCAGTCCACTCCGGAGGTTCGCGTGCTACAGAAGGTGCTCATCGCCAACCGGGGCGAGATCGCCGTGCGGGTCATGCGGACCTGCCGCGAGCTGGGCGTGGGTACGGTGGCGGTCTACTCCGAGCTGGACCGCGACGCCCTGCACGTGCGCCTGGCCGACGAGGCCTACGCCCTCGGCGGCTCGACAGCCGCCGAGAGCTACCTCAACACCGCGGCCATCCTGGACGCCCTCGAGCGCTCCGGGGCCGACGCCGTCCACCCGGGCTACGGGTTCTTCTCCGAGAACGCCGATTTCGCGCGGGCCATCACGTCGCGCGGGGTGACGTTCGTCGGCCCGACGCCCGAGGCGATCGAGGTAATGGGCGACAAGCTCGCCTCGCGCCGGGCCGCCGCGCGGGCCGGCGTGGCCGGCGTGCCCGGGACGGACGAGCCACTGAGCGACGCGGCGCAGGTCGTGGCCTTCGGCGACGAGGTGGGCTGGCCGGTCGCCATCAAGGCCGCCTACGGGGGCGGCGGGCGCGGCATGAAGGTGGTCCGTGAGCCGGCCGACGCCGCGGCGGCGCTGGAGAGCGCCCAGCGCGAGGCCCAGAGCAACTTCGGTCGACCGGAGTGCTACCTGGAGCGCTACCTGACCTGGCCGCGCCACGTCGAGATGCAGGTCCTCGCCGACCACCACGGCGCGACGCTGTGGCTCGGCGAGCGCGACTGCTCGGCCCAGCGCCGCCACCAGAAGCTGATCGAGGAGTCGCCCGCCCCCAACCTCCCCGACGACGTGCGCCGCGCCATGGGCGAGGCGGCGGTCAAGGTGTCGCGCGCCTGCGGCTACGTCAACGCCGGCACCGTCGAGTTCCTCTACCAGGACGGCGAGTTCTTCTTCCTGGAGATGAACACGCGGCTCCAGGTGGAGCACCCGGTCACCGAGATGGTCACGGGCCTCGACCTGGTCGAGTGGCAGTTGCGCGTCGCGGCCGGCGAGCCGCTCACCTTCACCCAGGAGGAGGTCACGCGCACCGGTCATGCGATCGAGGTCCGCATCAACGCTGAGGACCCCGCTGGCGGGCGCTTCGTCCCCTCCCCCGGGGTCATCACCCGCTTCGACGCGCCGTCGGGTCCCGGGGTTCGTCTCGACGCCGGCTACGCCGTCGGCGACATGGTGTCGCAGTACTACGACAACCTGGTCGCCAAACTCATCGTCTGGGGTCCCGACCGCGAGCGCGCGCGGCGCCGCGCGCTGCGCGCCATCGAGGAGACGCGCATCGAGGGGGTGGCCACGACGCTGCCGGCCGACGTCGTCATCCTCTCCAGCGACGAGTTCGTCGCCGGCACCCACTCGACCAAGTGGGTCGAGGAGTCGCTGGACTTCTCTCAGCTGCCGGCCGGCGCCAGCCCGGTGCTGTCGGTCGGCGAGGGCCGCCTGCGCAAGGACGTCACCGCCGAGGTCAACGGTCGGCGGGTCACCGTCGCGCTCTGGGTTCCCGACCCGACCGAGGACGAACTGGACCGCCCGCTGAGCACGGCGGCCAAGCCGCGCCGCCAGCACCACGCCGGCGTCGTGGGCAGCGGCTCGGGCAAGGTGACCGTGCCGATGCAGGGCACCATCGTCAAGGTGGTCGCCCGGGTCGGCCAGCAGGTCGAGGCCGGCGAGACCATCGCCATCCTCGAGGCGATGAAGATGGAGAACATGGTCAACGCCGAGCGTAGCGGCGTGATCAAGTCGATCGCCGTCGACGAGGGCGACGCCGTCAGCGCGGGCGACGTCGTCGCCCTGGTCGAATGAACCCGCGCGAGACGGCAGCCGCGGCGGTCCGCTCGGCCAGCGAGGCCCTCGTCACGCTGAGCCACTTCGTCCACGCCCACCCGGAGCTCGGCTACGAGGAGTTCGAGAGCGCCGAGGCCGTCGCGGCGGCCGCGGAGGCGGCCGGATTCACCCTCGAGCGCGGGGCGGCCGGGCTGGCCACGGCCTTTCGCGCCACGCGCGGAGACGGATCGCTGCAGCTCGTCTTCTGCGCGGAGTATGACGCGCTGCCCGACGTCGGCCACGCCTGCGGCCACAACATCATCGCGGGCTCGTCGCTCGGCGCCGCGGTGGGTCTGGCGGCGGTGGCCGACGAGCTCGACCTCACCGTCACGCTGCTGGGCACGCCGTCGGAGGAGGGCGGCGGGGGCAAGATCGACCTCATCAACGCGGGCTACTTCGACGGCGTGCACGCCGCGATGATGGTCCACCCCTGGCCGGAGGATCACCTGACCGCGCGGTGCTTGGCCGTCGACCACTTCGACGTCACCTTCACGGGGCGCGAGGCCCACGCCGCGGCGGCCCCCTGGGAGGGCGTCAACGCCCTGGACGCGATGACCATCGCCCAGGTGGCGATCGGACTGCTGCGCCAGCAGCTGCGCCCCGACGACCTGGTCCACGGCTTCGTCGTCGAGGGCGGCGTCGCGGCCAACATCATCCCCGCGCGTGTGGTGGGGCGCTTCATGTGCCGGTCGGGCTCGGCGGCGCGCCTGGCCGAGTTGCGCGAGCGGGTCAACGCCTGCTTCGAGGCCGGCGCCCGGGCGACCAGCGCCGCGGTGACGATCGACGAGTTGGGCCACCCCTTCTCGCACATGGCGGCGGACCCGGAGATCCTGGCGCACTACCGCGCGGCGGCCGAGCAGCTCGGGCGACGCTTCGACTCCGACGACGCCGGTGCGCCTCCCCCGACCATCTCGACCGACATGGCGAACGTCTCGCTGGTCGTGCCGTCGATCCACCCGCTGCTGGGCCTGCCCACGCACGGCGCGATCAATCACCAGCCCGGCTTCACCCGCGCCTGCGTCACGCCCGACGCCGACCGGGCGGTCGTCGACGGGGCCCTCGCCCTGGCCGACACCGCGGTGCGCGTCGCGCAGGACCCCGCCCTGCGCTCTCGACTCCTCGCCCACGCGTGATCGTCGAGCACGCCCTCCTGCACGTCACGCCCGGTCGCGCGGCGCAGTTCGAGGGTTCGCTCGCCGAGGCGCTGCCGATCATCGAGTCGGCGCCGGGGTGCGGCGGCGCCGAGGTGCGCCGCCAGGTCGAGGACGCGTCGACCTACCTCCTGCTCGTGCGCTGGACCTCCGTCCAGGCCCACCGGGACTTCCGGGCCTCCAAACTCTTCGCGCCGTGGCGCGAACTCACCCACCCCTTTTACGCCGAGGCGCCGGCCGTCACCCACTTCGACGCGCCCGCCCCGCGATCCGGTGACCGCAGCGGCGGCGCCGGTTAGGCGACCCCGTCCGCGCGGCCCTCGAAGACCGGCTCAGCGGGGGTGGTACTCGCCGAACTCGGCGCGCAGGTTGTCGGCCACCTCCCCGAGCGTCGCGCCGGCCGCCAGCGCCGCCCTCATCGGGTAGAGCAGGTTGGCCGAGCCCCGGGCGGCGGTGGTCAGGTCGCTGAGGGCCGCCGTCACGGCTCCGCTGTCGCGGTGGAGCTTGAGCTGGCGCACCCGCTCGACCTGCTGGCGCTGCTGCGCCTCGTCGACCGGGAAGACGTCGGCTGGCGACGCCTGATCCTCGGTGAAGCGGTTGACCCCGACGACGACGGCCGTTCCGGCGTCAACGGCGCGGGCCGCCTCGTACGCCGCGACCTCGATCTCCCCCTGGAGGTACCCGGCCTCGATGGCGGCCACCGAGCCGCCGCGCCGGTCGATCTCGTCGATGTAGTCGCGCGCGCGGCGCTCGACCTCGTTGGTCAGCGACTCCACGAAGTACGAGCCGGCCAGGGGATCGACCGTGTCGGTCACGCCCGACTCGAATCCGATGACCTGCTGGGTGCGCAGCGCCAGGCGCGCCGCGCGCTCGGTGGGCAGGCCCAGGGCTTCGTCGAAGCCGTTGGTGTGCAGCGACTGGGTGCCACCCAGCACCGCCGCCAGGGCCTGGAGGGTGACGCGCACGACGTTGTTCTCGGGCTGCTGGGCGGTGAGCGTCGAGCCGCCGGTCTGGGTGTGGAAGCGCATCATCATCGAGCGCGGGTCGGCGGCGTGGAAGCGGTCGCGCACGATCGTCGCCCAGAGCCGGCGCGCCGCGCGGTACTTGGCGACCTCCTCGAAGAGGTTGTTGTGCGCGTTGAAGAAGAAGCTGAGCCGCGGCGCGACCTGGTCGACGCCGAGCCCGACGGCGCGCGCCGCCTCGACGTAGGCGATGGCGTTGGCCAGCGTGAAGGCCACCTCCTGGACGGCCGTCGAGCCGGCCTCGCGGATGTGGTAGCCCGAGACCGAGATGGTGTTCCACTGGGGCAGCTCGGCCGCGCAGTACGCGAAGGTGTCCACCACCAGGCGCATCGAGGGCCGCGGCGGGTAGATGTAGGTGCCCCGGGCGACGTACTCCTTCAGGATGTCGTTCTGGATCGTCCCGCGCAGCGCGGCTCCCGGCACGCCCTGCTCCTCGGCCACCAGCTGGTAGAGCAGCAGCAGCGTCGCCGCCGTGGCGTTGATCGTCATCGAGGTGGTGACCTCGCCCAGGGGCAGTCCGGCCAGCAGGCGTCGCATGTCGTCGAGCGATGAGATCGAGACCCCGACGCGCCCGACCTCGCCCTCGGCGCGCGGGTGATCGGCGTCCAGGCCCATCTGGGTCGGCAGGTCGAAGGCGCACGAGAGGCCCGTCTGGCCGGCGCGCAGGAGGAAGTGGAAGCGCTCGTTGGTGGCCTCGGCGGTGCCGAAACCCGCGTACTGGCGCATCGTCCACAGCCGGCCCCGGTACATGGTGGTCTGCACCCCGCGGGTGTAGGGGAAGGCGCCGGGCTCGCCGAGGTCGCGCTTGGCGTCGAAGCCGTCCAGGTCGTCCGGTCCGTAGACCGCGCGGACCTCGATGCCCGAGTCCGTGGCGTGCTCGTCGGGCGTCACGTCTTCAGACTAGGCCGGGGGGTCGAATCCGACGAGCGGCGTCGGCGGACGGATCAGTTCGCGTGACGCCGGCGCACCATCTTGGCCACCAGGCGCAGCGCCACGATCGCCACGAGGAACACCAGGTTGACGTTCACCGCGGGAATCCAGCGCACCTTCTCGCCGCGGACCACGTACACGCCCACCGGGACGACCGCACCGCCGAAGCCGCCGCCGGAGCCGGACGCGACCTCGCCGCTGGTCTCCTCGTCCTCCTCGTCCCCGTCCAACACCTACGCCGCGGGGGGGGGGGGGGCGGCGGGCGGGGGGCGCGGGGGGCCGCGCGGGGGGCGGGCCCGCGGGGGGGGCGAGGCGCGGGAGGAAGGCGAGAGCACGGGGCGGGGCAGGGGCGGGGCGCGG
>JBIOFE010000031.1:0-26523 GCA_044446745.1 Acidimicrobiales bacterium
ATGCCCGGCGGGCCGCGCCCAATGAGCGCGCGACCCTCGACCGCCCCGCGCCCCGGCGGCCCCTCTCGTCCCGGTAGCTTCGGCGGACCGCGCACCGGGGGTCCGGGCGCTGGCGCCCCGGCCGGGCCCGGCCGCGGCGGCGGACCGGCCGGTCGCAGCACCGGCGGTCCGCGCGGCAGCCAGCGCAAGACCACCCGGCGGCGCCGGCGCAACGTCGAAGAGCTCGAGCCGACCCAGATGACCACCTGGCAGCCGTCCAGCGCGCCGGTGCCCGAGGGCGAGATCATCATCGAGCGAGGGTCCACGGCCAAGGACGTCGGGCCCAAGCTCAACCGCAGCGCCGCCGACATCATCCGCTTCCTCTTCCTCCAGGGCGAGATCGTCACCGGCGTCCAGGCGCTCAGCGACGACATGATCGAGCTCTACGCGGCCGAGGTTGGGGCCAAGGTGAGGCTGGTCGACCCGGGCGAGCAGCAGGAGGCCGCGCTGCTGGCCAAGTTCTTCGACGAGGACGACACGGACGAGCAGATCACCGCGGTGCCGCGCGCCCCGATCGTCACCGTGATGGGCCACGTCGACCACGGCAAGACGCTCCTGCTGGACAGGATCCGCCAGACCAACGTGGTGGCCGACGAGGCTGGCGGCATCACCCAGCACATGGGCGCCTACCAGGTCACCTGGAAGGGCCGCCCGATCGCGTTCCTCGACACCCCGGGCCACGAGGCCTTCACCGCCATGCGCGCGCGCGGCGCCAAGGTGACCGACGTGGTCATCCTGGTGGTGGCGGCCGATGACGGCGTCATGCCCCAGACGGTGGAGGCCATCAACCACGCCCAACTGGCCGGCGTGCCGATCATCGTGGCCATCAACAAGATGGATCGGGCCGACGCCAACCCCGACCGCGTGCTCCAGCAGATCAGCGAGCACGGACTGGTGCCCGAGCGGTGGGGCGGGGACACCATCTGCGTGGAGATCTCGGCCCTGCAGGGCACCGGTATCGACGAGCTGCTCGAGCAGGTCCTGCTGGTGGCTGACGTGTCCGAGTTGAGCGCGCGGCCCACCGGGCGGGCCGTCGGCACCGTGCTCGAGGCCAACCTTGAGGTGGGTCGCGGTCCGGTGGCCACGGTGATGGTCCAGCGCGGCCTCCTGGAGGTCGGCGACGCGGTCGTCGCCGGCGCCGCCTTCGGCAAGGTCAAGGCCCTCATCAACGACGAGGGCCAGCCGGTGCTCGACGCCGGACCCTCGACGCCGGTGCGGATCCTGGGCTTCTCCGAGCCGCCCTTCGCTGGCGACGAGATGCGCGTGGCCAACGACCTGGCGCACGCGCGCAGCCTGGCCGAGGCCCGGGCTCAGCGCGCCCGCCTGATCGGGTACCAGCCCACCGCCTCGGCGAGCGGGGCGCGCCTCGAGGACCTCTTCGAGCAGATCCAGCGCGGCGAGACCGCCACGCTCAACGTCGTGCTGAAGGCCGACGTGCAGGGCTCGCTGGAGGCGTGCAGCGAGTCGCTGCGCAAGCTCGAGCGCGACGACGTGAAGCTGGTGATCGTGCTGCGCGGAGTGGGCGGCATCACCGAGAACGACGTCCAGTTCGCCAAGGCCGCCAACGCGACCATCATCGGCTTCAACGTCCGGCCCGACCGGCGCAGCCGCGAGCTGGCTGAGTCCGAGGGCGTGGAGATCCGCACCTACGAGATCATCTACAAGCTGATCGAAGAGATCGAGGCCGCGATGCTGGGCCTGCTCACGCCGGTCTTCGAGGAGGTCGTCACGGGCGAGGCCGAGGTGCGCGAGGTGTTCCGCATCCCGCGCATCGGGGCCATCGCGGGTTGCTTCGTGCGCGAGGGCGTCATCACGCGCGGCTCCAAGGTCCGCTTCCTGCGCGAGGGGGCCATCATCTGGAAGGGCACGATCACCTCGCTGCGGCGCTTCAAGGACGACGCGCGCGAGGTCGCCGCCGGCTTCGAGTGCGGCATCGGACTCTCGGACTACCAGGACCTCAAAGAGGGCGACGTCATCGAGACCTTCGAAGAGCGCGAGATTCCGCGAACGGCCTAGCGATGGCCCACTCCTCCGGCGGCCACCACCCCTACCCGCGCACCGCGCGCATCAACCAGATCCTGCGCGAGGTGATCTCCGACGAGCTCCTGCGCTTCAGCGACGTCGACGAGCGCCTGGGGCTGCTCACCGTGACCGGGGTCGAGACCTCGCCCGACGTGCGCCACGCGGTGGTCTTCCTCCATTCGCTGAGCGACGAGGCGGGCGCCGCCCTCGAGGAGCACCGCAAGGCGCTCCAGGCCGCCGTCAACGCCCAGACCCGCCTCAAGCGCACGCCGCGACTGTCCTTCGCCGCCGACCCCGCAGTCGCCCACGGCGAGGCGGTGGAGGAGATCCTGCGCCGCCGGGGCCATGAGCCCCAGTAGCGGGCTGCTGCTGGTCGACAAGGACCGCGGCCCCACCAGCCACGACGTCGTCGCCGTCGTGCGCCGACTGTTGGGCGAGCAGCGCGTCGGCCACGCCGGCACGCTCGACCCGATGGCCACCGGTCTGCTGGTGCTGGCGGTCGGGCCAGCCACGCGCCTGCTGCGCTTCGCCCAGGCCGGGGCCAAGCGCTACGCGGGCGTGGTGCGCCTCGGGGTGGCCACCGACTCGCTGGACGCCGACGGGGCGGTCACCGACGAGCGGCCGGTGCCGGGGATCACGCCCGAGGAGCTCGCCGACGCCGCGGCGGCGCTGCGCGCCACGACCACCCAGATCCCGCCCATGGTCTCGGCGTTGAAGGTGGACGGCCAGCGACTGCACGCGCTGGCCCGGCGCGGCGTGGAGGTCGAACGCGCGCCGCGCGCGATCGCCGTCACCGGCCTGGCGGTCGCTTTCGGCGAGGACGCGCACACCCTGACCTTCGACGTCACCTGCTCGGCCGGGACCTACGTGCGCGTGCTGATGAGCGACCTGGCCGAGCGGCTCGGCACGGTCGGACACCTCACGAGCCTGCGCCGCCTGGCCAGCGGCACGCACCAGGTCGAGGACGCCGTCACGCTCGCCCGGTTGGCGCAGCGAGTGGCCGCCGGTGCCGCGGTGCTGCGCCCGGCCGCCGCGTTCGTCGGCGACCTGACTGCGGTGACGCTGAGCGACGACGACGTGCGCCGGGTGCGTCAGGGCCAGCGCGTGGCGCTCGACGCCTCCGTCGCCGGCGACGAGGTCGCGGGTTGCGACGCTGGCGGCGCACTGGTCGCGGTGCTGGCGCGGCGCGGCGACACCTTCCACCCCGAGGTCGTGCTGTCGAGCGAACCGTCCGCGACCCCCCGGTAGGTTGACGTCATGATCGTGCGGCGCGACGGTGAGGCCGGCCCGCTCGCGCGCCGGGCGGTGGTGGCCGTCGGTGTCTTCGACGGGCTGCACCGCGGACACCAGCGGGTGATCGCGATGGTCACCGACCTGGCCACGCGCCACGACGCGCTGGCCGTGGTGGCCACCTTCGACCCGCACCCGGCCGAGGTCCTCGACCCGGACGGCGCGCCGCGCCTGGTCGGCACGCTGTCCCAGCGCCTCGAGGGCCTGGCCGCCCTGGGGATCGACGTCGCGCGGGTGATCACCTTCGACGCGGCGCTGTCCGCCGAGTCGGCCGAGGAGTTCTGCGAGCGGGTCCTCGAGGGCGAGCTGCGCGCCGCGGCGGTGGTCGTCGGCGAGGACTTCCGCTTCGGCCACGAGCGCCACGGCGACGTCGAGCTGCTGCGCCGGCGCGGCCGGACCCACGGCTACGACGTGGTCGCGGCCCCGGACTTCGGCGACGCCGAGCGGTGGAGCTCGACCAGCGTGCGCCGCGACCTGGGCGCCGGCGACGTCGGCGCGGCGGCGCGGGTGCTCGGCCGGCCCTTCGTGCTGCGCGCGCGGGTCGTCCCCGGCGACGGCCGCGGGCGCGAGCTGGGCTTTCCCACCGCCAACCTGGATCCGGCGCCCCGCCAGCAGCTGCCCGGCCTGGGCATCTACGCCGGCGCCGCGCGCACGCCGGACGGCGCCTGGTGGCCGGCCGCGACGTCGGTGGGCACGCGACCGCAGTTCTACGACGACGCCGCCACGCTGGTCGAGGTCCACCTGCCCGGCTACGGCGAGGACCTCTACGGCGCGACGCTCGACGTGGCCTTCCTGGAGCGGCTGCGCGACGAGGCGGTCTTCGCCGACGTGGCCGCGCTCACCGCCCGGATCGGCGACGACGTGGCCGCCACGACGCAGCGATTCACCCGGTTCTCGCCGGAGGACTCGCTCCTGCTAGGATAGATACTCGGTCAGCGACGCTGACCACGTGGGCCGTCAAGTGGGCGGTTCGCACCGTGACCCCCGACTCACTAAGGCACAACGTTCATGGCGGAGAAGCACCAGATCATCAAGGACTATCAGGCGCACGCCTCGGACACGGGTTCGCCCGAGGTCCAGGTGGCCATCCTGACCGACCGGATCGCGCATCTCACCGAGCACCTCAAGGTCCACCAGGGTGATCATCACACCCGCCGCGGCCTCATGGTGCTCATCGGCCAACGTCGCCGGCTGCTCGACTACGTGCAGCGCGACGACGTCGAGCGTTACCGAAACCTGATTGGGCGCCTCGGCATACGTCGCTAGCCGCATCCGTCGAACGTTTCGACGGACGACATCGCCGATTTTTCGGAGGCCAGTGGAGAACCGTCGCCTAGCGCGAAGGTTGCCCACTGGGATCCGGGCGGCGAGTCACCAACCGCAATAGGAGAAACCCATGACCGACGCCATCCGCGTTAGTAGCCCAGTGACCCGCACGGACAAGACCCTCACCTTCGAGGCCGGGCACCTCGCCCAACTCGCCGACGGCGCCGTGCTGGCACGCCTCGGCGACACCATCCTGCTGGCGACGGTGACCGCGTCACGCGGCGTGCGTGAAGGCACCGACTTCTTCCCGCTCACCGTGGACATCGAGGAGCGCGCCTACGCCGCGGGGAAGATCCCCGGGGCCTTCTTCCGCCGCGAGGGCAAGCCCTCCGACCAGGCCGTCCTGATCTGCCGGCTGATCGACCGCCCGCTGCGCCCGTCCTTCCCCAAGGGCTTCCGCAACGAGGTCCAGGTCGTCGGCACGATCTTCTCGGCCGACCAGGAGAACCCCCACGACGTGCTGGCCATCAACGCGGCCTCGGCCGCGCTGATGATCTCGGGTCTGCCCTTCGACGGGCCCATCGGGGCCGTGCGCATGGCCTACACCACCGACGGCGAGTGGGCCCCGCACCCCACCTACGCCGAGGGTGACGCCGCGGTCTTCGAGCTGGTCGTGGCGGGACGCGCGCTGAGCGACTCGGTCGAGGCCGACGTGGCCATCATGATGGTCGAGGCCGGCGGGACCGCCGGCTCTTTCGAGAGGTACGCCGACGGCGCGCCCAAGGTCTCCGAAGAGGTCCTGGCCGACGGGCTCGAGGCCTCCAAGCTGTGGATTCGCGAGTCGATCAACCTTCAGCGCGAGCTGGTGGCGGCGTTCGTGGCCACGCGCGGACCGATCCCGATGCTCGAGTACCAGGTCCAGGCCGACTACCAGGACGACGTCTACGACCGCGTGGCCCAGGTCGGCGAGCCCGCGCTGGCCCGGGCCAACGCGCTGACCGCCAAGGCCGAGCGCGCCGCGGCGCTGGACGCGGCGCTGGCCTCCATCGTCGAGTCGCTGCGCGGGGAGTTCCCCGACCGCCTCGGCGAGATCAAGCCCGCGGTGCGCGCGCTGACCAAGAAGCTGGTGCGCCGGCGCATCGTCGAGGACGGCCTGCGCATCGACGGCCGCACCGCGACCGAGCTGCGCCCGCTGTCGGCCCAGATCGACCTGTTCCCGATGACCCACGGCTCGGCGCTCTTCCAGCGCGGCGAGACCCAGGTGGTCAACGTGACGACGCTGGGCATGCCCCGCCTGCGCCAGCAGCTCGACACGATCTCGCCCGACGAGTTCCGTCGCTACATGCACCACTACAACTTCCCGCCGTACTCGACCGGCGAGACCGGTCGCGTGGGCATGCCCAAGCGCCGCGAGATCGGCCACGGCATGCTGGCCGAGCGCGCGCTGATCCCGGTGCTGCCCAGCGAGGCGGACTTCGCCTACACGCTGCGCGTGGTGAGCGACGTCCTGCAGTCCAACGGCTCGACCTCGATGGCCTCGGTCTGCGGGTCGACGCTGTCGCTCATGGCGGCCGGCGTGCCGATCAAGGCGCCCGTGGCCGGCATCGCGATGGGCCTCGTCTACGACGAGGGCACCTACGTCACGCTGACCGACATCCTGGGGGCCGAGGACGCCTTCGGCGACATGGACTTCAAGGTGGCCGGCACCGCCGACGCGGTCACCGCCCTGCAGCTCGACACCAAGATCGACGGCCTGCCGGCCGACGTCCTGGCCAAGGCGCTGCACCAGGCCAAGGAGGCGCGCCTGACGATCCTGGCCGTCATCACCGACGCGATCCCGGCGCCGCGCGCCGAGGTGGCCGAGGTGGCCCCGAAGATCGTCTCGCTGCAGATCCCGATCGACAAGATCGGCGAGGTCATCGGGCCCAAGGGCAAGGTCATCAACACCCTCCAGCAGGAGACCGGCGCCGACATCGCCGTCGACGACGACGGCGTGGTGGGCACCGTGACCATCGGGGCCAAGGACGGCCGGGCGGTCGAAGAGGCCCGCCGGCGCATCGAGATGATCCTCGACCCGCCCAGCGCCGAGGTCGGCGTGGTCTACCAGGGCCGTGTCGTCAACATCGCCAAGTTCGGCGCCTTCATCAGCATCCTGCCGGGCCGCGACGGTCTGCTGCACATCTCCAAGCTGGCGGCGCTCAACGGCGGCAAGCGCATCGGCCAGGTGGAGGACGTCCTGGAGCTCGGCCAGAGCCTCGAGGTCCGCGTCGACGACATCGACCCGGCGGGCAAGGTGTCGCTCTCGCTGGCCGGCGAGTACGCCGACGTCGAGGTCGAGCCGCGTCCCGCCCGCGAGCCGCGTGAGCGCTCCGAGCGTCCGGAGCGCGGCGAGCGTCCCGACCGGGGTCAGCGTCCCGACCGCGGCGAGCGTCCCGATCGAGGTGACCGCGGTGGCCGCGAGCGCGAGCGCGGTCCCAAAGTCGCGGCCTCCACGTTTGAAGCCGCCTTCGAGGCCGAGCTGGCCGAGGAGATCGGGGACCTCGGTCCCGGCGGTCCCACCATCAGCGAGGACGCCGGCCGGCGCAGCCCGCGGCCCCGGCGCCGCTAGTCGACGAGCCGTGCCGGCGCGCCCGCGGGGCGCGTTGGCACGGCCCCGCCGATCTTTCGTAGCGTTGACCCGATGAAGGCCGCCCCCGCCCCGCCAACGAGGTGGTGGCGGGGGACACCGGTCGCCGACCGGCGCGCCGTGGTGTGGCTGGTGGCCCTGCCGACGGCCCTCTTCGTCATCCCGGCGCTGGCCGGGCACCCGGCCATCGTGGCCGACAACCTCATCCAGAACTTCCCGCTGCGCGCCCTGGCCGGGCGCCAGCTGGCCGGCGGGCACCTGCCGCTCCTCAACCCCTACGCCGACTCCGGCACGCCGCTGCTCGGCGGGCTCAACGCCGGGGCGCTCTATCCCACGACGCTGCTCTTCCTCGCGGGCTGGCCGGTGGCCGCGTGGGTGGCCGACCTGGTCGTCGTCTTCGCGGGCGCGGCGCTGGGCGTCTACGCGCTGGCGCGCTGGCACGGCTTTCGGGTGCGCGCGTCGTTCCTGGCCGCGGTCAGCTACACCTTCTTCGGCGCGATGGTCGGCCAGATCGTCCACCTGGGCGTGGTCCAGGGCTACTCGCTGCTGCCGTGGGCGGTGCTGGCCCTGGTCGCGCTGTCGCGGCGCCTGCAACGCGCCGGCGACGAGTGGCGCGACCTGGCCCTCGCCGCGCGCGCGCCGGTGCTGGGCCTGGCCCTGCTGTGGGGACTGGCCTGCCTGTCCGGGGAGCCGCGGTCCATCTCCGAGATCGAGCTGCTCACGCTGGTCGGCGCGCCGGGGATCCTCCTGCTGCGATCCTCCTACTGGCTCGCCACGTGGCGCGCGCGGGTGGTCTACCTGTCCGGCGTCGCCCTGGGTGCCGCGTGGGGGGTGGCGATCGGGTTGGTCCAGCTCCTGCCGGGCTGGGCCTTCATCGGCTTCTCGCAGCGCTCGTCGGTCAGCTACTGGTTCTTCGGGTCGGGCTCGCTGCCGGTGCGCTGGAGCTCCCTGCTCTTCGTCCAAGACCTGGTGGGGTCGAACAGCCTGCTGGGCACGCCGCGCTACTTCGTCGGCTACAACCTGCCCGAGGTGACCGGCTACGCGGGGATCGTCGCGCTGATGGCGCTCTTCGCCTTCGTGTCCAGGGTCACGCGCCGCGGCTGGGTCGGGGGCTGCCGCGACGTGACCCTCTACCTGGTCGTCGCCTTCGTCGGCCTGTGGGCCACGTGGGGCACCTTCACCCCGGTCGGCCACCTCTTCCACGCGATCCCGCTCTTCTCCAGCACGCGCCTGCCCAGCCGCAACGCGATCCTGATCGACCTGGCCGCGGCCATGCTGCTCGCGTGGTGGGTCGACCGGCTCGAGGCGGGGGCCCTCGACGAGGCCGGGCTCACCGGGCGCCGCCGATTCGTGACCCTGACGCCGGCCTACGTGGTCGTCGGGCTGTGCGTCGCAATGCTCGTCGCCGGCCCGTCGTTCGTGGACTGGCTGGCGCGCGGGACGGCCAACCCCGGGCTGGCGCGCCACGAGGTCCTCACCCTCCTCCTGCACGTCGGCGTCGCCCTGGCGGCGATAGCCGTGGTCGTGGGGTGGCGCCGGTGGACGCGCCCGTTGCGCTGGCTCACCGGGGTGCTGGGCGTGGACCTCGCGGTGTTCCTCGTCTTCTGCTCCACCGGCCTCGTCGGCGGCAACGTCATCATCCCGTCGGCGGCGCACGCCAGGGCCGTCCTGGGCGACCAGGGACGCACCGCCCTGGTCACCGTGGTGGGCCAGAACGGGCCGCAGTTCGAGGCGCTGGGCGAGGCGAACATGAACGTGTTCACCGGCCTGCCCAGCGTCCAGGGCTACGGCTCGCTGATCTCGTCGATCTACAACCGATCGACCGGCACCCACCCCCAGGAGCAGGTCGACCCCTGCGCGCTGGTGGCCGGCACCTTCGCCCAGCTGCGCCTGGCCACGGTCGTGCTCGCGGCGAACGAGCTGCTGAGCGCGCCGGGCGCGACGTACCGGGCAGCGCCGGCCTGCCTGCGTCAGCGTCCGGCCACGGTGACGAGCCGCTACTTCGGCCGGGTCCTGGCGGTCTCCGAGGTGGAGCTCAACGGGCGGGCCGGCGCCGCGTTCGCCCGTGGCCCGTTCACCGTGCAGCTGCTCGGGGCCGACGGGCGACCGATCAAGACCTTGAAGCCGCTGAAGAGCAGTTTTCCCGCCGAGGTTCATTCCGCGGGGTACGTCTTCGGACCGGTGCGCGCCGCGGGCCTCCGGGTGAGCGGAACCCACGTGGCCCTCGGCGACGTGCGCGTCACGACCGCGGGTCCCGGGTCGACGTCCTACCAGCTCGACGGCCCCTTCGAGATCGCGATGTCCAGCCCGCGGTGGCGTCTGGCGTCGACGCCGGGCGCGCACTCGGTCTTTCGCGCGACCCGGGTGTCCGCACCGGACTGGCTGGTGGACGCCACCGCCGGCCAGCGCGTGACCCACGTTCGCGACGCGGCGTGGGGCGACTCGTGGGTCAGTGTCAACGCGCCCCGGCCGGTCGTGCTGGTGCGCTCGATGGCCTTTCTGCCGGGCTGGCGCGCGACCGCGCGCAACGCGGCCACCGGCGCGAGCGTCAACCTTCCCGTCACGCGCCACGGGTTGATCCAGGAGGTCCGCGTGCCGTCCGGTCGTTGGGTCGTCCACTTCCACTACCACGCGCCGCACATCGAACTCGGACTGGTCGGCTCGGGCGTCACGTCGCTGCTCTGGCTGGCCGGCGTCGGCTGGATGCTCACCTCGAGGCGCCGACGGGCCACCACTAGCATTCGCTCGTGATCGCGGTGGCGCTCGTCGGTGGTTCGGGCCGCATGGGCCAGACCCTGGCCACCGAACTGGCGGCCCTGCCGGACATCACCGTGGCGGCCCTCGTCGACCTGCACGAGCCGGCCCACAGCGCTGTCGCCTGGGCGCCCACGCTGAGCGAGATCCACGCGGACTCGGTGGACGCGGTGGTCGACTTTTCCACCCCGGAGGGCGCCGTCGCGTCGGCGCACTGGTGCGCCGAACACGCCAAGGTGCTCGTCGTGGGGACCACCGGCTTGTCGGCTGAGCAGCGCGACGAGCTGCGCCGCGCCGGCGATCGCACCGGCGTCGTGCTGTGCGCGAACTTCTCCATCGGCGCCGTGCTCGCCGAGCGTTTCGCCGCCCAGGCCGCCCCCTACTTCGACACCGTCGAAGTCATCGAGCTGCACCACGACCGCAAGGTCGACGCACCGTCGGGGACCTCGCTGCAGGCGGCCCGGCGGATCGCCGTGGCGCGCGAGGCGGCCGGACTGGCGCCCATCGGCAACCCCACCGAGCGCGAGACCCTGGCCCACACCCGCGGCGGCGAGGGGCCGGCCGGCGTGCGCATCCATTCGGTGCGCCTGCCCGGCCTGACCGCTCACCAGGAGATCCTGTTCGGCGGCCCCGGCGAGGGCCTGACGATCCGCCACGACTCCTTCGACCGGGTGAGCTTCGTGCACGGCGTCGCGCTGGCGCTTCGTCACGTGCAAGTCGACTCGGGCTTCGTCGAGGGGATCGACTCGTTCCTCGCGTGAGACGCGTCGTTTCGCACGTCGCTGGTAAGTTCGGGCCATGACCCCACGCCTGGGCACCCTGCTCACCGCGATGGTGACGCCCTTCACCCCCGAGGGAGCGGCGGACCTCGACACCGCGGCGCGCCTGGCCCGCTTCCTCGTCGAGGAGGGCAGCGACGGCCTGGTCGTGGCCGGCTCGACCGGCGAGGGATCGTCCCTCAGCGACGCCGAGAAGCTCGACCTCTTCGCCGCCGTGGCCGGCGCGGTCACCGTGCCGGTCCTCGCGGGGACCTCGAGCGCCGACACCGCGCGCTCGGTGGAGTTGACGGCGAAGGTGGCGGCCACCGGCGCGGCCGGGATTCTGGCCACGACCCCGGCCTACGCGCGGCCCAACCAGTCCGGCATCGCCGGTCACCTGGGCGCGATGGCCGACGCCACCGACCTGCCGGTCATGCTCTACGACATACCCTCGCGCACCGGGCGCAAGATCGCCTCGGCCACCACGGTCGCCCTGGTGGGGGCCCACCCCAACGTGGTGGCCATCAAGGACGCCTCGGGCGACCTGGCGGTGGCCGCGCACACCAAGGCGGTGCTGGGCGACCGGCTCGACCTCTACAGCGGAGACGACGCGGTGACGCTGGCCTTCCTGGCCATCGGCGGGGTCGGCCTCGTCTCGGTGGCCGCTCACTGGGCCGGCCCGGAGTTCGCCGCCATGATCCACGGCGCGCTCAAGGGCGACTGGGAGGGCGCGCGGACCTTCAACGAGCGCCTCGCGGCCAGCTACGAATTCGAGAGCAGCGAGGCCTACCCGAATCCCATGCCCGCCCGCGCCGCGCTGCGGGTGCGCGGCCTCGAGGTGGGCGAGTGCCGCGCGCCGCACGCGCGCGGCGACGCGACCCTGGCCGCCGCGGCGGCCCAGGTCGTCGGCGCGCTGTTGGCCCAGCGTGGCTAAGGACCACGTCCGCGTCACCTTCCTGGGCGGGCTGGGCGAGATCGGCCGCAACTGCCTGGCCCTAGAGCAGGACGGGCGCATCGTCATCGTCGACGCCGGTCTCATGTTCCCGGAGCCCACGATGTACGGCGTCGACATCATCCTGCCGGACTTCCGCTGGCTGATCGAGCGGCGCGACCGCGTCGACGCCATCGTGCTGACCCACGGCCACGAGGACCACACTGGCTCGCTGCGCTACCTGGTCAAGGACGTCAACGTCCCCATCTACGGCTCGGCGTTGACCCTGGGCTTCGCGCGCCACCGCCTGGCCGAGGCCAAGGTCGAGCGCGACCTGACCTTTGTCGAGGTGGCCGACGGCGAGCGGCGCCAGATCGGCCCCTTCGAGGTCGAGTTCATCCCGGTCACCCACTCGGTGCCCAGCGCCCACGCGCTGGCCTTCCACACCAAGGTCGGCGTGGTGCTGCACTCGGGCGACTTCAAGCTGGACCTCACGCCGATCGACGGGCGGCGCACCGACGTGGCGCGCCTGGCCGCCCTGGGCGACGAGGGCGTGGCCCTGCTGCTGGCTGACTCCACCAACGCCGAGGAGCCGGGCTTCACCGCCTCGGAGCGATCGGTCGGCGTGACGCTGCGCCGACTGTTCCTGGAGCGTCCCGAGCGGCGCATGATCGTCGCCTGCTTCGCCAGCCACGTCCACCGCGTCCAGCAGATCATCGACGTGGCCAAGGCCCAGGGCCGCAAGGTGGCCCTGATGGGCCGTTCCATGGAGTCCAACGTGAAGCTCGCGCGAAAGCTCAACCTGCTGCACGCCGAGGCCGCCGACTTCGTCGACATCGCCAACATCGACCGCTTCAAGCCCGGCCAGGTGTGCGTGGTGTGCACCGGCAGCCAGGGCGAGCCGTTGTCGGCGCTGTCGAAGCTCTCGCGCGGCGACGCGCGCCAGCTGGTGCTCGGCCACGACGACACGGTGATCCTCTCCTCGCACCCGATCCCGGGCAACGAGTGGACCGTCGGGCGCGTGATCGACGACCTGCACCGCGCCGGGGCCGAGGTGATCCACTCCGAGCAGGAGCCGGTGCACGCCTCGGGCCACGCGCGCCAGGGCGAACTGCGCACCTTCCACCAGCTGGTGCGCCCGCGCTGCTTCGTGCCGGTGCACGGCGAGTACCGCCACATGGTCCACCACGCCGACCTGGCCCTCACGATGGGCGCGCTGGCCAAGAACGTCCTCATCTGCGAGGACGGCGACCAGGTGGAGGTGACGGTTGACGGCATCCGCCGGGCCGGCGAGGTGCCCGCGGGGTTCCACTACATCGACGGTGGCGAGGGCGACTTCGACGAGCGGCCGCTCGAGGAGCGGCGCATGCTGGCCGAGTTCGGCGTGCTGCTGGTCGCCGCCGGCGTCGACCGCGACGCGGGCAGCCTGGCCCAGCCGGTGCGCGTGACCGCGCGCGGCTGGTTCGACGGCGAGACCGACCGTCGGCTCCTGGCCGACTTGACCGAGGAGGTCCGCGACGCGCTGACCCAGGCGCTGGCCAACGGGGACCGCGACGAGGGCTCGCTCAACCGGGTGGCCCAGCGCGCCGCCGGGCGCCTGCTCGGCCAGAAGTTCCGCCGCCAGCCCGTCGTGCTCGCGGCGGTGGCGGTGCTCTAGTCCTCGGACTTGTCGGGCTCGCCGTGCTCGGCGTTGCGGCGCCCGACCCGCCAGTACGGCTTGTGGGAGATCGCCGTGTCGTCCAGGCCCCGGTCGCGCAGCGCCGTGGTCACCGCGCGCACGGCGTGGAACTCGCCGGCGACGTAGGCGTGGCCAACGCCGGGCGGCATGGCGAAGGTGGCCAGGCCGTTGAGCAGCCCCGCGGGGTCGCTGGGGCTGCGACCGCGGCGCTTGACGAAGACGGCGGTGACCTCGACGCCCTCGGCGAAGGCGGTGGTGAGGGCGTCGTCCAGGTGGTCGATCTCCACCACGAACGCGGCCCGACCGGGGGCCGGGATCGACTCGGCCAGGCGGTAGAAGGCGGCCAACCCGGTGAGGTCGCCGACGAAGAGGTGCCAGTCGGCCGTCGGGTCGAGGACGACCTTGCCGCGCGGCCCGACGACGTCGACGTGATCGCCGGGGATGGCCGAGGCCGCCCAGGCGCTGGCCGGGCCCTCGTGGTCGGTGGTCACCCACAGGGTGAACGTGTCGGCGCCCGCGTCCAGCGCGCGCACGGAGAAGCGCCGGCGCAGGAACGTCTCGCCGGGCGCCTCGACGCGCACCATCACGTCGTTGCCCGGTCGCCCGCCCAGCACCTCGGCCTGGCCGCGCAGCACGACCTCGCGCACGCTGGGGCTCAGCGCGACCGAGGTCACGACCTCGCACGAGCCGGCCGACGCGCCGAGGCGCTGGGCCAGCTCCGCCGTGGTGGGACCGGGCGTGTAGGTCACGGGCGCAGCCTAGGTGTGGCGGGCTCGCGAACCCCTGTTCGGTAACTTGGAGGTTGTGGTAGCCGCGCGACACCAGAAGCGACCGGCGTCCGCGGGTCGCGCCCGATCCTCCACCGCCGCCGGCGGGGATTCCTTCTGGCGCCGCCACGAGCGCGACCTCTGGGTCGTGCTGGGCGTCGTCGCCGGTCTGCTCGCCCTGCTGGCCGAGGCCCACGCCCTCGGCCCGGCGGGCCGCGTGCTGTCGCGCGGCCTGGCCCTGCTCCTCGGGGTCGGGCGCTTCGCCCTGCCGGTCCTCTTCATCGGTCTGGCCGGCGCCCTGATATCAGGGCGCGTCGAGCTGGAGCGCGCCCGGATCGCCTGGGGGGTCGGCCTCACGCTGCTGAGCCTCTGCGGTTTGGCCCACATCGCCCGGGGCCACCCGGGGATGAGCGCCACGACGTCCGCCCTGGGCCACGCCGGCGGGTGGGTCGGCGTGCTGGTGGGCGGCGGCCTGCGCGCGGTGATCGGCGCGGCGGGCGCGGCGGTGCTGCTCACCGCGGTGCTGGTGGTCGCGCTCATGATCGTGACCGGCGTGGGCCTGCGCGCGCTGGCCCACGGCGTCGCCGTGTCGGCCAGGTTCCTCGGTCGCCGCTTCCTCGACTGGTGGCGGGCGCGCCCGCGCGCGCCAGCGGAACCGTCGCCGGACGGCGCGCCGCCGGCGCGGGAGTCACCGGCCGTCCCGGTGGCCGAGTTCGAACCCTTCGAGCCCGACGAGGTGGACGACGAGTACGAGGACGCCGAGTTCGAGGAGGTCGACGAGGCGGAGGATGACGAGGCCCCGGCGCCGGTGCCGCGCCGCGCGCCGGTCGCCGCGGCGCACGAGTGGCGCCTCCCGCCGACCTCATTGCTGCTGCGCACCCGCGACGTCAAGCACGACCGCAGCGCCATCGAGGCGGCCGGCGACGAGCTGGTCGAGGCCCTGGCCGCCCACGCGGTCGAGACGACGCTGATCGGCTACACCGTGGGGCCCACGGTGACGCGCTTCGAGCTCGAACTCGGGCCCGGCGTCAAGGTCGCGCGCGTCACCGCCCTCAACCGGGATATCGCCTACGCGCTGGCCGCGCCGGACGTGCGCATCCTCGCGCCGATCCCGGGGCGCTCGGCCATCGGGGTCGAGGTGCCCAACCGCCAGCGCAGCCTGGTCGCGCTGGGCGACCTGCTCAACACCGAGGAGGCCGCGGCGGCCCACGACCCGCTCGACGTGCCGATCGGCCGGGACATCTCGGGCAAGACCGTGATCGTCAACCTGGCCGAGCTGCCCCACGTCCTGGTCTCGGGCGCCACCGGGGCGGGCAAGAGCTCCGGGCTCAACTCGATCATCACCTCGCTGGTCATGCGCGCGACCCCCGACCAGCTGCGCCTCATCCTGGTGGACCCCAAGCGCGTCGAGATGGGCCAGTACAACGACCTGCCGCACCTGCTGGCCCCGGTGGTCGTCGACCCCAAGCGCGCCGCCGGCACGCTGGCCTGGGCGGTGCGCGAGATGGAGCGGCGCTACGACGTGCTGGCCGCCACCGGCGCGCGCGACATCACGAGCTACGAGCAGATGATCGACCGCGGCGAGCTCGAACCCGGGCCGACCGACGCCCAGCGGATCGGCCACGTCATCGAGGACGCGACCGGCCTGGCCGGCGACGTCGAGCCGGCGCCGGGACCCGAGCGACTGCCGTTCATCGTCATCGTGGTCGACGAGCTCAACGACCTGATGATGGTGGCTGCGCGCGACGTGGAGGACTCCGTCGTGCGCATCGCCCAGATGGCCCGCGCGGTGGGCATCCACCTGGTGCTGGCCACCCAGCGGCCCAGCGTCGACGTCATCACCGGCGTCATCAAGGCGAACATCCCCAGCCGCATGGCCTACGCCGTCTCCTCGCTGGCCGACAGCCGGGTCATCCTCGACCAGGCCGGCGCCGAGCGCCTGATCGGCAAGGGCGACATGCTGCTGGTCACCGCGTCGAGCAACGTCGCGCGCCGCCTGCAGTCGCCGTGGGTCTCCGAAGAGGAGGTCCGCCGGGTCGTCGAGTTCTGGCGGGCCCAGGGCGGGCGGCGCGAGACGGTGGTGTCCGACGACGCCTCGCCGGGGCGTGCCGGCTGGGGGACGGCCGCGGGCGACGACGACGACGAAGTCTTGGCGCGCGCCCGCGACCTGGTGCTGCGCACCCAGACGGGATCGACCTCGATGCTCCAGCGCAAGCTGCGGGTGGGCTTCGCCCGCGCCGGGCGATTGATGGACCAGCTGGAAGACGAGGGCGTCGTGGCCGCGGGCGACGGGTCGAAGTCGCGCAAGGTGCTGATGACCCTCGAGCAGTACGAAGCGTCCCTGTAGGGCCGTGTCGAGACCGCGCCGTCCGGCCCGCCGCGGCTGGCTCACGCGCGGTATCGGCGCGCTGTTCGGCGCGGCGTTGGCCGCCGGGGGCATCGTGGCCATGCAGCTGCCACTGCTGCACCAGCGCGACCACGCGACGGTGAGCCTGGCCGACCTGCCGGCGACGAACGACCTGGCGCCGGCGCTGGTGTGGCCGAGCCAGGGCAGCGCCGCCGTCGTCATACCGGCCTACGGCGTGCGCGTGAGCTCCAACGACGACGTCGTGCCGATCGCCAGCCTGTCCAAGATGATGACCGCCTACGTCGTGCTGCGCCAGCTGCCCCTGACCGGCGACGAGAGCGGCCCGTGCGTCACCGTGAACGCCGCCGACTACGCCCTCTACCAGCACATGGTCGTGACCGGTCAGTCCTCGGTCAAGGTCGCCGTCGGCGAGGTGCTGTGCGAACGCGACCTGATGAACGGGCTGCTCGTGCACTCGGCCAACAACTACGCCATCCTGCTGTCGGTCATGGCCGCGGGCTCGGTGCGCCAGTTCGTGGCGATGATGAACGACACCGCGGCGCAGCTCGGGCTGCGCCACACGCACTACGCGGAACCCTCGGGCTACCAGGCGGGCTCGGTGTCCACCGCGCTGGAGCAGGCCGAGCTGGCGGCCCTGATCATGCAGTCGCCCCTGGTGCGCTCGATCGTCGACCAGACCTCGGTCACCCTGCCGGTCGCCGGCACGGTGACCACCTTCACGCCCTACGTGGGCGTCGACAACGTGATCGGGGTCAAGTCCGGGCGCACGGTGGCCGCCGGGGGGTGCGTGGCCATGGCCATGACCTTCCAACGCGGCGCGGCGACCGAGACCCTCTACGCGGTGGTGCTGGGCCAGCGCGGCGGCGACCTGCTGGGAGCCGCCGGGGCCGCGGCGCTGGCGCTGGCCTTCTCCGCGCGCGACAACCAGCTCCACCTCACCTTCGCGGCGGGCACCCCGGTCGGCACCGTGGGCTGGGGCGCTCACCGCACGCCGGTCGTGCTGACGCGCACCCACTCGCTGTGGTGGTGGGCGGGCGCCGGGCCCCTCGCTACGTCGATCCGCCTGCGCCCATTGCGCTCGGGAGTCCACCGCGGCGAGGTCGTCGGGTGGCTCACCGTGCGCGGCGACGCGACGTACCGGTTCGCGGTGAGCGCGGCGCGCGCCGCCGCGCCGGCGACCATCTGGCAACGCCTACGCTGAGCCCGTGTACGCGCGCGTCCCGGGTTCGTCGGCCAACCTGGGGCCCGGCTTCGACACGCTGGCGGTCGCCCTCGAGCTCTTCGTCGAGGTCACCGTCGAGCCCGCGGACGCCTTCGCCATTTCCAGCGAGGGCGCCGGCGCCGGTCTCTTCGACGACGAGCGCCACCTGGCCGCGGTCGTCGCGCGCGAGGTGCTGGGCCACGACCGCTTCACCCTGCACGTCAACTCGCAGATACCACTGGCGCGCGGCTTGGGGTCCTCGGCGGCGCTGGCCGTCGCCGCCGCCGCGGCGGCCGGGGCACCGGACTCCCTGGCGCTGGCCACGCGCGTCGACGGCCACCCGGAGAACGCCGCGGCGTCGCGCTGGGGCGGGCTGGTTGCGGCCGGCGTCGACGCCACGGGCGCCCCGGTGGCGCGGACCCTGGAGCTCGACCACGAGTGGCGCTTCGTCCTGGTGGTGCCCGACGAGCAGCTCTCCACGGCCGACGCGCGCGCGGTGCTGCCCTCCGCGGTGCCCTTCGTCGACGCCGTCGCCAACCTGAACGCGATGGGCCTGCTCATCGCGGGACTGGCCGATCACCAGGCCTACTGCCTGGGCGCGACCGACGACCGGCTGCACCAGCCGTACCGCGGCGCGCTGCTGCCCTTCGCCGAACCGCTACTGGCCGTGCTGCGCGGCGCGGGGGCGCTGGGGTCCTGCTGGTCGGGGGCCGGGTCCTCGATGCTGGCGCTGTGCGTGGGCGAGGCCCCGGCCGCGGTGGCCGAGGCGGCGCGGGCCTTCCTCGACGAGCGGTCGCTCGGCGGTGAGGTGCTCACGCTGGAGGCCGACCGGATGGGCCTGGTCACCCTTTGAGCGACGGGGCCCCGGCCCGGCCCCGCGCGGTGGCCGGCGCCGGCTTCGTCGTGGCCGGCGCGGCCCTCATCCAGTGGTCGGCCGCGGTGATCAAGCCGGTCTTCGCCACCGTCGGCCCGTCGGCGGCGAGCGCGTGGCGCTTCTTCCTCGGCGCGCTCGTGCTGCTGGCGCTGACCCGGCCCCGGGTCGCGCGCTGGGACCGCGCGCAGTGGCTGGGCGCGCTGGCCCTCGGCGGCTCGACCGCCTTCATGAACCTCTGCTTCTACCAGGCCCTCGCGCGCATCCCCCTCGGCGGGGCGGTGGCCATCGAGTTCCTCGGCCCGCTGCTGGTGGCCGCGCTGGGCAAGCGCTCGTGGCGCCACCTGCTCTTCGTGGCGCTGGCCGGGCTCGGCGTGGTGGCCCTGGCGCGGCCCGGGGGAGGTTTGACGCTGGCCGGCACGCTCTTCGCCGCCGGCTCGGGGGTCGGCTGGGCCTCCTACGCCTTCGCGTCGCACCGCGTGGGGCGAGCGACCACCGGCTTCGGGGGACTGGCGGTGGCCATGTCGATCGCCGCGGTGCTCACGCTGCCGTGGTCGATGGGCTCGGCGCACGTGCTCTGGGGTCACCCGCACCTGCTCGCGCGCATCACGATCGTCGCGGTGATGGCGATCGTGCTGGGCTTCGGCGCGGAGCTCCAGGCGCTGCGCCGACTGCGCCCGGCGATCGTGAGCGTGCTGCTCGCGCTCGACCCGGCGGTGGCCTTCGTCGTCGGGCTGATCCTGTTGCACCAGTCGATCACCGCCTGGGACCTCGTGGGACTGACCTGCGTGGTGGTGGCCGGGGCCGGAGTCACGTGGGACGCGGCCACGGAGGTGCCGGCCCTGGCTCTCTAGACTTGGCTCGTGACGGCGCCCCGTTCCTTCGTCATTCGCACCTTCGGCTGCCAGATGAACGAGCACGACTCCGAGCGCCTGGCCGGGCGCCTGGTGGCCGAGGGCTACGTGGCCGCCAGCAGCGAACAGGACGCCGACGTCGTGATCCTCAACACCTGCACGATCCGCGAGAACGCCGACCTCAGGCTCTACAGCGCCCTGGGTCAC
Organism: Acidimicrobiales bacterium; assembly: GCA_044446745.1. Taxonomy (GTDB): domain Bacteria; phylum Actinomycetota; class Acidimicrobiia; order Acidimicrobiales; family RAAP-2; genus RAAP-2. The sequence continues at coordinate 19,633 of JBIOFE010000031.1, forward strand.
CTCAAGGGCGAGAAGCAGCGCCGTCCGGGGATGCAGATCGCCGTCGGGGGGTGCCTGGCCCAGCGCGAGCGCGGCGTGATCCGAGATCGCGCGGCCTGGGTCGACCTCGTGGTGGGCACCCACAACCTGACGGCCATCCCGGGGCTGCTGGCGCGCGCCCGCCAGGAGGGCCCCCTGGTCGAAGTCCTCGACGCGCCCGACCCCGAGGCCGCGCGCGACATGGCCCCAGCCCTCTACGCGGTGCGCGAGAGTCAGTGGGCGGCGTGGATGACGATCCAGACGGGCTGTGACAACTCCTGCGCGTTCTGCATCGTGCCCGCGGTGCGCGGACCGGAGATCAGCCGGCCCTTCGACGACCTGGTCGAGGAGGCGACGGGGCTGGCGGCGCGCGGCGTGACCGAGATCACCGTGCTGGGCCAGAACGTCAACTCCTACGGGCGCGACCTGACCCGGCGCCGCCCGCTCTTCGCCGAGCTGCTGCGCGCGATCGGCGCCGTCGAGGGGATCGAGCGGGTGCGCTTCACCAGCCCGCACCCCAAGGACCTGCGCGAGGAGACCATCGCCGCGATGGCCGAGACCCCCGCGGTCTGCCCGCAGCTGCACCTGCCCCTGCAGTCCGGCTCCAACCACGTGCTGACCGCGATGCGCCGCGGCTACCGCGTCGAGCGGTACCTCGAGCGCCTCGCCGCGGCTCGCGCGGCGGTCGAGGACCTGGCGGTCACGACCGACCTCATCGTGGGCTTCCCCGGGGAGACCGACGATGACTTCGACGAGACGCTGGCCGTGGTGGCCGAGGCGCAGTACGACGGCGCGTACACCTTCATCTTCTCGCCGCGCGCGGGCACGCGCGCGGCGGCGATGGCCGAGCACTTCGTGCCCGATCCGGTCATCAAGGAGCGCTTCGCGCGCCTGAGCGCGGTGCTCGAGCGCTCGGCCACGGCCAGGCACGCCGCGCGCGCCGGGCGCCGCGAGGAGGTGCTGGTCGAGGGACCCTCCAAGCGCAACCCGGCCATGCTGTCGGGCCGGACCCGCCAGGGCAAGCTGGTCCACTTCCCGCTGAGCGACGCGGCGGCTCGCCCGGGCACGCTGGTGCTGGTCGACGTCACCCGCGGCGCGCCCTATCACCTGCGCGGTGAGCTGGCCTCGGTGGTGCGCGGCCCGCGCCACCGCGCGCGGATCCCGTTGCTCGTCTCGTGAGCCGCCCGCCGTCCGCGGCCCTGGTGGGCCCGACGGCCTCGGGCAAGTCGGCCCTGGCCCACGGGGTCGGCGTCGAGCTCGGCGACGTCGAGATCCTCTGCGTCGACGCCATGACCGTCTACCGGGAGATGGATCTGGCCACGGCCAAGCCGACGCGCGCCCAGCGCGCCGAAGTGCCCTACCACCTGCTCGACCTGGTGGACCCGGGTGAGGAGTACACCGTCGCCCAGTTCCAGCGCGCCGCGCGCTCCGCCGTCACCGAAATCGCGGCGCGTGGTCACCGGCTCCTCTACGTCGGGGGCACCGGCCTCTACGGGCGCGCGGTGCTCGACGACCTGGACATCCCCGGCGTCTACCCGGAGACCCGCGCCGCGCTCGAGGCCCGCGCCGGCGACTCGCACGCGCTCTACGAGGAGCTGATCGCCCGCGACCCGCTCGCGGCATCGCGCATGGAGCCGACCAACGCGCGCCGGGTGCTGCGCGCGTTGGAGGTCACCCTCGGGTCGGGCCGGCCCTTCTCCTCCTACGGGGCGGGTCTGCGCACCTACCCGTCGGCGCGCGTGACCCAGGTGGGCCTGCGCGTGCCCCTCGTGGATCTGGACCGGCGCGTCGAAGCGCGATTCCGAGCGTGGCTCGACGAGGGCCTGGTCGGCGAGGTCGCGGCACTGGCCGCGCGCCCGGGCGGGCTGTCGCGCACCGCGCGCCAGGCCGTCGGGTACCGCGAACTGCTGCGCCACGTGGAGGAGGGCGAGGCGCTGGAGGAGTGCGTGGCCGCGGCGCTGACCGCGAGCCGGCGCCTGGCGCGGCGCCAGCGCTCGTGGTTCGAGCGCGACCCGCGCATCGAGTGGTTCGACGACGTCGGCGCCGCGCGGCGCCGCGTGCTCGCCGTGCTGAATGGCTCCGCCGGGATTCTGGAAGACTGAAACGGTGACCCTTCGCCGTCTGCAGAAGTGGCACGGGGCGGGCAACGACTTCCTGGTGGAGGTGGCCGCACCCGACGCGCCGTGGTGGGACCCGTCACGCGTGCGCGCGGCCTGCGACCGGCACCTCGGGGTGGGCGCCGACGGCGTGGCCGTGGCGACCCTCGGCGAGGGCGTCTCGATGGTGCTCTGGAACGCCGATGGGTCGCTGGCCGAGATGTCGGGCAACGCCGTTCGCTGCCTGGCCGCGGCGGTCAAGCGCGCCACCGGCGCGACGTGGGAGGCGCTCGACGTCGCGACCGTGGCCGGAGTGCGCCGCGTGCGACTCGACCTCGACGGCGTCGACGGCTACGGCGGCGTCTCGATGGGTCTCGTCACCCTGGCCGACGCCCCGGACGGCGCCCTTGGCCTGGCCCTGGTGGGCAACCCCCACGTCGTGGTGGACGACGACCCCGCGTGGAGCGACGAGGAGCGCGAGGCGATGGCCCGGCGCCTGAGCGACGCCGTTGGGGGCACCAACGTCGAGTTCGTCACGGTGGTCGATCGTCGCGCGTCTCGATGAGCGTGGTGGAGCGCGGGGTGGGCTGGACCCTCGCCTGCGGGACGGGCTCGGTCGCCGCGGCGGCGGTCCTCCACGACGCCGGGCGCGTCGGCGCGGACGTCACCGTGGTCAACCCGGGCGGGGAGCTGCGCGTCGAGCTGGTCGACGGCGAGGCGACGCTGAGCGGGCCGGTGCACTTCGTGGCCGACGTCGAGTGGAGCGCCCCATGACGTACATCCCCTCGACCCTCATCGAGCGCACGATCCGCGAGCGGATCGTGCTGGTCGGCGTGCAGCTGCCCGGCGTGACCCCCGACGACCTCGAGCACCAGCTCGACGAGCTGGCGCTGCTGGTCGACACCGCCGGGGCCGACGTCGTGGCCCGGGTCGTCCAGCGCCGCGACGCCCCCGACCCGGCGACCTTCCTGGGCTCGGGCAAGGTGGATGAACTGCGCGAGCTGTGCCTGGCCGTCGACGCCGACACGGTGGTCTTCGAGCAGGGCCTGTCCCCGGCCCAGCAGCGCAACCTGGAGAAGATCCTCGGGCGCACCGCGATCGACCGCACCGCGGTGATCCTCGACATCTTCGCCCAGAACGCGCGGACCCCGGAGGGTCGCGCCCAGGTGGAGCTCGCGCTGCTCGAGTACCGCCTGCCGCGCCTGCGCCGCGCCAGCGGGTCGCTCTCCCAGCAGGCCGGCGGCATCGGCACCCGGGGCCCGGGCGAGACCCAGCTGGAGGTCGACCGCCGGCGGCTGGTCCAGCGCATCCACCACATCCGCCGCGAGCTCAAGGACATCGACCGCTCGCGCGACGTGCAGCGCCAGGGTCGGGACCGGGGCCGCCACCGCGAGCTGACGCTGGTGGGCTACACCAACTCGGGCAAGTCGTCGATGCTCAACGCCCTGACCCACGCCGACGTGGTGACCGAGAACCGACTCTTCGCCACGCTGGATCCGCGCACGCGCCAACGCCAGCTGCCCGGCGGCGAGACCGTGCTGGTCACCGACACGGTCGGGTTCATCTCCAACCTGCCCCACGGGTTGGTCGAGGCCTTCATGAGCACGCTCAAGTCGGTGCGCCTGGCCGACCTGCTGGTCCACATCGTCGACGGCGCCAGCGACCGCGCCGAGGACCAGATCGCCGCGGTCCACACCGTCCTACGAGAGATCGGCGCGGACTCCGTGCCCGAGCTGCTGGTCTTCAACAAGGCCGACCTCCCGGGCTCGCGCGCCCGCGACCTCGCCAAGCGGTTCGAGGGGAGCGTCTGGGCGTCGGCGCTGACCGGCGAGAACCTCGACGAAGTGCTCAGCGTGATCGGCGAGCGGCTGCGCTCCGGCGACCGCGTCGTGACGCTGCGCCTGCCACTGGACCGCGGCGACCTGCTGGCCGCCGCGCACCGCGAGGGCGAGGTCGTGGCCACCGAGGTCGGCGAGGACGCCGTCGAGGTGCGCGTGGTGCTCGACCCGGTCGGCGCCGCGCGCTTCGCCGAGTGGCGGGTGCCGGCGTGAGCTTCGCGCCGCCGCCCTACCCCTACGAGCGACTCGATCACCTCAAGGAGCTGGGTCGACGCCACGAGGGCGGTCCCATCGACTGCTCGATCGGCACGCCGGGCGACCCGCCGCCGGCGTTCGTGGTGGCCGAGCTGGCCAAGGCGACCGGCGCGCGCGGCTACCCGCCCTCGGCGGGCACGCCGGCCTACCGCGAGGCGTGCACCCAGTGGCTGGCCCGTCGCTTCGAGGTCACCGCCCCGGCGAGCGACCTGGCGGCGTGCGTGGGGACCAAGGAGTTCGTGGCGACCCTGGCCGGCTACCTGCACCTGCGCGCGCCCGAGCGCGACACCGTCCTCTACCCCTCGATCAGCTACCCGACCTACGCCATGGGCGCCACCCTGGCCGGCCTGCGCGCGGTGCCCGTGCACGTCGGCGCGCGCGGGTTGGACCTCGCGGCGGTGAGTGACGGGGACGCCGCGCGCGCCCTGGTGGTGTGGGCCAACTCGCCGAGCAACCCGACCGGGGCCCTCGACGACCTGGGCGCCGTCGCCGCGTGGGGGCGCCGCCACGGGGTGCTGGTGGCCAGCGACGAGTGCTACGCGGAGTACACGTGGGCCGGGCGGCCCCGCACGATCCTCGAGCACGGCGCCACCGGCGTGCTGGCGGTGCACTCGGCCTCCAAGCGCTCCAATCTGGCCGGGCTGCGCGCCGGCTTCTACGCCGGCGACCCCGACGTCGTGGCGTACCTGCGCGCGGTGCGCCAGCACGCCGGCTTCATGGTGCCCGGCCCGGTGCAGGCGGCCGTGGCGCTCGCCTACGGCGACGACGAGCACGTGGCCGCCCAGCGCGAGGTCTACCGGGCCCGGATGGCCGCGCTGTCCGCGGCGCTGGAGAGCGTCGGCGTCGAGGCGCCGCTGCCCGACGGCACCTTCTACCTGTGGTGCACGCGCGCCGGCGACGACGGGTGGCGCCTCGCCGAGTTCCTGGCCGCGACCGCGGGACTGGTGGTCAGCCCCGGCGAGCTCTACGGTGAGGCCGCCCGCGACCACGTGCGCGTGGCCCTCGTGGTGGGCGACGAGCAGGTCGCGCGCGCGGTGGAGCGTCTCAAGTCGGCCTAGGGCCCGCCGGTACGATGGCCGGGTGAGCACGCTCGAGACGAGGGTCGGAAGGTGGTTCGACCGGATCGGCGAGCTGACCCCGGAGAGCCTCGAGGCGCGCCGCGACGTCGAGCTGGTCATCACCAAGCTCGACGACGGACAGCTGCGGGTGGCCGAGGTCGCGGCCGACGGCCGGATCGTCGTCCACGAGTGGGTGCGCCAGGCGATCCTGCTCCTCTTTCGCCTGCGCGGCCTTGAACGCCAGGAGGTCGGCCCCTTCGAGTACCTCGACAAGCTGGAGCTCAAGCACGACTACGAGCGCCGAGGGGTGCGCGTGGTGCCCGGCGCCTCGGCCCGGCGCGGCAGCTTCCTCAGCCCCGGCGTGATCCTGATGCCCAGCTACGTCAACATCGGGGCCTGGGTCGGTCCCGGCACGATGGTCGACACGTGGGCGACGGTGGGCAGCTGCGCGCAGGTCGGCGCCAACGTCCACCTGGCCGGCGGGGTGGGGATCGGTGGCGTGCTGGAGCCGGCGAACGCGGTGCCGGTCGTGATCGAGGACGACGCCTTCATCGGCAGTCGCTGCATGATCGTCGAGGGCGCGCGCGTCGGGCGCGGCGCGGTGCTGGGGGCCGGGACGATCCTCAATCCGTCGATCCCGGTCATTGACGTCCAGAGCGGCGAGGAGGTCTCGCGAGGCCGCGTGCCCGACTACTGCGTCGCGGTGTCGGCCAGCCGGCGCCGGGAGTTCCCGGGCGGGGAGTTCTTTCTGCCCTGCGTGCTCATCCTGCGCCGGATGGAGGAGGGGGAGCGCCACGACAAGGCGGCCCTCAATGCGATCCTGCGCGACCACGGCGTCGCCACGTGAATCGACTCGCGCGCGCCGCCACCCTCGTCGCCATCCCGTCCGAGAGCCGCCACGAGGCGGCGATCGCCGCCTACGTGGACGAGGTCCTGCGGACCAACCCCGCGCTCGACGTGGAGCGCATCGGCGACAACGTGGTGGCTCGCACGATCGGCCTGCACGCGACGCGCCTGCTCGTCGCCGGGCACCTCGACACCGTGCCCGGGGACCCGTCGGTGGCCGCCATCGACGGTGACCGCCTGGTGGGGCTGGGCGCCTGCGACATGAAGGGGTCCCTCGCGGTGATGCTGGAACTGGCCGCCGACCCGGCGCCGCGCCCGGTGGAGGTCACGTGGATCTTCTACGCGCGCGAGGAGATCACCCGGTCCGAGTCCGGGCTCCTCGAGGTGGCCGAGCTGCGCCCCGACCTGGTGCAGGCCGACGCGGCGGTGCTCGCCGAGCCAACCGGGGGAGCGGTCGAGGTCGGCTGCCAGGGGACCCTGCGCGCGATCCTCACCCTGCGCGGCGAGCGGGCCCACACGGCGCGGCCCTTCACCGGGCGCAACGCCATCCACCGGCTCGGCGCGGTCCTGGAGCGCGTGAGCAACTACGAGCCCCGCCAGGCGGTCGTCGACGGCGTGACCTACACCGAGCAGCTCCAGGCCGTCGACATCGACGGGGGGGTGGCGCCCAACGTGGTGCCCGACGTGGCCCACTGCTCGCTTAACCACCGCGTGGCGCCCGACCGCTCGCGGGAGGCGGCGACCGAGTGGCTGCACGGATTCCTAGGCGACCTGCTGGAG
>JBIOFE010000032.1:0-25856 GCA_044446745.1 Acidimicrobiales bacterium
CCCCCGGTGACCAGTCCGGCCGCCGGCAGGATCGCGCGGGTGTAGAGCCACCACAGCGCCCGCCAGCCGCGGTGGGCGGGGACGGCGAACTCCAGGCTGGCGATAGGCCCGCCGGGCTTCACCACGCGAGCCAGCTCGGCCAGCGTCGCCGCCGGATCGCTGACGTAACGCAGCAGGTAGGTGAAGGTCAGCGCGTCGAAGGTGGCGTCGGCGAAGGGCAGTTGCTCGCCGCGACCCTGGACGAGCGACACGCGCCGTGCGAGGCCGGTCGTGGCCAACGCGCCCTGGCCGACGCGCAGCATGTCCTCGGAGAGGTCGAGCCCGATCACGTGGGCGCTCGTCGCGCGCGCCAGGCGCTGGGTGACCGCGCCGGGACCGCAGGCCACGTCGAGGATGAGCCGCGGCTCGGCCGCCGCCACGTGCTCGACGATGGCGGCGCGCCAGCGCGGGTCCTGGCCCAGCGAGAGCACCGCGGCGAGTCGGTTGTAGCGAGCCGGCAGGGGCGCGAAGAGGCGCCGGGCGAACGCGTTGGGGGCGTCGCGGGAACCGGCGATGGAACGCCTGCCGTAGCCCATCCGCCCCTCACTTTCCGGCGGTGCTGGTCACGCGCGCATCATCGTGGCCGCCGATTGCACGCTAGCCACCGCCGGTCCGCGCACCACTCGTCGGAGACGCCGAGGGCCTGTCGTGACGCCGACCCAAGGGTTAACTTGGAACCAACTCAGCCAAGGGAGGGTCATGGCCACGGGGAGAGCGGGCGAGCCCGAGATCGTGCGCGCAGCGCTGGTGCAGACCAAGTGGACGGGCGACAAGGCGTCCATGATCGAGGCCAACGTCGCCCTGGCCCGTGAGGCCGCCCGCCAGGGCGCGCAGGTGGTGTGCTTCCAGGAGCTCTTCTACGGGCCGTACTTCTGCCAGGTCCAGGACCCCGAGTACTTCTCCTACACCGAGTCCATCCCCGGGCCGACCAGCGACCTGATGCGCGACCTGGCCCGCGAGACCGGCATGGTGCTGGTCGTGCCGATCTACGAGGTCGAGCAGGAGGGGGTCTTCTACAACACGGCGTTCGTGATCGACGCCGACGGGACCTACCTGGGCAAGTACCGCAAGCACCACATCCCCCAGGTGAAGGGGTTCTGGGAGAAGTACTACTTCCGCCCCGGCAACCTGGGCTACCCGGTCTTTCAGACCGCGGTCGGACCGGTGGGCGTGTACATCTGCTACGACCGGCACTTCCCCGAGGGGTGGCGCGCCCTCGGCCTGGCCGGCGCGCGCATCGTGTTCAACCCGTCGGCCACCAGCCGCGGGCTGTCGGCCTACCTGTGGAACCTCGAGCAGCCGGCGGCCGCGGTGGCCAACGAGTACTTCGTCGGGGCCATCAACCGGGTCGGCGTCGAGGACCTCGGCGACAACGACTTCTACGGCTCCTCCTACTTCGTGGACCCCCGGGGCCAGATGGTGGGCGAGGCCGGGTCGGGCTCGGAGGACGACCTCATCGTGCGTGACCTGGACATGTCCACGCTGGCCGAGGTGCGCCGCACCTGGGCCTTCTACCGGGATCGGCGCCCCGACAGCTACGACGACCTCGTGGCCCCGTAGGCGCGACGAGAGATGGAGGCGACGTGAAGACTCTGATCAGCGGCGGCACGGTGGTGAACGCCAGCGGCCCGTTCGTGGCCGACGTGCTCATCGAGGGCGAGACGATCGCGGGGCTCTGCGCGCCGGATTCGTCGATCGCCGCCACGTGGCGCGAGGGCGCCGACCGGGTCATCGACGCGTCCGGGCAGCTGGTGATCCCCGGTGCGATCGACGGGCACACCCACATGGAGATGCCCTTCGGGGGGACCCAGTCGGCCGACACCTTCGCGACGGGCACGCGCGCGGCCGCCTTCGGCGGGACGACGACCATCATCGACTTCGCCATCCAGTCCAAGGGGACCAGCCTGCGCGAGGGACTCGACAGGTGGCACGCCAAGGCCCAGGGCCAGTGCGCCATCGACTACGGCTTCCACATGATCGTCTCGGACGTCAACGAGGTGTCCCTCAAGGAGATGGACGTCCTGATCGACGAGGGGGTCACCAGCTTCAAGCTCTTCATGGCCTACCCCGGCATCTTCTACTCCACCGACGGGGAGATCCTCCAGGCCATGCAGCGCGCCGCCGGCAACGGCGGGACGATCATGATGCACGCCGAGAACGGGATCGCCATCGACGTGCTGGTGGCCCAGGCACTGAGCCGCGGCGAGACCGACCCGCGATTCCACGGCCTCACCCGCCCGTCGATCCTGGAGGGCGAGGCGACGCACCGGGCCATCCAGCTGGCCCGCGTGGCCGGCGCCCCGGTGTACTTCGTCCACCTCTCGGCGGCCGAGGCCCTGGCCGAGGTGGTCACCGCGCGCGACCGCGGCCAGCCCGTTTTCGCCGAGACCTGCCCGCAGTATCTCTTCCTCTCCGACGACGACCTGGCCCGCGAGGGCTTCGAGGGCGCCAAGTACGTCTGCTCGCCGCCGCTGCGCCCGGTCGCCCACCAGGCCGAGCTGTGGCGCGGCCTGCGCACCGACGACCTGAGCGTCGTCTCGACCGACCACTGCCCGTTCTGCTTCAAGGAGCAGAAGGAGCTCGGCCGCGGGGACTTCTCGAAGATCCCCAACGGCCTGCCCGGCGTGGAGCACCGCGTCGACCTCATCTACCAGGGGGTGCGCAACGGCGACCTGTCGCTCGGACGGTGGGTCGAGATCGTCTCGACCACCCCGGCCCGCATGTTCGGTCTCTTCCCGAAGAAGGGCCTGATCGGCCCGGGCGCCGACGCCGACGTGGTGGTCTACGACCCGGCGGGCACCCACACGCTCTCGGCCGAGACCCACCACATGGACGTCGACTACTCGGTCTACGAGGGCCGGGCGGTCACCGGGCGGGCCACCACGGTGCTGAGCCGCGGCGCGCTGGTTGTCGACGCCGGCGAGTTCGTCGGCGCCGCGGGTGCGGGGCGGTACCTCACCCGCGGGCTCAACGGGTTCCTGGACTAGCCGTGGACTTCGGCCTGGTCGCCCAGACCAATCCGCCGGCCAGCGGCGTGGTGGCGTTGGCCCGGCGCGCCGAGGCCGCCGGGTTCTCCCACTTCTGGACCTTCGACTCGGCGGTGCTGTGGCAGGAGCCCTTCGTCATCTACTCGCAGATCCTGGCCTCGACCGAGCACATCAAGGTCGGCCCCATGGTCACCAACCCGCTGACCCGTGACTGGACGGTGACCGCGTCGCTCTTCGCCACGCTCAATGACATGTTCGGGCCGCGCATGGTCTGCGGCATCGGGCGCGGTGACTCGGCGGTGCGGGTCACGGGGGGCACGCCGGCGTCGCTCACCTCGCTGGGTGAGGCGATGGGCGTCATCAAGGACCTCGCCGAGGGCCGGGCGGTGGACCTCCGCGGCACGACGGTCAAGTTCCCGTGGGTGAGCGACGGCCACCTCGACGTGCTGATGGCCGCCTACGGGCCCAAGGCGCTCGACCTGGCCGGGCGAGCGGCCGACGGGCTGATCATGCAGCTAGCCGACCCCTTCGTCGTCAACTGGGCGGTCGGCGTCGCGACGGCCGCGGCGCGCGCGGCCGGCAAGGCCGTCGACGACTTCTACGTGCTGGTGGCCGCGCCGGCCTACGTCGGCGACGACCGGGCGCACCAGCGCGACCAGACCCGGTGGTTCGGCGGCATGGTGGGCAACCACGTGGCCGACATCGTCAACCGGTACGGCGCCGAGTCGGGCGCGGTGCCCCCGGCGCTGACCGACTACATCAAGGCCCGCGAGGGCTACGACTACAGCCACCACGGCCAGGCCGGCAACCCCTCCACCGAATTCGTGCCCGACGAGATCATCGACCGCTTCTGCGTCCTGGGACCGGTCGAGGAGCACCGCGACAAGCTGATCGAGTTGCGCGACCTCGGCGTCGACCAGTTCGCGCTCTACCTGATGCACGACGACCCCGAGGGCACCTTCGACGCGTACGCGACGCACCTGGTGGGACGGATCTAACCCTTCGTCGCGGTGTCGGATTCGCGGAGAGCGAGGGCGCGCATCGTCGCGATTTCCGCCGCTGACATGTTCGGGTCGTGTGACTTGTAGGTCACCACGGCGTCCAGCTGCGCGGCGATCTGCGGGCGCGCGAAGTGACTCAGGAAAGCGTTGACGAAGCGCTGGCGAGCCACGCGCAACAGCAGGAGCTTCGCGCCACCCCCGTCGACGCCCCCCGACGCGAGCAGGATCCACGACATGGCGACGTCGGTCGCCGGAGCGGCCGCGGCGGCGTTAGTCCAGTCGATTACCACCGGGCCGCGCGACGACAGCAGGACGTTGATCGGGTGGAGATCGAAGTGGCCGATCTGCGCGCCCGGGGCGGTCGGGAACGCGGGCAGCCATTCGGGCGCGGCGAGATCGTGGAGCTGGTGATGGAGCCGGGCCAGCGCGGCGGCGGAGCGCCACAGGGTCCAGGGTCGCCGGGCGATGGCGTCGAGCATGGACGGGCCGTCGATGCGATCGAGCACCAACGCGGCTCCGTCGTCGAGGACGTCGTGGACGCGCGGCACGGGGTAGCCGAGGTCGGCCACGTGCTCCATGATGCGAGCCTCGTGGGCAATGGATCGTCCGGCCCGCGAGCGGCGCAGCACGAGTCCGTCGCCGTAGGCGAAGACGTCGCAGTCGCGGCCCGACGCGATCAGGGGACCGGGCTCGGGCACGCGCCCATGGTAGGCAAGCCCACGCCAACGCCCGGCGGGCTCCGCCAGAACCTGCGGTACTCTCGGCGCACGACGAGAGGAGACACCATGGCCAAACTGCACGACGCGGTGCGCGAGCGCACCGGGGCCCTGAAGGAGTTTCGGGCCTTCATCCTGAAGGGCAACCTGGTCGACCTGGCGGTCGCGTTCGTCATCGGCGCGGCCTTCGCCACCCTGATCAAGTCCTTCGTGGCCGACATCATCACGCCGCTGATCGCCGCGTTGACCGGCGGCAAGACGGCCATCGGCAACCTGATGGTGACAGTCCACGGCCAACCCCTGCACATCGGGTCCTTCATCAACAACGTGGTCGCCTTCATCCTGGTCGCGATCGTCGTCTTCTTTTTCGTCGTCAAGCCGGCCGGCGCGATGATGCGCCGCCTCGGCTACGGCCCCCCGGCGGATCCCCAGCTCGCGCCCTGCCCGCGGTGCGAGACCCAGATCTCCCCGACGGCCTCGCGCTGCCCGGCGTGCACCTCCGAGTTGGCGCCCGGCTGGTCCCACTGAGGCGTGGGCGCTCGACGTTGGTCCCGGGTTCTCGCGGGACTCCTCGTCGCTAGCGCGTCGTTGATCGCCGTCGAGGCGGGCCCGGCCTCCGGCGCCAATCCCGAGTTGACTTTCCGTCACGTGTTCGTGGTGGTCATGGAGAACCGCTCGTTCCAGGACGTGATGAGCGACCCGGCGATCGCCCGGATCGCCGCGCGCGGGGGAGTGGCGACCACCTACGACGCGGTCGCTCATCCGAGCCTGCCCAACTACTTGGCGCTCGCCGCCGGTTCGACCTTCGGGATCACCAGCGACTGCGTGACCTGCTACGTCAACGCACCCAATCTCCTCTCCCAGCTGGCGGCGGCCCACGTCTCCTACGACGCCTACTTCGAGGGCGCGCCCGGGCCGTGCTTCCTCGCCACGTACGGCGGCAACGGCTACGCGAGCAAGCACAATCCGTTCCGCTACTTCGGTGACGTGCGCGCCTCGCGGAGCATTTGCTCGCACCTGCGGCCCTACTCGGACTTCGCGCCGACTCTGCGCCGACCCGCGGCGTCGGTGCCGAGCTTCCAGTGGGTGACGCCCAACCTCTGCCACGACGGTCACGACTGCTCGACCGGCGTCGCCGCCACCTGGCTCACCGGATTCGTCAATCGGGTCACCACCAGCGCCGCCTACCGCGACGCGGGACTGCTGATCATTACCTGGGACGAGGGGGTCGACGCCGTGGGCGGCGGCGGGCGGGTGGCGACCATCGTTATCTCGGCGCGGGTCACGCCCGGCACGCGGGTGGCGGCGCCGCTCGACCACTACTCAGTGCTGGCCACGGTCGAGGACGCTTTCGGCCTGACCCGGCTCGGTCACGCGCGCGGCGCGCGCAGCCTCGCGGCGTTCTTCACCGCCGGGGCGACGTTGACCGGATAGGTGAGGACCGGACGCCCCTTGGGGTTCGCGCGACGGGGGGACGGACAGTACATTTCCCTGGTGACGGGCGGCCGTGGCGCTGGCCCCAGCGACGAAGGGTGATCTCGTGAACGTGGCGATACGCAATGACGAGGTGGCGGAGGTCGGCGTGGTGGGCGCTCGCGGGACGATCACGTGGCTCGGGCACGCCACGGTGCTGCTGACCACGATGTCGGGGACCCGCGTGGTCTTCGATCCCTGGCTCGAGGGGAACCCCAAGTGCCCGGTGGCGATGGACGAGGTCGGCGAGGTCCACTACATCGCGGTCACCCACGGTCACTTCGACCACATGGCTTCGGCGGTGATGCTGGCCAAGTCGACCGGCGCGACGATCGTCTGCGTCCACGAGATGTCGGTCTACTTCGGGCTGCAGGGCGTGGCCAACGTCATCGGCATGAACAAGGGCGGCACGGTGAGCGTCGCGGAGCTCGGGCTGACCATGGTCGGCGCCGAGCACTCCTGCGGCGTGTCGGTCGCCGACGACGTCCCCGAGATCTACGGCGGTAGCCCGGTGGGCTACGTCGTGCACCTGCCCGACGGCGAGGGCGGACCGGTCTACGTGTCGGGCGACACCAACGTCTTCGGGGACATGGCGATCATCCGGGACCTCTACCACCCCGACACCGCGCTGATCCCGATCGACGGGCACTACAACATGGGTCCGCGCGAGGCGGCGTACGCCATCGGTCTGCTCGGCGTGCGGCGCGTCGTGCCGTACCACTACGGGACCTTCCCGATGCTCGCGGGCACCCCCGGGGAGCTGCGCGCGCAACTGGGCGCCGGCCACGGCGCCACCGTGGTCGACATCGAGCCCGGTCAGTCGGTGCCGCTGGTCGGTTGACCGTCGCGCGACTCGCGCTCGGGGCGCGAACGTCACCGCATCGTCACGCGATCGTGGCGCAACCCGATGGCAGGATGGGTGACCGTGGCCCCGTCAACCCCCACCCCGGGCACCTTCGGCGCCCTGCGGGAGCGCGACTTCGCGCTGCTGTGGTCCGGGCAGAGCATCTCGTCGCTCGGCGACGGCGTCTTCACGGTGGCCCTGGCGCTGGTGGCGCTGCACCTAGGGCACAGCCCGGTCGACCTCGCCTACGTGCTGGCGGCGCGCGCGGTGCCCTCGGTGATCTTCGCCCTGGTGGGTGGCGTGGTGGTCGACCGCGTGCCGCGCCGCCTGGCCATGCTGGTCTCGGACGTCGTGCGCGGCCTGGCGGTCGGGGTCGTCGCGGTGCTGCTGGCCCAGCGGGTCCTCACCCTGGGCGAGCTGATCGTGATGTCAGTGGTCTTCGGCGTCGCCGACGCCTTCTTCAGCCCCGCCGCCACCGCGATCGTCCCGGAGCTGCTCGATCCGAGCCTCCTGGTCCAGGGCAACGCCCTCGGCCAGATGAGCGGGCAGCTCACCCAGGGGCTGATCGGGCCCGCCCTCGGGGGGCTCATCGTGGCGGCGATCGGCTACGCGTGGTCCTTCGCCTGCGACGCGGTCAGCTTCGCCGTGTCGGCCGGCTGCCTGCTCGCCATGCGGACCCGCCCGCCGCGGCCGGCGCACCGTGATTCGGCGTTGGCCGACGCTCGCCGCGGCATCGCCTACGTGCGCGGTGAGCGATGGCTGTTGGCCTCGCTGTTCGGCGCGTCCCTGGCCAACTTCGTGGGCATGGCGCCCCTCTACGTCCTGCTGCCGCTGATGGTGCGCACGACGCTGCACGGGAGCGCGCTGTCCCTCGGGCTGGTCTTCGCGGCGGGCGGCGCGGCGGGCGTCGTCGCGTCGCTGATCGTCGCGCGGTTGGGCTCGCCGCGCCTCTTCGTCACCGTGCTGTGGGTGGCCTACGCCGCGGGCGGCGTCGCCATGGCCGCGATGGCCCTGGCGCCCAACGCCTGGGTCGTCGGACTGATCAACGCCGTGGAGGCGGGTCTGCTCATCTACGGCGACGTCCTGTTCTTCTCGATGGTCCAGCGGCTCGTGCCCCGCGAGTTCCTCGGACGGGTCTCGTCGCTCATCTTCCTCCTGGCGTTCGCCCTGGGCCCGTTGGGCATCCTGATGGGCGGGGCCGTGGCGGCGGGCATCGGCGTGCGCACCGCGCTGGGGTTCGGCGGCCTGCTGTCGGGGCTCCTGTGCGTGGTCGTGCTGGTGTGGCCCGGCGTGCGCGACCCCGAGCGCCGGGCCGTCGCCGGGCCCGCGTGATCGGGACGAGACCGACCGGCGCGGAGCGCGAGACGCGGTCCGGGGTCCGGGACCGAGGTCCCGAACTGCGTCGCGGGGTCCTTGGTCACCGGCCCTAGCACCGGAAACGCCGGGTAGCGGAACTAAGTTGGACCTGCGGCGTGTCGCGTCAGACGGGCCGTCCGCGGTGAAGGAGAGGCGTGGATCCGACCGACGTTCAGGACCCCAACTACTACCACCGCGTCGTGGACTGCCAGTGGGCGTGCCCCGCGCACACCGACGTCCCGGGGTACATCCGCCTGATCGCCCAGGGTCGCTTCGACGACGCCTACATGCTCAACCGCGAGTCGAACGTCTTCCCGGGGATCCTGGGGCGCACCTGTGACCGGCCCTGCGAGCCGGCCTGCCGGCGCTCGCGCGTGGACGGCAGTCCCGTGGCGATCTGCCGGCTGAAGCGCGTCGCCGCGGACCTGCGCGGTGACGTCCGCGATCGCCTGCCGGTGATCCCGGCCGAGAAGAACGGCAAGCGCGTGGCCTGCATCGGGGCGGGGCCCGCGTCGCTCACGGTGGCCAACGACCTGCTGCCCCTGGGCTACGAGGTCGTGATGTACGAGCGGTTCCGCCGGGCCGGCGGACTCATGCGCACCAACATCCCGGAGTTCCGACTGCCCGACACGGTGCTGAGCGACGAGACCCAGGTGATCCTCGACATGGGCGTGGACATCCGCTACGGCACCCCCGTGGACAGCTTGCGCGACCTGCTGGGCGAGGGCTACGACGCCGTCTTCGTGGGCGTGGGCGCGCCGCGGGGCAAGGAGCTCGACCTGCCCGGGCGCGCCGAGGGCGGGGCCCACGTCCACATCGGGATCGACTGGCTGGAGTCGGTGGCCTTCGGCCACGTCGAGGAGATCGGCCGGCGCGTCCTCATCATCGGTGTCGGCAACACGGCGATGGACTGCTGTCGGACCTCCAAGCGGCTCGGTGGCGTGGAGATCAAGGTCATGGCGCGCCGGCCCCGCGAGTACTTCAAGGCCTCGCCCTGGGAGCTCGAGGACGCCGAGGAGGAGGGCGTCGACATCGTGGTCAACCACGCGCCGAAGCGCTTCATCCTCGAGGCGGGCCGCCTGGTCGCGATGGAGTTCGACGTCGTGGAGTGGGACGAGGGCGCGCGCCACTCGAGCGTGCTGGACACCGTGGTGATCCCGTGCGACGACGTGATCCTAGCCATCGGCCAGGAGAACGCCTTCCCCTGGATCGAGCGCGACCTGGGGTTGGAGTTCGGCGAGTGGGACATGCCGGTGGTCGACCCGGTGACCTTCGAGTCGACCCGGCCGGGCGTCTTCTTCGGCGGCGACGCCGCGTGGGGACCCAAGAACATCATCTGGGCGGTGGCCCACGGCCACCAGGCGGCCATCTCGATCCACCAGCGCTGCGCCGGGGAGCCCCTGACCGAGCGCCCGAGCGACGGCATGAACCTGGTCAGCCAGAAGATGGGTATGACCGAGTGGAGCTACCACAACGACTACAACCCCGCGCCGCGCCAGCGGATGACCCACGTGGAGCTGACCCGCCGATTCGCCTCACTGTCGACCGAGGTCGAGCTCGGCTTCAGCGTGAAGCAGACCGTCGACGAGGTCCAGCGCTGCCTGAACTGCGACATCCAGACGGCCTTCAGCGCGCCGCTCTGCATCGAGTGCGACGCCTGCATCGACGTCTGCCCGGTCCAGTGCTTGACCATCACGGCCAACGGTCCCGAGGCCAGCCTGCGCGCGCGGCTCATGGCGCCGGCCGAGAACCACGACCAGGCCCTCTACGTGTCGGCGCCCCTGCCCCAGACCGGGCGGGTCATGGTCAAGGACGAGAACGTCTGCGTGCACTGCGGCCTGTGCGCCGAGCGCTGCCCGACGGCGGCCTGGGACATGGAGGAGTTCGAGCTCCGGATCCCCTACGCCGCCGACACCGGCGTGCTGCGGATCCCCGTCCACGCGGGCCCCAAGGGCCGGTAAGGAGTCCCCATGGCCGACACGATGACCGACGCCCGGGTGAACGACTTCGCGGTGAAGCTGGCCAACGTCAACGGGACGGGCTCGGCCAGCGCCAACGGACTGTTGATGCAGGCCATCTTCCGCATGGGCATCCCGGTGTCGGGCAAGAACCTGTTCCCCTCAAACATCCAGGGGCTGCCCACCTGGTACGAGATCCGGGTCAACGGCGACGGCCACACGGCGCGCGCCCTCGACTACGACCTCATGGTGGCCATGAACTCGATCACCTACGCCAGCGACATCGCCGAGGTCCGCTCGGGCGGCTACGTGCTCTACGACTCCTCGTGGCCGCTGGACGACGCGCTGCTGCGCGAGGACGTCACCTTCCTGGGCGTGCCCCTGGCGCACATGATCATCGAGAACTTCCAGGCGCCGCGCGAGCGGATCCTCATGAAGAACGTCGCCTACGCCGGGGCCGTGGTGGCCCTGCTGGGCATCGAGGTCGACCTGGCGGCGAGCCTGCTGGCCGAGACCTTCGCCAAGAACGAGCGCCTGCGCGAGTCCAATCAGCGCGCCCTGCGCCTGGGCTTCGACTACGCCACGGAGAACTTCGCCTGCCCGCTGCCCTTCCGCGTGGAGCGCATGGCGCCCACCGGCGCCAACATCCTGATCGACGGCAACACCGCGGTGGCGCTGGGCTGCCTCTACGCCGGGGCCACGGTGGCCGCGTGGTACCCCATCACCCCGGCGACGGCGGTCATGGACAACTTCAGCCGGCTCTGCGCGCTCTACCGGCGCGAAGAGCTCACCCCGGCGAGCGACGGCCGGGCCGCGACCTACCAGAACAACTACCTGATCCTCCAGGCCGAGGACGAGATCGCCGCGATCGGCATGGTGCTCGGCGCGTCGTGGAGCGGCGCGCGGGCCTTCACCTCTACGTCGGGCCCGGGGATCTCGCTCATGAACGAGCTGCTGGGCCTGGCGTACTACACCGAGATCCCGGCCGTGGTGGTCGACGTGCAGCGCACCGGACCCTCCACCGGCATGCCCACGCGCACCCAGCAGGGCGACATCCTGGCCTGCGCCTACGCCAGCCACGGCGACACCCGCCACATCCTGATCTTCCCCAAGGACCCGCGCGAGTGCTTCGAGTTCGCGGTGTGGGCCTTCGACCTGGCCGAACGGTTCCAGACGCCGGTCTTCCTGATGAGCGACCTGGACATCGGGATGAACGACTGGGTGGTGCCCGAGCTCACCTGGAACGACGACTACACGCCGGACCGCGGGCGGGTCCTCAGCGACGACGACCTGGCCGGGATGAAGGAGTTCTTCCGCTACGCCAACCCCGACGCCGACTACGTCACGCCGCGCACCCTGCCCGGCTCGGTCGAGCAGGGCGCCTACTTCGTGCGCGGCTCGGGCCACGACCTGCACGGGCGCTACACCGAGGACCCCGAGGAGTACCAGGAGGTCGTCGACCGCTTGAAGAAGAAGCACGCCGCCGCCGCGCAGTACGTGCCGGCGCCCTTCGTGGAGCGCCGCGAGGGCGCGACCATCGGCGTGGTGACGCTGGGCAGCTGCGACCTGGCGGTGCGCGAGGCCCGCGACGTCCTGGGCGAGGCCGGGATCCCGGTGGACTACCTGCGGGTGCGGGCGTTCCCCTTCTCCGAGGAGGTCCGGGCCTTCATCGACGCCCACGAGTACTGCTTCGTGGTCGAGCAGAACCGCGACGCCCAACTGCGCAGCCTGATCGCCATCGAGACTGGCGTGGCCATCGAGAAGATGCGCCCGGTCCTGGCTTACGGGGGGTTCCCCCTGAGCGCGCGGACCGTGGTCGAGCGCGTCCTCGCTACCGTGGAGGTGACCCGATGACCTCGATCGCCAAGCCCCTCATCCCCCTGGCCCCGCTGCCCAAGAACCAGCTGGGGCTGACCCTGCGCGACTACGAGGGCGCCATGTCGACGCTGTGCGCGGGGTGCGGCCACGACTCGGTGACCGCGGCGATCACCCACGCGTTCTGGGAGCTCTCCACGCCGCCGCGGATGATCGCCAAGCTCTCGGGCATCGGCTGCTCGTCCAAGACCCCGACCTACTTCGTGCGCGGGGCCCACGGCTTCAACTCGGCCCACGGGCGCATGCCGACCATCGCCACCGGGGCCAACGCCGCCAACCGCGAGCTGATCTACATCGGCATCTCCGGCGACGGCGACTCGCTCTCGATCGGCCTGGGCCACCTGGCCCACGCCATCCGGCGCAACGTCAACATGGTCTACGTCATCGAGAACAACGGCGTTTACGGATTGACCAAGGGGCAGTTCTCGCCGTCGGCCGACATCGGTTCCAAGCCGAAGAAGGGCGAGCCCAACGCCATCGCCCCGATCGACCCGATCCTCATGGGCCTGTCGATGGGCGCGACCTTCCTGGCGCGGGCCTTCTCCGGGGACAAGGCCCAGCTGGTGCCCATCCTCAAGGCCGCCGTCGCCCACCGGGGCCTGGCGCTCATCGACGTGATCAGCCCGTGCGTGACCTTCAACGACCACGAGGGCTCCACCAAGAGCTACCGCTTCGTGCGCCAGCACGAGGTCAAGGAGATCGAGGCCGACTTCGTGCCGGTGCGCGTCGAGATCACCGTCGACGTCGGCTCCGCGGAGGTGCGCGACGTGGTGATGCACGACGGCAGCGTGGTGCGGTTCCGCTCGGTGCCCGAGGGCTACGACGCCAGCAACCGTGAGTCGGTCGACGACTACGTGCGCGAGCGCACCGAGCGCGGCGAGATCGCCACCGGGCTGCTCTACGTCAACGAGTCGGCCCCCGACGTCCACGACGTCAACCACACGCCGGCCACCGGGCTCAGCAAGATCCCGCTGCGCGACCTCTGCCCGGGCAGCGCGGCGCTGGCCGAGCTGCAGGGCGACTTCCGCTAGGCGCTAGGCGACGCCGCCGAGAAAGCTCAGGACCCGCGCGATGAGCAGCGCCGTAGCGGCCGGGTCGTAGTCGGCCACGCTGTCGTCGGCGAAGAGGTGGCCGGAGCCGGGGTAGAGGAACAGCTCGGCGCCCTCGACCGACGCGACCAGGTCGCGCGCCACGTCGACGTCCTCGGCGAACCAGGGGTCGTCGGCCATCGCGTGGATCTGGACCGGGACGCCCGCGGGCCACGCGGGACTGAACTCGGTGACCGGGACGCAGCCGTGAAGGAGCAGCGCCCCTCGGGCGCCGGGTGTGGTCTGGGCCAGCTGCTGGGCGGGCAGCACGCCGAGGGAGAATCCGGCGAAGACGAGGGGACCGATCAGTTCACCCGCGGCCCGCCGGCCGCGCTCGAGGATCACGTCGAAGCCGATCGCCTTGGCGTGGGCGACGCCGGCGTCGACGCTGGGAAAGGTCGCGCCGTCGTAGAGATCCGGGGTGTGGACCACGTGGCCCGCGTCGCGGAGCCGCTCGGCGAAGGAGTGCACCCCGGGGGTCAGGCCCTGGGCGTGGTGGAAGAGGAGGACGTCGGTCACGGGGGCGAATCTACCGCGGGCCGGTGACACCACGACCGGCGTGCGCCGAAGGCGTCAGGTCCGCGAGGGGACCAGCGAGGTGATGGTGGCCACCATCTCGTCGCGGGTGGCCCCGGGCGTGAAGATGGCCGCCACCCCGGCCGCGCGCAGGTCGCCCACGTCGTCCCTGGGCACGATGCCGCCGACGACCACCGGGATCTCGGACCCGCGCTCGCGCAGCGCCGCCACGACCAGCGGGGCCAGGGTCAGGTGGGCCCCGGAGAGCATCGAGAGCCCCACCACGTCGACGTCCTCGTCGATGGCCGCGGTGGCCACCGAGTCGGGGGTCTGGAAGAGGCCCGTGTAGACGACCTCCATGCCGGCGTCGCGCAGCAGCCGCGCGACGACCTTGATGCCCCGGTCGTGCCCGTCGAGACCGACCTTGGCGACGAGGACGCGCACCGTCACAGGGTGGGCACCTCGACGTAGCGGCCGAAGACGCCGGCCATCGTCGACATCATCTCGCCGACGGTCGCGTACGCCCGGGCGCAGTCGATGAGGTCGCCCATGAGGTTGGCCTCGGGGTGGGCCGCGCGTCGCGCCAGCTTCGCCAGCGCCTCGCGGGTGGCGACCCCGTCGCGCTCCTCGCGGACCCGCTCGAGGCGCTCGAGCTGGCGCTTCTCGTCCTCGTGGGTGATCTGGAGGATTGAGAGGTCCTCCTCGTCGTTGCCCTCGGTGAAGTCGTTGACGCCCACCACGATGCGCTCCCTGGCGTTGAAGGCGCGCTCGAGCTCGTAGGCCGAGTCGGCGATGTGGCGCTGGAACCAGTTCTCCTCGATGCCCCGGATGCAGCCCTCGAGCATCGAGCCGGCCCCCATCTCGGCGATCTCGGCGAAGAGGGCCTCTGCGCGCCGCTCCATCTCGTCGGTGAGCTCCTCGACGTACCACGAGCCGCCCAGCGGGTCGGCCACGTGGGCCACGTTGGTCTCGTAGGCGATGATCTGCTGGGTGCGCAGCGCCCGACGCGCGGCGCGCTCGCTGGGCAGGGCCAGCGCCTCGTCCATCGCGTTGGTGTGCAGCGACTGGGTGCCGCCCAGGACGCCGGCCAGCGCCTCGATCGCCGTGCGGCTGAGGTTGTTCTCGGGCTGCTGGGCGGTGAGCGACACGCCGGCCGTCTGGGTGTGGAAGCGCAGCTGGGTGGTGCGCTCGTCGGTGGCGCCGTATTGCTCCCTCATCCAGCGCGCCCAGATGCGCCGGGCCGCGCGGTATTTGGCGATCTCCTCGAAGAAGTCGATGTGGGCGTTGAAGAAGAAGGAGAGGCGCGGGCCGACGGTGTCCACGCTGAGGCCGCCCTCGCGGGCCAGCTCGACGTAGGCGAAGCCGTTGGCCAGCGTGAAAGCGAGCTCCTCGGCGGCCGTCGAGCCGGCCTCGCGGATGTGGTAGCCCGAGACGGAGATGGAGTGCCAGCGCGGCATCTCGGCCGCGGTGAAGGCCATCGTGTCGCGCACCAGGCGCATCGACTGACGCGGCGGGAAGACGAACTCCTTCTGGGCTTGGTACTCCTTCAAGATGTCGTTCTGCAGCGTGCCGCCGAGGAGGTGGCGCGCCACGCCCCGCTCCTCGGCCTGGGCCACGAAGAGGGCCAGCATCACCGCGGCGGGCGAGTTGATGGTCATCGAGGTGGTGATCGACGCCAGGTCGATGTCGGCGAACAGGTCGCGCATGTCGGCCAGGGAGTCGATGGCCACGCCGCAGCGGCCGACCTCGCCCAGGGCCATCGGGTCGTCGGAGTCCAGCCCCAGCAGGGTGGGCATGTCGAAGGCGGTGGACAGTCCCGTCCCGCCCGAGCGGATGATGTCCTTGAAGCGCTCGTTGGTGTCGACCGCGGTGCCGAAGCCGGCGAACATCCGCATCGTCCAGAGCTTCGCGCGGTACATCGACGCGTAGGCGCCCCGGGTGTAGGGGTAGACGCCGGGGAACTCGCCGTCTCGGGGTCCGTAGACCGGCTCCAGGGGGATCCCCGAGAGGGTGGCGAAGGGCGTGTCGCGCAACTCCTGGGATTCGTAGCTTTGTCGCCAGGTCTCGTAATCGCTCTCGTCGGCCACGTCGTCCTCCCGGGCTGCGCTCAGGAGTCAGCATACGTGAGGCCATTTTGCGGGAAAATATGTCTATAATCACGTATCACGAAGACCGCCTGATTCCGGTGGCGGTTGAACACACGATATATCAGGTGATACAATCCTAATTGAGGTATAAAACATGATATCAGATTTGTTATCTACTACTACTGAGTGGGAGGTGCGCCTCGGGTCGGACGTTCGCCGGCTCCGGGTGGCGCGCGAACTTACCCAGGCCCAATTGGCCGAACGGGCCAACGTCTCGGTGTCGGCGGTCCAGGACCTCGAGCGCGGGCGTGGGTCGAGCCTGACCACGGTGATCCGCGTCGCGCGCGCCCTGGATCGCGCCGACTGGCTCGCCGCCTTCGCCCCGGCCGCGCCCACCGTGAGCCCGGCGCAGCTGTGGCGAAGCAGTCACGGGGAGGCCGCGCGATCGCGCCAGCGCGTGCGCCGGCCCAAGGGTCCCGCGTGACCTACACGCCGGCGCTCGCCATCGAGGTGTCGGCCTGGGGTCGGGTGGTGGGTTACGTCGCCCCGGATCCGTCGTCGGGGGTCTACGCCTTCGAGTACGACGACCGGTGGGTCGACGAGGGCGCCGAGCTCGCCCCGCTGTACATGCCGCGGCGCCGCGGCGTCTACCTCTTCCCCGACCTGCCCCGTGCGACGTTCTACGGGCTGCCGGCCCTGCTGGCCGACGCGCTGCCCGACCGCTTCGGCAACGCGCTGGTCAACGCCTGGATGGCCGAGCAGGGTGTGGACCGCGAGCGCATCACCCCGCTCGATCGCCTGGCGTACGCGAGCGAC
Organism: Acidimicrobiales bacterium; assembly: GCA_044446745.1. Lineage (GTDB taxonomy): Bacteria > Actinomycetota > Acidimicrobiia > Acidimicrobiales > RAAP-2 > RAAP-2. Next base: position 16,757 of record JBIOFE010000032.1, read on the forward strand.
CGGGCGATGGGGGCGCTCACGTTCCGCCCGCCGGCCGGCCCGCCCACCGGCGAGGTGAGCGCGGTGCAGCTGGCGGACCTGGTGGCGGCGGCGCGAGCCCAGATCAGCGGTTCGCTGGCCGGCGACGAGGACACCCACCGCGCGCTGGCCGAGCTGATCTCGGTGGGCTCCTCGGCGGGCGGGGCCCGGGCCAAGGCGGTGCTGGCCTTCAACCCGACGACGGGCCAGATGCGCTCGGGACAGTTCGCCGCGCCCGCGGGATTCGAGCAGTGGCTCCTCAAGCTCGACGGCGTCGGCGACCCGGCCGGCCAGAGCGATCCGCTGGTGGCCAGCCAGGAGTACTGCCGGGTGGAGTACGCCTACTACCTCATGGCCACGAGCGCGGGCGTCTCGATGAGTGAGTCCCAGCTCCTGCCCGAGGGGCCGCGCGCGCACTTCATGACGCGACGCTTCGATCGCGGCGCGCACGGCGAGCGCATCCACCTCCAGACGCTGTGCGCGCTGGCGCACCTGGACTACAACGCTCGCCGGGTGCACGCCTACTCGAGCTACTTCCTGACCGCGCGCGCCCTGGGGCTAGGCCCCGACGCCGCCCAGGAGATCTTCCGCCGCGCGGCCTTCAACGTCTTCGGCGTGAACCGCGACGACCACGCCAAGAACTTCTCCTTCCTCCTGCCCGAGCACGGGGCGTGGCGCCTCGCGCCGGCCTACGACGTCACGCACTCGAACTGGGGGGGTTCGTGGACCCAGAACCATCAGATGAGCGTCAACGGGCGCTTCGTCGACATCTCGTTGGACGACCTGCGCGTGATGGGGGACCGTCACGAGGTGCCGGGCGTCGAGTCCGTGCTGCGCGAGGTGGCGTCCGCCGTCGCGCGCTGGCGAGACTTCGCCGCGGCGGCCGGCGTCGACGGCGCCACGACGGACCGGATCGCCACCGACTTCGAGGAGTTGCGGCCGCGCTAGGTGCCGTCAGACGGGATCGGCGATCTGCAGCGCCAGCAGGGGCGCCGAGGCCTTGTTGAGGCACTCGCGGTACTCGAGCTCCGGCTGGCTGTCGGCGACCACGCCGCCGCCGGCCTGGACCGTCGCCACGCCGGCCCGGATCGACAGCGTGCGGATGGTGATCGCGAAGTCGGCACTGCCGTTAAGCGCGAAGTAGCCCACCGCCCCGCCGTAGGGACCGCGACGCACCGGTTCGAACTCGTCGATGAGCTCCATGGCCCGCACCTTGGGCGCGCCGGTGAGCGTGCCGGCCGGGAACAACGCGTCGAACGCGTCGAAGGCGTCCAGGCCGTCGCGCAGCCGCCCGCTGACCTGAGAGACCAGGTGCATGAGGTGGCTGAACCGCTCGACGTGGGCCAGCTGCTCGACGTGCACCGTGCCCGGCGCGGCGACCCGGCCGACGTCGTTGCGCCCGAGGTCCACCAGCATCACGTGCTCGGCCATCTCCTTGTCGTCGCGCAGGATCTCGGCCTCGAGGTCCTGGTCCTCGGCCTCGGTCGCGCCGCGCGGACGGCTCCCGGCGATCGGGCGCGTGCTCACCACGCCGTCGTGCACGCGCACCAGCATCTCGGGCGAGGCGCCCACGATCTGGTTGTCGCCGTTGTCGAGCAGGTACATGTAGGGCGACGGATTGAGCGCGCGCAGCACCCGGTAGAGGGTCAGCGCGTCGACGCTGGTGGGGCGGCGGAACTGCTGGCTCGGCACGACCTGGAAGACGTCGCCGGCGACGATGTGCTCCTGGGCCCGCTCGACCACCGCGCCGTAGGCCGCGCTCGAGAAGTTCGACAGGCGCGCGGCGAGGGCCCGCACGTCGACCGCGTCACGCTCCTCGGGCGCGAGGGCGACGATCCACTCGGCCACCGGGTCGCTCGCCGGGGCGGGGGAGAGCAGCGTGTCGACGATGGCCTCGAGCCGCTCGGCGGCCCGGTCGTAAGTCGCGTCAAGCGATGTTTCGCCCAGCACGGCGTTGACGACGACGGTCGTCGAGTGGCGAAGGTGGTCGCAGATTAGGACGGCACCGGGGAAGGAGAAGTCGACGTCGGGCCAGGGATCCGCCTCGGGGGCGCGCGGGAGGCGTTCGAGCCGGCGCACGTAGTCGTACGCGACGAAGCCCACGGCCCCCGAGGTGAGGTCCGGCAGGTCGGTCGCGCGCGGGGCGCGGTGGCGCGCCAGCAGGGCCCGCACCACGCCGAGCGGGGCGTCGACGCCGGCGGGCCGCGCCGCACCCTCGCACACTGTGGCGCCGTCGCGGGTGGTCACGCGCCAGAGCCGGTCGAGGCCGATGAACGAGTAGCGGCCCGTCTCCTCACCCAGCGCGGCGCTCTCCAGGAGGAAGAAGGCCCGGCCGCCGGCGAAGCGCTGGTAGAGCGAGACCGGCGTCTCGCGGTCCAGCTGCAGGGTGCGCGTGAGCGGCACCACCGTGAAGCCGGCCCCGGCGAGCTCCTCGAACGCGACGCGATCGAGCGGGGCCATCTCTCCAGGCTACTGAGCGGGCCGCGGCGCCCCGTAGGATTCAGCCATGACGCGCGGGCCGTCGATCCTCGTCATCGACAACTACGACTCCTTCGTCTACAACCTCGTGCAGTATCTGGGCGAACTCGGCGCGACGGTCGAGGTGCGCCGCAACGATCAGGTCGACGCCGACGTCCTGGCCGATTGGGCGCCCGACGGCGTGCTCATCTCACCCGGGCCGGGTCACCCGCGCGACGCGGGCCGCTGCCTCGAGGTGATCCAGTACTGCGCCGCGCAGGGACTCCCCATGCTCGGCGTGTGCCTCGGCCACCAGGCGCTCGGCGAGGCCTACGGTGCGCGGATCGTCGCGGCGCCCGAACTCGTCCACGGGCGCTCGACCCTGGTTGAGCACGGCGGCGTCGGCGTCTTCGCCGGCGCTCCGAATCCCCTGGTCGCGGGCAGGTATCACTCCCTGGTGGTGGACGGGGCGACGCTGCCGGACTGCTTCGAGCTGACGGCGTGGTCCGGCGGGCTGGTGATGGGCATTCGACACCGCGCGCTGCCCCTCGAGGGCGTCCAGTTCCACCCGGAGTCCGTCCTCACCCAGGCCGGCTACCTCGTGCTGGCCAACTGGCTGAGCGCGTGCGGGTCGCGCGACGCGCTCGACGCGGCCGCTCGACTCGATCGCGCGGGCGAGGAGGTGCGCCGCGCGCTGGTCGACGTCGGATCAGCTGACTGAGGCGCCCACGCCGAAGCGGGTCTCGACGACCCCGCCGTCGATGAACTCGACGCGGTAGGCGGCCGGGCCGGTGTCGGGATCGACGTCGCGGTCGCTCACCACGCGCGTGGGCGTGGTGCCCTCATACCAGAGCCCGACGGTGTCGTCGCAAGCGTAGGAGAGCGGCAGGGTGGCGTCGCCGACCAGCTGGTGCAGGAGCGGCCGGCGCTGGATTTCTGAGTCGTAGTGCACGCCGTTGCCGTAGGGCAGGAGTCCCAGCGCGTCGGTCACCGGCTGCAGGGTCGGCCCGAAGGAGTCGGTCGTACCCCCGACGTGCCAGCACAGGCTGCCCGCCGACACGCCTGCGAGCGTGACGCCGCGCTCCCACGCCGCGCGCATCGCCTCGTCGACGCCGTGCAATCGCCAGAGCGCCAGCAGGTTGGCCACCGAGCCGCCGGCGACCCACACGAGGTCACTGCGGTTGAGCCGCTCCTCGGGGTTGGCCGAGGGCTGGTTGAAGAGCTTGAGCTCGGTCACGTCGCAGCCGGCCGCGTTGAAGGCCTCGTAGCTCATCGCGTACCACGCCAGGCCGTCGCCGCCGGCGGTGTTGACGAGGCACACCCGCGGGCGGACCTGACCCGTGAGGGTGAGGGCCTCGAGGAGCATCTCGCCCAGGCGGTACGACATCTGGACCGGGCCGGCGACGTAGCCGCCCGAGGTGGCGAGGATGCGCCGTGTAGTCACCCCTCCGTTCTAGTTCGGTGGATCGCCCCCGCAAGACGCCCTGCGTAGGATGCACTCGACGAGAAGGAGGCCCCGTGGCCGTCACCGACGCGGAGATCGATCGGCGAGTCGACGAGCTGGTGGCGTCGTACCCGCCCGCCACCACCGAAGTCGAGAAGTTCCTCGGCGAGCAGTTCGACCGGGGCCTGGCCTGGGTCCACTTCCCAGAGGGACTCGGGGGACTGGGCGGGTCGCCCACCCAGCAGCTGCTGGCCATGCGCCGCCTGGCGGGCGCCCACGCGCCCTCGCCGGTCATGCGCAACGTCATCGGCTACGGCATGGTGGCCCCGACCCTGGTCATCCACGGCACGCCCGCCCAGCAGCAGCGCTACCTGCGACCGCTCTTCACCGGCGAGGAGGTCTGGTGCCAGCTCTTCTCCGAACCCGGCGCGGGCTCGGACGTGGCGAGCCTGGCCTGCCGGGCCGAGCGCGACGGCGACGAGTGGGTCCTCAACGGCCAGAAAGTCTGGACGACGCTGGCCCATGTGTCGGCCTTCGGGCTCATCATCGCGCGCACCAATCCCGACGCGGTCAAGCACAAGGGAATCACGGCCTTCCTGGTGGACATGCGCGCCCCGGGCGTCGAGGTGCGCCCGCTCTACCAGGTGACCGGCGAGGCGGAGTTCAACGAGTGCTTCTTCCACGACGTTCGCGTGCCCGACACGATGCGCCTGGGCGCGGTGGGCGAGGGCTGGGGCGTCTCGATCACCACGCTCATGAACGAGCGGGTCTCCATCGGCGGCACGGTGCCACCGCGCAACTCCGGGCTCATCGGCGAGGCCCTCAACATCTGGCGGCGCAAGTGGGCCGGGCGCGTCGACGGGCACGCCATGGCGCTGCGCGCGCGACTGATGGAGCGCTGGGTCTCCAACGAGGTCGGGCGCCTGGCCAACTGGCGGGCCAACGACCTGCGTCGCGCCGGCACGCCGGGCCCCGAGGGCTCGACGGCCAAGCTGGCCTTCGCCGAGGAGAATCAGCGCACCAGCGAGCTTCTGGTCGACCTGCTGGGTGCCGAGGGCCTGCTCTACGGCTCGCGCTACCCGCTGGTGCGCCCCACCGAGAGCGCCTTCAACGCCGCCGACCCGCACAAGGCGTTCCTGCGCATGCGCGCCAACTCCATCGAGGGCGGCACCAGCGAGGTCATGCGCAACATCATCGGCGAGCGGGTGCTGGGCCTGTCCGGCGAGCCGCGCGTCGACAAGGACCTCCCGTGGAAGGACGTCCCGCGCAGCTGAGCTACCTGGCCGCCAGGTGGTCGGCGAAGAACGCCAGCGTGCGCGCCGTCGCGTCGGCCGCGGCCGCGGCGTTGTAGTTGGCCGGCCGCGCGTCGCAGTTGAAGCCGTGGCCGGCCTCGGGGTAGCGCACGACCTCGGTGGCCACGCCCGACGTCGCGGCCGCCGCGCGCAGCGCCTCGACCTGCTCGGGTGGGATCCCCTGGTCCGCGTCGCCGTAGAGACCGAGCCACGGCGCGCGCAGCTCCGGGGCCAGCTCGACCAGCGGCGGCAGTCCGAAGCGGCCCGCGGCCACGCCGCCGCCGTAGAAGGAGGCGGCCGCGCCGACCACGCCCAGCGTGTCGGCGTAGAGCGAAACCGAGCCGCCCATGCAGTAGCCGACCACGCCGATCGACGCGGTGGCGTAGCCCGCCGCCTCGAGGAACGTCGCGGCGGCGCTGACGTCCTCCTCCAGTCCCTCGGGGTCGAGCGAGCCCATCGCCGGTCCGGCCTGGGCGTAGTCGTCGTAGGAGATCTCCGGTGACCCGGTGCGGTGGAACAGCTCGGGCGCCACGACGTAGTACCCCTCGTCGGCGAAGCGCTGGGCGATCGATCGGATGTGGTCGTTGACCCCGAAGGCCTCCTGCAGGACGATCAGGGCGCGGGGCGCGTCGGGGCTGCCCACGACCTGGATCGGTGTGCCGTTGCCGAGCACGTGGCGTGTGGTCATGGTCGCCCCCCTCGTCGTCTACGACGCGCGCGCGTGGGCCTCGACGACCGTGGCCACGGCGTTGGTCACGGCGACCGCCGTCGGCAGGTCGAGCATCTCGTCGATGCCGTGCGCGTTGGACTCCGGTCCCAGGACCCCGGTGGCCAGGAACTGGCAGGCCGGGTAGCGCCGCCCGAGCTTGGCCAGGAAGGGTATCGAGCCCCCCTCGCCAATGAAGCCGGGGTCGCGGTCGAAGCCGGCCCGCGACGCCGCGACCATCGCCTCGGCGAGCCACTTCGACGCCGGGGGCGCCACCCACCCGTCGCCCTTGGAGTCGACGGTCACGCTCACGTGGGCTCCCTCGGGCGGACTCTCGCTCAAGGCCTCGACCAGGGCGCCGGCGGCCACGGCGCACGAGACGGTGGGCGGCAGGCGCATCGAGAGCACGGCCGTGGTCGAGGTGCGCAGCACGTTGCCGGCGATGGCCGGGTCAGGGATGCCGCCCATGCCGATCACCGACAGCGCCGGGCGCCACGTGCGGCGCAGCTGGCGCTTCGCCGGGGACTTGCCCATCAGGCGCACGCCGTCGAGGACCGCGAGCTCGTGGGACGCCACGTCGCCGAACTCCTCGGTCAGCGCCTCGGCGGCGGCCTCGTGCTCCCGGGGAATCTTGGCCCACAGCTCGGGCAACAGGACGCGCCCGGTCGCGGCGTCCTCGATTCGGTCGAGCAGCTGGCGCAGCACGCGAAAGGAGGAGGGCACGACGCCGCTGGCCAGCCCGCTGTGCAGCGCGCGCGGCAGGACCTCGACCTTCACGCGCACGTTGACGTTGCCCCGCAGCGACGAGGTCACCCAGAGCCGGTCGTAGGTGAGGGCCCCCGAGTCGAGGCACACCAGCAGCTCCACCTGGCCCAGGTGGTCGGTGAGCGCGTCGAGGTGCGCGTCCAGATCGGAGCTGGCGCTCTCCTCGCTGGCCTCGATCAGCACGACGCAGCGAGCGTGCGGTCGGCCCTGGGCCTCGAGGGCCTCCAGGGCCAGCGCCGCGGCGAAGACGGCGTAGCCGTCGTCGGCCAGACCGCGCCCGTACAGCCGGTCGCCCCGGCGCACCGGCTCGTAGGGGTCGAGGCCCTCGGACCAGTCGCCGAGGGGCGGCTGCTTGTCGAGGTGCCCGTAGAGCACGCAGGTGCCGGTGCTCGGCCCGGTCGCCGGCACGGTGACCGTCAGGACCGGCGTGCGCCCGGCGAGCCGGTGGATCGCCACCTCGGCGCCGGCCAGACGGCGCTGGCGCGCCCAGTCGGCCAGCAGCTGGATGGCCGCCTCGATGTGGCCGTTCTCGTCCCAGCGCTCGTCAAACATCGGCGAGAGGCACGGGATGTTGCCGAAGGCGCTGAGCGCGGGCAGGGCGTCGCGCTCGAAGTCCGCCAGGGTGAGGTTCGGCACGCCCGCGAGGCTACTGGTCACCAGGCGTCGTCGTCGACGGTGGCCCAGCAGTACCACGCGACGCCCGAGCGCACGCCGGCGAAGCGTTCGCCGGCCACGCGCAGCTCCTGGGGGCTCACCATCTCGTCGTGCCCGTGCAGGAGCGACCAGCCGCGCCGCACGCCCAGGTCGCCCACCGGCCACACGTCGGGCCGGCCCAGCGAGAACATCAGGTACATCTCGGCGGTCCACGGTCCGATGCCGTGGACCGCGGTGACCTCGCGCGTGACGTCCTCGTCGCTCATGCGTCCGTGCGCGCCCAGGCGCACCCGACCGTCGGCCACGTGCTCGGCCAGGTCGATCATGGCCGCGGCCTTGGTGCCCGACAGGCCGACGGCCCGCAGGTTCGCCGTGCCGGCGGCCAGGACCGAGTCCACGGTCACCCGCCCACCGCACGCTTCGTGGACCCGAGCGTGGATCGTGTTGGCCGCCTTGGTGGCGAGGAGCTGGAACGTGATGGAGCGGACCAGCGTCGCGAAGCGCGCGTCGACGCGCACACGACGGAAGGGCGGGGGAGGGCCGACGTGGGCGACCAGTCGCCGGAACGCGCGGTCGCGCTGGACGATGAGGGCGGCCGTGTCGGCCGGCGAGAGGCGGGTGGCCACCGACCGACTATGGCAGACGGCGAGCCGCCGGTAGGTACACGCCGGCCGGGACGTCCTCGGCGCTGCCCACCAGCTCGCTTAGCAGGGCCTGCACCGCGCGCACGGGCGCCGCGGGAAAGCCGAAGCGGCGCCCGGCCATGACCACGCGCCGCCGCGGGAGGCCCTCGAGGGGGACGGCCACGAATCGGTCGCGCAGGTGCCGCGAGAGCATCGAGGCCGGCAGGATCGAGATGCCCAGACCGTCGAAGGTCAGCGAGGCGATGGTGCGCAGGCCGTCCATCTCCAGCAGCGGGCGCAGCTCCACGCCCTGGGCGTGGCTGGCGTCGTCGATCTCGCGGCGAATCGGCGAGCCCCCGAGCGGCAGCAGCAACTCGTAGGGGGCCAGCGTGGCGAGGGTCACGGGGGCGCCGGTGGCGGCCAGAGGGTGGTCACGCGGGACGATGAGCACGAGGTCCTCGTCGAACAGGTCGGTGCTGGTGAGCTCGGGCGAGTTGACCGGCCCGGCGAGGACCGACAGGTCGAGCAGCCCGTGGACCAGCTGGGGTTCGAGGGTCGAGTTGGACCCCTCGACGATGTGCAGCGCGACGTGGGGGAACCGCTCGCGCTGGGCCGCGAGCAGCAGCGGGATGATCCAGCGCCCGCCCGAGCCGATCATGCCCAGCGTGACCAGGCCGCGCACGTTGGCGCGCAGCTCCGAGACGTCGGCGGCGATGGCGCCGAGCTCGCTCAGGATTCGCCGGGCGCGCTGGACCACGACCCGTCCGGACTCGGTCGGCACCCCGGTGGCGCGGTTGACCAGTTCGGTGCCCAGCTCGGCTTCGAGACGCGCGACGCGACTGGAGATGTTGGACTGGACCGTGCCGAGGGCGGCGGCGGCGCCCGAGAAGGTTCCGTGATCGTCGATGCCGACGATCGCTTCGAGTTGGCGAATCTCCATGTATCCATATTACAGATAGGAAGTATCATCCGTATTCACTTGAAAGATACATCCCTCCTGGCGATACTTGTGGGTGCCGGTTCCACCCGCCCCCCTGGGTGGAGCTTAGGTTTCGCGAAAGGGCCAACCACCCCCCCGGGTGGCCCGTTCGCATTTTGCGCGTTGTTAGACTTACTGCGAAGGCTGACCGGTTGACGCAGC
>JBIOFE010000033.1:0-24979 GCA_044446745.1 Acidimicrobiales bacterium
CCCCACGCCCTGCTCGCTCACCAGCTTCACGTGCACCCGGGCCCGGTCGTTGGCGTTCTTCAGGTCGAAGATGAGTTGCTTCAAGTCCTCGATGGAGTAGATGTCGTGGTGCGGGGGCGGGCTGATAAGCCCGACGCCCGGGGTGGAGTGACGGGTCCGGGCGATCCACGGGTAGACCTTGGCGCCCGGCAGCTGGCCGCCCTCGCCGGGCTTGGCGCCCTGGGCCATCTTGATCTGCAGGTCGTCGGCGTTCACCAGGTAGCGGCTGGTCACCCCGAAGCGGCCCGAGGCCACCTGCTTGATCGCCGATCGGCGGTTGAAGCGCGGGTCGGCCACGTCGTAGCGGTCCTCGTCCTCACCTCCCTCGCCGGTGTTGGACCGGGCCCCGAGGCGGTTCATGGCGATGGCCAGCGTGGTGTGCGCCTCCTGGGAGATCGAGCCGTAGCTCATCGCCCCGGTGGAGAAGCGCCGGACGATCGATGCGGCGTCCTCGACCTCGTGGAGGGGCACCGGCGACGCCGCGGGCACCAGGTCCAGGAGCCCGCGCAGCGTGACGCGCGCGCGGCGCTGGTCGTCGACAGCGGCTGAGTACTCCTTGAAGATGTCGAAGCGCTTGGTGCGCGTGGCGTGCTGGAGCTTCTGGACCGTGCGCGGGTTGAACAGGTGCAGCTCGCCGTCGCGGCGCCACTGGTACTCGCCGCGCTGGGCCAGTTCGACGCGCTCGCCGGCGCGCGGGTGGTAGGCCCGCGCGTGCAGGGTGAGCACGCTCTCGCCCAGGTGGTCCAGCGACACACCGCCCACGCGCGCGTGCAGCCCCGGGAAGTAGCGCGCCAGGACCTCCTCGCCCAGGCCGACCACCTCGAAGAGCTGGGAGCCGACGTAGCTGGCCACCGTCGACACGCCCATCTTCGACATGACCTTGACCACGCCCTTGGTCAGGGCCTTGGCGTACTGGTAGCGGGCCTCGTAGGCGCCGAGGCGGTCGATCTCGCCCTCGGCAACCAGGGCGTCGATCGACTCGAAGGCCAGGTAGGGGCAGACCGCCGACGCCCCGAAGCCGAGCAGCGCCGCCACGTGGTGGACCTCGCGGACGTCGCCGGCCTCGAGGACCAGCGCCGCGCTCGTGCGCAGGTGCTCGGCCACCAGTCGGTGGTGCACCGCCGAGGTCACCAGCAGGCTGGGGATGGCCGCGCGCTCGGGCGAGGTGTGGCGGTCGGTGAGGATAACGATGTTGGCCCCCGCGCGCACGCGGGCCACCACCTCGTCGGTCAGCGCGTCGAGCGCCGCGCCCAGCCGCGCTCCCGGGTCCGCCGGTCCGTCAACGGCGAAGAGGGCGTCGACGACCACCGGGTGGAACCCCTCGACGCGCGACTCCTCCTCGACGTAGCGGATCTTGGCCAGCTCCTCGTTGCCCAGCACCGGTGAGGCCAGCACGATCTGGTGGCAGTGGCCCGGCGTTTCGGTGAGGAGGTTCTCCTCTCCGCCCAGGCACACCCGGGTGGACGTGACCAACTCCTCGCGGATCGCGTCCAGGGGCGGGTTGGTCACCTGGGCGAAGAGCTGGGTGAAGTAGTCGTAGACCGAGCGCGGGGCGCTCGACAGGGCCGCCAGGGGCGTGTCCGAGCCCATGGAGCCGATCGGCTCCTCGCCGACCTGCGCCATGTGGCGCACGATCATCGCCAGGTCCTCGGCGCTGTAGCCGAAGTTGACCTGCTGGCGCAGGACGGACGCGTGGCTGGGCGTGAGCATCGGGCGCGACTCGAGCTCGTCGAGGGAGACCTGGCGCGTCAGCCACTCGCCGTAGGGGCGGCGGCGGGCCAGGGAGGCCTTGAGTTCGTCGTCGTCGATCAGGCGTCCCTCGACCACGTCGACCAGGAAGACGCGTCCCGGCTGGAGACGGCCCTTGCGCGCGACGCGCGCCGGGTCGATCGGCAGCACGCCCACCTCACTAGCGAAGATCACCCGCTGGTCGGTGGTGACCCAGTAGCGCGCGGGACGCAGTCCGTTGCGGTCGAGCACCGCGCCCACCACCCGGCCGTCGCAGAAGGAGATCGACGCCGGGCCGTCCCAGGGCTCCATCAGCGCGGCGTGGTATCGGTAGAAGTCGCGCCGGGCGGCGTCCATCGCCGGCGCTCGCTCCCAGGCCTCGGGAATCATCATCAGGATCGCGTGGGGCAGCGAGCGCCCGGCGTGCACCAGGAGTTCCACGACCTCGTCGAAGCTCGCCGAGTCGCTCAGGCCGTCGGTGATGATCGGCGTCAGGTCCGCGACCGCTAGGGGCAGGGAGTCGGCGCGCAGGGTGCTCTCGCGCGCGGTCATCCAGTGGCGGTTGCCGCGCACCGTGTTGATCTCGCCGTTGTGGGCGATGAACCTGAACGGCTGGGCCAACTCCCAGCGCGGGAGCACGTTGGTAGAGAAGCGGCTGTGCACGACGGCGATCGCCGAGGCCAGCGCGGGGTCGTCCAGGTCGGTGAAGTAGTGGCGCAGCTGGGGCGCCGTCAGCATCCCCTTGTAGATGAGCACGCGCGACGAACACGACGCCGCGTAGAGGCTCGTCTCGTGCTCGATCAGCTTGCGGGCGCAGAAGAGCGCCCGTTCGAGTTCCTCGGGCGCCATCGGGCGCTCCCCCACGACGACCTCCTGGATGAAGTCCGGCTCGCCGAGCGCGGCGGCCCGGCCCAACAGGGCCGAGTCGACTGCCACGGGGCGCCAGCCCGCGGAGCGCAGACCAACGCGCGCCAGGGCGGCGTCGACGGTGGAGCGGGTCGCGGACCAGTCGAGACCCCGCGGGACCATCCACTGAGCGACGCCGTAGTCGCCGGAAGCCGGCAGCCCGGCGAAGACAGTCCGCAGGAACGCATCCGGCAGCTGTACCAGCACGCCCGCGCCGTCTCCGGAGTCGGGATCGGCCCCGGTCGCGCCGCGGTGCTCGAGATTCTCGAGCACGGTGAGGGCGTCGGTGACCGTGGCGCGGCTAGGCCGGCCGGTCAGGTCCGCGATGATTCCCACGCCGCAGGCGTCGTGCTCGAAAGAGGGGTCGTAGAGTTCTGGCTTCATGGCGTTGTCCGACGGGGCAACGCTGACCCGCCCCAACTATAGCGAAGAGGCCCCGCGAGACCGCGACCTACGCTGGCGGCGTGAAGAGCGACGCACGTTCCGTGCTGGTCATCGGCGCGGGAATCATCGGCTTGGCCAGCGCCTGTCGTCTGGCGCGACGCGGCCACGCCGTCACGATCTTCGACCCCTCGCCGGGACGCGGCGCCACGTGGGCCGCGGCCGGCATGATCGCTCCGTCCGCCGAGATCCTCCCCGGCGAGGAGGACAACTACCGACTTCAGTGCGGCGCGCTCGCCGGTTGGCGCGCGCTGAACGAGGAGCTTCACGCCGTCACCGGACGTCGCGTACGCCTGCACGAGACGGGCACCCTGGTGGTCGGGTGGGACGCGGGCGACCGTGCACTGGTCAAGCAGTTCGCCGAGGTGGCGCTGCGCTTCGCGGCGCCCTTCACCACGCGCCGTCGCGCGGCGGACCCGACGCTCTTCGCGGGACTGTCGGACCGGGTTCACGAGGGCCTGCTCATGGAGGGTGACGCGTGGCTGGACCCCGATGAGGCGGTGGCCATCCTGCGTGAGGCACTGAACATCCTCGACGTCGAGCTCGTCACCGAAGCGGTGGTCGAGGTCGGTCGCGACGAGCAGTCCGTGGTGGCGTGCGCCGCCGCCGGGCGCTATCGGGGCGACGTGGGGCTCCTGGCCACCGGGTGGTCCCCCCTGCCCGCGGGGGTGCGCGCGTCGGGTGCGCACCGGGTCCGACCGGTCCACGGGGTGACCGTGCGCGTCGACGGGATCGATCGCAGCGCCGGACCCGCGGTGCGGGCGTACGTGCGGGGTCGCCCCTTCTACCTGGTCAGCCGGCCCGGGGGGTACTGCGTGCTCGGCGCCAGCTCCGAGGAGCGCGCCGGTGCGCAGGTCCAAGCCGGCGAGCTCTACCGGCTGCTGCGCGACGCGCTCGACGTGGTGCCGGGTCTGGAGACCGCCGAGGTGCTCGAGACGCGCGGCGGCCAGCGTCCGGCCAGCGCGGACGGCCGACCCTTCCTGGAGCGGCTGGAGCCCGCGGGCTGGGGCTGGTCCTCGGGCTACTACCGCCACGGCGTGGCCCTGGCGCCGTGGGCCGCCGAGCGCGCCGTGGAGTTCGTGGAGGCGTCGTGATCCGGGTCAACGGCGTCGAGCGCGACCACGCGGCCGAGTCGGTGGCGCAGCTGCTGTCGCGCCTGGGCGTGGAGGCGCGCGGGGTGGCCGTCGCCCTCGACGGCGAGGTGGTGCGCCGCTCGGCGTGGTACGCCACCGCGGTGCCCGACGGTTCCGTGATAGAGATCGTGACCGCCGTCGCCGGCGGCTGAGCGAGAGGAGACCCGTGTCGGTTCAGGACCTGCTGGAGGCGCTCGACGAGCGGATACTGGATGCGCTGCGCGCGAAGGCGACCGGCGAGACGATCGCCTACCTGTGCGAGGCGCGGGCGTGGCTGACCCACCCGGAGCAGCCGCACGGCGCTCACCGACCGGCCCCGTAGGGACCGGGGGATAAGATTGTCCCCTCACGGGCTGTGGCTTAGTTTGGTCTAGAGCGCTCGGCTGGGGGCCGAGAGATCGGGAGTTCGAATCTCCCCAGCCCGACCACGCCGTCCTACTCCTCGACGCCGCGGCACAGTCCTAGCTTCTCCGCCGCGGCCCACAGGTCGGCGCGGGCCCTCGGGTGCGCGGCCTCCTCGATGAGGAGACGCGCCTGGGCGAACTGGCTGCGGCCGAAGATGTGCGCCAGGCCGCACTCGGTGACGACCACCGAGTGCTGGAACGAGCACACCGGGGACTCGAGCGTCGGCACCACATTCGACGAGTCGGACTTCTCGTGCCAGGAGCGCAGGGCGATCACCGCCTGGCCGCCCGGCGAGTGCAGCGCGCCGCTCACGAAGTCGGGCTGACCCCCGAAGCCCGAGTAGATGACACCGCCCACGTAGCTGGCGTTGGCCTGGGCGTGGAGGTCGATCTGCAGCGCGGTGTTGATCGCCAGCATCGCGGGCCGCGAGGCGATCTGCGCCGGGTCGTTCACGGTCTCGGTGCGCTTCATGAGAAGCCGCGGATTGTCGTCGGCCCAGGCGTAGAGCTCGGGTGTGCCGAAGAGGAAGGTCGCCACGACCGGACGTGAGGAGTCCAGGGACCCGGCGCGCTCCAGGTGCATGACGCCGTCGCTCGCCAGCTCCGACCACACGCCCAGGTAGCGCTTGTGGCCCAGCTGGGCGGCCGCGGCGTCGGGCAGCTGGCCGATGCCCATCTGCAGGGTGCCGCCGTCGCTGGCCAGCGCGGCGACCGATTCGCCGATCGCCATCGCGGCGTCGTCGAGCGGACGCGCCGCGGGTGACGGCAACGCGCTGTCCACCTCGATCGCCAAGTCGACCAAGTTGACGTCGATCTCGGCGTCGCCCCGGGTGTAGGGCATGCGGGGGTTGACCTGAGCGACCACCAGTCCCCCCCGGCGTCGGACGTGGTCGATCGCCGCGGGCAGGATGTTGACCTCGATGCCCAGCGAGACCTTGCCGCCGCGCGGCGCCGAGGTGTGGATCAGCACCGCGTCGGGCGGTCGCAGGGAGCCGAACAGCCGCGGCACCAGCGACAGACGCATCGGCAGGTAGTCGACCGAACGCTCGCGTCGCGTGCCGGGGCCCAGGAACGGCGTCTCGGTGATGAACCCGTCGCGGGCGGGCCAGCCGTCTTGCGCGTTCATCACGAAGACGCGGCAGCGTGCCAGCGCTCCGTCCAGCACTCGCACCAGCTCCCAGGGCGTGGCGAAGTTGCCCGAGACGACGACCCGCGGCTCCGCGCCACCCAGGGCGCGCAGCCGTTCGGCCACCACCGACTCTGAGACGATCTCCACCGATCCTCCTGTGACTAGTCCCCGAAGTCCCGCATCGAGCGGACCCGGACCCGAGTCAGACCCTAGGTGTGACTAGCTCGTGGTGGCCACGGTGCTCCGGGTCGGCCGCCTCCAGCAGGAGCCGCCACTCCGCCCGGGCGATCGACTGGCGGGCCACGTCGACGGCGTCGGGGTTGACCGACACCGACGTGATGCCCAGCCGGACCAGGTGCTCGGCGAATGCCGGGTGGTTTGACGGCGCCTGACCGCAGAGCGACGACGTGATCCCCGCGGCGTGGCACTGGCTGATGATTCGTCCGATGGCGTCGAGCACCGCGGCGTCGGACTCGTCGAACAGGTCCGCGCACACCTGGGAGTCCCGGTCCACCCCGAGCATCAGCTGGGTCAGGTCGTTGCTGCCGATGGAGACCCCGGCCACGCCCATGGCGGCGTACTCGGGGATGCGGTAGGCCACGGAGGGCACCTCGGCCATCACCCACACCGGCGTGCCGTGGGCCGGGCTCTTTGCCACGAGGTCCAGGCAGGCCTCGAGTTCCCAGGCGGTGCGCACGAAGGGGATCATCAACACGACGTTCGCGGAGTGCTCGCGGACCCGCGCCAGAGCGTCCAGCTCCAGGTTGAAGACCTCGGGGTCGCGCACGTAGCGGTAGCAGCCCCGGTAGCCGATCATCGGGTTCTCCTCGGGGGGCTCGAACTCCGAGCCGCCCTCGAGGTTGACGAACTCGTTGGTGCGGAAGTCGATGCTGCGGTACACCACCGGGCGCGGGTCGAACGCCCGGGCGATGCGCCCCAGGGACGCCGCCATCTTCTCGACGAAGACGGCCTGCTCGCCCCGCTTGATCAGGAGCTTGGGGTGCACCCCGGCCAGCGCGTCGGTCACCATGAACTCCGCGCGCAGCAGGCCGACCCCGTCGACGTCCATCGCGGCCACCTCCTCGGCGTGCTCGGCGAAGGCCAGGTTGACGTAGAGGCGAGTCGCCAGCGGGGGCGCCATCGGCGCCGGCAACGCCGCGCCGACGGTGACGCTGGCCGCGGGGTTCGTGGAGACGGCGCCCTCGTAGACGAGTCCCCTGGTCCCGTCGACGGTCACCAACTCGCCGTTGCGCAGCACCGTTGTGGCGTTGCGCGCGCCGACCACGCAGGGCACACCGAGCTCGCGCGACACGATGGCCGCGTGGCAGGTGATGCCGCCGCCGTCGGTGACCAGCGCCGCGGCGCGGCGCATCGTCGGGACCCAGTCCGGGCTGGTCATCTTGGCCACCAGGATCTCGCCGTCCAGGAGCTGGTCGCCCTCGTCGGGTGACGCCAGGACGCGGACCCGACCGACGGCCGAGCCGTGGGAGGCCGCGAGGCCCTGCACCAACGGGGTACCCGCCAGGGCCGCCGGGGTCTCAGCGGCCGCGCTCGCCAAGGTGGTGATCGGTCGCGACTGCACCAGGTACTGGTGGCCGTTGGCGATGGCCCATTCGGTGTCCTGCGGCGCGCCGTAGTGGGCCTCGACCGCGAGCCCGAGGCGCGCCAGCTCCACCGCGTCCTCGTCGCTCAGAACGCGGCGCCGGGCGTCGGCGTCGGCCAGGGCGACCTGCAGGTCCTTGCCGTCGGGACCGCGGACCAGCTGGAAGGCCTTGGTGCCCACGCGCACGTGGCGCAGGTGCGGGCCGGCCTTGTCGAGCACGTACATGTCCGTCTCCACCTGGCCGCTCACGACGACCTCACCCTGGCCGAAGGCCGCGTCGATGACGATGGTGCTGGTGTCGCCGTTGGAGGGGTCGGCCGTGAACATCACGCCCGAGCGCTCCGAGGGGACCATCTCTTGGACGATGACGCCCATCTCGGGCGTGGCGGTGATTCCGCGCGTCGCGCGATAGGAGATCACCCGGGCGCCGTAGAGCGACGCCCAGCAGTCCAGCACGCGCTCGAGCAGCTCCACGTCGCCGGTCGTGTTGGTAAAGGTCTGGTTCATCCCGGCGAAGGAGGTGTCGCCGGCGTCCTCGCTGGTGCCCGAGGACCGCACCGCGACGATCGTCTCGTCGCCGAGGTGGTGGTACGCGGCGAGAATCGCCGTGGCCAGGTCGGGCGGCACGGTCATCGAACGGATCAGCCCCTGGGCTTCATCGGCCACGGTGTTGAGGTCCTGGGTGCGGTCGGCGTCCACGCCGGCCACCATGGCCTCGAGCTTGTCGGCGATGCCGGCGTTGGACACCGCGTAGCGGTACGCGTCGGAGGTGATCACGAATCCCGGCGGCACCGGCAACTGGCCCGCCGTCAACTCGCCGAGGTTGGCCCCCTTGCCCCCGACGAGGTCGACGTCGGAGAGGCGAATCTGGTCAAACCACCGTACGAACTCCATGGCCATGCTCCCGTCCGCGAGCCTTCTCGCTCACGACTCCACTGTGGACCCGCGACCCCCCGTGGCGTCTAGAGGCGAAGGTCCACGGACGCTCTCACCAGGGCCGCGGCGCGCGCGGCGGTAGAATCGGTGGCCGTAGGCCGGACTGACATCCGGCGTTCGCGCCGGTCGCGAAAGAGGCGGTACCTAGAGAGGGTGATTCCAACCACGGGTTGGATTCAAGATGCAAGACAAGGACCCCTTCGTCCTGCGCCACCTCGCCCACGCCCAACCCGAGTTGTGGTGGCTCGACTCGGACCCCCTCGAGCCCGCACCGCACGCCGCGCTGGTGGGCGACCTGGGCGCGGACCTGTGCGTCGTGGGCGCCGGCTACACCGGGCTGTGGACCGCGCTACTGGCCAAGGAGCGCCAACCGGACCGCGAGGTCGTCGTCCTCGAGCAGTACGAAACCGGCGCCGGGGCCTCCGGGCGCAACGGCGGGTTCTGCTCGGCCTCGCTGACCCACGGCTTTCGCAACGGGCTGCGCCGCTGGCCCGACGAGATGTCGATCATCGAGCGCCTGGGACGCGAGAACCTCGACCAAATCGAGGCGACGGTGCGCCGCTACAACATCCCCTGCGACTGGGAGCGCAACGGCGAGCTGCGCGTGGCGGTGGCGCCATGGCAGCTGCGCGAAATGGAGGAGGAGGCGCAGCTGCGCAACGAACTGGGCGACCGCGTCGAGGTCCTGACACGCGACGAAGTCCGCGCGCGCGTCCACTCCCCCCTCTACGAGGGCGCGCTGTTCGACCCCGACGGCACGGCGCTGGTCGACCCCGCGCGCCTGGTGTGGGGCCTGGAGCGCGCCTGCCTGCAGCTTGGCGTGCGCATCTTTGAGAACTCCAAGGTCGAGTGGCTCGAAGAGGTCGACGACGCCATGCGCATTCACACGCCGTACGGCGCGGTGACCGCCGCGCGCGTCGCGCTGGGCACCAACGTCTTCGCGCCGCTGGTGCGCGCGGCGCGCAAGTACGTCGTCCCGGTCTACGACTTCGCGCTGGTCACCGAGCCGCTCAGCGCCGAGCAGTTGGCCAGCGTCGGCTGGTCCGGTCGGGAGGGGATCGCCGACTCCGGCAACCAGTTCCACTACTACCGGATGACCAAGGACCACAGCATCCTGTGGGGCGGCTTCGACACGGTGTACAACTTCCGGGGCAAGGTGCGTCGCGAGTACGAGTTCCGCGCCTCGACCTACGCGACGCTGGCCGGCCACTTCCTCAAGACCTTCCCCCAGTTGGCCGGGATCAAGTTCACCCACGCCTGGGGCGGGGCAATCGACACCTGCACGCGCTTCTGCCCCTTCTGGGGGACCGCGCACGGCGGCAAGGTCGCCTACGTGATGGGCTACACCGGCCTCGGCGTGGCCTCCACGCGGTTCGGCGCCGCCACGATGCTCGACCTGCTCGACGGGCTCGACACCGAGCGCACGCGCCTGTCGATGGTGCGCTCCAAGCCACTGCCGTTTCCGCCCGAGCCGCTGCGCTGGCTGTTCATCCGACTCACCCAGGCGGCGATCCGCTCGGCCGACGCCCACGACGGGCGGCGCAACCTCTGGCTGCGCACCCTCGACGCGTTCGGCCTGGGCTTTGACTCCTAGGCGAGCCGCCGCGCACGACTTCGCCGCGAGGACGGATCGGGACGCCTACTCGGCGTGCCCGAACTCCTCGATGACCTTGCGCTCCTCGGCGGTCAGCTCGCGCGGCTCGTCACCGCGGGCCACCTTCTCGCTCTGGACGTAGTGCCGGATGCCGTCGACGACGTCGGGGTTGGCCAGGGTCGTGATGTCGCCCACGTCGGTGAAGTTGGACACGCTGGCGATGACCCGGCGCATGATCTTGCCCGACCGCGTCTTGGGCATGTCGGCCACGATCCACACGTTCTTCGGCCGGGCGATGGGCCCGATCTCGGTGACGATCATCTTGGTCACCTTGTCCTCCACCTCCTTGCTGGCGGTGAAGCCGGGCTTGAGCGCCACGTAGAGCTCGACGGCGTGGCCGCGCATCTGGTCGACCACCGGCACGGCGGCGGCTTCGGCGACCTCCTCGACCATCAGGGCCGCGGACTCCAGCTCCTTGGTACCGAGCCGGTGACCGGAGACGTTGATCACGTCGTCGACGCGGCCCAGGATGCGGTAGTAGCCGTCCGCGGCCTGCATCGCCCCGTCGTTGGCGAAGTAGGGCCAGTCGTGCCAGTCGGTGCTCTGTGGGTTCTTGTTGTACTTCTCGTAGTAGGTCTTCACGAACCGGTCGGGGTCGCCCCAGATGGTCTGGAAGATCCCCGGCCACGGGTTACGGATGCAGATGTTGCCAGCCAGTCCGCTGCCCGGCTCGACCGGCTCGCCGTCCTCGTCGAGGATCTGGGGGAAGATGCCCAGCACCGCCGGCCCGCAGCTGCCCGGCTTCATGGGGTGCAGCGCGGGCAGGGTGCTGCCCAGGAACCCGCCGTTCTCCGTCTGCCACCAGGTGTCGACGATCACCGCTTGCCCCTTGCCCACCACGTCGTGGTACCAACGCCACACGTCCGGTTCGATCGGCTCGCCGACGGTCGTCATGTGCTTGAACCGGTAGTTGTACTTCGCCGGCTCGTCGGGACCCAGCTTGCGCAGCATTCGGATGGTGGTCGGCGCGGTGTGGAAGGTCGTGACCCCGAGGCGCTCGGCGATTCGCCACGGGCGCCCGGCGTCCGGGTAGGTCGGCACGCCCTCGTAGATGACGCTGGTCGTGCCCAGCGCCAGCGGCCCGTAGACGATGTACGAGTGACCGGTGATCCAGCCGATGTCGGCCGCGCACCAGTAGGTGTCCTCGGGGTGGATGTCCTGGTAGTACTTCGACGTGCCGGTGACGTACGCCAGGTACCCGCCGGTGCTGTGCTGGCAGCCCTTGGGCTTGCCGGTGGTGCCACTCGAGTACATGATGAACAGCGGCGCCTCGGCCGGCATCGAGACCGGGGCCACCTTCTTGTTCTTGAACTCCGGCATCAGCTCGTCGATGAAGAAGTCGCGACCCTCCACGATCGGGCTCTGGGAGGCGTACTCGCCCGCGCGACGGCGCCACACCAGGACCTTCTCCACGTGCACGCCCTCCTCGGCGGCGCGGGCGACGGCCTCGTCGGCCTTGACCTTGTGATCCACCAGCTCGCCGTTGCGGTAGTAGCCGTCCATGGTGATGAGGATCTTGCTCTTGGAGTCGGCGATCCGCCCGCCGCAGGCGGCCCCGGAGAATCCGCCGAACACCTGGGAGTGGATGATCCCGAGGCGCGCGCACGCCAGCATCGACACCGGCAGCTCGGTCACCATCGGCAGGTGGAACGTGATGACCTCACCGGTTTTGGCCCCGCCGAAGCCCTGGAGCAGCGCGGCGAACTCGTTGACGCGCTCGTAGAGCTCCTGGTAGGTGACGACCTGCGTGGGGGCGTCCTCGGGCTCGGGCACCCAGATGATGGCCGCCTTGTTGCGGTCCTCGGCGAGGTGGCGGTCGACGCAGTTGTACGAGGCGTTGAGCCGTCCTCCGACGAACCACTTCCAGAACGGCGCCTTCGAGCTGTCGAGGGTGGTGTGCCAGTAGTGGTCCCACGTCAGGAGGTCGGCGTACTCCTTGAAGCACTCCGGGTAGTTCTCCTCACGGAATCGGTCGAAGATGGCGGGGTCGTTCGCGTTGGCCTGGCCGATGAAGCGCGCCGACGGGAAGTAGTAGCCCTCTTCGCGCCAGTGGACCGCGATCTGGGCCTCCGACGCCTGGACCGACTCGGCCTCCGAGGCCCCCTTTTGACCCTTGGGCGACATGGTCTCTCCTCTCACTCGACGTGAAGCGCCCCCCGCCATTCACTGACCTCGTCACGGTGCTGTTCGGGGAAAGCACTCCTTGTGCATCCGTATAAATAAGGACCCTCCGCGGGTCTCTCGCAGTTCCTAGCACAGATACCCGGGGCCGACAACGGACGGTGAGCGCGCACGACGCGGGCGCCTCGGTCCTCCGGCGACGTGAGAGCCGACCTAAATGCCAGCAGCGCCCGAACCTGGCGGCCGGGCGCTGCGGGCGGTTGGGTCCGGTGGCAAGCCACCAGTGGTCCGTACTCTAGCCGCGCGGTCCGACCGGGAACACGACCTTTCCGGCGGTGGCGTTGTACGCCCCGGCCAGGGAGGCGTACCACGCCGCGGCGGCGGTCGCCAGGCCCAGCCAGCCGCCGACCCGCACCAGGTGCAGGTGGACGTTGGGGGCGCTCCAGTTGCCCATCGTCAGGAACAGGAAGGTGAACGTCAGCAGGATGAAGACGAGCAGGACCGCGTTGCTCGTCTTGGTGGCCACGATGGTCATGTAGGCGGTGAAGATCGTCCACCCCAGGAGCAGGACGCCCAGGCCACCGGCGCCCTTCTGCCAATTGACCCACGCGTAAAAAGTCAGCCAGAACGCCCCGTACGACGTGAACGCCAGGGCGCCGAAGGTGTTCTTGCGCACGAACTCCCACATCCCCGCGAGCAGCTGGGCGATGCCCCCGTAGAAGAAGGCCAGCGACAGGGCCGCCGTGATGCCCGCGCCCTTCCACAGGTTGGCGTTGGCGCTGCTCAGCGCGAACGTCGTCATGGCGAAGGCCGCCAAGCCCAACGGACCCGGATCCGCCACCTTTTGTTCCATGAGTCACCCCCTGTCGGCGACGCGCGGCCACCATCGCGGGCCACCAACGCCGCAGCGCCCGAGCCTAACGGCCGGGCGCTGCGGAGAGTGGCTCCGGTGAGGACACCGGAAAGTTACGTCAGTTGAGCGGACCGACCGGCAGCACGACTTTGCCGTGGGTCTCGTTGATCACACCGGCCGCCGAGGCGTACCAGGCGAGAGCTGCCGTGAGCAGACCCACCCAGCCACCGGCCTTGATCCAGCCCGTGTGTCCCGCACCCCAATTACCGACCGTCAGCAGGAAGAACGTGACCGTCAGGGTAACGAAGACACTCAGCACCGCAAAGTTCGTCTTCATCGCGGCAATGGTCATGTACGCGGTGAAGATCGTCCACCCAAGCAGGAAGACCGCCACGGTGTCCGTACCCGCGGAAATCGCCGGGATCTTCAACAGCACGTAGAAGGAGATCCAGAACGCGCCGTACGACGTGAACGCCAGCGCGCCGAAGGTGTTCTTGCGGTGGAACTCCCACATGCCCGCCGCGAACTGGGCGATGCCGCCGTAGACCAGCGCGAGGGCCAAGGCCGCCGCGGCTCCGCCAGCGTGCCACAGGTTGGCGTTGGCCGCGCTCAGGCAAAAGGTGGTCATAGCGAACCCCGCGAGACCTAGCGGTCCCGGATCCGCCACTCTGTGTTCATCAGCCATCTAAACCCCCAACTTCGTCTGTGAAGCGACCAGGGTTGGCGCCTCATGGACCATTAAAGACCGTTCGCGTTCGCGCTGCTGGGATGTTGACCGTGCGGTAATCGCGACGCCCGGTAAGGTTACGTACTCCCTGATAAACGCAGTGATCCAAGGGCTGCGGCTAGTCGAGCGCCGTGCGGAAGGCTGTGACGAATTGCTCCACGTCGTGCCCGTCGCCGCCTTCGAGCAGCAGCTTGACCAGCGCCGAGCCCACGATCACGCCGTCGCCGAGCGCGCCGGCCGCCGTGGCCTGCGCGGGCGTGGTGATCCCGATGCCGACGTAGCACGGTCGGTCCGTGGCGAGTCGCACGGCCGAGGTGACCGCGGCGGCGGCGGCGGTGTCGTCGGCGGCGCCGGTGACGGCCATGCGCGCCGACGCGTAGACGAAGCCCTGGCTCGCCTCGGCCACGCGGGCCACGCGCTCGGGCGACGAGGACGGCGCCACGAGGAAGACCGTGGCGACGTCCCGCGCGGCGCACGCTCGACGCCAGTCGTTACTCTCCTCGAGCGTCAGATCGGGCACGATCGCGCCCGCGACGCCGACGCCCGACAGGCGACCGGCGGCCCGCTCCAAGCCGTAGTGGAGCATCAGGTTGTAGTAGGTCATGGCCACCAGGGGCACCGCGCCGGCGTACCCCTCGAGGTCGCGCACGATCGACTCGATGGTCGTGCCGCGAGCCAGGGAGCGACGGGAGGCCTCCTGAATCACGACTCCGTCCATCATGGGATCGGAGAACGGCAGCCCGATCTCCACCAGGTCGGCCCCCGCCTGGACCGCGGCTTCCACGTGGCGCACCCAGTCGTCGCTGAGCCCGGCCACGAAATAGGGCACCAGCGCCTTGCGGCCGACGTCGCGCAGGGCGCGCAACGCCGTCTCGAGACCGGTCACCTCGGTGGGCCGAGCATGGCGCGCACCTGGGCGACGTCCTTGTCGCCGCGGCCCGAGAGATTCAGCAGGACGGTCGAACCCCGCGGCACGGCCCCGCCCGCCGATTGGGCCAGCCACGCCACCGCGTGAGCCGTCTCCAGGGCGGGAATGATGCCCTCCAGCTCGCTGAGCAGTCGCATGGCCCCGATCACGTCCTCGTCGGCGACGGCGTAGTACTCGGCCCGCCCAATCTCAGCGAGGTGGGCGTGCTCCGGACCTATGCCCGGGTAGTCCAGACCGGCCGAGATCGAGTGGGCCTCCTCGATCTGGCCGAACTCGTCCTGGAGCAGCAGCGATCGCATGCCGTGCAGGACGCCGGGGGTCCCCTTGCCCACCGCCGATCCCCCGGCCGCTTCGACGCCCACCAGGCGCGCCGAGGATGCGGCGAAGCCGGCGAACACGCCTGCCGCGTTCGATCCCCCGCCGACGCAGGCGACCACGAAGTCCGGACTCGCCACGCCCAGCTCTCGCAGCTGGCTCGCGGCTTCCCGTCCGATCACGCTCTGGAACTCGCGAACCATCCAGGGGAAGGGGTGCGGACCCATCACCGACCCGATGCAGTAGTGCGTGTCGGCGACGCAGGTGACCCACTCGCGCATCGCCTCGTTGACGGCGTCCTTCAGCGTGCGACTGCCCGACGTGACCGGCACCACCGTCGCGCCGAGCAACTCCATGCGAAAGACGTTGAGCTCCTGACGCGCCGTGTCCACTTCGCCCATGAAGACGGTGCAGGCCAACCCGAGCCGCGCGGCCGCGGTGGCCGTCGCCACGCCGTGCTGGCCCGCTCCGGTCTCGGCGATCACCCGATGCTTGCCCATGCGGCGGGTCAGTAGTGACTGGCCCACCACGTTGTTGATCTTGTGCGACCCGGTGTGCGCCAGGTCCTCGCGCTTGGCGAAGACGGTGACCCCGAGGTGGACCGAGAGCCGCTCCAGCGGCGTCACCGGCGTCGGGCGACCGGCGAACAGGCGGAGGACCTCGTCGAACTCCGCCACGAAGGCCGGATCGCGCCACGCCGCGTCGAACTGCTCCTCGAGCTCCTGGCACGCGGGAACGAGCGCCTCCGGCACGAAGCGTCCGCCGAAGCTGCCGAAGTGGCCGCCCGCGTCGGGTCGGGCCATCGGCTGGTCCACCGACCTCACCGCGGCTCCCGGGCCGCGAACGCCCGACGCGCGGCCTCCACGAACTCGACGACCCGCAGCGGGTCCTTCACCCCGGGGGCCGACTCGACGCCCGACGCGACGTCGACGCCCCACACGTCGTGCGCGTTGATCACGCTGGCCACGCTGTGGGACGTCAGTCCGCCCGCGGCGATCACCGGGCGCGCGAAGTGGCGCTCGCGCACGCCGGCGAAGGAGTGCGCGACGCCGCTGCCCGGCGTCGGCCCGTCGACGAGCACCGCGTCGACGAGCATCTCGTCGAACGTGGCGAACTCCTCCGAGCCGATCGCGAGCACCTTGACGACGCCCAGGTGCCGGTCACGCAGCGTCGCCAGCAGGTCGTCGCGGAGCTCGCCGTGTACCTGGACAACGTCGACGCCCACGCCTTCCACGACGGCGTCCAGTGACGCGCGGTCGCCGGTGTCCACGACTCCGAACGTCACGAGTCGACCCCGCGCCGCCTCGGTCACCGACCGCGCGGCGTCGGCGTCCACCCGCCGGCGCGAGGCCGTGAGGATCACCCCGAGCGCGTCGGCCCCGGCGTCGGCGACGACCCGCGCGTCCGCGGGCGAGGTCACGCCACAGATCTTGACCAGGGAGTCGAGGGTCGTGAACTCACGCACGCGCGACCCTCGCCACTCCGCACAGCTCGCGGACCCGCTCTTCGGGGTTCGACGCTCTCACCAGGGTCTCGCCGATCAGCACCGCGTCGACACCCGCGGCCGCCGCCGCCGCGACGTCGTCGCGCGAGGCCAATCCGGACTCGGCCACTGCCACGATGTGGGCGGGCAGGACCGCGGCCACCCGTGCCGCACGCTGGACGTCCACCTCAAAGGTGTGCAGGTCACGCTGGTTCACCCCCACCAGGGTCGCGCCGGCGTCCAGGGCGCGGTGCGCCTCGACCTCGTCGTGGACCTCGACCAGCGCGTCGAGATCGACCTGTGCGGCGACGTCCAGGTAGAGCCGCAACTCGACGTCGCTGAGGGCCGCCACGATGAGCAGGACGGCCGACGCGCCCATCTCGGCGGCGTCCACCACGTCGTTGGCACCCAGCGTGAAGTCCTTGCGTAGGACGGGCAGCGCCGTGGCCGCGCGAACGTTCGCGAGGTCGCGGAGCGTCCCGGCGAAGAACTCGGCGTCGGTCAGGACGGACACGGCGGCCGCGCCGCCCCGCTCGTAGGCGCTGGCGAGCGCCGACGGATCGAGATCCCGGTCGATCCACCCCTTCGAGGGTGAGCGGCGCTTCACCTCGGCGATGACGGCGACGGTGTCGCCGGCGCGCAGCGCCGCCGCGAAGGAGGGACCCCGAGTCCGCACCGCGTCGACGCGGTCGCGCCAGGGACGCTCGTCGCGCGCGGCGCGCGCGCGATGGTGGGCCACGATGTCCTCGAGGTACGTGGCGCCCATCAGGAAAGCGTACCGGCGCCCCCCGGGGTATCCGCGAGGCGCCGACTAACTTGTCGCTATGTCCCAGGGCCCCGCGCGGTGAGCGCCCCGTTGGCGGCCGAGGTGCTCCAGCGACTCGTCGCGGGCACCGACCTCGAGCGGGCCCAGGCCCGCGACGCCCTGGCCGAGATCCTCGATGGTCGCGTCGATCCGCTGGTGGTGGCTGGATTCCTCACCGCCGTCACGATGAAGGGCGAGACGGCCGAGGAGATGACCGGATTCATCGACGCCATGATCGCGTCCGCCACGACCTTCCACATCGGTCCGGAGGCCATCGACATCGTGGGCACGGGGGGCGACCAGCTCCACACGGTCAACCTGTCGACCATGGCCGCCCTGGCCGTCGCCGGCTGCGGTGTGCCCGTGGCCAAGCACGGCAATCGGGCGGCCTCCTCGTCGGTGGGCTCGGCCGATGTCCTCGAGGGTCTCGGCGTGCGCCTCGACGCCCCGGCGCCGGTGGTCGAGGCGTGCGTGCGCCAGGCCGGCATCGGTTTTCTCTTCGCGCCGACCTTCCACACCGCGCTGGCGGGCCTCACGCCGATTCGGCGCACCCTGGGCTTTCGCACCATCTTCAACGTCCTGGGACCGCTCGCAAACCCGGCGCTGGTGGAGCGCACCCTGGTGGGCGTGGCGCAACGCCGCCTGCTGGAACCCATGAGCCGCGTGCTGCGGGCGCGCGGCATCCGCCACGCCATCCTGGTCAACGCCGACGACGGGCTCGACGAGCTCTCCCTCGGCTCGGCGTCCACCGTCTACACGGTGACCCCCGACGAAATCACGACGAGCCGCCTCGACGCCGGGCGCATTCTGGACCGGCGCCACTCCGCCGAGGTCCTGCGCGGCGGAGACGTCGCGGCCAACGTCGCATCGATCCGCCGCTTCGTCGCCGCGGACCCCGGTCCGGTCTTCGACGTGGCGTGCGCCAACGCCGCCCTCGCGCTCATCGTCGCCGGGCGCGCCACGACCCTGGTGCAGGGATTCCACCAGGCCGCGGCCAGCGTTCGCGAGGGCCGCGCGGCGACGGCCCTCGAGCGCCTGATCGAGGTGTCCAACACCTAGAGACGGCGCAGGTCCCTGCGGTACCACAGGGCGTTCTCGACGTAGGACGCCGCTCCGGACTCGATCTCGGCGAGGTTGCTGGCGCCCTCCTTGATCACCGCCGGCACGCCGACGGCCAGGGCGCCCGGCGGCACGTCGGTCCGATTGCGCACCACGGCGCCCGCGGCCACCGTCGCGCCGGAGAAGACGTTGGCGCGGTGCAGGACGACCGAGCCGCTGCCCACCAGGGCGCGGTCGTGGATGACGCAGCCCTCGAGGTGGGCCAGGTGGCCGATCACGCAGTCGTCGCCGATCACCGTGGGGAATTCGGGCACCGCGTGAACCATGGCGTTGTCCTGGATGGAGGTGCGTTCGCCGACCACGATCGTGCCGTAGTCGCCGCGCAGCACCGCGCCGGGCCAGACCGACGAGAACGCCCCGATCCGCACGTCACCGATCACCACCGCGTCGGGGTGCACGAAGGCCTCAGGGTGGATCGAGGGCGTCCGCTCACCCAGCGCGTAGATCGGCATCCGGTCCTCCTAGTGGCTCAGCCACGAAATTAACTGATAGATCCGCCACACCAGGTAGATCGCGGTGGCCACGAGAAAGAAGCGCCACCGCCAGGGGACGGGCGTGCGCTCCGGCTCGGTGACGTCCTGGCCGCAGACCTCGCAGACCTCGCCCTCGACGGGGCGGTCGCAGGTCTCGCACCAGCGCGCCACTACTCCACCCGCACGCGAACCCGCAGCGGCGTGTTGCCCAACTCGAATCGCTCGCGCAGCGACCGCTCCACGTAGCGCAGGTAGGTGGGCGCGAGGCGCCCGGACACGAAGAGCGTGAAGGTCGGGGGCTGGATCGCCCCCTGGACCGCGTAGCGGATCTTGCCGGTGGGCGACGGCTGGCGGGCCTGGAGGTCGCGCACCGCGCGGTTCAGCGCCCCGGTGGGCACGCGCTGGACGTACTCGGCGGCGGCCGTGGCCAGGGCTGGCAGAACCCGGTGCACGCCCTTGCCCGACACCGCGGTGGTCTTGATCACCGGGGCGTCGCCCAGGAAGGCCAGCTTCTCGGCCACGCTGGCCAGCACGGCCGTCCGCTCCTCGGTCGCCACCAGCTCCCACTTGTTGAGCACGACGATCGCCGGACAGCCGGCGGCGCCGATCCGCTCGGCCAGGCGCTGGTCCTGCCCGGTGGCGCCGACCGTCGCGTCCACCACCAGCACGGCCACGTCGGCGCGGTCCAGCGCCTCCAGGCTGCGCAGCACGGCGTAGGTCTCCAGGCCGGCTTCAGTGCGCGCGCGCCGGCGCATCCCGGCGGTGTCGACGAAACGGACGGGGCCGATGCTGGTGTCGACTAAGGTGTCGATCGCGTCGCGGGTCGTGCCCGGCAGGTCGTGCACGACCGCGCGCTCCTCGCCGATCAGGCGGTTGAAGAGAGTCGACTTGCCGACGTTGGGGCGCCCGACGATGGCCACGCTCAGCGTCCCGTCCTCCGCCTCCACCTCGGGCTCGGTGCGGGCCGGCCCGAGGTGGTCGACCACGTAATCCAACAGGTCACCCGCGCCGCGACCGTGCAGCGCGCTGACCGGGTGCGGGTCGCCGACGCCCAGCGCGAGGAACTCCCACATGGTCGCCTCGCGGCCCGCGTCGTCGACCTTGTTGACCACCAGCGCGACGGGCCGGCCGCAGCGCCGGACCCAGCGCGCGGCGTGCTGGTCCTCGTCCACCGGGCCGGTCGACCCGTCCACCACCAGCAGCACGAGGTCCGCGTCGCGCACCGCCGCGTCGGCCTGGTCGGACACCTTGGCCTCGAGGTCGTCGCCCGAGCGCAGCCAACCCCCGGTGTCCACGAGGTCGAAGTCGACGCCGCCCCACTCGGCCAGGACGCTCTTGCGGTCGCGCGTGACCCCACGATGCTGCTCGACCACGGTCAGGCGGCGACCGGCGAGGCGGTTGACCAGCGAGCTCTTGCCCACGTTGGGCCGCCCGACAACGACGACCCGGGGAAGGCTCACGCGCTCGCCCCGGTGACGACGCGCCGGGTCTCCAGCGCCTCGCGCAGGTCACGCCCGGTCGTGCGCACGGTCGTCACCGCTCTCGGCAGGTCGGCCAGGGTCGTGCCGTCCAGGAATCGGCCCTCGGAGAGGCACACGTCGGGCAGCAGGCAGGTCGCGCTCGGATCGACGTCGGCCAGCGCGCGCGCGAGGTCCGCCCCGGTGAGCAGTCCCGCCACCTGGATGTTGCCACCGAAGAATCGGTTGGCGACGGCGACGATCTCGACGTCGGCGAAGCCGTGCTCGTCGAAGAGCTCCCGGAGCAGCGGGGCGGCGTATTCGCCGGTGAGCACGGTGAGCGGGCCGTCCCCCGGGTCGGCCTCGCCGGCGCCGCGCTCGGCGCGGTAGCCCCACGCTGGCGCGCCGTCGACCGACTGGAAGAAGCCGGTGCCCAGCGCGGGCGTCTCGGCGCGCTCGACGAAGCCGCGCGTGAACTGCGCCACCATGCCTACGCCGTTCTCCGCCTGGTCGAGGCTTTCGTAGTGCGCGGGGCCCGGCGGGCGCCGACCGGCGGCCAGGTAGAACTCGTCGCTGGCGTAGACCGTGGTGCGACCAAAGAGCTCCCGGGTGAGCTGTCCGACCCGCTCGGCCAGCTCCACCACCCGCGCGGCCTCGGCGCGGGTGTGCGGGCGCATGGAGGCCTCCTCGGAGAACGCGCTGACCCCGACCGGCACAAGGGCCACCGAGGCCAGTTGGGGGTAGCGCGTGATGACGTCGTCCAGCGTCGCGGCGAGCTCGTCGCCGTCGTTCACCTCCGGGCACACGACCACCTGGCCGTGCACCTCGATGCCGGCGCGCAGCAGCTCGGCCAGCCAGCGCAGGCTGGTGGCGCCGCGCGGATTGCGCAGCATGGTCGCCCGCAGCTCGGGGTTGGTGGTGTGGATCGAGACGTAGAGCGGGCTCAGCCTCTCGTCGACCACCCGCTCCAGGTCGAACTCGGTGAAGCGCGTGAGCGTCGTGTAGTTGCCGTAAAGGAACGAGAGCCGGAAGTCGTCGTCCTTCACGTACAGCGATCGGCGCAGGCCCTTGGGCAGCTGGTAGATGAAGCAGAACGAGCAGTGGTTGTCACAGGTGCGCACCCGGTCGAAGACCGCCGAGTCGACCGTCAGGCCCAGGGGCCGGCCGGCGGGCTTGCTAACGGTGACCTTGCGGCGCAGGTCCTCGCCACGGCGCTGGATGACCAGCGTGACGACCTCGCCGTCGACGAGCTGCTGGTACTCGATGACGTCGGTCGGCGCGCGTCCGTTGACGCTCACGACTTCGTCGCCCACGGCGAGGCCCGCCCCGGCGGCCGGGGACGACGCGGAGATAGAGGAAATACGGGCTCCCGACACCCCGCCAGCCTAGGTCCCGGGCTGAATAGGCCTCACTAGGCTCGAGGTGGTGAACGTGGACAAAGTCGTCCTGGCGGCCCCGCGCGGCTTCTGCGCCGGGGTGGAGAAGGCGATCAAGGCCCTCGACTGGATGACCCGGGTTTTCGCGCCGCCCGTGTTCTGCTACCACGAAATTGTCCACAACCAGTTCGTGGTCGACTACTTCAAGTCCTTGGGTGTGGTCTTCGTCAACGACGTGGCCGAGGTCCCCACCGGCGCCCCGGTGATGCTCAGCGCCCACGGCTCGCCGCCCCAGGTCATCGAGGCCGCCCGGCACTCGGGCGGCACGGTCGTGGACGCGGTGTGCCCACTGGTCACCAAGGTCCACCACGAGCTCAAGGTTCGCGCCCGCAAGGGCTACACCGTGCTCTACGTCGGCCACGAGGGCCACGAGGAGGCCGTCGGCACCATGGCCGTGGCCCCCGAGTCGGTCGTGCTGATCGAGACCACCGGCGACATCGACCGGGTGCCCCTCGACGCGGGCCCCTTCGCCCTGCTGAGCCAGACCACGCTCAGCTTCGACGAGTGGCAGCACCTGCGCGAGCACGCCGAGGAGCGTTTCCCCGAGATCTGGATGCCCAATCGCAGCGACCTCTGCTTCGCGACCACCAACCGCCAAACGGCGCTACGGGCCATCGCCCAGGCCGCCGACGCCGTCGTCGTGATCGGGTCGGCGAACTCGTCCAACACCGTGGCCCTGACCGCGGTGGCCCGGGCCGCGGGCTGCGCCCGCGTGCTGCGCGTCAACGGCGCGGCGGACCTGCCCGACGACCTGGCGGGCGTCGTCGCGGTCACCGCCGGCGCGTCCGCACCCGAGTCGCTGGTCAACGAGGTCCTCGAGCACCTGAACCCGCGCGACGGCGTCGAGGTGCGCTCGGTCACCGTCGAGGACGAGTACTTCCCTCCCCCGCCGGAGCTGCGCGAGATGCTCAAGGCGCTCTCGGCGCTGCTCGATCTCGCGCTCGACACGCCGACCCCGTCGACCTTCGACACGCAGGCCGACCGCGAGTTCACGGCCGCCCAGGTGCTCTCGGCCGCCGGGCGCTGAGCCGGGCGAAACCGAGTCCACGCACTAGACTTTCGTCACGTGAGTGTCCCTCCGCGCCGCCCTCGCGACCGCGCACGGCCCGGCGCAGGTGTCGCGGCCGCGCCGCCCCACCCCGGCGAAGGGTCCTGAGGAGAGTCATGGCCGCCACGAACCTCGAGCGTTCCCGCGCGTCGCGCCTGCGGGCCTACGCGATCGACCAGGCCCGGGCCCGCCTCGACGCCGAGCACCCCGGGTTCGTCCCCGAGGCCATCGTCGCGTCCATCTGCGCTTACGAAGAGGAGGGCAACATCGGCGCCGTGCTGGACAAGATGCCGGCCGGCCTCGACGGGCGGCCCTACACGACGCTGGTGGTGGTCGATGGCGGTGTTGACAAGACCGCCGAGATCGCGCGCACCTACCCCGGCGTCCGCGTCATCGAGTTCCCGGTCAACCTGGGCCACGGCGTGGCCCTGCAGGTAACGTACCGCTACTGCATCGAGCACGGCGTGCAGTACGTGGTGACCCTGGACGCCGACGGCCAGAACGACCCGGCGGAGATCCCCCAGCTGCTGGCGCCGCTGGAGAGCGACCGGGCCGACTTCGTGGTGGCCAGCCGGCGACTCGGCGTCGACCGGACCTCCGACCGCTTTCGCAAGACCGGCGTGCGCTTCTTCTCCTTCGTCATGAATCGCATGACCGGCGCCCACCTGACCGACACGTCCACCGGGTACCGCGGGCTCCGCGTCATCATGCTGGCCGATGTCGTGGACCGCCTCACCCAGGAGCAGTACCAGACGGCCGAGCTTCTGATCACCTGCCTCAAGCGGGGCTGGCGCGCCACCGAAGTGCCCACCGTGTGGCACCCGCGCGCCTCGGGCACCACGAAGAAGGGCGCCAACTGGCTCTTCGGCTTCCGCTACGCCCGGGTGGTCTTCGGCACCTGGTGGCGCGAGCGCTAGTCGATTCCCAGGGCCTGGTGGTACACCGCCTCGAGCTCGCGGCGTAGCTGGGCGCTCTTGGCGCTGACCGCGGAGCGCGCGACGCGTCCCGGCGAGGCGGGCGGCGCGATCGGCGCGCCGACCACCACGCGGATCTTGGCCGGCCGGGGCAGCTTGGCGCCCTTGGGCATGGCCTTCTCGCTGCCCCCGATCCCCACCGGCACCACCGTGGCCCCCGTGCGCGCCGCGACGAACATCGCACCGTCGTGCAGCGGCGCCACCTCCAGACCCTCCTTGCGCGTCCCCCTCGGGGAACAGCACCAGGGCGTAGCCGCGGCGCAGGACCTCCTCGGAGAGCGCCATCGCCTCGCGGTCGGCCGCACCGCGGCGCACCGGGAAGGCCCCCAGGTGGCGCACCAGGGTGCCCAGCGCCGGCACCCGGAAGATCGAGTCCTTGGCCATGAAGAAGGCCTTGCGCTTGGAGATGAAGAGTGTCATGGCGAAGTCGACGTTGGATCGATGGATCGGCGCGATGAGGACCGGACCGGTCGACGGGATGTTCGCCGCCCCGCTGACCGTCGGGCGGAAGAGGATGCGCGCCAGGAGCGCCACCAGCCCCGCCACGACGCGGTAGAGCAGCGTCTTGTTGGGGTTCAGCTCAAGCGTGTCGTCAGGCATTCGATGATCTCCTCCACCACGTCGCCGACCTGGCGACCGGTCGTGTCCACCACCAGGGCGTCGGTGGCCTGGCGCAGCGGTGACGCGGCGCGCGAGGAGTCGGCGGCGTCGCGGCGGGCCACTGACGCGGCGCTCTCGTCGCCGCGGCGGGCGGCGCGCTCCTCGGCCGACGCGGTCAGGTACACCTTCAGCGTGGCCCTCGGGAAGACCACCGTGGTGATGTCGCGACCCTCGACCACCGTGCCGACCGTCTCGTCGCGGGCCCACTGGCGCTGGCGCGCCACCATCGTCGCGCGGACCCGGACGTTGGCCGCCACCTCGGACACCGCGACGTTGACCCGGTCGGTGCGGATCTCGTCCTCGACGTCGCGCCCGTTGACCGTCACCCGGGGGCGCGTCGTGATGACCAGCGACTCCGCCAGCGCGGCGACGCCCGGCGCGTCGGCCGGGTCCAGGCCGCGGTCCAGCGCCTCGCAGGTCACCGCCCGATACATGGCGCCGGTGTCCAGGAAGGCCCATCCGAGGCGCTCGGCCAGGGCCCGCGCGACCGTGGACTTGCCCGAACCAGCCGGCCCGTCGATGGCGATCACCCGGTCACTCACGTCAGCGACACCAGGTCCTCGAAGAAGTGCGGGTAGCTCGACGCCACCGACTCCGCCCCCTCCAC
>JBIOFE010000034.1:0-21790 GCA_044446745.1 Acidimicrobiales bacterium
ACCGGGGCGCGGGACTAGCCGGTTCGGTGGTCGTCTTCATTGCCCTCGTTGGTCGCCCCCTGGTTCGCGCTTAGCTCAGACCGAGCGACGCGTTGTTGTAGGTCATCTGGCTGATCTGAGAGTCCGCCAGCGCCGTCACGTAGGAGGGCAGGGGGACGTAGCCCTGGAGCCTCGCCACGTTCTGGCCGCCGCCGCTGCCGCCCTGGACGCACCAGTCGAGGAACTTGGCGATCAACCGTTCGGAGTTGAGCGACGCGGACACGCCGCCCAGGGTGCCGAGGTTGAACCAGTCCGAGCGCACGATGGCCCAGCTGTAGCCGGCGATGGGGTAGTCCCCGCTGCCGGCGCCATTCACGATGGAGAAGTTCGAGACCACGCCGTTGGCGCTCTCCTTCGGCGGGTTCGACGCGAAGGCCGCGGCGTCCGCGGCGATGCTCTTCTGGTTGAGCGCGACGCGCTGGCCCATGGCGTTCACGAGGAGCGCGGCGGGCAGCGTGTGCTGGAGCAGGATGTAGGAGTACTCCACGTAGCCGATCGCGCCCGTCGTGGACTCCACCGTGGCGGCGACGCCGGCGTTCTTCTGGCCGCCGAGGCCGTTGCTCGGGACCTCACCCTGCTGGAAGGTCGTGCTGGGGAACACCTCGGTGCCCGAGGTCGTCTTGAAGTTGGCGCCCTGGGTCTGGTTCAGATAGTCCATGAAGATGAACGAGGTGCCCGAGCCGTCGGCGCGGTAGACCGGCACGATCGTCAGGTTGGGCAACGCGCACTTGCTCGAGATGATCTTGTGCTTCTTGTTCTTCTTGACCACGGCGATGTTGGGGTTCAGCTTGCAGATGGCCGAGTTGTTCCACGTCGTGATCTGCCCGTCGTAGATCGCCGCCAGGACCGCCGAGTTCAGCACCACCGGGTACTTCTTGTACTTGGCGTTGAGCATCGGCAAGTTGTACATCATGCCGACGCCGCCCAGAACCACCGGGACCTGCTGGTAGGAGCTCAGCGTGTGGGCCGCGTCCGCGTTGGTGAGCAGCGAGGCGTCGAGGTTGGTGCCGTTGACGACGGTGCCCATCGGGACGTCGGAGGCCCCGACCGCGTACGTGCCGGCGATCGCGCCCTTCTTGCCGCTGGTCGAGCCGACCGGTGAGTAGAGCGGCATCGCCTGGGGCGCGTTGGACGCACCCGAGACGCGCGCCGCGTCGGACATGTAGACGGGGATCGCCGCGTTGAAGAACGGCTCGTCGAAACTCGAACCGCCCATGGCCGGGGTGAGACCGTTCGCCGCGTCGGACGACGCAAAGGTCAGGTCACCGGTGAGCGTCGCCGCGCCGGCCGTGACCGCGACCGTGGAGATCAGTCCGAGAGCGGCGATCGCCACTCCGAACCTTCTCCCTAGGTTCTTCTTCATCTCTGGCTTTCCTCCTAAAGAAAGTGAAACGTGAGCGGCCCACAGACTGTTCACGGAGGATCCGCGAGAGCTTCTGGCGCCAGCCCGAAACCTACGAAGCGCAGGTAAACAGCCGGTGAACGTCCGGGATGGGTGGAGTGAAAACTAAAGGAAATCTAAGAAGAGTCGGTGACGGCTCAATCACAACAGCTGTCGCGCCACCCGCAGGTGCGACAGCGAAAGTGCGCGTGCTCGGCTCCCAGCGCCGATCCGCAGTGGGGGCAGTCGGCGAACACGGCGAAGCGGCTCGCGCACGGCGCCGCGACCACGGCGCCCTCGGCGCCGTCGCGGACCGGCTCGCTCACGCGACCAGTGTGGCCGACCGGTCGTCGCACCTCGGTGATGGCCACCGGGTCGGGAAGGGTCCTGGCCTAAGGTTGGCCCCAGGAGCGAAGCGGCGAGGCGACGAGCGATGCGCATTGGGGTCTTGACGGCCGGTGGCGACGCGCCCGGGCTCAACGCGGCCATCCGGGGCATCGGCCAGATGGCCTTTCGCGACGGCCACGAGGTGGTCGGCGTGGCCAACGGGTGGGCCGGCCTGGCGGCGGGCTACACCGCCCGCGACCTTTCCCCGGCCGACCTCACCGGGGTCCTCGGCCAGGGTGGGACCCTCCTGGGCACGGCCCGCTACGACCTCGACGACCCGGCCGGCGGACGCGAGCAGGTGCTGGCGACGATCGAGGCGCACCTCGACGCCCTGATCGCGATCGGGGGCGACGGCACCCAGCGAATCTCGCACTGGCTGGCCGAGCGCGACGGCCCGGTGGTCGGCGTGCCCAAGACCCTCGACAACGACCTGCCGGGCACGGACTACTGCATCGGCTTTGACACCGCGATCAGCTTCGTCGCCGAGTCGCTCGACCGCCTCTACACGACCGCCGCGTCCCACCACCGCGTCATGGTCGTCGAGACGATGGGGCGCGCCACCGGGTGGGTGGCCGCGATGGGCGGACTGGCCGGCGGCGCGGACCTGATCATCATCCCCGAGTTCCCGATGACCATGGACGAGATCATCGACCACCTGGTGCGGCGCCGCGACCGGGGCACCGCTTACTCGATCGTGGTGATCGCCGAGGGCATCAACCTGGAGACCCTGGGCGGCCACGAGTCCGACGACCTCTCGCTCGAGGGGATCCACGCGGTGCGCCTGGCCACGCGCGGCGTCGGCGCGTTCCTGGCGTCGCGCATCAACGACCACGGCGGGTTCGAGGTCCGCACGACGGTCCTGGGACACCTCCAGCGCGGCGGCAGCCCGACGGCCTACGACCGCATCTGGGCGACCCGCGTCGGGGCGGCCGCCTACGACGCGGTCGTCGACGGGCGCTTCGGCACGATCCCGGTCGTGCGGGGCAACGAGATCCACCTGGCGCCGCTCGACACCGTCGCCCACGGCCAGCGCCGCGTCCCGCGCGAGCTCTACGACCTGTGCGCGGCGTTCTTTTAGGCGCGACGCGCTAAGCGCCGGCGTCCGCGCGCAACTGGCCCCGTCGGTAGTGCGTGCGGCAGAGCACCTGGTAGTGCACGACGCCCTCGTGGACGTCGCCGTGGAAGAACTGGTCGCCCTCGCGCGCCACGACGCCGTTGACGACCCGCGCGTTGCAGCGCCCCTTGCGCCCGCACCAGCACGACGAGGTGAGCGGCAGCTCGTGGGACCAGTCGGCGATGGCGAAGAGCCGGGCCGACCCGGGAAAGAGGTTCAGCAGGAAGTCGGCCGAGAGGCCGAAGGCGTGGACGTCCACGTCGCGCTCGTCGACCATCCGCGCCAGCGCGTCGACCTGGTCGACGCTGGCGAACTGGACCTCGTCGATGACCAGGATGTTGATCCCGTCGTCGACCAGCCGTTGGATCCGCGCGGCCAGTTCGCACCCCGGCTCGACCGCCTCGGCCTCGGCCTCGATGCCGATCCGGCTGGTCACCATGCCGTCGTCGCTGCGGTCGCCGAAGGTCCACAGCGCCACGTCGCTGCGCCCCTCGCGCAGCTGCCAGCACAGCTGCAGGGCGAGCGTCGACTTGCCCGCCGCCATCGTGCCGTAGGTAAAGGTCAGCTCCGCCATCGGCCCTCCGTCGAGTGAACCACGATAGCCCGGCCCCTCGCGGCCGGCCCGGCGACGGGGTGCTCGGCGTCGGCCTCGGTAGTCTGGCGCCGTGGAGTGGACCGTGCGCCCCGTCGCCTACATCCGCAACGACCGCGCCGAGCCCCTCGACGACCGGTGGGACGACGTCCTCAGCACGGTCGAGCTGGCCCCGGACGTGCCCGACGAGGCCCTGGCCGGCCTGGGCGAGTT
Source organism: Acidimicrobiales bacterium (assembly GCA_044446745.1). Lineage (GTDB taxonomy): Bacteria > Actinomycetota > Acidimicrobiia > Acidimicrobiales > RAAP-2 > RAAP-2. Next base: position 3,727 of record JBIOFE010000034.1, read on the forward strand.
CAGCCACGTCGAGCTGGTCTTCCTGGCCGACTGGGCCGAGGACGTGCCGCCGGCCGTGTGGCACCGGCGGCCCCGCGGCAACCCCGCGTGGCCCGACGTCGGCGTCTTCGCCCAGCGCAACAAGGACCGGCCCAACCGGCTGCTGCTCACGACGGTGGCGCTGGAGACGCTGGGCCCGCGCTCGTTCACGGCCCGGGGACTGGACGGGATCGACGGCACGCCGGTGCTCGACATCAAGCCGATCTATCGCTGGAGCGGGCCGCGCGGCGACCTGCGCGCGCCGGCCTGGACCGAGGAGCTCGGCCAGCAGTACTTCTAGGTCCGCGCCACGAACCCGTCGATCACCGTGGCCAGCGCGGGGCCGACGTCCTCCTGGAGGAAGTGGCCGCCGCCGGTCATGGTGACCTGCTCGCACCCGGGCACCTCGCGCAGGAACCGCCGCTCCCCGCCCCGGGTGATCTGGTCGAGGTCGGAGAAGGCGACGAGGAAGGGCTTGGACCACGCGCGCAGGGTCGACCACGCCGCCACGTTGGCGTCGTGGGCCGGGTCGTCGGGCGACGTGGGCACCAGCGTCGGGTATTGGCGGGCCCCCGCCTTGTAGGTGTCGTCGGGGAACGGCGCGTCGTAGGCGGCGATGACCTCGGGCGCCATCGGCGTCGCGCAGCCCCCGGCCACGATCCGCCCGATGTTGAAGGTCGGCGAGGTCTGGCTGTGGGCCTGCCAGGCCGTGAAAGCGTCGGTCGGCCGCTCCTCGCCGGTGGGCAGCCCGCCGTTGGCGATCACCACGCGCGCGAAGCGCTGGGGGTGCTCGCCGACCAGGCGCAGCCCCACCAGGCTGCCCCAGTCCTGGCCGAAGAGCGTCACCTCGGTGAGGTCGAGGCGGTCGAAGAGCAGCTCGCGCATCCACTCGACGTGGCGCGCGTAGGTGTACTCCGCGCGCTGCGTCGGCTTGTCGCTGCGCCCGAAACCCACCATGTCGGGGGCCACCACCCGCCGACCGGCGGCCGCCAGGCCCGCGATCACGCGGCGGTAGAGGTAGGACCAGGAGGGCTCCCCGTGCAGCAGCAGCACCGTCGCGCCCCCGCGGGGTCCCTCGTCGAGGTAGGCCGCGCGCAGCGCCGGTCCCCCGGTCGGGTCGGCCACGTCGGCGTAGTGGGCGCCGTAGGGGAAGTCCGGCAGGTCGGTGAAGCGCTCCTCGGGGGTGCGCAGGCGGTCCATGGTCTCTCCTTCTCGACGGCTACTGACGGGCCATACCCTCGCGCGCGGCCGCCGCGCGGTCCTCGGGCGAAGTCGGGCTCACGAGCTGGATCTCGACGCGCGCGAGCCGGCCGGTGAAGGGGTTCTCGCCCCGGTAGCGCGGCGACACCGGCGAGCCGATGTCGCGACCCACGCTGACCCCCTTGGTCGACATCACGCGCATGAGGAAGGGCAGGTGGCGCTCGCCGACCGTCGCTTCGCCGATCGTCAGGGCCACGTCGGCGTCGCGGCGCCCCCGGCGAAAGCGCACGCCGACGTCGACCGCCCCCGCCGGAACGCTCGCCGTCGACTCGAGCACGTGGTGTTCGCCGAAGACGTTGTAGTCGAACACCAGCCGGCCGGCGTCGACGAAGAAGCTGAGGCCGGCGTTCTCGTTGCCCGTGGCCAGCAGCACGCCGCGGTCGCCCGGGGAGAACTCGATGAACGCGTGCAGGTCCCAGCTGCGGCCCCCCAGTGACGCCGCGGCGGCCGGCGGCACGGCGGCGCGCATCGGGCGGTAGACGTAGCGCCGGCTCGGCGGGTGGATCGAGTGGTCGCGGTGGCGCGTTGCGAAGAGTTCGAGGGTGCGGTCGTCGAGCGGCAGGGCGCCGAAGCGCGCCGCGTCGGCCCACCAACGCTCGACCAGCTCGGCCACCCGCTCGGGGTGCTGGGCGGACAGGTCGCGGCACTCGGAGCGGTCCGCGGCGAGGTGGTAGAGCTCCCAGTGGTCGTCGTCGAAGGAGGTGCCGTGGACGTGGCGGGTCACCGCCTTCCACCCGTCGTGGTACATCGCGCGGTGCCCGACCATCTCGAAGTACTGCGAGCGGGTGGGCGTGGCCGCGGCGGCGTCGGCGAAGGAGTAGGCCAGCGAGGTGCCGGCCAGGGGCATCTGGTCGTACCCGCGGTAGGTGGCGGGCGCCTCGACCCCGGACACCTCGAGGATCGTCGGGGTGACGTCGGTCACGTAGTGGAACTGGTCGCGGAGCTCGCCGCGCGCGGCGATGCCGCGGGGCCAGTGCACGACGAGCGGCACGTGCACGCCGCCCTCGTGGGTGTTCTGCTTGTACCACTTGAAGGGCGTGTTGCCGGCCTGGGCCCAGCCCCACGGGTAGTTGGCGTGGCTGTGGGGACCGCCGATGTCGTCGAGCCGCGCCACCGCCGCCTCGGGCGACTCCTCGACGAGGTTGAAGTACTTCATCTCGTGCAGGACGCCGAAGGGTCCGCCCTCCTGGCTGGCCCCGTTGTCGCTCTGCAGCAGGATCAGCGTGTCGTCCAGCACGCCCAGGTCGTCGAGCCCGGCCACGAGCCGGCCGATCTGGGCGTCGGTGTGCTCTAGGAACGCGGCGTAGGCCTCCTGGAGGCGCCCGGCGAGGCGCCGGTGGACCTCGGGCAGGTCGTCCCAGGCCTCGACCCCCGGGTTGCGCGGCGCCAGCCGCGTCCCCGGGGGGATCACGCCGGTGGCGAGCTGCTTGGCGTGCCAGCGCGCCCGGGCGGCGTCCCACCCGTCGTCGTAGCGGCCCCGGTGCCGGGCCAGGTAGGGCGCCGGCGCCTGGTGGGGCGCGTGGGTGGCCCCGAAGGCGAGGTAGGTGAAGCACGGGCGGTCCGGGCGCAGCGACGTCGCGTCGGTCAGGAACTCCAGCGCGTGATCGACCAGGTCTTCGGAGAGGTGGTAGCCCTCGGGGTAGGTGCCCGGCGGGTCCACGCGATGGTTGTCGTAGACCAGGTCGGGCGCGAACTGGTCGGTCTCACCGTCGAGGAAGCCGTAGAAGCGGTCGAAGCCGCGCTGGAGGGGCCACTGGTCGAAGGGCCCCGCCGCCGAGGTGTTCTCCATCGCGGCCAGATGCCACTTGCCCACCATGAAGGTCGCGTAGCCCGCTTCGCCCAGCATCTCGGCCAACGTCGCCGCGTGGTGCGACACCTGGCCGCGCATGGCGGGGTAGCCGCTCTGCCAGTCCGAGATGGCGCGCATCCCGACGCTGTGATGGTTGCGGCCGGTCAGCAGCGCCGCCCGGGTCGGCGAGCACAACGGCGTGACGTGGTAGTTGGTGTAGCGCAGTCCCCCGGCGGCGAGCGCGTCGATGTTCGGCGTCGCGAGGTCGGAGCCGAAGCAGTTGAAGTGCGCGAAGCCCAGGTCGTCGATCAGGATGACCAGGACGTGGGGCGCCCCGGCCCGCGGGTGGCGCGGGGTCGGCCACCACGGCGTGGACTCGCCGACGGTGCGCCCGATCACGCCCTCGAACGGCTCGTAGCCCTGCATCGTTCCCCCGTCGTCGTGCGAAGCGTAGTCAGCGGGTCGCCGCGGAGGCCGCGCGCGCCAGGACCTCGTCGCGCGTCGCGGTCGGCGACGGACCGAGTCGGCCAATGGCGATCGAGGCGGCCGCGTTGGCCAGGCGGGCGGCCTCGAGCACGTCGCCGCCCCGGGCCAGCTCGGCCAGGAAGACGCCGTTGTGGGTGTCGCCGGCGCCGTTGGTGTCCACCACGCGCGCCGGGAAGCTGGCCACGCGCACGAGGCGCTGCGTCGGGGTGACCACCCAGCAGCCGTGACGCCCGTCGTGGATCACCACGCCGGCCCCGCCGGTGCGCGCCAGCAGGAGCGTCGCGGCGTCCTCGATCTCGGACGCGCCCGAGAGCGTCCGGGCCTCGGCGGTGTTGCAGAGCAGCCACGTCGCGCGCGCCAGCGCCGCGTCGCGCAGCCCCGCGGGCACGTCGGCCACCCGCGCGCCGGGGTCGAAGGTCACCACGACCCCGGGGTCCAGCCCGGACAGCCACCCGGCCACCGTCGCCCCGATCTCGGGGTAGACGAGGTTGTAGCCCGACAGGTAGACGTAGTCGCCCGCCCCCACGGCGACCGCGTCGAGGTCCGCTCGGGTCAGGGTCAGCTCCGCGCCCCGGGCGGTGACGAAGGTTCGCTCCCCCTCGTCGTCCACGATCACCAAGCAAAAGCCGGCGTCGTGGTCGGGGTCGGGCGCAACCGGCGTCGCCACCGCCTCGGCGCGCAGCGCCGAGGCGGCGACCTCGCTCAGCGGTCCGGTCCCCAGCTTGCCCGCGTAGACGGCCGGGAGGCCGTGACGATGGGCCGCCGCGGCGACCGTGAATCCGCCGCCGGCGGTGACGAGCGCCTCGGACGCCAGGCTGTCCGAGCCGGGCGCGGGCAGCGCGGCCACGCGCACCAGGACGTCGATCATCACCGAGTCGAGGACGACGAGACGCGGCGACGTCATGGTCACCTCACCCTACCGAGCAGCGCCACGACGTCGAGGGCTAGGCCGGGTGGCGCGGGAAGTGGCAGGCCACCGAGCGACCGGGCGCCAACTCGACCAGCGCGGGCTTGTCGGTGGCGCAGCGCGCCTGGGCCACCGGGCACCGCGGGTGGAACGGGCAGCCGGACGGCTTCATCGAGGGGTTGGGCACGTCGCCGGTGAGCACGATGCGGTCGCGCGCCGGGTGGGTCCCGTCGTCGAGCTCGGGCACCACCGACAGCAGCGCCTCGGTGTAGGGGTGCAGCGGGCGCTCGTAGAGGGTCTCGGCGTCGCCCGTCTCGACGATCTCGCCCAGGTACATCACGCCCACCCGGTCCGACACGTGGCGCACGACCCCCAGGTCGTGGGCGATGAACACGTAGGTCAGCGACAGGTCGTGCTGGAGGTCGGCCATGAGGTTGAGCACCTGGGCCTGGACCGACACGTCGAGGGCCGAGACGGGCTCGTCGGCCACCACCAGCGACGGGTTGAGCGCTAGCGCGCGCGCGATGCCGATGCGCTGGCGCTGGCCACCGGAGAACTCGTGCGGGTACCGGTTGACCGACGCGGGGTCCAAGCCCACGGTGCGGAAGAGCTCGTCGACGCGCGCGCCAATCTCCTCGTCGTCGCCGTAGTGGTTGATGCGCAGCGGCTCGGCCACGATGTCGCCCACCCGCCGCCGGGGGTTGAGCGAGGAGTAGGGGTCCTGGAACACCAGCTGCATCTCGCGCCGGTGCGGACGCATCTTGCGCCGCGAGAGGCCGGTGATCTCGACCCCGTTGAACTCGACGTATCCCGACGTGACCGGCATGAGGCGCACCAGGCACCGGGCCAGGGTCGACTTGCCGCAGCCCGATTCACCCACGATGCCCAGCGTCTCGCCGCGGCGCACCTCGAGCGACACCCCGGCGACCGCCTGGACGATCACCCGCGACCCCGACCGCTTGGAGCGCAGGGTGAAGTTCTTCACCACGTCGCGCGCGCGCAGCAGCACCTCGGCGCTCACGCGCTCACCCCGGTCGCGGCGACGCGCGCGCGGATCTCGACCTTGCGGGCCGGGTCGAGCCAGCAGGCGTCCAGGTGGGTGCCCTCGCCGCGCAACGCGGGGCGCTGGTCGCACGCGTCGAAGCGGTAGGCGCAGCGCGGCGCGAACGCGCAGCCCGGCGGCAGGTCGAGCGGTGACACCGGCGTGCCCGGGATCGTCACCAGCCGGGTGCGCTTGGACTCGACCCGGGGCACGGCGCCCAGCAGGCCCCAGGTGTAGGGGTGGCGGGCCGATCGGATGACGTCGCGACGACCGCCGACCTCGACGGGGCGCCCGGCGTACATGACGACGACGCGGTCGGCCATCTCGGAGATCACGCCCATGTCGTGGGTGATCAGCACGATGGACGAGTCGTAGGTCTCCTGGAGGCGCGTCATGAGCTCGAGGATCTGGGCCTGGGTGGTCACGTCCAGGGCGGTGGTGGGCTCGTCGGCGATCAGCAGCTTGGGGTGGCACGACAGGGCCATGGCGATGACCACGCGCTGGCGCATGCCGCCGGAGAACTCGTGGGGGTACAGGTCCACGCGCCGCGCCGGGTCGGGGATGCCGACCTCGCCCAGCAGCTCGATCGCGCGGGCCCGGGCCTGGGCCTTGGTGACCGCCTCGTGGGCGCGGATCTGCTCGACGATCTGCCAGCCGACCGTGTAGACCGGGGTGAGCGCGGTCATCGGGTCCTGGAAGATCATGGCGACGTCGCGGCCCCGGATCGAGCGCATCGCCAGGTCCGGCAGTCCCAGGATCTCGCGGCCCTCGTAGCGCACCGACCCGGTGATCGTGACGTTGGCGTCGCGCACCAGCCCGAGCAGGCTGTACATGGCGACGCTCTTGCCCGACCCCGACTCGCCGACGATGCCCACCACCTCGCGGCGCCCGACCGTCAGCGACAGGCCGTCGACCGCTCTCACGACGCCATCGCGCGTGGCGAAGGAGACCCTCAGGTCCTCCACCTCGAGCAGGGGCCCGCGGGCCGCGTCGTCAGACAACGCGCACCCGCGGATCCAAGAACGCGTATGCCACGTCGACCACCGCGTTGGCCAGCACCACGAAGAACGCCCCGTAGAGGACGCAGCCCATGATGACCGGCAGGTCCAGGTCCTGCAGGGAGAGGTAGGTCAGGTAGCCCACACCGGGCAGCCCGAACACCACCTCGGTGAGCAGCGCCGCGCCGCCGATCAAGGATCCGAAGTCGAGACCGAAGAGCGAGACGATCGAGATCAGCGAGCACCGCAGGGCGTGACGCAGGAGAATGCGCCGCTCCGACAGCCCCTTGGCCCGGGCCGTTCGCACGTAGTCCTCGTTGAGCGCGTTGACGAGCTCGGCGCGCAGCACGCGCGCGTAGATGCCCGCGTAGAGCGCGGCCAGCGTCATCCACGGGAAGAGCAGGTGCAGCGCCCACTCGCCGGGACTCTGGGCGGGCGAGACGTAGCCCGATGCCGGCACCCAGGAGAAGGCCGAATGGAACTTGCTCTGGGTGAGCAGCAGGACCACCTCGCCCAGCCAGTAGACCGGCAGTGAGATCGCCCCGATCCCGAGGAAGGTGATGACCGGGTCGATGAAACGCCCGCGGTTGGCGGCGGCGATGACGCCGCCGGCGATCCCGACGATCAGCCAGATGACCGCCGCCCCGAGGACCAGCGACAGGGTCACCGGCGCGGCGGCGAGAATCTGGGGCACCACCTTGTCGCCGATGTTCTGGTACGACGTGAGGTCCTGCTTGATGAACAGATGGTCCATCAAGAGCAGGTAGCGGATGGGCAGCGCCCGGTCGAGCCCCAGGGTGTGGCGCACCTGGGCCACGATCTGGGGCGTCGCGCCCCTCCCGGCGATGCGCGCGGCCGGATCCACGCCGGGCGTCGCGAAGAAGATCAGGAACACCAGGACGCTGATCGAGAACATGACGAGGACCGCCGAGACGACGCGCCGCACGACGAAGAGGGCCACCTAGATCGACCCCCGCAACTTGGCCTTCGGGTCAAACGCGTCGCGGGCACCGTCGCCCAGGATGTTGAGGGCCACGGCGGTGATCACGATCATCAGACCCGGGGCCATGGCCACCGCGGGCCGGGTGTACAGCAAGCCCAGACCGTCGTTGATGATCGTTCCCCAGCTGGCCGCGGGCGGCTGGACGCCGATGCCCAGGAACGACAGCGCCGACTCGGTCAGCAAGTCGAAGGCGACCATCAGCGGCAGGAACACGATGATGCTCGGCGCGACGTTGGGCAGGATCTCCTTCCTCAGGATGCGCAGGTCCGAGGCCCCCGACCCGATGGCCGACTGGATGAACTCGCGCTCGCGCAGCGAGATGACGATCCCGCGAAGGGGGCGCGCCACGTAGGGCACGTAGATCGAGGCGATGATCAGGATGGGCACGAGCAGGGAGCCGGGCCCCACGTGGATCGGGCCCAGCTGGATGCCGCTGGTCAGCAGCACGACTGACAGGGAAATCGCCAGCAGGTAGATCGGGAAGGCCCAGACGATGTCGAAGATCCTCGACAGCACCCAGTCGATCGGACCGCCGAAGTAGCCCGCGACCACGCCGAGGACTGCGGCCACCGCGCAGCAGATGACTGCGGCGGTCGTGCCGATCAGCAGGCTGTTGCGCCCCCCGTAGAGCAGTCTCGCGAAGACGTCGCGGCCCTGGTTGTCCGCGCCGAGGAAGTAGTGCGAGAAGTTCCAGGTCGGCCCGATGGGCGTCACGCCCAATCCCAGGCCCTGCGTGTTCTGCTGCAGCAGCGGGACCGTCTTGCCGTTGAGGCGCACGGTGCCGTTCAGGTTCGACGCGAAGGCGTTGACGTGGGCGATGTCGTGGGCGTAGAACGGCGCCAGCAGGCTCACTGCCACCAGGATCAAGAAGACGAAGAATCCGATCACCGCGGGCCGGTTCCGCCAGAGCTGGCGCAGCGAAGAACGCCAGGGGCTTTCGGCTCCCCAGGCGTTCTTCGCGTCCGCGCTGACCGACGAGTCGGTCACGGGCGAGGCATCCGACCTCGCTACTTCACCCACAGCTGGTCGACGTACATGTAGAACTGGCGCGAGAACTGGTAGTTCCCGACCCGCTTGGCCACGAAGTCAATCAGCTTCGGGTTGAACAGCGGCACCCACGGCGCGCCCTGGGCCATCATGGCCTGGTCGATCGTGCCCCAGAGCATGTTGGCCTTGGCCGGGTTGGTGATGCTCTCGGTCTCGGCGGTCGCCATCTTGGCGTCGAGGGCCTTGTTGCAGTAGCCCGCGATGTTGATCGAGTTGTTGTTGCCCGGGTGGAACTGGCTGCAGCTCAGCAGGATCTTCAAGAAGTCCGAGGCCGCGGGGTAGTCCTGGTACCACTGGGACAGGCTGACCTGGACCTTGTTCTTGGAGTTTTGGATGTACGTGAACTGGATATTGGCCGAGAGCGGCTTGAGGGTCGCGTGGTACCCGAGCGAGTTGAGCACGCTCTGGATGTACTGGCCGACCGCCGAATTGACGGCGTCGTTGGTCACGACGAGGCCGACCGACATCCCCTTGGTGCCTGACGCGGCCACCAGGGCCTTGGCCTTGGCCAGGTCGGGTCCCTGGTACGTCGACCCGGTGCCCTTCTGGTAGAGGCAGTAGTTGACGTGGCCGGGGAATCCGGGCGGCAGGATGGTGCACGCCGGCTGGGCCAGCTGGGTGCCGCCGTAGAGCTTCACGGCCGAGTTCTTGTCCAGCGCGTAGTTCAGCGCCTGGCGGGCCTTGAGGTTGTTGAACGGCGCCAGGTTGGTGTTCATCACGACGTACCAGATCGCGGTGAGCGGATTCACGTGCAGCTGGCTGGCGTACTTGGTCGAGAGTAACTGGAGCCGGTCCGAGGGCAGCGAGTCGAAGACCCAGTCGCCCTGGCCGTTCTCGACCTGCGTGACCTCAGACTCCACCGTGTTGCCGAAGATCATGTCGATTTCGTTCGGGTAGCCCTGGGGCTGCGCCGCGGCCGACCAGACCTTGAAGTACGGGTTGCGCTTCATCGTGAGCTGGTGGTTCGGGTCGTACGAGGAGAACATGTACGCCCCCGTCCCGGGGATCGGCGTGGTCCCGGCGTCCTTGCCCGGGGCGCTGGCCGGCAGGATCGACCCGAAGGGCACGGCCAGCTGGTCGAGGAACTCGGGGTCCGGCGCCACCAGGTTGACGACGATCTGGTTGGTCGACGCGTTGACCACGACGCCGCCCTGCAGCGTGCAGGTGGCGGGCGTGGTCAGGCAGGCGTTGCCCCCGACGATCGAGTTGTACCAGCTGCCGGCGTTCGGGTTGGAGACCTTGAACAGCCGCTCCAGGGACGCCTTCACGTCGTTCACCGTGACCGCCTGGCCGTTGGAGAACTTGATGCCCTTGCGCAAGGTGAAGGTGTAGGTCTTGCCGCCGTTGGTGATCGTCGGCATCGCCGCCGCGAGGTCGGGCACGACGTTGAACGAATCCGCCCCGGAGTACTTCTGGAACGCGACCAGACCGTCGTAGGTGGCCTGGTAGAGCTGCCAGTACTGCAGGGTGTAGTTCACCTGCGGGTCCAGCGTCCCGGCGGCGGTGGTCGCCAGAAGCTTCAGCGTCCCGCCGGCGTGGGCCGGGTTGTAGGTGAACGACGAACTCGACGCACCGGCCGACGAGATCGCACTGAGCCCTAGTGAACCCACGACGCACGCCGCCGCGAGTGCCCGGGCCCACCCCTTAACTTGACTGCGAGTCACGAGACTCCCCCTTTTGTCTTGACACTTCCTCACTGCAACTTCGACTGCTCGCGACGCCGGCGCCGGCGCTTTCTGCCACCTACCCGTCGTGTTCGGCCAGGAACTGCGCGACCACGGCGAGGTAGCGCTCGGGCTCCTCGACGAAGGGCATGTGACTGGAGTTCTCCAGCACCTCCCAGCGCACGTCCGGGATGTGGTCGGCGAAGGGCTGGACCGATTCGGGCGTCGCCTCGTCGTAACCCCCGGACACCAGCAGCGTTGGCGCGAGGATGCTCTTGACCTCATCCACGACGCTCCACGTGCGCAGCGTTCCGATGCAGAAGAACTCGTTGGGGCCGTTCATCGTGTAGTACACGGTCGGATCCTTGGTCAGCATCTCGAAGGTCCGCACCACCTCGGGCGGGTTGGGCACCACCCGGCACACGTGGCGGTCGTAGAAGGCCTGCGTCGCCGCGACGTACTCCGGGTCCTCCAGCGTGCCGGCCGCCTCGTGGCGGTCGAGCGCCTCGCGGACCTCGGCGGGCAACTCGGAGCGCAGGCGGTTGGCGCCGGCAACCCAGAGCTCCATCGAGGCCGGCGAGTTCGAGATGACCAGGGCCCGCAGGCCGGCTGGCCGGCGCAGCGCGTGCTCGGCGCCCAGCATCCCGCCCCAGGACTGGCCGAGCAGGTGGTAGCGGTCGGCCACGCCCAGCGCGGCCAGCAGATTGTCGAGCTCGCGCAGGAAGAGGTCGACCGTCCAGAAGTCGCCGCCGCGCTCGGGCAGGTGGGTGGAGCGCCCGCCGCCCACCTGGTCGTAGTGGATCACCGGGCGGCCGGTCCGGGCCAGCGCGGCCAGCGCCAGGACGTAGTCGTGCGAACAGCCGGGACCTCCGTGGGCCACGACGAGTGGGGTCATCGGCGACGCCAGGTCACCCGTCAACCGGTACCAGGTCTCCCACTCGCCGAAGGGGATCGTGCCGCTCCGGCTGGGCTCGGGGATCATGGTGCGACCTTACACAAGGGACCGCCGCAGCGACCGTTCGACTTCGACCCCGGACGGAGCTTGCGCCCTAGCGCAGCGGCGCGAAGCGCGCGGTGAAGTGGCGCAGTGCCGAGGGCTCGTGGACCATGCGGTAACCCGGGAGCCGGTCGGCCTCGCGGGCCACGGCGCTCACCACCTCGATGACGTAGTCGATGTGACTCTGGGTGTACGTGCGCCGCGGGATGGCTAGTCGCACCAGTTCCATCGCCGCGGGGTGCTCCGAACCGTCGGGGTGGCGCCCGAACATCACCGACCCGATCTCGCAGCTGCGGATGCCTCCGGTCAGGTACAGGGCGATGGCCAGCGACTGGCCGGGGTACTGCAACGGCGGAACGTGACCCAGCAGCGCCCGGGCGTCCAGGTAGACCGCGTGACCGCCGGTCGGGCGCACGACCGGGACGCCGGCCGCGTCGAGCGCGTCGCCGAGGTAGGCGGTCGAGCGGATGCGGTAGCGCAGGTAGTCGGGGTGGACCGCCTCCTTGAGACCCTGGGCGATCGCCTCGAGGTCGCGCCCGGCGAGCCCGCCGTAGGTCGGGAAGCCCTCGGTGAGGATCAGCAGGTTGCGACACCGTTCGGCCAGGGCGTCGTCATTCATGGCCAGCCAGCCCCCGATGTTCCCGAAGGGGTCCTTCTTCGCGCTCATCGTCATGCCGTCGGCCAGCGAGGCGACCTCGCGCACGATGTCGGCAATCTCGCGGCTGCCCTGGCCCTCTTCGCGCTCGTGGATGAACCAGGCGTTCTCGGCGAACCGGCACGAGTCGAGGAACAGCGGGACGCCGAAGCGCCGGCAGAGCCCGCTCACCGCGCGCACGTTGGCCAGCGAGACGGGCTGGCCCCCGCCGGAGTTGTTGGTGATGGTGAGGAAGACCACCGGGATCTCGGCGGCGCGGTCGTCCAGCAGCGCCTCGAGGGCGCCCACGTCCATGTTGCCCTTGAACGGGTGCAGGAGCGCCGCGTCGCGGCCCTCGGGGATGACGAGGTCGACGGCTTCGGCGCCGGTGGCCTCGACATTGGCGCGGGTGGTGTCGAAGTGCGTGTTGTTGGGGACGATCCGACCCTCGCCGCCGACCACTGAGAACAGGATCTTCTCGGCGGCGCGGCCCTGGTGGGTCGGGATCACGTGGCGGAACGGGAAGAGCTCCTTGACCGCCGCCTCGAAGCGGAACCACGACGGCGACCCCGCGTAGCTCTCGTCGCCGTGCTGGATCGCCGCCCACTGGTCGCGGGACATCGCGCCGGTGCCCGAATCGGTCAGCAGGTCGATCAGGACGTCGTCGGCGTGCAGATTGAACAGGTTGAAGCCGGCCGCCGCGATCGCCGCGCTCCGTTCCTGCGGGGTCGTCATGCGCAACGGTTCGACCGAGTGGATGCGGAACGGTTCGATGATCGTGCGGAAGCCCTGGTCCATGGGCCGAGGCTAGCCCTGGCCTCGAGGAACTTCGAAAGGGCTGGGCGGTCGACACGCCGGTGGCGGCGCACCGCGACCGAGCGGTGACGGGTCTATTCGGCGGTGTCCACCACGAGTACCGAACAGGGCGCGGCGTGGGCGACCGTGTTGGGAACGCTGCCCAAGACGCGCCGCACGCCCCTCATACCGCGGTTGCCCACGACCACCAGGTCGGCGCCGACCTCCTCCGCGCACTTGACGATGGCATCGGCGGGGTCGCCGGTCGAGGAGTGCACCGCCGTCTCCAGCCCGCGGCTCTTGCCAATGAACGAAAGTGACTGCAACAGAGCCTCGGCGTCGGTCTCGAGGTTGAGGTTCTGAAACTCCGACGGGCGCGTCCCGACGTAGCTCTTGGGCTCGAAGGCCGTCACGATGTGGAGGGATCCCTGGGACATCGCCGCCAACTCGGCCGCCGCTTCGACGGCGCGCCGGGCGGTCTCTGATCCGTCCGCACCAACCACCACGACGTTGAACATGTCATCCCCCTTCGATGTGGCCCGATACTACGCGCCGCCTCCGGCGCGGCGTCGCGCGACGCATGGGTGGCGCGGCCGATGCGACGGGCGGTGCTCGTGTTGGTGGTCAGGCGATCCGCCGTCCCCGGCCGACCGGGGCGCGCCGACCAGCGATATTCCGAGTGGGAGCGACGAGCGCGGGCTCGGCGTTGTGATACACGCCGCCCTTCTGCAAGTACCTCGCGGTGAGCGGCGCACCCAGGGCGATGGTCACACCGATGAGCCCCAGCACGGATTCGACGACGATGGTCAGGGTGTTCACGAGTTCTCCTCGGGTCGGGGTCGCTCACCAGTCTGGGCGCCGCACTCAAGAGCGGCCCAAGACGGGCGCAAGGCGCTGGTAAGAATCCCGGTTGAGACCCACGCCGATCACGTGTCGGCCAGTTCGAGACCGCGAGTTTCGGGCAGCGCCCAGAACAGCGCAGCGAGGACGAGTGCGGGCAGGAAGGTCACGTCGGCCGCCAGGGCGAAGCGGTTCCCCACGTCGGCGACCGCGCCGAAGACGAGCAGTCCCGTCGCGGCACCCAGAACCCCCGCCGCCAGGAACCAGCCCGACGCCGAAGCGCGAACGGTGGTCGGGAAGAGCTCATTGACCAGCGCTCCACCGGCCGGGGCGAAGATCGAGCCGAACATGACGCCGAGCACGTAGCCCAGGACCAGGGCCAACTTCGGGCCCGCGTAGGCCAGCACGCCAGACAGCCCCAGGCCGACCATGCCCAGCGCCCCGGTGACTCGCCGTCCGACGCGATCGGCCATCCAACGCCCGAGAAGCAGTCCCGCCAAACCGGTCACGCCTGCCCCGACGACCATCAACGCGGTCACCCCGCCCGACAGATGGACGACGTTCTGAGCGTCGAGGAAGATCAGGCTGTTGGCCGGTCCGGTGATGAAGGACAACGCGAAGGCGATCGCCACAATCACCAAGAGACGGGCGCGGAATCGTGCCTCGATCGGACCCAAGACCGGTGTCGGTCGATCCGCGCTCGACGCGGCGATCCTGAAGCGATCCGGCTCGGCGGTCCAGCGCCCGATCATCGGCAGGAGGGCCAGCGGCGCGAAGGCGATCAGCAGGAGTCCCCGAAAGCCGAGCGCGTGCGTCGCCAGGCTGTGCAGGATCGCGGTCAGACCGGCCCCCACGCCGTAACCCGCGGCGACCAGGGCGAGGGCCTTGGCTCGACCTCCCGCGTCGGTTTGCTCAGCCGCGATGACCTCCGCGAGAGCGTTCGTCGCACTTAGAAAGGGGCGTCCGCAGGCGAAGATGGCCACGAACCACCAGTAGCCCGGGCTGGCGGCGGCCAACGCCGTCAACGTCAGTCCGACACCGACGCTGGCCAGCAACGCGCGTCGCCGACCCAATCGGTCGGCGAACCCGGCGAGCGGCAAGCCGCCCAGCGACGCCAGCCGGATCACTGCGAGCCCGACGCCGAGCTTGGTCCCCGAGAGGCCCGCCTGATCGGCGAAGGTCGCTCCGTGCGCCAGGTGGCCGAAGGTCCGCGCGACGCTTCCCAGGGCCGCGACCACGCCGAACTGGGCGAGGCCCGACGCCCACGACGCCACCACCGCGCCGATCACGACGCGGTCGCTCCAGCGGTACAGCCGAGGCGCCGAGCCCATCGACGGCGTCGTCACCGCGTCACCGGTCGTGCCGTGGAGCACCGAGGTCGGTCTCTCGTGGGACGCACGCCCACCGGGTCTAGCAGGGTCGCTCCGCCGGCCGCGGGCTCCTCACCTCCTACCATGAGGTCATCGAGACGAGACCGCCCGCCTGAGCGACACGTTTCGAGGACAGGTGGACGATGACCTGGAGTCTGTTCCTCGCGCTAGGGCGGGCACGTCGAATGGACCGTCGGTGAGCGAGCGGGGCACCCCGGCGCCCCTCGACGAGCCCGACGCTCGAGAGGTACTGGACGTCGTCTCACGGCTCCTCGACCAGCTCGGCGTGCACGGGGAGCGACCACTCACGCTCGACAGCGACCTCACCACCGACCTCGGCGCCGACAGCCTCGCGCTCGTGGAGCTGCTCGATCGGCTCGAGGATTACTTCGGCGTGAGCCTGCCCGATGAAGCCCTGATGACCGCGACGACGCCGCGTGGCTGGCTGGACGCGCTGCGCAGCGCTCGCCGGATCGCCAGCGCCGAAGCGATCGCCGCGGTGGCCGAGGTTGACGCGCACGACCTCGCCGCCCGGCCCGAGTCGTACGGCTCGATCACGCACCCCGCCGGGGAGATCGTCGGCGCCCCCGACCAGGTCGTCCCGGATTCCCCAGACTCGAACTCTCGCGGCGAAAGCGGAATGGCGAGTCGTTCGGCGACGAGCGCCGCGCTAGCGGCCGGCGCGCCGGGCCGGGCGCGGATCCGCGCGGGACGACCCCGGCGGCACCGGGCCTGGCCGGTCCTGAGGCGCCCGCCGCGAGCGCGACCCGAGAGACGGCCCACGCCCTATGGCAGCTACGCGCTGTTCATCGCGGTCCCGACCGCGGTGGCCGCGCTGGCCATCTCCTTCGCGCCCGTGACTCCGCAGCGGCGCGCGGCCTGGGCCGAGGCCGTGGTGCGCGCGGTATGCCGACTACTCGGCATCCGCTTCACGGTGGAGGGGAGGTTCCCCGAAGGCGACGAACCCTTCATCGCGATCGCCAACCACGCCAGCTTCCTCGACGCGGTCGCGCTCTACGCCACCGTTCCGGGACCCGCGACCTTCGTCTCGAGTGTGGAGATCGAACGAACCCCCATTCTTGGTGCGACCCTGCGCCGCTTCGGCTGCGTCTTCGTGCAGCGCGGCCGGGCCGACCAGGGTGCGGCCGCGGTGAGCCAGCTGGTGGACGTGCTTCGCCGGGGACGGCGACTCGCCCTCTTTCCCGAGGGTTCACTCAGCGAGGCGCAGGGCCTGCGACCCTTCCGCCTCGGCGCCTTCGACGCGGCGGCGACGGCCGGGTGCCCGGTCGTACCCATCGGCGTGCGCGGCACGCGCGGGATCCTGTCGCCGGGGTCCCGCTGGCCGCGACGTGGCGCCATTCACGTCGTCGTCGGCGAGCCCCTGCGGGCAGCCGGTTCCGATTTCGCCGCCAAGGTGTCCCTGCGTGACGCTGCGCGACGACGCGTCGCCGAGCTCTGCGGCGAGGAGTCCCTCGCTTCGCCCTAGATCGAAGACGCCGGGGCCGGCGGTGCCGCTACGAGCGGAGCGTGTCCGGCGTGACGCCGGCGGCGACGAGCATGCGGCGAAGGTCGACGACCTGCTGAACGTCCAGGTCCTTGCCCCTCGATCGATCGAACACCTCGGACTCGCCACCCAGGGTGACGATGAATCGTCCGTTCGCCTCCTCGACGATGGCGTCAAGTTCGGCGAGCATCGCGGCCGCGTCACGCCATTCGATGTTGTGCCCAGCGGGGTGGGCCAGGATTCGCTGAGCCGTCAGCAGGTGGTGACCGCTGAGCTTCGCGTTCGACATGGGCGCCTCCGTCCTCCGATGATCAGCCTACGGCCGGCGCCGGCGCCGCGACGATTGGGGGGTCGCCCAGGGGCTCGGCGGTGTCGTTGCGCGAGTCCGTCGCCACCCGCGCGGTGGTCGACGCTTCGCCGATCGACCAGCGCCCCCGGCAGTGTGTGAGTTCACTAGTTAGCGGACAGCATGTGTCAAGACATAGTGGACACTCCTTTCGGGGGGTGGATCCATGGTCCTGGCGCAGATGGTGGTCGATTCGGTGGTCCTGGAGGGTCGCAGCCTTCGCGCCACCGCCCAGCGCTACGGCGTGTCCAAGTCCTGGGTGGGCGAGCTCGTGGCGCGCTTTCGCGTCGGCGGGCCCGACGCCCTGATCCCCAAGTCCAAGGCGCCGCGCTCGAACTCCCGCTCGGTGAGCCTCGAGGTCGAGGGCCTGATCGTCGCCACGCGCAAGGAGCTGCTCGACGTGGGGGCGGACGCCGGGGCCGAGACCATCCACTGGCATTTGACCCAGTTGGGACACACCGTTCCCTCGGTCTCGACGCTCTACCGGGTCTTAAAGCGCCGCGGCTTCGTCACGCCCGAGCCGCGCAAGCGCCCCCGAGCCTCCTACATCCGCTTCGAGGCGTCACTGCCCAACGAGTGCTGGCAGTCCGACATGACCCACTGGCAGCTCGAGGACGGCACCGGGGTCGAAATCGTCACATTCATCGATGACTACTCGCGCCGGGTGCTCGCCTGCGAGGTGGCGAGGGTCACCAAGGCGAGCGAGGTTCGGGCCATCTTCTCCCGGTGTTGCAAGGAGTTCGGCACGCCGGCCAGCGTTCTCACTGACAATGGGGCGATCTACAACGCGAAGAGTCGCGGTGGACGCACGGGCTTTGAGAGCGACTTGGCCGAGCGCGGCGTGCTCTACAAGCACTCCACCCCCTACCACCCCCAGACGTGCGGGAAAGTGGAGCGCTGGCACAAGACCTTGAAGCAGTTCCTGGTGACCCGCCCCGCAACAACCATCGCCGAACTCCAAGAGATCCTCGACGAGAAGGTTCGCTACTACAACGAGGTGCGCCCTCACCGCAGCCGAGGCCGCGTGACGCCGCGCGCCGCCTACGAATCTCGCGACACGATGCCCGCCCACACCCTCTTCAACGCGCCGCACTACCGGTTCCGCCACGACGTCGTCGACAAGCGTGGGCACGTGACCGTGCGCTACCTAGGCAAACTCCGCCATCTCAATGTCGGATGGCGCTACCGCGGCCAGAGCATCCACCTCTACATCGTCGATGAGCACGTTGACATCGTCACCCCTGACGGAGAGCTGGTCGGCGAGATCACCCTGGACCCCGAGCGCGACTATCACCCAATCAAAAGACCCTCGTCGCAATAGGATTCACAGGTTCGGGTGTCCACGATGACGCGACACATCACAC
>JBIOFE010000035.1:0-20788 GCA_044446745.1 Acidimicrobiales bacterium
GGGGGGGCGGGGGGGCCTCGGCCTTTGACCTGGCCCTGCGCCAGGCCGGCCACGCGGTCGACCTGGTGCACCACGACGAGCTGGACCGCGTCGGCGGCGCGGACCTCGTGCTGCTCACCGTGCCCGATGACGCGCTCGGCGAGGTCGCGGCGCGCCTCGAGCCGCGGACCACCCGCGTGATCGCCCACGTCGCGGGGTCGCGCACCCTCGAGGTGCTCGCACCGCACCCGCGGGTGGCCTCCCTGCACCCGCTCATCACCATGCCCACGCCCGAGCGCGGCGCCGCGCGCCTGGTGGGGGCGACCTACGCGGTGGCCGGCGACGAGCTGGCGGTGGCGCTGGTCGACTCGCTGGGCGGCCGGGTGATCCGCCTGCCCGAGTCGCGCCGGGCCGCCTACCACGCGACGGCCGCGGTGGCCGCCAACCACCTGGTGGCTCTGATGGGCCACGTCGCGGCGCTCGCCGAGTCGGCCGGCCTACGCCTGGAGGACTTCCTGCCGCTGAGCGAGATGGCCCTGGCCGACGTCGAGGCGTTCGCGCCGGACGGCGCCCTGACCGGGCCGGCGGCGCGCGGCGACATGGCCACCATCGACGCGCACCTGGCGGCGATCCCCGAGAACCAGCGGGCCACCTACGTCGCGCTAGTCAACGCCGCGTTCGAACTGGCCGAACGGCGCCGCTCCGAGACACCGGCGTAGTGGAGCGCCTCGGCGACGTCGAGGCCTGGCGCGCCTTCGCCGAGGCCCAGCGCGCCGCGGGGCGCCGCGTCGGGCTGGTGCCCACGATGGGCGCGCTGCACGCGGGCCACGTCGCGTTGTTCCGCGCGGCGCGCGACCACGGCGACGTGGTGGTCGCCACCAGCTTCGTCAACCCCCGCCAGTTCCATGACGCCGCCGACCTGGCCGCCTACCCGCACGACCCCGAGGGCGACCGGGCCGTCGCCGACGCGCTGGTCGACGTGTTCGTCGAGCCGGCGCTGGCCGAGATGTGGCCCGACTACCCCGGTGAGACGGCGACCACGGTCTCGGTGCACGGGCTGGGTGATGTGCTGGAGGGCGCGGGCCGTCCGGGCCACTTCGACGGCGTGGCCAGCGTGGTGGCCAAGCTCTTCGCGATCACCGGTCCGTGCCGGGCCTACTTCGGCGAGAAGGACTACCAGCAGCTGGTGGTCGTGCGCCGTCTGGTGCGCGACCTGGCCTTCGACGTCGAGGTCGTGGGCTGTCCGATCGTGCGTGACGCCGACGGCCTGGCGGTCTCGAGCCGCAACGTTCGGCTCGGCCCGTCGGGCCGCACTCAGGCCAGCGCGCTCTCGCGCGCCGTCGCCGCGGCCGGTTCGCGGCGCGCCCCGGCCAGCGCGCTGCGCCGCGCCATGCACGAGGTTCTGGCCGACGCGCGCGTCGAGGTCGCCTACGCCGAGGTCGTCGACCCGGGGTCGCTGGCGCCGACGCACGACGACGAGACCGGCGAGCGCCGCGCGCTGGTGGCCGGCCTGGTCGAGGGCGTGCGACTGATCGACAACGGACCAGTCACGGTCGAGAGGGAGGCCCCCTGATGCTGCTCGCCATCGACGTCGGAAACACCGAGACCGTCATCGGACTGTTCGGCCCCGAGCAGCCCGGCGCGCCCGACGCGCTGGGCTTCGCGCGCGCGACCAACGAGCGGGGCCTGGCCTTTCACTGGCGCCTCTCCACGGTGGCCGAGCGCACGCCCGACGAGCACGCCATGGTGCTCACCCAGCTGCTGGACCTCGAGGGGCTGGACCTGCGCGACGCGGTCGACGCGATGGCCATCTGCTCCTCGGTGCCCACCGTGACGACCCAGCTGCGCCGAATGGCCAACCGCTGGTTCGCCGACCGGCCGGTCACCGTGGTGGGCCCCGGCACGAAGTCGGGCATGGCCATCCTCTACGACAACCCCCGCGAGGTCGGCGCGGACCGCATTGCCAACTCCGTGGGCGCCTACGACCTCTACCCGGGGGCGTCCGTGGTGGTCGACCTGGGCACCGCCACGACCTTCGACGTCATCAGCGCGCGCGGCGAATACCTGGGCGGCGCGATCGCCCCGGGGGTGGCGATCTCGCTGGAGGCGCTCTACACGCACGCGGCGGCGCTGCGCTCGGTCGAGCTGATCCGGCCGCGCTCGGTGGTCGGGCGCTCTACGGTCGAGTCGATCCAGTCCGGCGTCCTCTACGGCTTCGCGGCCCAGGTGGACGGCGTGGTGGCGCGCATCAGGGGCGAGATCGGCGAGGCGACGGTGATCGCCACCGGGGGGCTGGCCGGGCTCATCGCCCCGCACACCGCCTCAGTCCAGCACGTCGAGCCGTGGCTCACCCTGTACGGATTGCGTATCGTTCACGAGAGGAACCACGCGGGAGACGATGAGTGAGCACGCCGTACTCGTTTGACCACTCCGCCTACGCGGCCGACCTGCAGACGACCTACGCCCACCTGAGCGACGGCGAGGAGTCGGGCGTCAGCGTCAACGTGGCCGGGCGCGTGATGCTCCTGCGCGTCCAGGGGCGCCTGGCCTTCGCCACCATGCGCGACTCCACCGGCGAGGTCCAGCTCTTCGCGCTGGCCGGCGCGACCGGCGACTTCGACGACTTCGTGAAGCTCCACCTGGGTGACTGGGTCGGGGTCCGCGGCGAGGTCGTGCGCACCAAGCGCGGGGAGCTGTCGGTCCAGGTGGCCAGCTGGACCAAGCTGGCCACGGCGCTGCACAACTTCGGCGACAAGTGGGCCGGCATCGCCGACTTCGACCTGCGCTACCGGCACCGCGAGGCCGACCTGTGGGCCAACGACGTCACGCGCCGCACCCTGACGCGCCGCAGCGAGGTGCTGCGCGCGCTGCGCGAGCGCTGCTGGGCCGCGGGGTTCCTGGAGGTGGAGACCCCGATCCTCAACCCCATCGCGACCGGCTCGACGGCCCGGCCCTTCGCGACCCACCACAACGCGCTGGACGCGCCCTTCTACCTGCGCATCGCGCCCGAGCTGTGGCTCAAGCGCCTCGTGGTGGGGGGCTTCGAGCGGGTCTTCGAGGTCGGGCGGGTCTTTCGCAACGAGGGGGTGAGCCCGCGCCACAACCCCGAGTTCACGATGCTCGAGCTCTACGCCGCCTACTGGAACTACCGCGACATGATGAGCTTCACCGAGGAGCTGGTGGCCGGGGTGGCCCTCGACGTGCTCGGCACGACCGAGGTCACCTACCAGGACCGGCCGTTCTCCTTTGCTGCGCCCTGGCCCCGGCGCACCATGGCCGAGCTGGCCAGCGAGTCGCTGGGCGTGGAGGTCTCGGTGCACACGGCGCTCAAGACCCTCGACGAGATGCTGCGCAGCCGCGGGGTCACGCCCCACGCCACGTGGGGCGCGGGTCGGTGCCTGGCCGAGCTGTTCGAGTCCAGCACCGAGGAGCGCCTGTGGGAGCCGATCTTCGTCACCGACTACCCGATCGAGGTCTCCCCGCTGGCGCGCCAGCACCCCGACGACGCGCTGCTCACCGAGCGCTTCGAGTCCTACGCCGCCGGGCGCGAGCTCTCCAACGGCTTCTCCGAGCTGATCGACCCGGTCGAGCAGCGCGCCCGCTTCGAGGAGCAGGCTCGCCTGGCCGCGGCCGGCGAGGAGGAGACGATGCGCCTCGATGAGGACTTCCTGCGGGCCCTGGAGTGGGGACTGCCGCCCACGGCGGGCCTGGGCATCGGCGTCGACCGCCTGGCCATGCTGGTGGCCGACGAGGCCAACATCCGCGAGGTGATCGCCTTCCCGACGCTCAAGCCGCTGCGCCCCTAGTCGCGGGGCAGGTCCTCCAGCAGCGAGGTGATGAGTGAGGCGAAGCCCTCGCGCAGCGGGGCGTTCGGCACGCCGGCCAACGCGGCGTGGGCCTCGGCCAGGAAGCGCTCGGCCGCGGCGACCGTGCGGTCGACGCCGTCGGTCGCCACGACCAGCTTGCGCGCGCGCTCGCGGTCCTCGTCGTCGAGGGTGTGGCCGAGCACGCCGCGCAGCTGCTCGCCGACGCCGGGGTCGCGTAGGGCGACCAGCGTCGGCAGCGTGTAGATGCCCTCGGCCAGGTCCTGGCCGGCCGGCTTGCCCAGCTGGTTCTGGGTGGCCACGACGTCCAGCACGTCGTCGCGCAGCTGATAGACCATCCCGAAGCAGCGCCCGTACTCGGCCAGCGCGTCGGCCGGGCCGCGCTCCAGCCCGGCGGTGAGGGCCCCGACACGGCAGCTGGCCGACATCAGCGAGGCGGTCTTGCCCTCGATCGCCTCGTAGTAGTCGGCCTCGGTGCGCTGGGTGGAGAACGCCGTGCGCACCTCGGAGACCTGGCCGCGGGTCAGCCAGGCCAGGGCCCGGGCCAGCAGGCCGGCCACGTCGGTGCCCAGGTCGGCGGCGATGGCCGCGGAGCGGGCCATCAGGTAGTCGCCGGCCACGATGGCGATGAGGTTGCCGAAGCGCGCGTTGACGCTGTCGACGTTGCGGCGAACGGCGGCCTCGTCCATGACGTCGTCGTGGTAGAGCGAGGCCAGGTGCATCAATTCCAGGGCCACCCCGCCCAGCAGGTCCTCGGCGCTGGCCGCGCGCTCGCCGGCGGTGGCCGAGGCGACGGCCAGCAACGGGCGCAGCCGCTTGCCCCCGGCGTAGATCAGGTGGGTGGTCACCGAGTCGAGGTAGTCGTCGCCGAAGATCACCGACTCGGCGAGCATCGCCTCCAGTCGCGCGAGATCCGCCTCCACCAGGGGCAGGCCCAATCGCTCGAGCGGATTCACGCCCCCACACTAGAGGAGCCCATGTCACGCGTCCCGGGGGTGAGTATGGGTCGTCGAAGGGCGCCAGTACACTTGTTCTCAGAGTCAAAGGGAGAACCTTGTTCGAGAGATTCACTGACCGGGCCCGGCGGGTCCTCGTGCTCGCCCAGGAGGAGGCGCGTGACCTCAATCACGCCTTCATCGGCACCGAGCACATCCTGCTCGGGCTGATCCGCGAGGGCGAGGGCGTGGCCGCCAAGGCCCTCGACGCCCTCGGAGTCACCTTCGACGTGGTGCGCGAGAAGGTGGAGGAGGCCATCGGGGCCAACACCAACCCCTCGCCGGGGTCGCCGCCCTTCACGCCCCGGGCGAAGAAGGTCCTGGAACTCTCCCTGCGCGAGGCCCTCCAGCTGGGTCACTCCTACATCGGCACCGAGCACATGCTCCTGGGCCTGGTGCGCGAGGGCGAGGGCGTGGCCGCCCAGGTGCTCTCCGACCTGGGCGCCGACATGGCGCGCGTGCGAACCCAGGTCATCCAGATGATGTCGGGCCAGACCGGCAAGGAGTCGCCCACCAGCCAGGTGGGCACCGGCAAGAGCGACGGCGAATCGGCCAGCGGCTCGGCGGTCCTCGACCAGTTCGGGCGCAACCTCACCCAGTTCGCCCGCGAGGGCAAGCTCGACCCGCTGGTGGGGCGCGAGAAGGAGGTCGAGCGCGTGATGCAGGTGCTCTCGCGCCGGACCAAGAACAACCCGGTGTTGATCGGCGAGCCCGGCGTCGGCAAGACCGCCATCGTGGAGGGCCTGGCCCAGCGCATCGTGGCCAACCAGGTGCCGGTCACGCTGACCGACAAGCAGCTCTACACGCTCGACCTCGGCGCGCTGGTGGCCGGCAGCCGCTACCGCGGCGACTTCGAGGAGCGCCTCAAGAAGGTCCTGAAGGAGATCCGCACCCGCGGCGACATCATCCTGTTCATCGACGAGATCCACACCCTGGTCGGCGCCGGGGCCGCCGAGGGCGCGATCGACGCCGCCTCGATACTGAAGCCCATGCTGGCGCGCGGCGAGCTCCAGACCGTCGGGGCCACCACCATCGACGAGTACCGCAAGCACATCGAGAAGGACGCCGCGCTGGAGCGCCGCTTCCAGCCGGTCAAGGTCGAGCAGCCCTCGGTGGCCATGACCATCGAGATCCTCAAGGGCCTGCGCGAGGTCTACGAGAACTTCCACGCGGTCAAGATCACCGACCAGGCGCTGGTCGCCGCGGCCAACCTGGCCGACCGCTACATCTCCGACCGGTTCCTGCCCGACAAGGCGATCGACCTGATCGACGAGGCCGGCAGCCGGCTGCGGATCCGGCGCATGGACGCCAGCCCGGCGGTGAAGAAGATCGACGAGGACCTCGCGCGGGTGCGCGCCGACAAGGAGTCGGCGATGGACTCGGGCGCGCTCGAGCAGGCCAAGGCCCTGGAGGAGCAGGAGCGCTCGTTGCTGGCGCGCCGCGACGAGCTCGACGTGACGGTGAAGTCCTCCGGCGGGGTCACCTTCGACCTGGTCGACGAGGACACCGTCGCCGAGGTGCTGGCGGTGTGGACCGGGATCCCGGTCTACCGCCTGACCGAGGAGGAGACCTCCAAGCTGCTGCGCATGGAGGACGAGCTCCACAAGCGCGTGATCGGCCAGAACGAGGCGATCATCGCGCTCAGCCGGGCCATCCGGCGCACCCGCGCGGGGTTGAAGGACCCCAAGCGGCCCGGCGGCTCCTTCATCTTCCTGGGGCCGACCGGCGTCGGCAAGTCGGAGCTGGCCAAGACCCTGGCCGAGTTCCTCTTCGACGACGAGGACGCCATCATCCAGCTCGACATGAGCGAGTACATGGAGAAGCACTCGGTGTCGCGCCTGGTGGGCTCGCCCCCGGGCTACGTCGGCTACGACGAGGGGGGCCAGCTGACCGAGGCCGTGCGGCGCAAGCCGTTCTCGGTGGTGCTCTTCGACGAGGTGGAGAAGGCCCACCCCGACGTCTTCAACATCCTCCTGCAGATCCTCGAGGACGGGCGCCTGACCGACTCGCAGGGCCGCGTGGTCGACTTCAAGAACACGATCCTGATCATGACCTCCAACCTGGGCACGGCCGACCTGCGCAAGGCGGCCATCGGCTTCGGCAAGGGGTCCGACCTGATCACCCACGAGCGGATGAAGGAGAAGGTCAACGACGCGCTGAAGCTGCACTTCAAACCGGAGTTCCTCAACCGCATCGACGACACGATCGTCTTCCACGAGCTCACCCGCGAGGAGGTCATGGCCATCGCCGACCTGTTCATCGGGCGCCTGCGCGAGCAGCTGGGCGTCCAGGGCCTGGGCCTGGAGCTCTCGGCAGCGGCGCAGGGCTTCCTGGCCGAGAAGGGCTACGACCCCGAGCTGGGGGCCCGCCCGCTGCGCCGAGCCGTCCAGCAGTTCGTCGAGGACGCGCTGAGCGAAAAGATCCTCAACAAGGACTTCAACGCCGGCCAGACCATCGTGGTCGACGCCGCCGAGGGCGCCACCGGCACCTACCTCACCTTCGAGGGCGTCGAGGGCCTGCCGCCCTCGGTCGACTTCGAGGACCTCTCGCCCAACGCCTGAGGTCACAACCGCGCCGTAGCCTCGCGCCCGTGAAGGGCCACGCCGCGCACGTCTGCTCTACCTGCGGCGCCGCCGCGGCCCGGTGGGCCGGGCGCTGCGCCGCCTGCGGGGAGTGGAACACCCTGGTGGCGTCAGCGACGCCCGGCGGCGCTCCGGCGACGACACCCCTGCGCGACGCCGGCCGCGACGAGGCCCCGGTGAGGCCCACCGGGGTCGGCGAGTTGGACCGGGTGCTGGGCGGCGGGCTGGTCGACGGGTCGACGACGCTGCTCTTCGGCGAGCCCGGGGTGGGCAAGTCGACCCTGGCCCTGGCGGCGCTGCGCTCCCGGGCGCTCGCCGGCGACCCGGTCTTCCTGGTGGCGGCCGAGGAGTCGCCGGCCCAGGTGGCGTGCCGGGCCCGACGACTGGGCGAGCTGCCCGCGGGGCTGGAGGTCTGCGCCACGACCGACGTGGCCACGGCCGAGAGCCTGGTCCGCCAGCGGCGTCCGGCGCTGGTCGTCGTCGACTCGATCTGCGCGCTGAGCGACCCGGCGATCGGCGCCTCGGCCGGGTCGGTGCCCCAGGTGCGCCACGGGGCCGAGCGGCTCTGCGCCGCGGCGCGCGCCGCCGGCACCGCGCTGGTGTTGGTCGGTCACGTCACCAAGGACGGCGACCTGGCCGGTCCGCGGACCCTCGAGCACCTGGTCGACACGGTCATCCGCATCGAGGGGGACCGCCACGGGACCCTGCGCACCCTGCGCTGCGTCAAGCACCGCTTCGGGCCCACCGACGAGGTCGGGCTGATGGAGATGGTTCCCGAGGGCCTGCGCGAGCTCGTCGACCCGGCCGGTTCACTGGCCGGATGCGGCCTCGTGGTCCCCGGCGTGGTCGTCGGCGTGACCCTCGACGGGTCCCGGGCCACCCGCGTCGAGATCCAGGCCCTGGTGGCGGCGAGCGCCGGCCCGCCGCGGCGGTTGGCCCACCAGGTCTCGGCCCAGCGTCTGGCCCTGCTCCTGGCCGTGCTGGAGGCGCGCTGCGGCCTGGACACCGGGGCCCGGGACGTCTTCGCGGCGAGCGCCGGGGGCCTCTGCGCCCAGGAGCCGGGCGTCGACGCGGCCCTCGCCCTGGCCGTCGCCTCGGCGGTGGGCGGCTTCGCGGTGCCGCGATCCCTGGCCGTCATCGGCGAGGTGGGCCTGGCCGGCGAGCTGCGCGCGACCCCGGGCACGGCCCGGCGCGTGCGCGAGGCCCGGCGCCTCGGGGCCACCACGGTCGTCGTGCCGGCCGCCGGTGCGCCCCAGGACGACGCCGGCGGTTCGCTGGCGCGCTGCGGGTCATTGGCCGAGGCCCTCGAACTGGCCCGCGGCGTCGCTACTTGACCCGTTTTCTGCTAAAATTGTAAATCCCCCTTTCGCCCTCGCGGGTCGCGAGAACCCCCCTAGGAGAGCCCCCGATATGACCGTGCGCAAGTACAAGAAAGGCGATCGCCTCGTCTACCCCCACCACGGCGCCTGCACCGTGGAGAAGATCGAGAAGATGACCGCCTTTGACGTCAAGCAGGACTACCTCAAGCTCAAGGTCGCCTACACCGACCTGGTGCTGATGGTCCCGGTGGCCAACGCTGAGGCCGTCGGGCTGCGCGACGTGATCAACGACGAGGAGGTCGAGGAGGTCTTCGCGGTGCTCCGCAAGAAGGAGGCGCGCATGCCGACCAACTGGTCGCGGCGCTTCAAGAACCACTCCGAGAAGCTCCGCTCGGGCGACATCTACCAGGTCGCCGAGGTCGTGCGGAACCTCTCGATCCGCGACAAGGACAAGGGCCTGTCGGCCGGCGAGAAGCGGATGCTCACGCGGGCCCGCCAGATCCTGGTCTCCGAGCTCACCTTCGCGCTCAACGTGGACACCGACGCGGCGGAGGAGAAGCTCGCCTCGGTGCTGCCCTAGCCGTGCCGGTGGCCGCGGTCGTGGTGGCCGCGGGCCAGGGCCGTCGCTTCGGCGGCCCCAAGCAGTTCTCCACCCTGCGCGGCGAAACCGTGTGCGCGCGCAGCGTGCGCGCGGCGCGCGCCGTGGCCGAGTGGGTCGTCCTGGTCGTGCCGGAGGACTACGAGGGGGCCGGCGAGGGCGCCGACCTGGTGGTGCCCGGCGGAGCGACGCGGGCCGACTCGGTGCGCGCGGGGCTGGCCGGTTGTGACGGGGCCGACGTCGTCGTCGTGCACGACGCCGCCCGACCCCTGGCGTCGCCCGACCTCTTCCTCGCCGTGGTGGCCGCGGTGCGCGCCGGGGCCGCCGGCGCGGTGCCGGGACTGGCGCTGACCGACACCGTGAAGCGCGTCGAGCGCGAGGGCCTCGACACCGTGGTGCGCGCGACCCTGGACCGCGACCAGCTGGTGACCGTCCAGACCCCCCAGGCCTTCGACCACGCCGCGCTGTCGCGCGCCCACGCCGGGCGCAGCGACGCCACCGACGACGCGGCGCTGGTGGAGGCCGCCGGCGGCCGGGTTGTGGTGGTGGTCGGCGAGGAGCGCAACCTCAAGATCACCAGCCTCGCCGACGTCGCTCGCGCCGAGTTCCTGCTGGGCCCGACGTGAGAATCGGCCAGGGCGTCGACGCCCACCGCTTCAGCGACGACCCCGCGCGCGCGCTCCTCCTCGGGCTGGTCGAGGTGCCCGGCTCGCCGGGTCTGGCCGGGCACTCCGACGCCGACGTCGCCACCCACGCGTTGTGCGACGCCCTCTTGGGCGCCGCCGGGCGCGGGGACCTCGGCCGACTCTTCCCCAGCCACGACGCCGCGTCCGCCGGGATCGCCTCGCGCACCCTGCTGGCGCGCGTCATTGAGGAGGTCGCCGCCGCGGGCTTCACGCCCGTCTCGGCCGACCTCACCATCCTGGCCGAGCGCCCGACGCTGGCGCCGTTCCTGGAGGAGATGGCCCGGCGCCTCAGCCACGCCGTCGGCTGCCCGGTCTCGGTCAAGGCCACGACCACCGACGGGCTCGGGGCCCTGGGTCGCGGCGAGGGCATCGCGGCCAGCGCCGTCGCGCTGATCGAAGAGCGCGCGTGACCCCGCGGCCGCCCGCACCCCGTCGCGCGCCGTCGGGGCGCGGTCCCAGCGCGCGACGCGGCGGACCACCGACCGGTCCGCGGCGCGCGTCCGCGCGCGACCACGAGGGCCTCGGTGGAGAGCAGGTCGAGGGTCGCCGCGCGGTCTACGAGCTGTTGAGCGCTCATCGGCGACGGGTGGAGCGGGTCCTCGTCGCCGACGCCCAGGATCCCTCCGATCTGCTCGACGCCATCGAGCGCGAGGCCCAGCGCCAGCGCGTGCCGGTCCAGGTCGTCTCGATGGCCCGGCTGGACCGCGAGGCGCGCACCGAGGGACACCAAGGCGTGCTGGCCCGGGCCGCGCGTTTGGCCACGGTCTCCCTGGCCGCGGTCCTGGCCGCGGACCACCCGTTCCTGCTGGTCTGTGACGGGGTCACTGACCCGCGCAACCTGGGCGCGATGCTGCGCAGCGCCGACGGCGCGGGGGTGACCGGCGTGATCCTGCCGCGCCACCGCTCGGCGCGAGTGACCCCGACGGTCACCAAGACCGCGGCCGGCGCCATCGAGTACCTGACGTTCTGTGACGTGGGCGGGGTCCCCGCGGCGATCGACCAGCTCAACCGGGCCGGCGTGCTCACGGTGGGCCTGGCCGGCGAGGCCCCCGACTCCCTCTACGACGTCGACCTCGCCTCGACGCCGGTGGCGCTGGTGGTCGGCGGGGAGGAGAAGGGCCTTGCGGCGCTGACGCGCAAACGTTGCGCCAAAGTTGTGGCGATACCCCAACTCGGCCACCTCAGCTCGCTCAACGCCGGCGTCGCCGTTTCGGTGGCCGCGTTTGAGGTAGCCCGGCAGCGCGCTCGTCGATGAGCGACCGTTGTGGGGCGTGAGTGAAATCTCGCGTGTCGCGCCGGAACGCGAAAAGTTGAAACGTCATTCAGAAAGCGAGGGTCATCGCGGGTGGTAGCGATGTCACTGCCGTGTTGAGAAGTCAGCGCGACGCCCTCGACGTGAGAGTCATTCGCAGAGAGGGCGCGGTTTCACAACCGCCGTGACCTAGTCGCGGCGGCGGGGAGGGACGAGCCGCCCAATATGGGCCTGGAGTCCAGGCTCACTTAGCACTCCCTGGAGGACGAATATGCGTCTGCTTCAAATCTTCACGTCCAGAAATCGACCTGCGGCGCAAGTCTTTCTCTGCGAAAGCCGCGATCTCACACACAATGAGGCCACCCTCAGTCGTCTTACTGGAGAACGACGTGGACTTGCGGTTCGCCTCGCCTCTGTGGCACTTGTTGTCTTGTGCCTACTCGGAAGTTCAATCACCGCGAACGCGACGATTCTGCCGTACCACGCTGTGACCTTTCACGAGAATGACTCGATATCTGACGCAGTCATCACATACGAAACGAACAACATTTCGGCTCCGCTGACCTTGTTTGCGAGTCTCAGTCCGCAATTCGTAAATGCGGGATACACGTTTACAAGTTGGAATACGTCCGCATACGGTAACGGCATCCAGTACGCAGATGGAGCCGTTTACAACTTCGGCGCAGGTCCCATCGACCTTTACGCACAATGGTCAGAGAACGCCGTCACGTTTTATGAGAACAGGTCTGGATCCGACACCACAAACGTCATTGAGTCAGGATCCTCTCCCGGAAATCTGACGCTCTTCGCTAATCTGTCCCCCGCCTTTAGCAATCCCGGCCACCTGTTCGCCGGTTGGACGACCAATGCCAACGGGACCGGAACCTCCTACGCGAACGGCGCGCCGTACGACTTTCGGACGGGCAACCTGACTTTGTACGCGCAATGGAACGTTCCGCCGACCGAGACGGCCAAATTCTCGGCCACGGGTGGATCGGGTTCGGTGTCGCCGGTGTCGGGACTGCTCGGGTCTCAGGTCTCGCTGCCGGGCGGTAGCGGTCTCAACTACCCGGGCTATTCGTTCGTCGGTTGGAACACGACCGCGGACGGAACTGGAACGCAGTACGCGCCCGGTGCGAGCTACACCCTGACCAGCGACGTCACCTTCTACGCCCAGTGGGCGGCGAACACCGTCACCTTCTTCGAAAACGACTCGCCGAGCGATACCGTTCACGCCACCCAGTCGGCGAGCGTCATCACGACCCTGACGGCTCTCGCGAACCTTGCGCCATCGTTCGCCGATCCCGGCCACTCCTTCGCGGGCTGGACCACGAGCTCGGACGGCACGGGGACGCTCTACGCCGACGGCGCCTCGTTCGACTTCCGCAACGGCTCCACCGCGCTCTACGCCAAGTGGATCGTCATCCCGACCGATCAGGTGACCTTCTCGGCCAACGGCGGAAGCGGCGTGGGCACGACGATGAGCGGCCCGCAGGGCACGTCGATCTCCCTTCCCGGGGCGAGCACCTTCACCTACGCCGGCCACACGTTCGCCGGCTGGAACACCAGCGCCGACGGCACCGGGGCCCCGTATACCGCGAGTGCGACGATGTCGCTCAGCGGCGACGTCACGCTCTACGCCCAGTGGGTGCCCGACGTGTACAACATCACCTTCGTCGCCAACGGCGGTTCGGTGACGCCGACGGCCACGACCTACGTGGTCGGCTCGCCGGCGCTGACGTTGCCGACGCCCACCTACGTCGGGCACGCCTTCGCCGGCTGGTTCAGCGCCGCCAGCGGCGGCACCCTGTCGGGGATGGGCGGGGCCAACCTCACGCCCAGCGGCGCCCTCACCCTGTACGCGCAGTGGACACCCGACACCTACGTCGTCACCTTCAACGCCGGCGCCGGGACGGTCAGCCCGGCCACCAGCAACTTCGTCTACGGGTCGCCTGCGATCACCCTGCCGACGCCCACCGACGGCGCGTCCACCTTCCTCGGGTGGTTCAGCGCCGCGACGGGCGGGACGCTGGTCGGCGCGGCCAACGCGAGCTTCACTCCGACCGGCTCCTCGACGCTCTACGCGCAGTGGCTGGCGCCGGTGGTCTACACGGTGACCTTCGACCCCAACGGCGCGAGCGGCTCCATCGCGCCGATGAGTGGGGCCTCGGGCACGGCCATCACGCTGCCCGGCGTCACCGGTCTCAGCCGCCCCGGCTACACGTTGGTGAAGTGGGCGGCCACGAAGTCGGGCGCGGGCCCGGCCTACGCCAGCGGGTCGTCGATGACCCTCGCGGCGTCGCTGACGCTCTTCGCCCAGTGGACCGGCCACGCGCCGCTGGTCGTGCTGGGGGCCGTCGGTCCCTTCGCCGGCCGCTCGACCACGTTGACCGCGGCGATGCGCGCCCAGGTGGCCCGCTTCGCCGCGATGGTCAAGGGGCGCCACTACAAGACCGTGTCGCTCTACGGCTACGCCGCCAACACCGGCCTGGTGTCACTGAACCACTCGATCAGCGCGCGGCGCGCGGCGGCCGTGGCCACCTACCTGAGGGCCCGGCTGAACGCGTTGCACGTGCGCGTCACGATCAAGTCCGCGGGGGAGGGCTCGGTCGCCGGCGTCGGCCGGTCGCTGTCCTCCCGAGTGGAGGTGATGGCGCAGTAGGGGAGCGACCACACCGACGTGGTCCACCGTCGCCGTGTCGCGAACGTCGCGGGATCGGGCTTCGCCGCGCGGTCGACATCGAACGCTGCGGGGCGACGGCCGACGAGGCCGCTACGGACACCTGGCGATGGAGGTGAAGCGCGCGGTGCGCGCAATGGCCAGGAGGGCCCGCGACGACGCCGACCAGTTGGCCGTCGCCGACTCGAGGGTGAACTCGTAGGCGCGAGACCGGCTCAGCGGCATCACGACGTCCTGGGTCTCGACCGACCGGCCGTGCTGGTTGCTCGTGAAGGTGATCGAGGCCGCCGAGTGCCCGGCCAGGGAGATCGTCGTGGGGGCCGACACCGAGGTCACGGTGGCGGTGTCCTTCGTCAGGATGGCGTTCAGATCGACCGCTCCGCACCCCAGCGCGCGCACCGTGAGCCGACCGTGACTCGGCGCGGCGGCCCCGAGGTCCGCGCCACTGCGCGCGACGGTCAGCGTCACGGCGCTGGACCGACTCGTCCACCCCGCGGGCAGAGCGAGGCTCACGCCGGCGGTGGAGGCGCGCGCCGCGCGCGACAGCGCCGCGGCGGGTCCGCCCAGCCCGAGGACCGCGCCGGCCGACAGGGCGACGGTGGCCACGACGGTGGCGCGTCCACGGGCCGTGATCGACGGGCGAGCGAGGGGCCCCACGGTCAGCCACCCCACTGATAGGGGTTGGCCTCGCTGGGCTGGATGGCGTCCAGGATGATGAGGAAGTTCTCGCAGGCGGCGATGTTACGACCGTCCTGGGCGGGCTCGGCCCGCGTGTGGTGGCGCGACGAGAGCTCCGCCGGGTTGAGGAAGTTGGCGATGGTCAGGGCCGCGCCGATCGTCGCGGCGTCGCCGCTCTGGCCGTTCTTGTCCTTAATCGACCCGGCGAACGCGACCGCGGACCACAGGTTCGCCATCCGCTTGTCCAGTGCCGTCGTGGCCTGGCCGTATTGCGCGGCGAGGAAGTTCGCCGCGTCGGTGCTCGCGGAGAGCGCCTGCTGGCAGAGCGGACCGGGGGGACCGGCGCCGCTGCCGCAGTCGGTGCCGGAGCGGAAGAGCGAGCCGAGCGCGTGGGAGGAGAAGAGCTCGCCGACGACGTTGTTGAGGCGCGAGCGAAGGTCGGAGGGACCCTTGGCGACGGTGGTCGTGGGACCGACCGGAGTCGTGGCGGTCACCCGAAGCTGGAACGGCAGATTGACGCCCTGATCGGCCAGGCGGCCGGTGATGGCCGTGCCGGTGATCACGGCGTGCCAGGCCGAGGGCCTGGCCTTGCCCCCGAATCGACCGCAGTAGCCGCCGGCGCCGCCCGAGGCGCTGCCCGTCTCGATCCCCGACATCGTCGAGTGACCGTCGAAGGAACCGGTGAACTGCATGTCGAGCGTGAGCGTCAACGGGCACTGGATGGTGTACGTCTCGTGCTGGGAGTTCTTGGCGTCGACGGTGAACAGCGACTGGTAGACGAAGTGCACCGTGCCGCTCACCGGACCACCGGCGGACGAGAACGTCCACTGCGCGGTGTTGTCGTGGATCGCGCCGGACAGGACGTGGCAGTTGGTCGAGAAGAGGCAGTCGAGCATGTCGAGGAAGGTCTTCATGGACGCGGGCTCGAAGAAGTCGTGGCTGGTCGCGGTGTCGATGGTCACCGGAGCCTTGCCCGCGGCCCCGGCCGGCGGGGGCGCGCTCGTGACCGCCACCGCGCATATCAGCGCCGGCACCACGGCCAACCGCAGGAGCCCCCGCGGACTTCGAGACGCCACAGCACTCATCTGGCCCCTGTTCGCACCCGCCGCCGCCACGCCCCCAATTGACGCCACGGCCGGCCCCGAATCAGATCCCCATTGTCCCACACGGTCCGGGCGGTCCAGGTGACCGCGCACCGTCGGGCACCAGCGTCCGCGCGATGTCGCGAACGCCGGGGCGGCGAGAGATGAGCCGGTGGAGGGAGTCGAACCCTCGACCTGACGATTACAAATCGCCTGCGCTACCACTGCGCCACACCGGCGAGAACCCACCAAGCCTACTGACCACATTCCTCGCGACCTAGGCTGTCGCCGTGACCGACACGCCTCCGCCGGCTCCGTCGCCCGGTTCGCACTACCAGCCGGCCACCGCCGTCATGCTGCTCATCGTGGCGCTCTTCGTCGCGGCCGCCTTCCTCATGTTGCGCGCCAACCCCGCGTCCTCCCCGACCACGACGACCACGCTGGCCACGACGACGACCGTCCACCACGGCAAGGTCACCCACCCGGCCAAGTCGCGCGTGCGCGTCCAGGTCGCCAACGGCACCAGCACGGCCAACCTGGCGCGCACCTACACCCAGCAGCTCCAGACCCGGGGCTGGGACACGCTGGGTCCGCTCAACGCCAACAACAAGGTCGCCGCGACCGTCCTTTACTTCAACCCGGGCTTCCTGTGGGCCGCGCGCGAGATCGCCACCACGATCAAGGTGAGCTTCTCGGCGATCCAGCCGCTCAACGGACTGACCCCGGTGGCCGGCGCGGCGGGCGACGACGTCATCGTCATCCTGGGACCCGACGTCGCGATCCGCGGCTGATCAACCCGGGGTCGGCGGTTCCACCCCGTAGCGCTCGAGCGCGGCGCGCAGCACGTCGCCGGCCATCGGGCGCAGCTCGTGGAGCGGTCGGTTGCGGTGGCGGCGCACGCCGAGGTCGACCTGGGCCAGGCTGGCCCAGCCGAAGCGCCGCGCCACGTCGATGAGCAGGGCGATCTCCACGCCGTAGCCCGGGGCGAGGGCGACCTCGTCGAGCACGGCGCGACGCAGCGCGGTCTCGCCGGCCAGGGGCTGGCGGATCTCGCCCAGGCCGGGGAAGAGCAGCGACAACACGGGCCGCGCGACGAGTTCGTTGACCCGGCCACCCCCCGTCGGGTGGTCGTGCAGGGGCCGCTGGTAGAAGCCCTTCACCAGTTGGACGCGCTCCTGGGCCAGCAGCGGGCCGATCAAGCGCGCGACGTAGTCCGGCCCGGGGTTGGTGACGTCGGCGTCCAGGAAGACGACCAGGTCACTGCGGGTGGCGGCGACGCCCGCGGCCAGGGCCGCGCCCTTGCCGCTTGCGCCGGCCAGCGCGACGACGCGCGCGCCGTGGCGCCCGGCGACCACCGCCGTGTCGTCGCCGGAGTGGTCGTCGACCACGACCAGTTCGTCCACTAGTCCGGCCAGCGCGACGGCGGCGTCGAGCACGGCGCCCACGGTGTCGGCCTCGTCGCGCGCCGGGACGATCACCGCCACCGACGTGTCGGCCTTGCGCGCGCGCACCGCGGACGGGTCGAACTCGTCGCGCCCGTGCGTCCAGGGAGCGTGAGACGTCACGGCGTCGAGGTTACGGGCGCGGCGCGCGCGGGCGCACTTGACAGTGGCCGCGCGCGGCGGCGTAGAATGGCGTCGTCATCAAGAGCGACTGAGGGACGGGCCCTGCGACGTCGCGACAACCAGTGTGATCAACGAGTTCGCTCGTCGCACCAGGTGCCAAAGCCCGATCGATGAAGAGGACGTCATGAGTTTCGCCACTGGTCTCATCTGCCGAGAGTGCGGCACCCCCTACCCCTCCGAGGCCCGCTACGCGTGCGACCTGTGCTTCGGCCCGCTGGAGGTCGACTACGACCTCGCTGGCGCCCGCGGGCGCGTGACCCGCGCTTCGATCGAGGCGGGGCCCGCCTCGATCTGGCGCTACCGCGAGCTGCTGCCCGACGCCGGCGACGAGCCGGTCGACCTGGGCACCGGGTGGACGCCGCTGCGGCGCGCGACGCGGCTGGCCGAGGTGCTCGGCGTGCGCGAGCTGTGGCTCAAGGACGACACCCGCAACCCCACCGGCTCGTTCAAGGACCGGGTGGTCTCGGTGGCGCTCTCCAGCGCCCGGCGCCTGGGCTTCTCGACGGCGGCCTGCGCGTCGACCGGCAACCTGGCCACGTCGGTCGCGGCCCACGCCGCGGCGATCGGGTGGCCCAGCGTCATCATCATCCCGGCGGACCTGGAGCGCTCCAAAATTGCCATGACCGCCATCTTCGGCGGGACGGTGCTGGGGGTCGAGGGCAGCTACGACGACGTCAACCGGCTGTGCGTCGAGCTGGTGGGCGAGCACCCCGACTGGGCCTTCGCCAATATCAACGTCCGGCCCTACTACGCCGAGGGTTCCAAGACCCTGTCCTTCGAGATCGCCGAGCAGCTCGGCTGGCGGCTGCCCGACCAGGTGGTGGTGCCCATCGCCTCGGGCAGCCAGTTCACGAAGGTCGCCAAGGGCTTCCAGGAGATGGTCGCCCTTGACCTGGTCGCGGGGGACCTCCCGGTCCTCTTCGGGGCGCAGGCGGCCGGCTGCTCGCCGGTGGCCGCGGCCTTCGCCGCTGGGGCCGAGGCGATCACCCCCCAGCGCCCGCGCACGGTGGCGCGCTCGCTGGCCATCGGCAACCCGGCCGACGGCCCCTACGTGCTCGACGAGCTGCGTCGCGGCGGG
Source organism: Acidimicrobiales bacterium (assembly GCA_044446745.1). Lineage (GTDB taxonomy): Bacteria > Actinomycetota > Acidimicrobiia > Acidimicrobiales > RAAP-2 > RAAP-2. The sequence continues at coordinate 18,379 of JBIOFE010000035.1, forward strand.
GGCGACTGCGGCGCGGTGCCCGACGACGAGATCCTCGAGTGCATCGGGCTGCTGGCCGAGACCGAGGGGATCTTCGCCGAGACCGCCGGCGGGGTGACCGTGGCCGCGCTGCGCCAGCTGCTGGCGCGCGGGACGCTCGACCCGCAGCGGTCGATCGTGGCGATCATCTCGGGCCACGGGCTCAAGACCGTGGACGCGCTGGCCGATACGGCGAGCGTCTCGGCCACTATCCCGGCGTCCCTGGCCGCGGCCCAGGCGGCCCTGGGCTTCACCCAGCTGGCGGCCGCCTCGTGAGCGTCGTGGTGCGCCTGCCCAGCCAGCTGCGGGCCCTGGTGGGGGGAGCCGGCGAGGTGCCGGTGGAGGCCGCGACGGTGCGCGAGGCCATCGTGGCCCTCGACGCCGCCCACCCCGGGGTGGCGGCGCGCGTGCTGGACGACCGCGGGACGCTGCGGCGCTTCGTCAACGTCTTCGTGGCCGACGAGGACATCCGCTTCCTGGAGGGGCTGGACACCGTCCTGGCCCCGGGCCAGACCGTTTCGCTGGTCCCGGCGGTCGCCGGGGGCTAAGCGCCGTTAGCACTCGGCACCCGAGACTGCTAACATTGACTCCGCACCATCAAGTACCTACCCCCTAGGAGGACACGTGGCGAAGTTGATCGCTTTCGATGAAGAGGCCCGCCGCGCGCTGGAGCGCGGCATGAACAAACTGGCCGACGCCGTGCGGGTGACGCTCGGGCCCAAGGGCCGCAACGTCGTGCTCGACAAGAAGTGGGGCGCCCCCACGATCACCAACGACGGCGTCTCGATCGCCAAGGAGATCGACCTCGAGGACCCTTACGAGCGCATCGGCGCCGAGCTGGTCAAGGAGGTCGCCAAGAAGACCGACGACGTGGCCGGTGACGGCACCACCACCGCGACGGTGCTGGCCTGGGCCATGGTCCGCGAAGGCCTCAAGAACGTGGCGGCCGGGGCCAACCCGATGTCGCTGAAGAAGGGCATCGAGGCCGCGGTGGAGACCGCGGTCGCCTCCCTCCAGGAGCTCTCGATCCCGGCCGACACCAAGGAGCAGATCGCCCAGGTGGCGTCGATCTCCGCGGCCGACCCCGAGATCGGCGCGCTCATCGCCGACGCCATCGACAAGGTCGGCAAGGACGGCGTCATCACCGTCGAGGAGAGCCAGAGCTTCGGCATGGACATGGACCTGGTCGAGGGCATGCGCTTCGACAAGGGCTTCATCGCGCCCTACTTCGCCACCGACACCGAGCGGATGGAGGCGGTCCTGGAGAACGCCTACGTGCTGCTGGTCTCCTCCAAGGTGGCCGCCGTGCGCGACCTGCTGCCGGTCCTGGAGAAGATCATGCAGTCGGGCCGCCCGCTGCTGGTCGTCGCCGAGGACGTCGAGGGCGAGGCCCTGGCGACCCTGGTGGTCAACAAGATCCGCGGTACCTTCAAGTCGGTGGCCGTCAAGGCCCCGGGCTTCGGCGAGCGCCGCAAGGCCATGCTCCAGGACATCGCGATCCTCACCGGCGCGACGGTCATCTCCGAGGAGGTCGGCCTCAAGCTGGAGAACGCCGGACTCGAGCTGCTCGGCTCGGCGCGCAAGATCGTCGTGACCAAGGACGAGACGACCATCGTCGAGGGCGCGGGCTCCGAAGAGGACATCAAGGGCCGCATCAGCCAGATCAAGACTGAGATCGAGAACACCGACTCCGACTACGACCGGGAGAAGCTCCAGGAGCGCCTGGCCAAGCTCTCCGGTGGCGTGGCGGTCATCAAGGTCGGGGCCGCGACCGAGGTCGAGCTCAAGGAGAAGAAGCACCGCATCGAGGACGCCGTCTCCACCACCAAGGCCGCGATCGAAGAGGGCGTGGTGCCCGGCGGCGGCGTGGCGTTGCTGCGCAGCCAGGACCGCATCCTCGAGACCGCCGACAAGCTCGGCGGCGACGAGGCCACCGGGGCGCGCATCGTGGCCAAGGCCGTCGAGGCCCCGCTCAACCAGATCGCCGTCAACGCGGGCCTGGAGGGCGGCGTCATCGTCGACAAGGTGAGGCACCTCAAGGGCAAGAGCCACGGCCTCAACGCCGCCACCGGCGAGTACGAGGACCTGGTCAAGGCCGGCGTCATCGACGCGGCCAAGGTGACCCGCTCGGCGCTGCAGAACGCGGCCTCCATCGCGGCGCTGTTCCTGACCACCGAAGCGGTGATCGTGGACAAGCCCGAGGAGAAGGGTCCGTCCATGCCCGGCGGCGGGATGGACGACTACTAAACACCTCCGGCGAGGGGCCCCCGGGGGCGGGCCCCCCCGGGGGGGGGGGGGGGGGGGCCCCGGGGCCCCCCCCCCAAGGGGGGGGGGCCAACCCCCCCCCCCGCGGGGCCCCCCCCCCCCGCAAAAACCAAACCCACAATATAAA
>JBIOFE010000036.1:0-19066 GCA_044446745.1 Acidimicrobiales bacterium
CGCCCGGCGCCACCGCCGAGCGGGTGACCTCCATGATCGCCATGGCCCAGGAGTTCATCGAGCACGCCCAGCAGGAGGCCGAGGCCAAGGCCCGCGAGCTCACCGTGGCCGCCCAGGAGCGGGCCCGCGAGATCGTCACCGAAGCGCGCAGCCGCGCCGAGGACGAGGTCAACCGTCTCAACGGGCTCAAGCAGCGCCTCGGCGAAGACGTCGAGAAGCTGGCCCGCCAGCTCGACACCGAGCGCACCCGCCTCGGCGCGGCGTTGTCGGAGTTCTCGCGTTGGGTCGAGTCGACGTTGCAGGTCGGCGGGCGTGGCGCGTCGAGCTCGCCGTCGATGCCGCGTCCGGTGCCGCCACCCGCGCCGGCGCCCAGCGAACAACCGACGATCGGCCAGGTGTTGCGCTTCGAGAGCCCGAGCGACGAGCGTTCCTAGCGGGGTCGACGACTGCTAGGGTCGGCGCGCACCCGTCACCCCAAGGAGTCGTGAATGTCCCCCACCGCCTCGAAGAAGGCCGCCAAGAAGGCCGCCAAGAAGGCTGCGGCCAAGCGGGCCCCGGCCAGGAAGGCGGTCCCGAAGCGCCCGGCGCCCAAGCGAGCGACCCCCGCGAAGCGCCCGGCGCCCAAGGCACCCGCGAAGTCCTCGCGAGCCGCCGCGCCGTCTCGCGCGACGCTGACCCCGGCCCAGCGCGCCGTCGTCGCCAAGCGCGCCGCCGCCGCCCGGGCCCGGGCCGCCGCGGAGCGGGCCCGCGCCCAAGCCGCCGCCCGGGCGCTGCGGGAGCGCGAGGCCCGAGCTCGCGCCGCCGCCCGAGCCAAGGCCGCCGCCCAGCGCGCCCGCGCCCAGGCCGCGGCCAAGGCCAAGAAGGAGCGCGAGGCCAAGGCCAAGGCCGCGGCCAAGGAGCGTGAGGTCCAGCGCAAGGCCCGCGAGAAGGCGGCCGCCGAGGCCCGGAAGCAGCGCGAGGTCGACGCCAAGCGCAAGGCCATCGAGGCCGAGCGCCAGCGCAAGCTTCGCGAGATCGAACGGCGCCACTCCGAGGAGGTCAAGCGCCAGCAACGTCGCGAGGCCGAGGAGCTCAAGCGCCGCGAGGCCCTCGAGCGCAAGATGCACTCCAAGCCCTACGGCGAGGACTACGCCCTGTTAGAGGAGTTGCGCGAACGGCTGCTCGAGGTGCGCGCCGCCACCGCCGATCAGATCGCCATCAGCGAGACCGAGGCCAACGAGATGCTGGTGGACCGCGAGCGCCTCGAGTACGACGACGAGGACGGGTCGAGCGTGGCCTCGGACATCCAGCGCGACCAGCTGAAGGACTTCACCGCGGCGCTGCGGCTCAAGATCGACGAGATCGACGTGGCGCTGTCGCGCATCGCCGACGGTAGCTACGGGCGGTGCGACGAGTGCTTCGAGCCAATCACGGTGGCCCGGCTGCGCGCGCAGCTGCCGGTCTTCACGTGCGTGTCGTGCCGGGCCGCCGTCTAACGCGGGGCGTCAACCTCACGGTCATCGCGGTGGCCCTCGTGGTCACCGCCCTCGACGCGCTCACCAAGGCCTGGGTGCGCCACGCGCTGGCGCACCACTCGATCCACGTGGGCGGGGGCGTGTGGCTGCGCCTGCGCTACAACGCCGGCGTCTCCTTCTCGGTGAATCCGTCGGGTCGCTTCGTGACGACGGTGCTGACGGTGGCCGTCGCCGCGGTCGTCGTGGTCGTCGGTTTGCGGGCCCGCCCCGGGGTGCCGGCGGTCGGGTTCGGCCTCCTCATCGGCGGGGGACTGGCCAACCTGATCGACCGCCTGGCCGCCCAGCCCCACCAGGTCACCGACTTCATCGCGCTCGGGTCGTTCCCGGTGTTCAACCTGGCCGACGCCTCGATCACCGCCGGCTTCGTCGTGTTGGTCGTGGCCGCCCTGCGCGGCGAGGCGTTGACGGCGCGATGAGCGACGCGCCGGACCCCTTCGACGGGGAGGTGCTCGACGTGGCGGTGCCGTCCGGACTGGACGGCCTGCGCGTGGACCGCGCGCTGGCGATGCTGACGGGCCTGTCACGCGCCCAGGCCCGCGAGGTCCTCGCCGCGGGCGCGGTCAGCGTGGACGGGCGAGTGGTGCTCAAGGGCTCCCACCCGGTGAGCGCCGGCCAGCGCCTGGAGGCCGCGGTGCCGCCCGATCCGTCCGTGGAGGTCGAGGCCGAGCCGGACGTGGCCGTCGTCGTCGTGCGCGAGGACCCCGACTTCGTGGTGGTGGACAAGGCGCCGGGGATGGTCGTGCATCCCGGCGCCGGCCAGCGCCACGGCACGCTGGTCGCCGGGTTGCTCGCGCGCTACCCGGAGATGGCGCGGTTGGCCGGCGAGGGCCGGGGCGACCCGTGGCGGCCCGGCGTGGTGCACCGACTCGACAAGGGCACGTCCGGCCTGTTGGTCGTGGCGCGCACCCCCGCGGGGTTCGATTCGCTCACGACGCAGCTGGGCGAGCGGCGCGTCACCCGGACCTACCTGGCCCTGGTCGAGGGCCGCGTGGCGCCGGAGCGCGGCGTGGTCGACGCGCCGATCGGCCGTTCGCCGCGCTCGCCGACCCTCCAGGCGGTGCGCGCCGACGGGCGCGCCGCGCGTACGCACTACGAGGTGGTGACGCGCGTCGCGGGCCCGCCCGCGCTCACGCTGTTGCGCCTCACGCTGGAGACCGGTCGGACCCACCAGATCCGCGTCCACCTCGCCGCGATCGGTCATCCGGTCGTCAACGACCCGCGGTACGGGCACCGTCGCGAACCGCGGCTGGAGGCCGAGCGGGTCTTCCTGCACGCCGCGGCCCTGGGCTTCGCGCACCCGCGCACCGGCGAGCCCGTGGAAGTGGTCTCGGCGTTGCCGGCGGACCTGGCCGCTCTGGTGCCCGGGGGAGCCGCGCTCTAGACGGTCTGGTGGGCGGCGATCACGATGGCGTCGTCACGCAGCACAGCCAGCGCCTCCTCCTCGGCGCGGCGCACGCGCCGCACGCCGATGTCCATCTTGGTGGCCGTGGCCTGCAGCGACAGCGGCGTCGCCCCGTCGAGGCCGAAGCGGTGGACCAGCACCTCGCGCTGGAGGTCGCTCAGCTGCTCGAGCGACGCGCGCAGCTGCTCGTCCATCATCGCGCGGTCGATCTCGCCGACCCAGTCGTGTTCGCTCGGGGCGACGAGGTCGCCCAGGGTGGTGGCCGAGTCGGAGGAGGCCGGCTGGTCGAGGCTGGCCGTCACGCCGGCCAGGCCGCGCAGCGAGTCGCGCACCGCCTTGGACATTCCGGTGGCCTCGGTCAGTTCGTCGTCGGTCGGCGCGCGGCCGAAGAGCGAGGTGAGCTCACCGGTCGTCGCCTCGAGGCGCTGGAGCTGCTCTCCGACCTCGAGCGGGATGCGGATCGTGCGGCCGTGCTGCTGGACGGCGCGCTGGAGCGACTGGCGGATCCACCAGGTCGCGTAGGTCGAGAACTTGAAACCGCGCTCCCAGTCGAACTTCTCGACCGCGCGCAGGAGCCCGAAGGTGCCCTCCTGGACCAGGTCGGTCATCTCGACGCCGCGGTCCTGGTAGCGCCGGGCCCAGTGCAGCACCAGGCGCAGGTTGGCCGCGACCATCTGCTTCTTGGCGACTTCGTCGCCGGCGGTGACCCGTTTGGCGAGTTCGACCTGCTCGTCGTAGTTGGGCATGGGGTACCGGTCCAGGTCCCGCATCAGCAGGCCCAGCATGTCGTTGGTGTTAACCGATGATCGGCGGGGGGCTGTCATCTCTCTCCTCGTTACGAACGATGTCGTCGCCCCGGGAGGACCGGAATTTCTCCTACCGGCGCCTCACTAATTTACCACGGGGTAGTTGCGGATGCAAGGAAGTCTCGCGCCGCGACGTCCTAGGCGCTGTGGGTCCGTTTCACCGGGGTGCCCCCGCGGGCCTGGACCACCATGTCGGCCAGGGTGTAGCTGGCCAGGTGCTCGCGCATGTGGTTGCCGACGTCGGCCCACACGCCCAGGAGCACGCACTGGCCCTCGTGGTCGCAGGCGCCGTCCTGGTGGGGCTCGCCGAAGTCCCCGGCCACGATGGGTCCGTCGACCGCGGCCACGACCTCGGCCAGGGTGATCGCCTCGGGGGAGCGCGCCAGCACGTAGCCGCCGCCTACGCCGCGCTTCGAGCGCACCATGCCGACGCCCTTCAGGCTGAGCAGGATCTGCTCGAGGTAGGGCTGGGGCAGCCCGGTGCGCTCGGCCAACTCGCGCACCGACACCGGCGCGCCGAGGTCGGGGCGCAGGGCCAGGCTCAGCAGGGCCCGGCTGGCGTAGTCCCCGCGCGTCGACACCCTCACGGGCCCAGTCTAGATACCGGGCGGCGCGCCCCCGGGAGCGCACGAACGCCTCGCCGGGTCTGGCACACTGCGTAGGTGGCAGATGAGGCGAAGGAGAGCGTCGAGGTCGATCCCGACGAGGTACTGTCCCCGGGCCAGGGCGACGGACCGGCGACCGAGGAGAGCAGCGACTTCATCTCCCAGCCGGCCAAGGTGATGCGCATCGGCTCGATGGTCAAGACCCTCCTGGACGAGGCGCGCTCGGCCCCCCTGGATGAGGCCGGGCGCCTGCGGCTGCGCGAGATCTACCAGACCTCGATCAGCGAGCTGTCCGGCGCGCTGTCGCCCGACCTGGGCAGCGAGCTGTCGCGCATGGTGCTGCCCTTCTCCTCGGACGTGCCCTCCGAGTCCGAGCTGCGCGTCGCCCAGGCCCAGCTGGTCGGCTGGCTGGAGGGGCTCTTCCACGGCATCCAGGCGTCGATCTTCGCCCAGCAGGCCGCCGCGGCCGCCCAGCTCCAGCAGATGCGCGACCGCTCGCTCAACCCTGGCGCGGTCGAGCCCCGCTCGGGCACCTACCTCTAGGCCGTGCGCGCACCGCGTGACGGGGGGGGCCTAGCCTCGGCGCGCGGCGCGGCCGCGCCCGGGAGGTCCCGACGACATGGCTGAGGAGTTCGTCCACCTCCACAACCACACCGAGTACTCGATGCTCGACGGCGCCGCGCGCGTCGAGGAGCTGGTGCTGGCGGCCAAGCTCGACGGCCAACGCGCGCTGGGCATCACCGACCACGGCAACCTCTACGGGCTGATCGAGTTCTACGACACCTGCCGGGCCCACGACGTCACCCCGGTGCTCGGCCTCGAGGCCTACATGTCGGCGACGTCGCGCTTCGACCGACCGGCCCGGCGCGGCAAGATCGACGACACCGGCGGCGACACCGAGGGCGGCGCGAAGCTGTACCACCACCTCACGCTGCTGGCCGTGTCCGATCTCGGCTACCGGCACCTGCGCGAGCTCTCCTCCATGGCCTTCCTGGAGGGCTACTACTACAAGCCCCGGGTGGACTGGGAGCTGCTGGAGCGCTACGCGGAGGGACTGGTGGCGACGTCGGGCTGCCTGGGCGGGGTGGTCCTCCAGGCCCTGCTGCGCGACGACGTGGGCCTGGCGCGCGAGCTGGCCGGGCGACTCCAGACGATCTTCGGGCGCGAGAACTTCTTCGTCGAGCTCCAGGACCACGGCCTGGTCGACCAGGCGCGCACCAACCCGCAGCTCATCGCCCTGGCCAAGGAGCTCGGCGCCCCGCTGCTGGCCACCAACGACCTGCACTACGTGCACCACGGCGACGCCGAGATGCACGACGCCCTGCTCTGCGTGGGCACCGGGTCGCTGGTCGCGGACCCGGACCGCTTCCGCTTCCAGAGCGACCAGCACTACCTCAAGAGCTCCGCCGAGATGCGCCACCTCTTCCGTGACGTGCCCGAGGCCTGCGACAATACGCTGCTGGTCGCCGAGCGGGCCCAGGTCACCATCGAGTTCGACAACGACGCGTTGCCCCAGTTCACGCTGCCCGGCGAGTACGCGCGGGAGGGTCACGGCGAGGGCGCCAACCGCTACCTGCGCGACCTGACCTACGCCGGGGCCGCTGAGCGCTACGGCGAGGTCAGCGCCGAGGTGCGCGCGCGCCTCGACTACGAGCTCGCGGTGGTGGCCGACATGGGCTTCTCGGACTACTTCCTGGTGGTGTGGGACCTCATCCGCCACGCGCGCGAGCAGGGCATCCGCGTCGGGCCGGGTCGCGGGTCGGCGGCCGGGTGCTGCGTGGCGTACTGCCTCAAGATCGTCGACCTCGACCCGATCCGCTTCGGACTCATCTTTGAGCGGTTCCTCAACCCCGGACGCAAGCAGATGCCCGACATCGACATGGACTTCGACGAGCGCTACCGCGGCGACGTGATCCGCTACGCGGCCGAGCGCTACGGCAGCGACCACGTGGCCCAGATCGTGACCTTCTCGACGATCAAGGCGCGCGCCGCGGTGCGCGACGCGGCGCGCGTGCTGGGGTACCCGCCGGGGCTGGGCGACAAGATCGCCAAGGCCATGCCGCCCCTGGTGATGGGCCAGGACCTGCCGCTCAAGGCGTGCTTCACGCGCCTGCCCGGCTTCGAGGCCCGCTACGCCGAGGCGGCCGAGCTGCGCTCGCTCTACCAGAGCGACCCCGAGGTCCAGCACGTGGTCGACGTGGCCAAGGGCTTCGTCGACAAGCGGCGCCAGGACGGCATCCACGCCGCCGCGGTCGTGATCACCAAGGAGCCGGTGCTGGCGTACGTGCCGGTGCAGCGCAAGTCGTCGCCCAACGGCTCGGTTGAGGACGCCCCGATCGTCACCCAGTACGAGGCGTCGGCGATCGAGAAGCTCGGCCTGCTCAAGATGGACTTCCTGGGGCTGCGCAACCTGGCGATCATCGAGCGCACCCTCGAGCACGTGCGCCGGCGCCACGGCGTCGAGCTCGACATCGACCACGTGGCCCTGGACGACGAGAAGGTCTACGAGATGCTGCGCCAGGGCAACTCGATCGGGATCTTCCAGCTCGAGGGCGACAAGATGCGCCAGCTCATGCGGCGCCTCGCGCCGACCTCCTTCGAGGACATCGCCGCCCTGAACGCCCTCTACCGGCCCGGGCCCCTGAGCGAGGGCGTCCACAACGACTACGCCGACCGCAAGAACCTGCGCCAGGCGGTGGCCTTCGACCACCCGGACCTCGAGGGGATCCTCGGCGAGACCTACGGGCTGATGATCTACCAGGAGGACATCATGCGCGTGGCCACCAAGGTGGCCGGCTTCTCGATGACCGAGGCCGACGACCTGCGCAAGGCCTGCAGCAAGAAGATCCGCAAGATGATCGAGGACCAGCGCGCCATGTTCGTGGCCGGGGCCGAGCGCCAGGGCTACGGCCGGGCCCTGGGCGAGGCGATCTTCAACAAGATCGAGCCCTTCGCCGACTACGCCTTCAACAAGAGCCACGCCTACGGCTACGCCTTCCTCGGCTACCAGAACGCCTGGCTGAAGGCCAACTACCCGGTCGAGTACATGGCAGCCCTGCTGACCTCGTTCCGCGAGGACAAGGACAAGACCGCGATCTACCTCAACGAGGCCCGCCAGATGGGCATCAGCGTGGCCGTGCCCGACGTGAACGAGTCCTTCGCCGACTACGCGCCCAGCACGCGGGCCGACGCGACGATCCTCTTCGGCATGGCCGCGGTGCGCAACGTGGGCGAGTCGCTCGTCGAGCGCATCGTGGCCGAGCGCGAGGCGCGCGGGCCCTTCGCCTCGGTCTACGACTTCGTGCGCCGGGTGGACCCGGTGGTGCTCAACCGGCGCTCGATGGAGTCGCTGATCAAGGCCGGCGCGTTCGACTCCCTGGGCGTGGCGCGCCTGGCCTTCCTGCTCAAGGTCGAAGAGATCGTCGACGTCACCCTGAGCCGCCGCAGGGACCTCTCCCTGGGCATCTCGACGCTCTTTGCCGCCTTCGGCGACGGGTCGGGCCACGACGACTGGGAGGGGACCGAGGTCCCCCTGGCCGACGTCGAGTTCGACCCGGCGGTCAAGCTGGAGTTCGAGCGCGAGATGCTGGGCACGTACATCTCGGACCACCCGCTGTACAAGGTGGAGTCCGCGCTGCGCGCGCGCACCGACGGCACGATCGCCGAGGTGATGGAGCGCGCCGAGGAGCTGGTGGGCTCGGGTCGCGCGGTGACGATGGGCGGCATCCTCACCGAGGTCCAGGTGCGCACCACCAAGGCCGGCCAGCCCTACGCCCGGGTCGTGCTGGAGGACCTCGGCGGTTCCACCGAGATCATCTTCTCGGCGCGCACCTTCGCGGCGTGCAGCGGCTTCCTGGCCAAGGACAACGTCGTGCTGGTCCGGGGCCGCCTCGACCACCGCGACGAGGAGATCCGGTTCTCGGCGCTGGACGTCACGCTGCTGCGCGCCGAGCCCGGCGTCGAGGAGCTGCGCCTCAGCCTGGGACCCGAGGATCTCACGCAGAGTTCGATCGCCGCGCTGCGCGAGATCCTGGCGCGCTACCCAGGGGCCTCGCCGGTCATCGTCGAAGCGGCCTCGGGCAAGACCTACAAGCTCGGACCGGCGTTCAACGTCAACATTGCGGGCGTGGTGGGCGATTTGCGCTCGGAATTCGGCCGCAACGTCATAAAGGCCTAGCCCGAGACCGGGGTCACAGAACTCTCGTAGAATGGGTTCCTATGGCCATGACCGTCACCACGAAGGACACCACCGCCCTCAGCGACGCCGAACTTGCGGAGATGGCCGACCTGTGCGTCGACCGCGAGCCCAACTTCGACATCGGCTTCCTCTCCAAGCAGCGCGAGGAGTGGGTGCTGGTCACCTACGCGCGCGAGGGCTCCAAGCTGCGCGGCTACTCCTTCGGCACGCTCGAGCGCATCGGCGGGACGCCCTCGCTCCTGGTGGGCTTGCTGCTGGTAGACCGCAACACCAAGTCCGACCAGACCCTGCGCGCGATCCTGCACGACCAGTTCCGCCGGGCGCTGCTGGCCTTCCCCGACGAGGACGTCCTGCTGGGTACGCGCCTGTGCACCCCCGACGGCTACCGGGCCTTCACCGGCCTGGAGGACGTGGTGCCGCGCCGGGGCTACCGGCCCACCGGCGAGGACCGCGCCTGGGGCCGGCGCCTGGCCAAGCGCTTCGGCTCGGAGAAGGCCATCGACGACAAGACCTTCGTCATGACCGTCTCGCCCGGACCGGTCGGGGGCCTGGACTACGTGTCGGCCAAGGCCGCTCTGCCCGACGGCGCCGAGGAGCTCTTCGCCGACGTGGTGTGCGAGAAGGGCCAGCGCCTGATCGTCTTCGGCTGGGCCATGGCCGAGTCGCTGGCCTCGGGCAAGCTACCGCGCTAGCTCAGCTGCGCGGCAGCAGTCCGGTGCAGCTCTTGTAGCAGTGCCCGTCGATCGGCGCCGAGAGCGTGGTGAGCACGTAGGTGGGGCGGAACCCCAGGGCGGTCGCCAGGTCCTTGCCGGCCAACGAGGTGCGCCGGGTGGCCTCCATCGTGCGCACCGCGTAGGTGTCCTCGCAGACCAGCCACACGTCGTCGCCGAACCAACCAAACCGCACCCACGTCGAACCGTCGTCGAGGCGGCGCAGCAGCTGGGGTCCGCGGTCCGCGGCGATCAGCGCCACGCTGGGCCGTTCGCCGCGGAACTCCCAGTAGGGGGCGCTGGGACCCCGGAAGCCGAAGAGCGGGCCGTCCGGCGGCGTGGAGATCCGCTCCAGCCAGCCCCGGATGAGGCGCCCGCGGTAGGTGCCGAGGCGCCGCGGCAGGTCGGCCAGGGTGACGGCCTCCGGCTGGGCCAGGTCGTCGCGCTCGAGGTCCTCGGACAGCTGGGCCTCGACGACGTCGAAGGCGGCCAGGTCGGTCTCGAGGTGCGCCGGCCAGGGAACGCGCCAGCGCACGATGGTCTGGGACGCCAGGTCGACCACCGTCGTGGACTCGCGGGTCGAGCCCAGCACCAGCCCGACCATCACCGAGCCGGGCGTCAGGTCGACGGTCGGGCGCGACGGCGTCCGCTCGACCAGGCGCTTGATGGCCCGCGCCGCGGGGTCCCGGAAGAGCGGGGCCATCAGCCGAGCGCGGTCACCAGGGCGTCGAAGTCGGCGCCGGTGGTCACCGGGCGCTGACACACCCCTCCCCGACACAGGTACAGGTGACCCGGTGAGCGGCCGGTCAGCAGGGGCGACGCGCCGGCGCCGGTGACGAGGACGGTGCGCGGCATCGCCCTCGATCGTACGTGGTCGACCAGCGGTCCCATTTCGCCGGGGGCGACCACCTCGACGCCCTCGAGGGCGTATCCCGCGCCGTCCACCAGCACCGGGACGGCCGTGGGGTGCGTCACCATCAGCGGCCCGCCCAGCGTCGCCAGGCGCCGCGCGACGGCCAGGGCGTCGGCGTCGCCGGTGACCAGGCCGAGGCGCGCCAGGGCCCGGGTGGCGACCGAGTGCGCGGACGGCGTGGCCCCGTCGAGGAGGTCCTTGGGGCGCAGGGCCAGGTCGGTGACCAGCGAGCTCGCCGTGAACAGGCCGGCGCCCGCGTCGGGCGCGCCCGCCGAGGGGACCTCGCCGTCCCAGTGGTGGGCCAGGAGGTCGCGGGCGGCGTCGCGCGCCCGCTCGACCCAGGCGTCGTCGCCGGTCACCTCGTACGCGTCGACCAGCGCGTCGACCAGCCACGCCAGGTCGTGGGCGGTCGCGCGGGCGCCGGGCCGCTCGGTGCGCCACCACCCCTCGGGCGCCCGATGGGTCGTCGCCAGGGACGCCAGCAGGGCGAGGCCGGCCGCCTCGTAGCCGGGGTCGCGGCTGGCCAACAGGGCCCCGGCGAACATGGCGTTCCACTCGAGGACGACCTTGGGGTCCAAACCGGGCGCCGGCCGCTCGGCGCGAGCGGCGCGCAGCGCCTCGAGCGCGCCGGCCATCGCGGCGGGCGTCACGAACGGCTCGTCGGCCCCCAGGTGCGGGACGCTGCGCCCGTCGAGGTCGCCGTCGTCATCGATCTGCCAGCGAGCGAGCGCCGCGGCGAGGTCGCCGTCGCGACCGGCCCGCGAGAGCGCGACGCGCACCTCGTCGACGGTCCACGTGACGTGGGACCCCTCGACGCCGCCGGCGTCGGCGTCGAGGGAGGCGGCGAAGCCGGCCGCGACCGGCAGCTCGTGGAGGACGAAGTCGAGGGTCCCGGTCGCCACGGCCCGCCACGGCGTGCCCCCGCCGCGGGATCGGTCGGCGAGGAGGTAGGCCCGGGCCAGGAGCGCCTGGTCGTACAGCATCTTCTCGAAGTGGGGCACGCGCCACCGGTCGTCGACGCTGTAACGGGCGAACCCGCCGGCCAGGTGGTCGTACAGGCCGCCCCGGGCCATCGCGTCGAGGACGCGCGTCACCGTGTCGCGCGACGCGCGGTCGTCGAACTCGAGCAGGGCGCCGACGTAGTCGGCCCGCGGAAACTTCGGCGCGGGCCCGAACCCGCCCCGCGTATCGGCGCGCGCGAGCAGCCCGTCGCGCAGCGCGCGGCGCACCGCGGGGAGGTCGAGCGTCGCGGCGGACGGCGCGAGGTGGTCGACCACGGCGATCTCGTGGGCCACCGCGTCGCGCACCTCCACGCCCTGGGCCAGCACCTCGGCGCGCCGGGTCGTCCACGCGTCGCTCATCGCCGCCAGCAGCCGGGGGAAGCCCACCTGGCCCGACCGGTCCGACGGCGGGAAGTAGGTGCCGGCATAGAAGGGCTCCCCGTCCGGGGTCAGGAACACCGACATCGGCCAGCCCCCGTGGCCGGTCATCAGCTGGGTCGCCGCCATGTAGGCGGCGTCGACGTCGGGCCGCTCCTCGCGGTCGACCTTGATCGCGACGAAGGAGCGGTTCAGCTGGTCGGCGATGGCGGCGTCCTCGAAGCACTCGTGGGCCATGACGTGGCACCAGTGGCACGCCGCGTAGCCGACCGACAGGAAGACCGGCCGGTCGCGCTCACGCGCGACGGCGAAGGCGTCCGGCCCCCAGGCCCACCAGTCGACGGGGTTGTCGACGTGCTGGGCGAGGTAGGCCGAGCCCACGACGGCGAGGTCGCGCAGGCGCGGCACCCGTCAGTCCGGTCCAGCTCGCGCGCCGCGGGTCGTCATGGCAGGACCGGGGCTCGCACGGCCAAAGCGTAGGTGCCGCGGCGCGCGGGCTGACCCGTCACCACCCCCACCGCCAGGAATAATGGCTCGATGGACCTGCGCCAGCCCCTGCGGACTGATCGGCTGGTTCTGCGCGCGCTGAACGCGAGCGACCTGGAGGGCCACCACCGGCTCTTCTCGGATCCCGAGGTGGTGCGCTTCCTCTACGACGACGTCATGGACCTGGGCGAGGCCGCGGCGCACCTGCAACGGCGCAGCCGCACGACGCTGCCCGGCGAGGGTGAGTACCTCAACCTCGCCGTGGAGGCCGACGGCCAGTTCGTGGGTGAGGTGGCGGTCGCGCTCACCAGCCTGCAGCACCACCAGTGCGAGGTGGGGTACGTCTTCGACTCACGATGTCGCGGCCGGGGCTTTGCCACCGAGGCCACGGCCCGGATGGTCGACCTGGCCTTCGAGGAGTTGGGGGCCCACCGGGTGGCTGGGCGCATGGACGCGCGCAACGCGGCCTCGGCGCGGGTGATGGAGCGCCTGGGGATGCGCCGCGAAGCTCACCTACGCGAGAACGAGTTCGTCAAGGGCGAGTGGACCGACGAGGTCGTGTACGCGACGCTGGCCGGCGAGTGGTTCGCGCGGGCGCGGCGTCAGGGCGTCCCCCGGTAGGTCCCGAAGGACCAGCGATTGCCCTCCGGGTCGGCCAGGGACACCTCGCGCGAGCCGTACTCGGTGTCGTGCGGGGCGCGCAGCGTGGCCGCGCCCGCGTCGACGGCGCGCCGGTGCAGGCCGTCGACGTCGTCGCACACGACGTAGCAGCCGGTCGTCCCGGGGGTCAGCGCCCACGGGTCGTCCGCGTCGGCGCTGACCGAGCCGATCATGACGCCGCCCCCGAGGGGCCAACGCAGCTCGGCGTGCGAGACGTGGTCACCTTCTCGCACGACGAAGGCCTCGGTGAAGCCGAAGGCGTCGACGAGGAATCTCATGAGGCCCCGCGCGTCGTGCGAGCGCAGGGTCGGCCACACGGTGGGCGCGGGTGCTTCCATAGGCGCGAGTGTACGGCGCGCGTCGGATCGGCGCCCGCGCGCTCGGTACGCTGGCGGGCACTCGACTGATTCGGAGGTTCTCATGGCCACCGTCCTGCGCTGGGGCATCATCGGCACGGGCCGCATCGCCCACACCTTCGCCACGGACCTGGCGTTGGCCGGCGCGGGCGAGGTCGTCGCGGTCGGGTCGCGGACGCTGGGGGCCGCGACCGCCTTCGGCGAGGAGTTCGGGGTCGAACGACGCTTCGGCTCCTACGAGGAGCTGGTGGCCGACCCCGGGGTCGACGTCGTCTACGTGTCGACGCCGCACCCCTTCCATCACGCCAACACCCGGCTGGCGCTGGAGCACGACAAGCCGGTCCTGGTCGAGAAGGCCTTCACCATGACCGGCGCGCAGGCCCGGGACCTCGTAGCCCTGGCGCGATCGCGCCGGCGGTTCCTGATGGAGGCGATGTGGACGCGCTGCCTACCCCACGTGGTCGCGCTGCGCGACGTGCTGGCGAGCGGCGTGCTCGGCGACGTGGTGGCGCTCTACGCCGACCACGGCCAATGGTTCGCGCGCGACGCCACCTCGCGGCTCTTCGCTCCCGAGCTCGGGGGCGGCGCCCTGCTAGACCTCGGCGTGTACCCGGTGTCGTTCGCCTCGATGGTCCTGGGCGCCCCCCAGCGCATCACGGCTCTGGTCGACCCGTGCTTCACTGGGGTGGACGGCCAGGCGTCGATGCTCTTCGGCTACGCCAGCGGCGCCCAGGCCGTGCTGACCTGCACCTCGGGGGCGCGCTCCGCGACGCGCGCCAGCGTCATCGGCTCCGAGGCCCGCGTCGAGGTGGCGGGCTCCTTCTACGCGCCGACCTCCTTCGCGGTGATCTCGCGCGACGGCCAGGTCACCGAGTACGGGTTCGAGACCACCGGTCGCGGACTGCACTACCAGGCCTCCGAGGTCGCGCGCTGCCTGGGCGCCGGCGAGCTCGAGAGCCCGGCGATGCCCCTCGACGAGACGGTCCAGATCATGGAAACGATGGAGAAGGTTCTCGCGTTCCTCTAGGCGGTGAACGGGCCCGGGTTCCGGGTTCGCGGTCGCGATCACGTTTTCCGGGTGCGCCGCCGAGCGAGACAACGCCGCCGCGACGAGCAATTGAGGTCGATTTGGGGAGCGCGAGCGCCCCGCTCGTCGCCGCGACGCCGTGACGAGTCCACCCGGGCGCGTCCGATCCGGACGCGGGTCCCCGCGGCGGCCGCTCCTGCCAGGGCTCGCCGCGCACGCCATGCTAACTTCACACGTGGAACACGTCGGTCACGGGGTGTTCATGCAAGAGAAACACCGAAGGTGTCGGTTGGCACCAAAGAAGGGTTGGGGATAATGAATTTGAAGACAACTAGGACGCTCGCGTCCGTGGCGCTGGTCGGCGGTCTCGCCGTCTCGGTGCTACCGGCCGTGAGTTCCGCGAGTACGCCCACGGTCTCGGACAGCACGTTTAACACGAGCTTCTCGACCATGAAGTACTTGAAGAGCGTCGTGGCCAAGGGTCACGGGATGATCGCCGCGATCCTTCCGGACACCAAGACCTCGGCCCGGTACACCGAGTTCGACGCGCCGTATCTGAAGGACGCGTTCAAGGCGGCGGGGCTCAAGAGCAACCAGTACATCGTCCAGAACGCGCAGGGCAGCGACGCCACGCAGTTCAACATGGCCCAGGCGGACATCGCCAAGGGCGCCAAGGTGCTCCTGGTCGACCCGCTGGACTCCACGACCGGCGCGCTCATTGAGCAGTACGCCACGGACCACGGCGTGAAGACCATCGACTACGACCGTCTGACCCTCGGCGGCGCGCGTACCTACTACGTGAGCTTCGACAACGTCAAGGTCGGTCAGTTGATCGGCCAGGGCGAGGTCGCCTGCCTCGCCGCGTGGAATGTCCCGAGCCCCACGGTGCTCTACATCTCCTACGGGTCTCCGACGGACAACAACGCCACGCTGTTCGCCAAGGGCTACAACGGCGTGCTGACGGCGGCTGGCTTTAACACCAGCGCGACCACCACGAGCGGTGCCAAGCAGACGGTGCTGGAAAGCGCCGGCACGTGGGATGGCAACCAGGCTCTCACCGACTTCAAGGGTGCCTACACGGCTCACCCGACGATCAACGCGGTGCTGACCCCGAACGACAACAACGCCTCGGGCATCATCGCCTACCTGCAGAGCCAGGGCCTCAAGCCCAAGACGATCCCCTTCACGGGTCAGGACGCTTCGCTGATCGGCTTCGAGAACGTGATCTCGGGCTACCAGTGCGGCACGGTGTACAAGCCGATCTGGCTGGAGGCTCAGGCCGCCGCGGCGCTGGCCATCTACCTGCGCGCGCACATCAGCCCGCCCAAGGGCATCGTCAACGGCACGACCTCGGACACGCTGCGCGGCATCGGCGTTCCGTCGGCGCTGCTGACGGCCACGTGGGTGACGGCGGACAAGGTTGAGGCGACGGTCATCAAGGACCACGTCATCATCGCGTCGCAGCTGTGCACCAACACGTCTCCGACGGTCGCCGGCTCACCGCAGCCGACGTACGCCGCGGACTGCACGAACAACGGCATTCACTAGCCTTAGCCAATGACCCTGGCCCCCGAGTCATCGAGTGGCGCGACCGATCAAGGTCTCGCGCCGCGGAGTGACTCGGGGGTCGGTGTTGTTGACGGGGGGTTCCTCCTCAGCCTGAGGGGGATCGCCAAGAACTTCGGACCGGTCCAGGCCCTCAAGCACGTCGACCTCGACGTGCCGGGCGGACTGGTCACGGCCCTCATCGGCGACAACGGCGCCGGCAAGTCGGTCCTCATCAAGACCATCTCGGGCATCTACCCGGCGTCGTCGGGACGCGTCATCTGGAAGGGTCGCGAGGTCCACTCGCACTCGCCGAAGGAATCGAGTGACCTGGGCATCGCCACGGTGTATCAGGACCTCGCGCTGTGCGACAACCTGGACATCGTCCAGAACATGTACCTGGGGCGGGAGGAGACTCGGCTCTCGGTCCTCGACGAGATCAAGATGGAACTGGCGACCAAGGGTCTGCTCAAGGACCTGGCCGTGTCCACCGTCAAGTCGGTGCGCCAGCTCGTGGGCTCGCTGTCGGGCGGCCAACGCCAGGCGATCGCCGTGGCCCGCGCGGTCATGCGCGATTCCCAGCTGGTCATCATGGACGAACCGACCGCCGCCCTCGGCGTCTCCCAGACGGCGCAGGTCCTCGAGCTCGTCCGGCGCCTCGCCGACCGCGGCATCGCGGTCCTGCTGATCTCGCACAACCTCAACGACGTCTTCAGCGTCGCCGACCGCATCGCGGTGATGCACCTGGGAGAGCTCGTCAGCGAGGGCCCGGTCGCCGACTACGACACGGCCAGCGCGGTCGACCTGATCACGACGGGCGGATCGCAGCGTGCGCCGGCGACCGCATCCGCCATCGACTAAACGAAAGAGAGACGTTCGTGTCGACGCCACTAGATGACGTGACGCCCCTGGAGATGCCCCGCCTCGACGCCGAACGTTCCGACCTGATGCGCCAGGTCCGGCGTCTCTGGCAGAGTGAGACTGGCCTCGGGCCCATCCTCATCGGCCTGCTCGCGCTGATCATCTACTTTGCGGTCCGCTCGTCGGTCTTCCTGACGGCAGGTAACATCACCAACCTCTTCATTGAGGGCACCATCTTCATCCTCCTCGGCATGGCCGAGATCTGGTTGCTCCTCATGGGGGACATTGATCTGTCGATCGGGTACTCCGCCGGAATCGGCGGGGCCATCGCCGTGATCTACACCGACCAGGCGCATCTGTGGCCGTGGTGGCTCGTCCTGCCGCTCGCCCTCCTGGCGTGCACCTTCATCAGCGGCGTCTGGGGCGCCATCTGCGTCTACCTGCGCCTCCCGTCCTTCATCGTCACACTGGCCGGCCAGATCATGCTGGCCGGTGTCCTGCTCTACATCATCGACAGCCAAGGCAACTCCGGTGGCTCCCTCCCGGTACAGGAGAGCGTCCTTCACAACCTGGTTTACGGCGACTTCACGCCGTTCGCGACGTGGGTCACGATCCTGGCGGCGGCGGGGGTGCTCTCGTGGATGGTGCTGCGTGGCGAGCAGCGCCGCCGCACCGCGGGGCTGGGCGGCAAGCCCCTATGGCTCGCCTTTCTCAAGGTCGGCATCCTGTTCGGCGCCGGAATCGTTCTGAGCCTCATCTTCAACACGAGCCGCTCGTCATTCACCGTCCTCAACGGCATGCCCTTCGCCATCCCGATCGATATCGGCGTGCTGGCCATCGGGACCTTCATCCTGACCAAGTCGCGGGCCGGACGCTACATCTACGCCATCGGCGGCAACGTCGAGGCGGCCCGGCGCGCCGGCATCAACGTCAACCGCTACCGGATCCTGGCGTTCATGTTCTCGGGCGCCACGACCGGTGTGGCGGGCCTTCTCTACGTGTCCAACCTCAACGGCATCTCGACGGGTATCGAGGGCGGCCAGTACGTCCTGTACGCCGTGGCCGCGGCGGTCATCGGGGGGACGAGCCTCTTCGGGGGCCGGGGCAAGATGATCCACGCCGTCATCGGCGGGGTGGTCATCGCGACGATCGACAACGGGATGGCGCTCATCAACGTCAGCGCATCCGGCCTGGAGATCGTCACCGGACTGGTTCTCCTGGCCGCCGTGGTCGTCGACTCCCTGGCCCGGCGCAGCAGCGCCAACAGCGCCGCCTGAGCCGCGACGGCGTAGCCTGCCCCTCGTGAGCAGCTCTCTGACGGGGCGCGTCGCGGTGGTGACCGGCGCCAGCCGAGGCATCGGACTAGCGATGGCGCGCCGGTTCGCGGACGCCGGCGCCCGGGTGGTGATCTCGTCGCGCAGCGAGGAGCACCTGGCGAGCGCCGTGGCGACCTTCTCCGCCGGCGCCGAGGTCCTGCCGGTCGTCGCCCACGCGGGGTCGCCGGAGGACGCGGCGCGCCTGGCCGGGACCGCGGTCGAGCACTTCGGCTCCCTCGACATCCTGGTCAACAACGCCGCGACCAACCCGTACTACGGGCCCCTGCTCGACATCGACCAGGGACGGCTGCAGAAGACCTTCGAGGTGAACGTGGCGTCGGTCATCCACCACAGCGCCGCGGCGTGGCGCCACTGGATGCGCGACCACGGCGGGGTGATCCTCAACGTCGCCTCGGTCGGGGGACTGGCGCCCTCACCGGGCCTCGGCTGGTACGGCGTGACCAAGGCCGCGGTCATCCACCTGACGCGCCAGCTGGCCTACGAGCTGGCCCCGGGGGTGCGGGTGAACGCCCTCGCCCCGGGGCTGGTGCGCACCGAGTTCGCCCGGGCGCTCTGGGCGACCGACGAGGCCGCCGTGGCCGCGCGCATCCCGCTGGGGCGCATCGGCGAGCCCGACGACATCGCCGGCGTCGCCCTGGTCCTGGTCGGCGACGAGGGCGCGTGGATGACCGGGCAGACGGTGGTGGTGGACGGCGGGTCGACCAACCGATCCGACTGAGGCAGGTCTCAGTGCAGGTGGGCCAAGTCGGCCCGGCGGATCTTGCCGTTGACGCCGCGCGGGATGGCCGCGACGTAGCGGATCTCCCGGGGCTTGGCCCAGGGCCCGATTTGCTCGGCGGCGACGGCGCGCAGCTCGTCGTCGAGTGGCGCGCGGTCGCTCACCACGAGGGCGACGACGCGCTGGCCCCACTCGGGGTCGGCGACCCCGGTGACCGCGACGTCGGCCACGCCGGCCACGCCGGCCAGGGCCGCCTCGAGGTCCTCCGGCCACACCTTCTCGCCGCCGGTGGTGACGACCGAGGCGAGCCGCCCGAAGACGCGCACGTGACCGTCGACGACCTCGCCCCCGTCGCCGGT
The DNA here is from genome assembly GCA_044446745.1 of Acidimicrobiales bacterium. Classification (GTDB taxonomy): domain Bacteria; phylum Actinomycetota; class Acidimicrobiia; order Acidimicrobiales; family RAAP-2; genus RAAP-2. The sequence continues at coordinate 18,877 of JBIOFE010000036.1, forward strand.
GGGGAACCAGTCGCCGCGTCCGTCCGGACCGGTCGCCCGGGGCCGGGGCGCGTCGCGGTACCCGCGAAACAGCGTGGGAGAGCGCACCAACAGCTGGCCGGCCACGCTGGCCACGTCGACGCCGGGCAGCGGCCGGCCGGCGTAGACGACGCCCGAGCCGGTCTCGGTCATCCCCCAGGTGGCTACCACG
>JBIOFE010000037.1:0-18095 GCA_044446745.1 Acidimicrobiales bacterium
CTCCCGTCGCCGGCGGGAGCATCGTCTACGAAGGCAGTCGCGCGAGAAACCGCGCGATCGCGTCGGTCACGGCCTCGGGCTGCTCTATGGCGGACAGGTGTCCCGCCGCCGGAATCACGACGAGCTCCGCGCCCCGGATGAATTCCAGCAATGGCGGCGCGATCTCGGCGAACTTCGGCTCCTGCGCGAGGCGCTCAGGCGTCAGGCCGTGCACCAGCTGCGCGCCCGCATCGATGTCGCGCTCCGGGTTCAGGTAGCGGTGGAACGTGCGTCCCGTGGCGCGCCGATGCAGCAATTCGATGCAGCCGATCTCGATGATCCTGTGATTCTTCTCGACCTCGAGTCCCGTGGTTTCCGTATCCAGCACAATCTGACGCACGCGCCCCTAGCCTCCTGCCAGCAATCGGTCGATGGCGCTATTCGCGAGCCTGTCGACATGTTCGTTGTCCGCTTCGCCCGAATGGCCCTTGACCCAATGCCAATCGACGTCCTGGGCGCTCACCGCCTGATCCAGCCGCTCCCACAGATCCTGGTTCCTGACCGGCTTGCGCGACGCGGTGCGCCAGCCCTTTGCTTTCCACTGCGGCAACCACGCGGTGATGCCCTGCAGGACGTACTTCGAATCGGTAAACAGGTCAACGGCACAACGCCTCTTCAGCGCGCCGAGACCGGAAATGGCTGCAATCAGCTCCATACGGTTGTTCGTCGTTGCTGTCTCGGCGCCGCTCAGTTCCTTGCGCACCGAGCCCGCGATCAGCAGGGCGGCCCAGCCGCCGGGGCCCGGATTGCCGCGGCACGCGCCGTCGGTATGGATCCGCTTCATATCCTCCTCGTCACCCAGGCGTCGGGATCGGCGGTGAAGCGATGGACCGCCTCGGGCAGGTCGCCGCGCAGGACCTGGCCCAGGGTGACGTGCTCGAGTACCTCGCGCAGCGAGCCGCGCACGGCGATCCACACGTCGATCAGGTGGGTGGCCTCGCCCTCGTAATGCAAGGTCTCGGGGCGCATCCCGCGCACGCCGGCCATCGGGCCGCTGACCACGCGCAGGATGTCGGCGATCATGATCGTGTCCGGGTCACGCGCCAGCTTGAAGCCGCCCTCGGGGCCACGCTGGGAGGAGACCAGCCCACCGCGGCGCAGGTCCGACAGGATGGCGCCGAGGAACTTCGCGGGCAGGTCCTGGACTTGGGCCAGGTGCTCGGCGCTGGCCGAGTGGTCGCTCGCGGCCAGGGTCAACAGGGCGCGAATGGCGTACTCGGCCTTGGCGGGAATTTGCACGACCCCTATTCTGCCCCCTCCGGGGAACCACCGCCGGAGGGGCGACTCCTAGAGTGGTCGGGATGTTCGACCTCGGCGTGCGCCGGCTCTACCTGTGCGTGGGCGTTCGCGACGACCTGGTGGAGTTCCTGGCCGCGGTCCTGCGCGGCGGCGTCGACGTGGTGCAGCTGCGCGAGAAGGAGCGACCCGACGAGGCGCGCGTCGCGGCGGCGCTGGCCATGGGTCCACTCTGTCGCGACTTCGGCGTCCCCTTTCTCGTCAACGACTCACCAGCCCTGGCCGCGTTGGTCGGGGCCGACGGCGTGCACGTCGGCCAGGAGGACGTCTCGGTGGCGCTCTGCCGTGACCTGCTGGGACCAGGCGCCATCGTCGGTCTCTCCACCCACGCCGACGACGAGTTCGACGCCGCGCTCACCCAATCGGCCACCTACTTCAGCGCCGGCCCGATCGCCGCCACCCCCACGAAGCCCGGCCGCCCCGGCACCGGCGTCGAGTACGCCGCGCGGTGCGCGGCGCGCAGCGACCGGCCGGTCTTCGTCACCGGCGGCGTCACCGCCGCGGCGATCCCCTCGCTGGTGGCCGCCGGATTGCGCCACTTCGTGGTCGTGCGCGCCCTCACCGAGTCGGCCCACCCCGAGGAGTCCGCCCGCCAGCTGCGCCGGGCGATCGACGAGGCGCTGGCCTAACGGTGCCGGTCGAGCCACCCGAGCAGGGTGGCGACCATCCTCGGGTCGGCCCGGAGCTGGTGGCCGGCGCCCTGAATGAGGCGCATCTCGGCGCGGCCCTCGGCCGCGGCGACCAGGTCGCGCGCGTCGCTGGCCGGGATCTCGGGGTCGTCGGTGCCGTGGCCGATGAGCAGTCGTCGCGGCGGAATGTGCGCCACCGCCTCCAGCGGGTCGATCGCCAGGACGTCGCGGCGCAGCTCGTCGGCCGCCAGCAGGTCGCTCTCGTCGCCGACGACCCCGGCCACCAGCACCGAACGGCGAAACTCGGCGGCCGGCCCGCACCACGGCTCCAGGTGCGCCGGGGCGGCGAAGGTCGCGACCCCGCGGACCCGCTCGTCGTGGGCCGCCACGGCCAGCGCCAGAGCCCCGCCGAAACCGAAGCCGGCCAGGGAGAGCTGGCGCTCGGACTCGCACACCCGGTCGAGGATCGTGGTGAGGTCCTCGCGCCACTGGGTCGCCGAGAAGGTTCCGGTGCTCCCGCCGACCCCCGACAGCGTCCCGGTGACCACGACCCATCCCGACTCCTGGGCCAGGTGGGTCGCCAGCTCCGGGAGCAGCCCGGCGGCCTGGCGGCCCATGCCCATGGCCCGCGGCAGTCCGTGCACGATGACCAGCACGTGGCTGGCGGTGGGGCGCGCCTCGGCGCTGGCCACCCGCAGATCCAGGAGGGAGTTCCCGCTCTCGAGCTGCTCGTGCGCGAGCACGCGGCTAGATGCCGAGGCGCTGAGCGATGAGCTCGCGGTGGTAGGCCGGGTCGCCGAGGAACAGCTCGGAGCTCTTGGCGCGCTTGAAGTAGAGGTGGGCGTGGTGCTCCCAGGTGAAGCCGATGCCCCCGTGGATCTGGATGTTCTCGGCGGCGCAGTGGAAGTAGGCCTCCGAGCAGAAGGACTTGGCCAGGCTGGCCGCCACCGGCAGGTCCTCGCTGCGCTCCTGGGCGGCCCAGGTCGCGTAGTACGCGGCCGACTTTGCCGACTCCACGTCGAGCAGCATGTCGGCGCACTTGTGCTTGATCGCCTGGAACGATCCGATGGGCCGGCCGAACTGCACGCGGGTCTTGGCGTACTCCACCGCGTTATCGAGCACCCGCTGGGCCCCACCGACCTGCTCGGCGGCGAGCGCCGCCTCGGCGATCTGCGTGGCCGCCTCCAGACCGGCGAGCGCGCCGCCCTCCTCGCCGATCAGGGTCCCGGGGGCCGCCGCCAGGGTGACGCGGCTCTGCTTGCGGGTCTGGTCCATCGTCGGTAGGGACTCGCGCGCGACCCCTTCGGCGTCGCCGGCCACGGCGAAGAGGGAGAGGCCCGCCGCGGTCATCGCCGGGACCAGCACCAGATCGGCCGTCGAGCCGTCGGTCACGTAGCTGCGCACGCCGCTCACCGCCCAGCCGTCGCCCTGGCGCGCCGCGGTCGTCGAGGTCGACCCCAGATCCCACCCGCCGGCGTCGTCGGTCAGGGCCAGCGTGGCGATCGTCTCGCCGGCGGCGATGCCCGGCAGGTACCGCGCCTGATCCTCCTCCGAGCCCACGCACATCAGCGCGTTGGCGGCGAGGGCCACCGTCGAGAAGTACGGCGCGCACAGCAGCGCCGCGCCCATCTCCTCGAAGACGACGTAGAGCTCGACCGGCCCGTATCCCTGCCCGCCGAACCGCTCGGGGATGCCCAGCCCCTGGAGGGCCAGCTCCTGGGCCATCTGGCGCCAGACCGCGGGGTCGTAGCCCTCGTCGGTCGCCATGAGGCGCCGCACCTCGCTCTCGGGGGACTTCTCGTCCAGAAAGCGCTTGACCATCTTGCGGAGCTCCTCCTGCTCCTCGGTGAAGCCGAAGTTCATACCAGCCCCTTCCTGCCGGCGAGTACGACCCGCGCAGAAGCGAGATTAGCCAATCCCGGCGCCCGGCCGGCGTGGCAGGCTCTGGGGGTGGACAACGTGGAAGTCGTGTGGTCCGACGCCGCGGTTGAGGTGCACCGCTTCGTCGTGGGCCCGGTGGACAACAACGTGTACGTCGTGCGCTGCCGGCGCACCGGGGAGGCGACCCTGATCGACGCGGCCAACGAGCACGAGCGCTTGCTCCGCGTGGCCGCCGGCCTCGGGGTGACCTCGGTGCTCGAGACCCACGGCCACTGGGACCACATCCAGGCCGTGGCCGCCGTGCGCGAAGCCGGCATCGACGTCTGGGTGCGCGCCGAGGACGCCGCGCAGCTCTCCGGCTACGACCACCTCCTAGAGGACGACGACGTGCTGCGCGTCGGCGACCTGCGCGTGCGCACCGTCCACACCCCCGGGCACACGCCCGGCTCGATCTCCTTCGTGGTGGAGGGCACTCCCCTGCTCTTCACCGGCGACACGCTCTTCCCCGGGGGCCCCGGCGCCACCAGCTTCGAGGGCGGCGACTTCGCGACGATCATCACCTCGATCGAGGAGCGGCTCTTTCGCGTCATGAGCGACGCGACGATCCTCTGGCCCGGCCACGGAGCGCCCTCCACGATCGGCGTGGAGCGACCCCACCTCGACGAGTGGGTGGCGCGCGGCTGGTAGGCCGGGGAAACGGGCCACGCCGGTAGGCTCCTAGCCGTGCCCACGCCCCTCCTCGAGCTGCGCAACCTGCACGTCGAGGCCGACGGCGCCCCCATCCTGCGCGGCGTCGACCTGAGCGTCGACGAGGGCGAGGTGGCCGCCCTGATGGGGCCCAACGGCGCCGGCAAGTCCACCCTGGCCGGGGTGGTCATGGGCCACCCGGACTACCGGGTCACCGACGGCGAGGTGCTGCTCCACGGCGAGGCCATCACCCGCTGGACGCCCGACCAGCGGGCCCGCGCGGGGGTCTTCCTGGCCTTCCAGTACCCCGAGGCGATCGGCGGGGTCTCGGTCATCCAGTTCCTGCGCCAGGCCATCGTCGCGCGCCGGGGCTTGGACGAGCTGAGCGTCTTGGAGGTCCGCCTCGACCTGGCCGAGTGGATGGAGCGGCTGGGCATGGACCCGGCCTTCGCCGAGCGCCACCTCAACGAGGGGTTCTCCGGCGGCGAGCGCAAGCGCAACGAGATCCTCCAGATGGCCCTGCTGGACCCGGTGGTGGCCCTGCTGGACGAGACCGACTCGGGACTGGACATCGACGCCCTGCGCGTGGTCGCGCGCGGCGTGCGCACCGTGCGCGAGCAGCGGCCCGCGATGGGGGCGCTGATCGTCACCCACTACGCCAAGCTCCTGGAAGAGATCGAGCCCGACCGCGTCCACGTGCTGGTGGACGGCCAGATCGTGGCCTCCGGCGACGCCTCCCTGGCCCAGCGCATCGAGCACGAGGGCTACGACGTCTGGCGGCGCGTCACGACGTGAGCAGCTTCGACGCCCGCCGGGTCCGCGCCGACACGCCCGGGCTGCGCCGCGTCATCTACGGCCGGCCGATCACCTACCTCGACTCGGGCGCCACGACGCTGCCGCCGCGTGCGGTCATCGAGGCGATGAGCCGCTACTACGAGCTGCACCACGCCAACGTTCACCGGTCGGTTTTCCAGACGGCCAGCGAGGCCACCGAGGCCTACGAGGGCGCGCGCGAGGCGGTCGCGCGCTTCATCAAGGCGCCCGGTGGCGCGCCCGAGATCGTCTTCACCCGCAACACCACCGAATCATTCAACCTGCTGGCCCGCTCGTGGGGGGCCGCCAACCTGGGTCCCGGCGACGCCGTGCTGCTCAGCGTGATGGAGCACCACTCCAACATCGTCCCGTGGTTTCAACTGCGCGAGCACACCGGGATCGACGTGCGCTTCATCCCGGTGGGCGACGACTACCGGCTCGACCTCACCGACCTGGACCGCCTGCTCGACGGCGTGCGCCTGGTCTCCATCACCGCCATGTCCAACGTGCTGGGCACGGTCAACCCGGTGCGCGCCATCGCCGACGCGGCGCATCGCCGCGGGGCCCTAGTCGCGATCGACGGCGCCCAGCTGGTCGGTCACGGGCCGGTCGACGTGGTCGACCTCGACGTCGACTTCTGCTGCTTCTCAGCCCACAAGATGCTCGGCCCCACCGGGATCGGGGTCCTGTGGACCCGCGAGGAGATCCTGGCGTCGATGCCGCCCTTCCTGGGCGGCGGCGGCATGATCGCCGACGTGCGACTCGACGGCTTCACGCCGGCCGACGGTCCGACGCGCTTCGAGGCCGGGACGCCGGCCATCAGCGAGGCGGCCGGGCTGGCCGCCGCCGTGCGCTACCTCGAGGGCCTGGGCATGGCCGACCTGGCGCGCCACGACCGGGACCTGACCGGCGTGGCGCTGGAGCGCCTGGCCGGCGCCTTCGGCGAGCGGGTGCGCGTCATCGGGCCGGGCAGCCTGGTCGAGCGCAGCGGCGTGATCAGCCTCGACGTCGCCGGCGTGCACCCCCACGACGTGGCCCAGGTGCTCGACCAGATCGGCGTGTGCGTGCGGCCGGGCCACCACTGCGCCAAGCCGCTGATGCGGCGCTTCGGGCTCAGCGCCACCGTGCGGGCCTCCTTCGGCCCCTACTCGATCCCCGCCGACATCGACGCGCTGATCGAGGGGATCACCAACGCGATCGAGATGTTCGGCTAATCGTGCCCGACCTCAACGAGCTCTACCGCGAGATCATCCTCGACCACTACCGATCCCCGCGCAACCGCGGGGAGCTCCCCTCGCCTCCGGCCATCCGCGTCGAGGGGTTCAACCCGCTGTGCGGCGACGAGGTCGTGGTCTACCTCGACGTGACCGACGGCGTGCTCACGGACATCAAGGTCACCGGCCGGGGCTGCTCGATCTCCCAGTCCTCCTCGTCGCTGATGACGGCCGCCGTGAAGGGCAAGACCCTGGAGCAGGTGCGCGAGGTGGTGGCCCGCTTCAAGGGCATGATGACGGTCTACGAGTCGGCGCTCGACCACCCCGGCCAGCCCGCCGAGGTTGACCTGCGCTCGGTGGGCGAGTTGGCCGCCCTGCAGGGCGTGGTGAAGTTCCCCGTGCGCATCAAGTGCGCCACCCTGGCGTGGAACGCCCTGGTGCAGGGCCTCGACGAGGCCTGACCTACTTCGGCGTACAGGGCACCGGGTCGAAGGGCGGGACGGCCAGCGTCGGATTGGTCGAGGTGGTCACGTGGGTTGCGGTCGTCGCCCTGGTCGTGGTGGTGGCGTTGGGCGAGGTCGTCGTGGTGGCGATCGCCGGGGGCATGGGCGTCTGCATCGCGGCGTTGGGTGGCGGGTTGGTCGGCGTGAGCAGCGACGAGCCGAAGACGCTGACCAGCAGCGCCTGGGCCGCCGGCTGCTGGACGATGAGGACGTCGGCGCCGTTCACCACCGCGCCGATCGTGGGCAGCGTGTAGGTCTTGATAGCCGCCGGGTTGATCGAGTGGAACTTGAGGGCCAGGCCGATCATCTCGTCGAGCGAGAAGGTGCTGTCCAGGGTGACGCCGGACGGGATGTTGGCGAAGAACGAGTTCAGCGCCAGCGGGTTGGAGAGGTCGCCCTTCACCCGGGCCAGCATCGCGCGCAGGAAGGCGTTCTGGCGGTCGATGCGCCCGTAGTCGCTGGTGCCGTCGTAGACCCAGCCGGCGTTGATGATCTGGTCGTAGGACGGGTTGCCCTTGGGCCAGGGGCTGTGGTGCGGCGAGTAGTAGAAGTGGCGGCTGCGCGCGACGGCCAGCGCCTGGAAGCCGCTGACCAGCTGGCAGCCGGGGTGGCGGATGTTGAGGCCCGAGTAGGGGTCGCGCGACGGGTACGGAAAGTCCAGGTAGACGCCGTGGATGGCGTCGGCGGCGTTGATCAGGCCGGCGAAGCTCACCTGGATCACGTGGCTGATCGGGATGCCGAAGTTGGCCGTGATCGTCTGGGTCAGCAGCGAGGGCCCGGCGCCGTAGTTGACGTTGATGCGGTTGAAGCGCCCGAACTGCGCCTGGTTGGCCAACAGGGTCACCATCGTGTCGCGCGGGATCGACAGGATCGTCACCGTGCCGGCCGTCGGGTCGACGTGGATGATCTTGACCACGTCGCTGCGCTGGCCCGAGACCGAACCGCTCGACGCGCCGGTCTGGGCGGCTACCTGGCCGGTCAGCCCGGCGCGCGAGTCCGAGCCGATGGACAGGATGTTGAACGGCTGATTGGGCTGGGGGTAGCTGATCCCGATGACGTGGACCTTGGGGATCTGGCTGAATCGCCACTGCGCGTAGAGGTAGCCGCCGCCGAGCAGCGCCGCCACCACGCCCACCACGACGACACCGGTGATGATCCACGCCCGGCGATGCCCTCGGGGCTCCAGGTGGCCCCGCTGGCGGCGATGGGTGCCGGAGCGCTGGTCGACCTCCTCGCCGAGCGCCTTGAGGCGCGCCTCGTTGGCGAGGGCGCGCTGGCGGGCCCCCTCGGATCGATTGGAGGGGCCCCGCGGCGCGCTGTGGCGTCCGTTGGGCATCGAACTACTTTACCAACGGCGCCGCGGAGCTCCGGGTCAGTCGATCGGCGCGAAGGGCACGTAGCCCTCGCGCTCGAGCGTCTCGGCCAACTCCGGTCCCCCGGTCGCCACGATCCGCCCGGCGCTCATCACGTGGATCGCCGTGGGCGTCAGTTCGTGCAGCAGTCGCGCGAAGTGCGTGATGGCGAGCACTCCGCAGCCCCACTCGGTGGTCGCAGCGAAGAGGCGGCGGGCCACCGCCCCCAGGGCGTCGACGTCGAGGCCCGAGTCGATCTCGTCGAGCACCGCGAACTTCGGCCTCAACACGCCCACCTGGACCATCTCGGCGCGCTTGCGCTCGCCCCCGGAGAGGTCGACGTTGACGAAGCGATCGAGCACCTCGGGTCGCAGGCCCACCCGCACGGCCTCGCGGCGCATACGCTCGTCGAGGCCCTCGGGGGCGGCGCCGGCCGCGCGCAGCAGATCGACCGGCCGCACGCCCGGCACCTCGAGCGGGTGCTGGAGGGCCAGCAGCAGCCCGCGGCGCGCCCGCTGCGTCGGGGACAGCGCGAGCAGGTCCTCCCCGTCGAGGGTGACCGTGCCCTCCAGGATCGTGTAGCCGGGGTGTCCGGCGATGGCGTTGGCCAAGGTCGACTTGCCCGAGCCGTTGGGACCCATGATCACGTGCACCTCGCCCGAGGCCATGGTGAGGTCGAAGCCCTTGATCACCAGCGTTCCGGCCACCTCGACCCGCAGGCCCGTGATGGCCAGCGTGGAGGTCACGACACCTCCACCAGGACGCGCCCGTCGACGACGCGCGTCTCGTAGTGGGCCACCGGGCGCGTCGCCGGCAGCGAGGTCGGCTCGCCGTCGGCGAGGCGAAACATGGCCCCGTGGTGAGCGCACTCGATCTCGCGGGTGTCCACGTCGACCTCGCCCTCGGAGAGGCGGAACTCCTCGTGGCTGCACCGGTCGTCGAGCACGTAGACGTCGTCGCCGATGCGCACGACGACCAGGGTCCGCCCGCCCGCCGCCACCGCAGTGGCCGCCCCCTCGACGAAGTCGTCCAGGCCCCCCACGTCCAGGGCCGTCACGACCGCACCCGGGCCAGGATCCCCGAGACGTCCTCCTCGACCAGGCGCGCCAGGTCCCGGGGCAGCTCGGTGAGCATCTCGGTGAAGAAGCCCTGGATCATCAGGCGCTCGGCCTCGTGGGGGTCGACGCCGCGCGACTCGAGGTACCACAGCTGGAGCTGGTCGAGCGGCCCGACGCTGGAGGCGTGGGCGCACAACACGTCGTTCTCGCGGATGTCCAGGTTGGGCACGCTGTCGGCGTGGGCCGCCGGCGACAGCAGCAGGTTGTGGTTGGTCTGGCGCGCGTCGGTGCGCTTGGCGCCCTTCTCGATCTCGATCAGGCCCGTGTAGACCGATCGCGACGACCCGGCGACCGCGCCCTTGGAAAGCAGCGTCGAGCGGCTGCGCTTGCCGACGTGGAACTGGCGCGTGCGAAAGTCGTGGACCTGGGTGCCCGACCCCAGGTAGGTCGTGCCGAGCTCGTTCTCCCCGCCCGCGCCCAGCAGCTCGGCGTCGTTGCGCGCGCGGTCGTAGTGGCTGCCCATCCCGATGACCGCCTGGCGCATGCGCGCGTCGCGCTCGACGAAGGCGGTCGTTCGAGCGACGTGCCACGCGGTGGTGTCGAGGCGCTGGTAGGTGATCAGGCGAAGCGCGGCGTCGGGCCCCACCCGGTACTCGCTCAGCGGCACGACCAGCGCGTCGGCGCCGCCCTCGAAGTACTCGACCACCGTGGCGCTGGCGCCGCGGCCGAGCTCGACCACGGTGCGCGGGAAGCCCGCCGTGGCCCCGACCACGTGGCGCACGACCAGGGGCTCGGCCACGGTGACGCCGTCGGCCACCCGGATGATCGTGGCGGCCGGTCCCAGCGCCACGTTGAGCAGCCCGAAGGCGTCGCCGCCGTAGCGCTCGACCAGCGCCGTCCCGGCGATCGAGGTGGGCGTATCCGTCGACTCCACGGTCACGCCCGGTGGCGTCGGTCCCGCCTCGACCAGGAAACCGTCGATGACGCGCAGGACCAACCCGGCGCGCTCACCCAGGGCGACCGCGAACTCCGATTCACTCGCCGGGGTCGGACCGACGGGAACCGCGAAGCGGTCGAGGGAGAGCTCACCCAGCGGGGCGTAGCGCCACACCTCGTCGCTCTCGGTGGGCAGGCCCTGGCGCACGAACGCGTCCCAGGCGACCTGGCGCGCCGCAGCGTCGGGGCGTGACGAAATGAAGGCGGCGGCGGAGTCGGCGAAGGACGTCATAGGAGAAAGGTGGCCTAGGAAGTGTACCGGGGGGCCTCGGGGCGATCACCGGCCAGACGTAGGCTGAGCGGCGTAAAAGGGGGTCGACGGTGTTCACGTCTGAGGTGCTCACGCTCGAGGTCGACGGCCACGTCGCGACGCTGTGGCTCGACCGTCCCGAGGCGCGCAACGCGCTCGGTCGAGCCTTCTGGCGCGACCTCGGCGTTGCCGCGGCCGAGGTGGCCGGACTCGATGACGTGCGCGTGCTGGTCATCGCCGCGCGGGGGCCCCACTTCAGCGTCGGACTCGACCTCAAGGAGTTCGGGGGCCTGGCCCCGCGCGAGACGTCGTCGCCGGCGGCGGCGAACGCCGCGCGCTACACGGGCATCCGCGACTGGCAGGACTCGGTGACCGCGATCGCCGACCTGCCCGTGCCGGTCATCGCGGCGGTCCACGGCTACTGCATCGGCGGCGGCGTCGACCTCATCACCGCGTGCGACATCCGCCTGTGCTCGAGCGACGCCGTCTTCTCGGTGCGCGAGGCCAAGGTGGCCATCGTCGCGGACCTCGGGACCCTCCAGCGCCTGCCGCGCATCGTGGGAGCGGGCCACGTCGCCGAGCTGGCCTTCACCGGCCAGGACATCGATGCGTCGCGCGCCGCGGCGATCGGACTGGTCAACGACGTGCGGGGCGGCGACGCCGCGGCGGTCCTCGACGCCGCCTACCTGCTGGCGGCCCAGATCGCGGCCAACTCGCCCCTGGCCGTTCGCGGCACCAAGGCGGTGCTGGCGGCCAACGACGGACGCACCGTCGGCGAGGGGCTGGAGTTCGTCGCGCGCTGGAACACGCTGTACCTCAACAGCAACGACCTGCGCGAAGCGCTGTCGGCGTTCGTCGAGCGACGTCCGGCCAGCTTCACCGGCGACTAGCGCCGCCAGAACCGCCAGTGGCGCCGGTCGTGGCGCGCCTGCTCGTCTAGTTCGCGGCGCCGCTCCTCGATCAGGTCGGGCGCCACCGCGTCGACGATCTCGCGCGCCTGGTTGAGCAGGTCGCGGCGCAGCTCGATGGGCACCGAGGTCTCGGGGGCCTTCTCCACCGGCGGCTGGACCAGGGAGCCGTGCACCCAGCCCACGTCGGCCAGGCGGCGCTCGTAGGTAACGCAGTTCTCCGGGCACGACCACGGCTGATCAGGGGCGTTGCCGAGCACGCAGAAGCGCGCCACCTCGCCCGAGGCGTAGGTCCGGCTCTGGAAGTGCTTGCACTCCTCGCGCATGGCCATGCACCATTCTGGCACGCCGGCGCGGGAATCTGACCGGCTCGGCGCCCGAAGTCCGACTCTCGTCCTCTGCCCCGATCAAGGGGTGAACCCTCGATCGTCCTAGGACGCCGCGGCCATCGGGTTGGGCGACGGGGACGCCACCCGAACCAGGGTGTTCTCGTCAGTGTGGGAGAACGGCTCGCCGACGCCCTCGACCTCGAGCACTGTCTCCTGCGTGTACGACCAGGTATCGCCCGAGCCGATGCGCACGCGCATGGTGAAGCTCACCGTGCGAAAGGCGCGCTCCAGGAACTCGTTGGAGAGGATCCCGTTGATCGGCGATCCGCGGTGCGCCGACACCTCGAATTCGGTGGCGTCGGGTTCGGCGTGGCCCGTCGCGAGCGCGGCCTGGCCGCGCGGGACACTCAAGGTGAACGTGATGAGGCGGCGCGCGGGCTCCCACAACCAGTGGCCGACCTGGTCGTGGAAGGTCTCGATCTCCCGGGGCCTCACGATGTGCGTGTGATAACGCAGTCCGTAGAAGAGCTGGGGCCCGTTGGTCTGACGATCGACGGGCTGGAGTTCGTAGCGCTCGACGTAGGCGTCGCGCTCAGCGCCCCCGGCCGCTGGATGCACGTCCACTCCCTCGGCCCCCTCGAAGACTCCGGCCATCGGCGCCAGCGGGCCCAGGTGGGCCAGGGTGCGCGGGTCGCCCCGCGCTTCGGTGAAGAGGTCGCTGCCGTACGGATCGGCCCGGTCGTGCGACCGTGACTCGATGCTCCCACCAGTGGCCATCGGCCCGAAACTACCCCACCGCGCTGAGGACCGCGGCGCCGTTGACCCGGTCGTGCGCCAGGTCGGCCAACGCGACGTCCGCCTGGTCGAAGGCGTAGGCCCGCACCGTCGCCTCGATGCCCTCGCGCGCCGCGATCTCTAAGAACTCGCGGCCGTCGTCGCGCGTGTTGGCGGTGACGCTACGCACGGTGCGCTCCCCAAAGAGATGGCGCTGGTAGTTCAGGGCCGGGATGTCGCTCAGGTGGATGCCAGCGATGGCCAGCGTGCCGCCGCGGTCGAGGGCGGCCAGCGCGGGAGGCACCAAGTCGCCCACCGGAGCAAAGAGAATCGCGGCGTCGAGGGGCTCGGGCGGCGGGTCGGTGGCGTCGCCGGCGCTAGCGCACCCGAGGCTGAGCGCCAGCTCGCGGGCCGCACGGGATCGCGTCATCACGTGCACGCTCGCGCCCTCGGCCAGGGCGAGCTGGGCCGTGAGGTGCGCCGAGGCGCCGAATCCGTAGATGCCGAGGCGCCCCCCGGGCGCCATCTCGCAGCGGCGCAGCGCGCGAAAGCCGATGATCCCCGCGCAGAGCAGCGGCGCGGCGTGCAGGTCGTCGAAGGCGTCGGGTAGCGCGTACAGGTACTCCTCGTGGGCCACGGCGTAGGGGGCGTAGCCGCCGTCGACGTCCCACCCGGTGAAGATCGGCGCCACGCACAGGTTCTCGCGCCCGCCGAGACAGTACCGACACCGCCCGCAGGTGCCGGCCAGCCACGCCGCGCCCACCCGGTCGCCGACGCGAAAGCGCGACGCGTTGGGCCCGACCTGATCGATCTCCGCGACGATCTCGTGACCCGGCACGACCAGCGGGCGCCGCGGGGCCAGGTCGCCCTCGGCCAGGTGCAGGTCGGTCCGGCAGACCCCGCAGGCCCGCACGCGCAGCCGCACTTGATGCGGGCCCGCCCTGGGCACGTCGCGCGAGACGCGCACCAGAGGTTGGCCGTCAATCGGACCGGGCGACCCCACGGCCCAGACCGCCATGGTCTCGCTCACGTCCACCTCCGTCACCGAAAGTCTTAGCGCGCCGGCGCCCGGACCTCCGAGGGCGTCAGCCGATCGCGCCCTCCATCTGGAGCTCGATGAGCCGGCTCCACTCGACGGCGTACTCCATCGGCAGGGTCCGGGTCACGGGCTCGATGAAGCCGTTGACGATCATGCCCATGGCCTGCGTCTCGGTGAGGCCCCGACTCATCAGGTAGAAGAGCTGGTCGTCGCCGATCTTGGAGACCGTCGCCTCGTGGCCGATGGAGGCGTCCTGCTCGCCGACCTCCATGTAGGGACGGGTCTCGGAGACCGAGAACTCGTCGAGGATCAGCGCGTCGCAGCGCACGAAGGCCTTGGCCCCGGTGGCGCCCTCCTCCACCTTGACCAGCCCGCGGTAGGCGGTGGTCCCGCCGTCCTTGGAGATCGACTTGGAGATGATGGTCGAGGTCGTCTCGGGCGCGCAGTGAATCATCTTGGCGCCGGCGTCCTGGACCTGGCCGGGACCGGCGTAGGCGACCGAGAGAACCTCGCCGGAGGCCTTGGGGCCCATGAGGTAGACGGACGGGTACTTCATGGTCAGGCGCGACCCGATGTTGCCGTCGATCCACTCGACGTGAGCCTCGGTCTCGGCCCGGGCCCTCTTCGTCACCAGGTTGTAGACGTTGTTGGACCAGTTCTGGATGGTGGTGTAGGTGATGCGCGAGCCCGGCAGGGCCACCAGCTCGACCACCGCGGAGTGCAGCGAGTCGGTCGAGTAGATCGGCGCCGAGCAGCCCTCCACGTAGTGGACCTGGCTCCCCTCGTCGGCGATGATCAGGGTCCGCTCGAACTGGCCCATGTTCTCGGTGTTGATGCGGAAGTAGGCCTGCAGGGGCTGGTCGACGTTGACTCCCGGCGGCACGTAGATGAACGAGCCCCCGCTCCACACGGCCGAGTTGAGCGCGGCGAACTTGTTGTCGTTGGGCGGAATCACCGTGCCGAAGTACCTGCGCACGAGGTCGGGGTACTCGCGCACCGCGGTGTCCATGTCGCAGAAGAGCACGCCGAGGCGCTCTAAGTCCTCGCGATTGCGGTGGAAGACGACCTCCGACTCGTACTGGGCGGTCACCCCGGCGAGGTACTTGCGCTCGGCCTCGGGGATGCCCAGGCGCTCGTAAGTGTTCTTGATCGCGTCGGGCAGGTCCTCCCACTTGTCGACCTGATTCTCGGTCGGCTTGACGTAGTAGTAGATGTCGTTGAAGTCGAGGTCGGGCATGCGCTCGGCGAACCACGGCACCATCGGCTTCTTCTCGAAGCGCTGGAGGGCCTTGAGCCGGAAGTCGCGCATCCAGGGCTCTTCGTTCTTCATCGCGGACA
Organism: Acidimicrobiales bacterium; assembly: GCA_044446745.1. Lineage (GTDB taxonomy): Bacteria > Actinomycetota > Acidimicrobiia > Acidimicrobiales > RAAP-2 > RAAP-2. The sequence goes on from JBIOFE010000037.1 coordinate 15,107, forward strand.
TCTCGCGCACGATCGACTCGTTCAAGCCCTTCTTGGGCTTGAACACGGGGATCTGCTCGTCGGACCAACCCAGCTGGTACCGGCTGAAGTCCAGGTTGTCGATCGCCACGGTGCTCCCTCGAGGATTAACCCTACGCTCATAGTACTAACTCGCCCGGCCCGGCGGTGCGTAGCACCTGGCAAAGTGGGTCGGTGCTCCCGGCCCCCCGCGCCCCCCGCCGACCCTTTTCGATCACCCGCCACGGCGACACCCGCGTCGACCCCTACTACTGGCTGGCCCGGCGCGACGACGAGGAGGTCCTGGCCCACCTGCGCGCCGAGAACGAGTACCGGCACGAGCGCCTGGGCCACCTCGCGCCCCTGGAGGGTCGCCTCTTCGAGGAGATCAAGGCCCGGATCGAGGAGACCGACATCTCGGTGCCGGTGCGCCGCGGCGCCTGGTGGTACTTCGAGCGGACCCGCGAGGGCCTGAGCTACCCGATGAGCTGCCGGGTGCCGGCCGCCGGCGACGACCCCACCCCGCCGACGGTCGACCCCGAGGTCACCCTGGCCGACGAGCGGGTGGTGCTCGACGAGAACGCCGAGGCCGAGGGCCACGAGTTCCTCTCGGTGGGGGTCCTCGACGTCAGCCCCGACGACCGGTGGGTCGCGGTGGCCGTCGACTTCGAGGGGGACGAGCGCCACCGCCTCACGGTGCGGCCCCTGGCGGACCAGGACCCGCTCGACGACGTGCTCGAGGACGTCCACTACGGCTTCACCTGGGCGGCTGACCGCCGGCACCTCTTCTACACCCGCGTCGACGAGGCCATGCGGCCCTGGCAGCTGTGGCGCCACGAGCTGGCCACGCCGGCCGCCGCCGACGTCCTGGTCTTTCAGGAGGACGACGCGCAGTTCTCCTTGAGCGTCGGGCGCTCGCGCGACGACCGCGTCATCGTCGTGCTCTCGGGTTCCTCGATGACGACCGAGCTGCACTTTCTGAGCGCCCACGACCCGACCGCGCCGCTCCAACTGCTCGAGGGGCGCCGCCTCGGCGTGGAGTACGCGGTCGATCACTTCAGCGACGCGCGCGGGCGCGCCTGGTGGCTCAAGGTCACCAACGAGGGGGCCCGGGACTTCCGGCTGTTGGCGCGACCGGTCGCCGGCGGTGCGTGGCACGAGCTGATCGCCGAGCGGCCCGGCGAGCGCCTCGACGCGGTGGACGCCTTCGCGGACTTCCTCACCCTGAGCGAGCGGCGCGACGGCTGCGCGGCGCTGCGCGTCGTCGCGCTGCTCGACGGCGACGACCCCTTCGGCGAGGATCTCCTAGCGCGCTCGCGCGTGGTGGACTCCGACGAGCACCCGGCCACCGTGGGCCTCTCAGCCAATCTCAACTACGCGGCCACCCACCTGCGCGTGGCCATGACCTCGATGGTCACTCCCCCGACGGTGGCCGACGTGGCCGTCGCCACCGGCGAGTGGATCGTACGCAAGCGCCAGCCGGTGCACGGCTACGACCCCGCGCTCTACGCCACCACGCGACAGTGGGTCACCGCCAGCGACGGCGTGCGCATCCCGGTGTCGGTCGTGGCGAGGCGCGACCTCGTCGCCGACGACGGCGCCGGTGGCCTCGTGCCGCTGGCCCCGGCGCCACTGCTGCTCTACGGCTACGGCAGCTACGAGATCTCGGTCGAGCCGGCCTTCTCGTCGATCCGCCTCTCGCTGCTCGAGCGCGGCGTGGTGGTCGCCCTGGCCCACGTGCGCGGGGGCGGCGAGCTGGGGCGCGCCTGGTACGAGATGGGCCGGCTGGCCCAGAAGCCCACCAGCTTCAGCGACTTCGTGGCGGTGGCGCGCCACCTGGCGGCCACCGGCTGGACGACCCCGGAGCGCCTGGCGGCGCGCGGCGGCTCCGCCGGTGGTCTCCTCGTGGGGGCGGCGATGAACCTGGCGCCGGAGCTCTTCCGCTGCGTGGTGGCCGACGTGCCCTTCGTCGACGTGCTCACGACGATGCTCGACGCGGGCCTGCCCCTCACCATCGGCGAGTGGGAGGAGTGGGGCAACCCGGACGCCAACGTCACGGCCTACCGATCGATCCGGGGTTACAGCCCCTACGACAACGTGGCCGCGGCCAACCCCGACGGCACCGCGCGCCGCTACCCGGACGTGCTGGCCGCGGCCGGCCTCAACGACTCGCGCGTCGGCTACTGGGAGCCCGCCAAGTGGGTCCTGGCGCTGCGCGACGCCAACCCCGACAACGTCGCGTACCTGAAGACGGAGCTGGGCGCCGGCCACGGTGGCCCGTCGGGTCGCTACGACGCGTGGCGCGACGAGGCCCAGGTGCTGGCCTTCGTGTTGAGCGAGATCACCCCGACGGCGGAGTGAAGACCAGCGTCATCGGCGCGAAGAGCGGCCGCGGCAGCGTGACCGGGCTGCCCCCGACCAAGACCGCAGCGCTGCCCGGTGAGCCCAGGGTCACCCGAGCGACGCCGGTCATCTCGAGGGTCTCGGAGTGGCCGCGCGCGACGGTTCCCTGGAACTCCAGGGTGTTGGCCGCGCCCATCCGGTAGACGGTCCACACGGCGCCGGCCGCGCCGGTGACGGTCACCGCGTAGCGCGCCGTCGGCACGTCGTAGGTCGCCGACTTGGCCGCGACGTCGGTCGACACCGCGACGAACACGGGCGGGAAGGTGGTCGAGGTGGTCGGCCGGGTGGTGGTGGTTCCCACGGTCGTCGTCGCGTGGCCCGCGCCCTTGTGGCGCAGGGCGTAGCCGACCACGCTGGCCACCGCGACCAGGATCACCAGGACGATCAGGAGGCGCGCGCCGCCCAAGGGCGACGAGGCGCGGTGCTGGGAGCGCGCCAGCGCCCACTCGGCGTCGTGACGGTTGGACAGCGACGCGCGGTCCTCGCCCCCCGGTCCCGACAGCTCGCTGAAGACGTACTCGCGGCTGGGTTCGAGCCGGGGGCGCACCGGGGCGGGACGGACCGCGTCCTCGCCCGCGTCGTCCAGGAG
>JBIOFE010000038.1:0-18000 GCA_044446745.1 Acidimicrobiales bacterium
CCCCCCCCCCACCCCCCACCCCCGCGGGCGGTTGGGGGCGCGGCGCGGCCCGGCGCCCCCCCCCCACCCCACCACACACCAAGACCTAACTGACTACTGAACCCCTGCGCACGACGCGGGACCCACGTAGTTGATCCACGTGGTGCCGTTGACGTTCCCCGCGGGGACCTTGTTGAGCTGGAGTACGCCGGCGCCGGTGATCTGGAACTCGTAGTGAGTCCCGTTCGACGGCCACGACTGGATGTACGGACCACCCTGGGTCGTTCCGGTCAGTTTCCCTTGGGTCACCGTGATGCCCGGCTCCTGCGCGTTGAACGCCGAGATCGCCGTCGACACGGTCGCTCCGTCTGCCTGGCACGCCGCGACGGCACTCTTGCCGGTGATGCCACCGAGAGCGAAGATCACGACTGCGGCCAGAATGCCGAGCACAACGATAACGATGAGCAGTTCGATCAGGGTGAAACCACTGATCTCGCCCTCAGCCCGTTGGCGCTGTAGCCGGCGGTAGGTGGAAAGCATTTTGACTCCCTTTGTCCTTAGTGGGTGCACCGACACGCGGAATGACCCCTGCTGATGTTCCGCCGCTACCTCTTAGAACGGCTAGGCGAATTGTACACGAGTTACGTCCGACCAAAAGTAAACAAATGAACAATACGCGCCCACATTCTCGCTGATGGCGCCGCAGAAAATCGTCAACTCGCGGACCGTCTTAGAAGCCATCCACGCGGGAAAAAGGGATTCGGTGGCTCCCTTTAGGGCTGCGTGTAGTTCGTCGTCCACTGACCGGTGTGGTTGCCGTTCCCGATGGCCCGGATGTTGATCGAGTCGCCCACCGGCACCGTGACCGAAGCCGTGATGGTGCAGAGCGTCTGGCCTGAGCCCCCGGTGATCGTGCACGTCAGGGCAGTCGGGGACCAAACTCCCGCGGCGATGAGCCCGACGGTGGCGGTGTGATCGGTCCCGCTCGTGGTGTTCATGGTGAAGGACAGGCTGGTCAGCGTCTCGGCCACGCCGGGAGTCACCGCGTTCGCGGTGCTGGTGGACGAGCCGTTGGAATTGAGCGCGTTGATGGCGTAGTAGGTGTTGGTGTTCGGGAGGTTGCCGTTGCTGCTGCCCGTGTAGGACCCACTGGTCTGCGACGTCACGCTGAAGCTCTGCTGGACCTGGGTCGCGGCGCTGTAGCTCGAGTTGCCCGGGTCGTTGAAGTTGAGGGTGCAGGTCCCGGCGGCCGCGAAGCTGACGATCCCCGAGGCGATCGTGCACACGCTGGTCGTGCCCGACGTGATCGCCACGGTGTCGCTCGAGGTCGACGTGGCGGACGGCACGTACGTGGGGCCCCCGATGGTGGCGTTGGCCGGGGCCGAGGAGGTGACGGTGATCACCGCGGTGCCCTTGCCCACGTTGAAGGTCTGCTGGACCTGCGGCGCCGCCGCGTAGGTCCCGTTGCCCGAATCGTTGAAATTGAGGGTGCACGTGCCCTGGCCGACGAAGCTCACGACGCCCGAGATGAATGTGCAGACGGCGCTCGTGGCGGACGTGACGACGACCAGGTCACCGGAGGTCGCGGTGGCCACGGGCGTGTAGGTGGCGCCTCCGATCGTCGCGTTCCCGGGGGCGCTGGATGTGACGGTGATCGTGTTGGGGATGGTGCCCACCGTCGAGGACGATCCCGGGCCCCAGTCCCACTGAAGGAGGTTGGCACCCTCGCCGCAGGTCTGGGTGCACGTGTTCTTGAGTGTGACCCCGCCCCCCGGCGGATAGTCGTTGTAGCTGACCTGGGACTGCAGGACCGGCGTCGTCACGCACGCCGCCGCGGCAGCGGCGGCGGCGGCGCCGGAGCTCCGACACGCGTAGAACGTCACGACCCTCGTCGACGAGGACGCCAGGTTCTCGATCGTCGTGCAGAACACGGAGATGGTGATGCCGTTGATGGCCGGCGCCGTGGACTTGGGACCGTTGCCCCAGCAGTACGACGGCGGACTGGCGTTCAGGGTGTAGCCCGGAGACTGGACGGTTCCCACCAGCGGCGTGTACCGCATGGACTGGATAGCGATCTGGGTGGCGCCGCCGGCGGCGTAGTCGAGCGCCCGGGCACTGTTGAACTTCGTCGTGTTGTTCAGGCTGTTCAGCGCCCACGTTGACAGGGCGGCCACGGTCACGCTGACGACGATGATGAACGCCAGCGCCAAGATCAGGATGGCGCCCGACTCGCTGTCGGCGCTCCGACGCGCGGCGATCATCTTCGCGATCATGGCGCGACCTCCGCCGGCAACGTCAGCACCGATTGAGCGTCTCGCGGCCGGCCCGACACGTTACGCGCCACCCCCACTCCGTCTGCGGCCGGCCTCCCTCGCCGGAGGCTGGGCGGTGGTCTCCTCCCCGCGGCGCTGGCGTCCGTACTCGGACCGCTGGTGCCCACGTTGTCGGTCACGGTTGGGTGTACGTCGTGACCCAGGAACCCGAGTGGCTGCCGTTGCCGTACGCCCTCACGTTGATGGAGCTGCCCACCGGGACCGAGACCGACGCGCTAATCGTGCAGCTCGTCTGACCCAACCCTCCGGTGATTGTGCAGGTCAAGGCCGTCGCCGTCCACACGCCGGCCGTGATGATTCCCACCGTCGCGACGTGGTTCGTCCCACTCGACGTATTGATGGTAAAGGTGAAGCTCGTGAGGTGCTCAGCCACGCCCGGCGTCAACGCGTTGGCGGTGCTGGTGCCGGATCCTACCGAGTTGGTCGTGTTGATCCCAAAGTAGAGACCCGGGCTTCCATTGGGAAGATTGCCGGAGCTGCTCCCGGAATATGAGCCGCCGACCGCGAAGCTCTGCTGGACCTGGGGCGCCGCGTTCCAGTTGGCGTTGCCGGCCTGGTTGGCGTCCAGGGTGCAGGTGCCCACCGCCTGGAAGGAGACCACGCCGCCGGCGATCGAGCAGACGCTCGAGGAGCTGGCGTCCACCGTGATGGCCACCACCAGGCCCGAGGTGGCCGTGGCCGTCGGGGTGTAGGTGGCGCCGCCGACCGTCGCGCCCGCCGGCGCCGTGGACGTGAAGGAGTTGGTCTGACTGCCCTTGGCGACTGTCAGCGTAAATGTCGTAGTGCCACTGTCCGCATAGTTGCCGATCGCCGCCGCGTCGGAAGTGACGACACAACTCCCGGCGCCCAGGACGGTGATCAGGCCCGACGAAGAGATCGAACACAGACTCGGAGTGTTGGAACCAAACGTGATCGGGCCGTTATGGCTCCCCTTGGCGTACGTCTGGTAGGTCAGCGAGGAAGTGAACGTCGCCGAGGAGCTGGTCGTCGTCGTTAGGTAGGAATTGCTCGTGTAGAAGGACACCGACTGCGGCGCGGGAAGAACGGTGAAAGTGACGAGGTTCGAAGTAAGGCTATTGGACTGGGCCTCCGCGGTTACCGTACCCACCGCCGTGGACGCAAATGTCGACAACGCGACGCCCGCCGTCGCCGTCACGGGCGACGTCGCGGTCGCCCCTCCCGTGCCACTTCCTTGGAGGAAGACCACGGACGATGAGTTATCTGCCGTTTCCACGTTGGTGAACTGGTCCTCAAGCGTCGCCGTCACGCTGCACGTCGCGGGCCAGACGATATTGCTGGAGCAACCGGTCAGGAGGATCTGCTGTACCGGGCCCGGCCCGGTGACCTGGAAGGAGGCGCTCGTGGCCGAGGCCAGTCCGCCGGAGGTGGCGGTGAGCGTGTAGTTGGTGTTCACCAGTCCGCCGAACGAGCAATTCGAGACTGTGACGACGCCGGACACGCCGCCGAGGCTGGTGCAGTTAGTGAGCGTGCCACCGGCGGACGACGTCAGCGCGATCACGGCCGTCGAGTTCGTGACGTTTCCGCCCGAGTCCTCGATCTTGATGACGGGCTGGGTCACCAGAGGACTTCCGGCGGCCCCGGCCGAGGGTTGCGTGCCAAAGAGCAACTGGGTCGGCGTGCCGAAGGTCGTCGGGGAGAAGGCCGCACTGACGGCGGAGGTCACTCCCGGCGCCGAGGCGGTCAAGGTGTAACTGGTGCCGACCACGCCCGCGAAGGTGCACCCGGTGACGGTAACGACGCCATTGACCGGCGACAGGCTGGAGCAGAACGACAGCGTCCCGCCAGAGGGCGTGAGGGTGACCGTGGCGGACGCGGACGTCACGACATCGCCCGCCGAATCCTCGAACTTGATCACCGGCTGGGTCGCGAAGGACGCCCCCGACGCGCCAGCCACCGGCTGGGTCGTGATCACCAGCTTGCTCGCGGCCGGGGTGATGTTGAAGCTGGCGCTCGTCGCCGACGTCAGCGTTCCGCTCGAAGCCGTGAGGGTGAGGCCGTTGGCGTAGGCGCCGCCGTGGCAGCCCGAGAACGCGGCGACTCCGCTGCTGGGCGCCACCGCGTTGCTAGAACAGGTCAGGGTCCCAGCGCTCATGGTGAGAGAAACGTTGGTGTTGTACCCGCTCGTGACGACGTTGCCGAAGGAGTCCTCGACGGTGACCTGCGGCTGCTGGGTGAAGGGGTCGGACGGTGACCCGCTGGCCACCCCGGTGGGCTGTGTCGAGAAGGCCAATTTGGTGGCCGTTCCGGGCCCCGATACCGTGAAGGTCTGGCTCGTCCCGGGACTCGTCGGGATCGAACTCGTGGCCGAAGCGCTCAGCGTGTACGGCGTGGCCAGGGTGTTGCCGTTGATCGGGTTGTAGAAGAATCCTCCGGCGAACGTGCAGGTCGACGCGTTCACGACACCGCTGGTGACCGTGAGGTTCGAGCAGCCCGACAGTTGCCCGCCGGACGAGATGATCGTCACCGTGCCCGTCCACGACGTGGCTACCTGACCCTGGGAGTTCTGGATCTGGACGACCGGTGCGGTGGCGAACGCCGCCCCCGAGGCGCCGCCCACTGGTTGCGTGGCGAACACCAGGTGGTACGACGCCGCCGCGACCGTGATCGTGCTCGAAGCCACGGTCACGCCCGCCTCGGAGGCCACGATCGTGTACGTGCCCGGGGTCGCGATGGAGCAGCCGGAGAACGTGATGGTGCCGTTGAACTCTGACTCGGTGCATCCGGTGACGGTAACCGGCGTCGAACCCTGGAAGGCCGAGATGACCACCGGCGAGAGGTCGGTGGTGACGGCGTTGCCGTACTGGTCCTCAACCGACACCACCGGTTGGGTGGAGAAGGGTACGCCGACCGTGCCCCCGGCGGCGAAGGTCGTGAAGACGAGCTGGGTGGCCGGGTTCGAGTTCACCACCGCGTTGGCGCCGCTCAAGGGATAGACGACGACGAAGCTCATCTGGTAGGTGCGCTGGGTCGCGGTATTGGTCACCGTGACGGTGATCTGCTCCGGCGCGTTGCTCGAGGACGTCTCGGGGCAGGCGGGCGGGTTCGTGAAGTACGAGCTGGGCTGGAACGCCGAGCCGGTCCAGAATCCGACCGCGGTGATCTGCTCGGTGTAGCCCGCGACCACGGGCAGGTTGATGCCCGACGACGCCGGGGTGTTGTAGTACGCCGCGGAGTTGCAGGCCCGGAAGAGGGCGGGCGACTGTTGGACCTGCGACACGACGTCCTGGGAAACGCGGTCGAGGACGACCGAGGAGGTGGCGAGCTCGCGGTGGCGCGCCGACGCCGAGATCGACTCGGAGAAACCGAGCATCAGGGCCAGCGCCGCCAGGCTGAGGACGATGAGGGCCAACAGCACCTCGATGAGGGTGTCACCCCTCTCCGACGTGACGGCGGGTGTCGTCACTCGTCCGTTCGCCGTCGCGCCAGCCGCCCGAGGTGTCTGGCCTCGCACGATCAGGCACCAACCTTCGCGCCCGGCGAGACCCGGCGGCGCGGTCGCGCGGCGCCGGTCACAGGAACACCCCGAAGGCGACGCCTTCCAGCCCCGTCCCGGTCATCGTGATGGTCACCGTGGTCGGCGTCTGCGCCTCGACAATCGTCGCACCGGTCTTGGACTGCTGGGTGTTGTTCCCGCTGCACTGGACGGTGTTCGTGCCGCTCCCGGTTAGGCCGGCGCCGGCGTTGCAGGCCGTCCCCACCGGGTCGCCCGAGCTGTCCCACGCGTAGCCGTTGTTGAGAACCGTCACCGCCGGGCCACCGGAGCCGGTCGTCCACACGAGGGACTCACCCGGGTCGGTCGATTCGGCGTCGGCGCTGAAGACCTCCCAGTTGGTCGCCGGTTGCCCGTTGGCGGCGTTGACGACGGTGATCTTGCTGAAGGTCAGGGTCGTGATGCCCAGGCCCGAGCCGTTGGTGCCGCCAGTGTCACCGGGCACGTTGCAGCCGTTTACGTTCGTGCCGGTGACCAGCCCCGTCGACACGTTGCCGCCCTCGCAGGACTGGTAGAGCGCCGGATAGGACAGCCCACCCGACAGGTTGGTGATGTTGTAGTAGTTCGGGGTGACGCCGGTCTGCTGGCCGTTGTAGCTCCCGGAGTTCCCCAAGAAGCCGTACTCCCAAGTGGGCAGCGTGTACGAGAAGATCGGGGCGCCGGCGATACCCAGACAGAAGTACATGGTGTATCCACCGGGCAGAAGCACGGATGTCTCGACACAGTTCTCTTCCGCCGCCAACAGGGTGTTCCCGGTGAGGAACGAGAAGTCGATGAAGCAGAGGTTGCCGGCGTAGGGGCCTGAACCGGCGTAGGCGAACCCGCAGGAGGTCGAGGTGTCCTGGGCGATGGGCGCGCCCAAGTCCGTCTGCGACGCGCTCCTCGCGGGGACGGCGGACAGCGTGTAGGAGAAGGTCCCGGCCTTGCCCTCGGGTTCGGCCACGGGGAGGGTGACGTCGGTGACCTGCTGCGCCGAGATCCAGCCTCCGGCGGCCGGAGCCACGTACTTCGACGGACTGATCACGGGCGGCGTGATGGCCGTCGCGCTGGCGATGTTGTACGAGATGGTGGTCTGGCTCGAGGGTATGAGCGACCCCCCGTTGCAGAACAGGCGCACCAGCGAGTAGGTCGTCGTGCCGCCGGAGACCACGGCCTGGCTGACGTAGGAGACCACCGTCAGGTACTGGTGGGAGGTCTGGTTCTCGTTCCACTCCAGGCCGAGCAGCTGATTGCCCGTGCCGCACTGCGGGCTGCTGGCGGCGGCCGTGGTGACGTTCTGGGCGCTCTGGACGTCGTTGGCGTAGGTCGCCGTCACCATCTGCGCGTCGCTGGTGTTCGACAGGCGCGACGACACCCCCGACTGCAGGGAGAACACCGCCAACAGCCCGGCGGCCAACCCGCCGATGATCAGCGGAACGATCGTGATGACGATCATCAACTCGATGAACGTGAATCCCCGATCGGCGTCCGGGGAATGGCGCGACCGGACTCGGGCCGCGCGGCTCCGCTGTCCCCGGCCGATGCTCGCCGGGACCTGGCAGGGCCGGCGCCGTCTCATCCGACCTTCACCTGGTTGTAGATGCCGTACATCGCCGAGATCAACGCCACCGCCACGAAGCCGACGACCACGCCCATGAAGATGATGATCGCCGGCTCGAAGAGCGCCGTGGCGCGCTCCAACTTCGTCTCCAGCTCGCGGTTGTAGTACGCGGCGGCGACCTCGAGCTGCTGGTCGAGCGTCCCGGTCTCTTCGCCGACGCGGAACATCTGACGGGCCGCGGCGGGAAAGAGGCCGCTCAGGGCGATCGGGTCGGCGAGGCCCTGTCCCTCCATCATCGCTTCGCGGATACTCTCGAGCGCCTTGCGGTAGACCGCGTTGTTGGCCGAGTCCGCGGTCACCGCCATCGAGCGCGGCAGGTCGACCCCCGCGCGGAGCATCGACGCCAGCACCCGACAGACCCGCTCGATGATTGCCGTCTCGGTAAGGTCGCCGATCACCGGCAACTTGAGGCGCAGCTGATCCAGTCGAGCCCGACCGTTCTCTGAGCGCTGCATGGCGATGAACCCACCGACGATGGCGACGATCAGGGCGATCTCGACGTACCACCATCGCGAGACGAAGCTCGAGGTGCCGAGCAGCATCCGCGTGACGAGGGGCAACTTGGCGTGCAGGGAGTTGAAGAAGACGACGAAGCGCGGGAGCACGAAGACCGCCAGGACGATGACCGTGACCACCGACATCGCGGCCACCACCGCCGGGTAGATGAGCGCGGCCGTCACCTTGCTTCGGGCCTTCTGGTCGCGGTCGATGTAGTCGGCCAGCTGGTTGAGCACGACGTCGAGGTTGCCCGTCAGTTCGGCGGACTCCAGGATGCCCACGTAGAAGTTGGGGAAGGCCTCGGGGTGGCTGGCGGCGGCGGCGGCGAAGGTGTCGCCCGCGCGCAACGCCTCGATCATCTCGGCGAGGACGGTCTTCAACATCTTGTTCTGCGTCTCTTCGGAAATGACCTCGAGCGCCTCCATGATGGGGATGCCCGCCTTCATGAAGACGGCCAGCTGGCGCGAGAAGTTGAGGACGTCCTGGCGCGGCACGCGCTTCTTGGTGATCTCGAAGCTGAAGACGCTCCGGTGCTGGCTCACCTCGAGTGGTTGCAGGCCTTTCTCGATGAGCGCCGCGTGGGCCGCTCCCGTCGACGTCGCCGATTCGTAGCCGGACACGCGGTGGCCCGCTTGGTCGAGGGCGACGTAGCGGTACTTGCTGATCGCCTTCTCGGTGGATTTGGTGCGGCTCAGGAGACTCATAGCGTGTACATGCTCCGGATCACCTCTGCGATTGACGTGACGTCCTGGACAACAAGGCTGATCGCCTCTTGGCGCAATGTCCGCATGCCTTGCTTGACGGCCATGTTGCGCAACTCTTCTTGGGTCGCCCATCCTACGACCAGGCGCCGTAGTTCTGGCGTCATTATCAACAATTCGTACACACCAATTCGATCCTTGTAGCCCGTATTGCTGCAGAAGTTGCAGCCGGTCCCGTGGAAGAAGTTCTCCTTGGGCGTTCCGCCGCTCTCCTCGTAGAAGATCAGCTCCTCCTCCGTCGGGGTGTAGGTCGTCTTGCAGGACGGACAGATTCGCCTCAGCAGGCGCTGGCCGACCACCGCCAGAACCGACGACGCGATGAGGAAGGACTCGATGCCCATGTCGAGGAAGCGGTGCAGGGCGGACACCGAGTCGGTGGAGTGCAGCGACGAGACGACGAAGTGGCCGGTCAGCGCGGACTGTACCGCCACCCGCGTCGTCTCCACGTCGCGGATCTCTCCGACCAGGATGACGTCGGGGTCTTGGCGCAGGATCGACTTCAGACCGGTCGCGAAGGTGAGGCCCGCTTGCTCGTTCGTCTGGATCTGGTTGATCGTCGGGAAGACGTACTCGACCGGGTCCTCGATGGTCATCACGTTCAGCGTCGGGTTGTTGACTTCGCCCAGCGTTGCGTAGAGCGTCGTCGTCTTGCCGCTGCCGGTGGGTCCGGCGCACAGGACCATCCCGAAGGGCGCCCGCACCAACTTGGAGTACGCGGTGTGCGTGTCGACGGGCATTCCCAGGTCGTTGAGCCGCAGGACCGACCGGGTCTTGTCGAGAAGCCGCATCACGCAGCTCTCGCCCATGATGGTGGCCACCGTGGCCACGCGCACGTCGACGTCCTTGCCGTCGATATCGATCGTCAACTGGCCGTCCTGCGGGCGGCGTCGCTCGACGATGTTCATGTTCGCCATGATCTTGATGCGGCTCACCAACCCGGGACCGATGGCGGCCGGCAACTGCAGGATCTCCTTGAGCGCGCCGTCGATGCGGAATCGCACGCGCACGATGTCTTCGGACGGCTCGATGTGCACGTCCGACGCGCGGTCGCGCATCGCTTGCGTGAGGATGCGGTCAACGACCTGCACCACCGGCGCGTCGTCGGCGACCAGCTCGGGGCCGAGCGTCTCGACGCTCTTGCGACGGGACCCTTCGACGGACTCGAAAAGGTGGACCAGTTTCTCCACGCTGCCGATGGCGCGATAGTTGCTGTCGATCGCCCATCGCACGTCGCTGAGCGGTGCGATGAGCAGGTGAACCGGGTGGCCACTCTTCTCGCTCAGCATCCGCTCCAGCTCGGGGCTCGGCTCGGCGACGGCGATGAACAATCCGTCGTCGGTGATTCTCACGGGGAAGGCCGAGTACTCGCGAGCGACGTCCTCGGAGAGGAGTGCGGTCACGGCGGGGTCGATGTCCTCTCGCCGGAGGTTAGCGACCTCGAATCCGAAGAACGCCGCCAGCGCGTGGGCCAGCGCCTGGTCACTGAGCGCGCCCAGACTGACCAAGACCTCACCGAGTCGGCCACCGGAGTCGCGCTGCATGTCGAGCGCCTGCTGCAACTGAGCTTCGGTGATGAGGTTGCTGCCGATGAGCTGCTCGCCCAGGCGCAGGCCACTGCCGCCCGTCGCCGACGATCCTTCGCCAGACGTCCACAAACTCTCAACCGAATTGGGCCGTTCGACGGTCCCGACCGAGGAGGGGGCGACGTCGACCGTCGCTACGCTCCCCGTGGCCGCGCCGCTGGAACCTTCACCGGCGACGTCGTCGCCGCGACTCTTCCTCTTGAATGCCACTCCAACCCCGTTTGTATCGCGGAATGATGCCCTGTGACGTGCAATCTATCTCAATTATTGGGAAAATCGGCCCATCCAAAGGCCTCTGCGGCGTCGACGGGCCCTTTCACAACGACCAGACATCTTCTATCAACGCGCGGCGGAGCGCGAATTCTTGTCGATGAAAACTGCCAGCCGTGGTATTTCCGGCGTGCTCGTGGTCGCACGCCATGGCGGCGCGCGGCACAACGATTTCGAGACGGTTAACACAAATGTTTGACAAGGTGCTCGCGAGCGATGCTCTTGACCCGCCGACACCGTTCCTCTCGCGGTGTTCGTCCCTTTGCGAGAAGACGGACTGGCCACCGAACAGGTGCGGTGAGGATGGTCGAGCCGCCCGCCGTCGCACGCCGGTGGTCCACCGTTTCCTCAACGATCACGTGAGAGTTGAACCCCCAAGTCGGTCACGACAACGCATTCTTCGTCCTGTACGCCCGGGCGTCGGGTGTCCTCGCCCGACCGGGCAAGATCACGCTCATGATGACCGCGATGCTGTCGGGGTCTCGTCCGCTCGCACTGAGGGTTGGGCCACCGGTGTCGCGTCGCGCGTCGCGCCGCTCGTCAACGGTCTGCCGCCCCTTCGTGGTGGCGCTGACGACGCCAGCGTCGTCCCGGCTAGGTGAGCTCGGTCTCGCCCGCGCTCGCGCGGCGGCCGTCGGCGGCCCCGTGGCGTTCCCGGATCCAGGCTGTTGGCCACGACGACAACGGACCCGACGATGCCGACAGTTCGTTGCGGATGTCCGAGCAGGTGGGCCGGCGATTGCTCGACACCCGCACCCCGAGGATCTTGGGTACGTTGCGCTCGGGCGAGAGCGTCCTTTGTTACGCCATCGGCCGGCCGACGACCTTTGAGGAGATGCCGATCCCGCGCGCCGCCGAGTCGTGGCGGCGGGTCCAGATCGCGAGCGAGCGCCGGCCACACCGTCGAGGATCTCCCGCCCCTTCATTGACCGCGACGTCGTCCCCGCCGGCGAGCGGAGCGGTCGGCGTGATGGTCACGCTCATCGTGTCCCACGGCTTCGTGGCCGGCCACGCCGAGAGCCTGCGCGAGCACGACGCGCTCAGCCTGCGCCAATACGTGGTCAACCTGGTGCAGCGCTCCAACGAGGCGACCGACGGGGTCGGCCAGTAGCCGGTCCGGGTCTGGCGTGTCCCCGTGACCGTCTCGGCGATCGGCTCGGGCGCCACCACCTTGAGATCGGCAGATCCTCGCGGCACGTCGCGACCAGGGTCGTGGCGGCCCCGACCAGCGCCCGCCTCGAGCCCACTCCCTCGGCGCCGGCGACCGCGCCGCGCTCGCCCCGCGCGGCGAGCGATGGGGAGTATTCCGACGCCATTCTTTCGGGCTTCTTATGTTGGCTCGTTACCTTAGACCGGTGGCCGCCCGCACCCTCAGCCGTCCCGCGCGACCGACGTGGACGGTGCGGGCCCCATCCGCCCGGCGGCGCCCGGGCAACCCGCCGCTGCCCTGGGTCGCGAACCTGCTGGGCGTCCTCGCGGTGGTGGGCTTCGTGGTCGCCCTGGGTTGGGCCGTGGCCGGCGAGTCCCGAGCCTCGTTGGCGTCACCCGGCGGATGGGCCCTGGCGGCCGGGCGGGTGTTCGCCTTCACCGGCACCTACCTCATGCTCGTCATGGTCGTCCTGATCGCGCGCCTCCCCTGGCTCGAGCGCACCGTGGGCCAGGACCGCCTGGTGCGCTGGCACCGGACCATCGGCGGGTGGCCCGTCGTGCTGATCGCGCTGCACATCGCGTCGGTCACGCTGGGCTACGCCGCCCTGACCCACGTGGGGGTCGTCCACCAGTTCTGGACCTTCCTGGTCCACTACCCGGACATGCTGGCCGCCCTGGTCGGCTTCGGGCTGCTGGTCATGGCCGGCGTGTCGTCCTACCGGCTGGCGCGCCAACGCATGAAGTACGAGACCTGGTGGGTCGTCCACCTCTACGTCTACCTGGCCCTGGGTCTGGCCTTCGCCCACCAGATCCGCACCGGCGTCGTGTTCCTGGCCCACCCGCTGGTGCGACACCTGTGGGTCGGCGCGTGGGTCGGCGCCGCGGCGCTGGTGCTGCTCAGCCGCGTGGTTCGCCCGGTGGCGGCCAACCTGCGCTGGCGACTCAAGGTGGCCGACGTGACGGCCGAGGCTCCCGGGGTCTACTCGCTCACCGTCTCGGGCCGGGCACTCTCGCGCCTGGCGGTCTCCGGGGGACAGTACTTCCAGTGGAGGTTCCTCACCCGGGGGCTGTGGTGGCACAGCCACCCCTACTCCCTGTCGGCGTTGCCCCGGCCGCCGTTCCTTAGGTTCACGGTCAAGGGCCTCGGGGACCAGTCGAGCGCAGTCGCGCGCCTGAAGCCGGGGACCCGGGTCTTCGTGGAGGGTCCCTACGGCACCTTCACCCGGCACGCCCGGGCCACCGACCGCGTGGTCCTGGTGGGCGCCGGCGTCGGGATCACGCCGCTGCGCGCGCTCCTGGAGGACCTGCCGCGTCAGGTCGCCGTCACGGTGCTGGTGCGCGCGTCCACGCCCGAGGACCTGGTGCACCGCGACGAGGTGGCCGCGCTGGTGGCCCACCACCGCGGCGAGTTCCACGAACTGGTCGGGTCCCGCGACGAGGTCAGCGTGGACGCGCCCACCCTGCGCGCGCTGGCCCCGGCGATCACCGACAGCGATCTCTACGTCTGCGGCCCGAACGGGTTCGCCGAGCGGGTCATCGACGCCGCCCGGTCGCTGGGCGTGCCCCGCGACCGGATCCACCACGAAGCCTTCACGTTCTAGGAGACCCGTGCGCCGCGCCCCCCTCGTCATCACCGGCACCCTGGTCGGACTGGCCGGCGTCCTGAGCTTCCGCTCGGCGCCCGCGACCCTCTCCCTCGGCGCCCTGGGCTCCGCGACCACGCCAACCACGACCGCCCCCCGCACGACCGTTGCCGCGACGCCCACCACGGTGCCCTCGACCGCGACCCCGTCGCCCTCCACGGTCACCACGGCGACCCCGACCACGGTGGCGGCGATGGCCCGCTTGGCGACCGGCGCGACGATCAACTACTACTTCGGCACGATGAGCGTCAAGGTCTCCGCCGACGGATCCAGGATCACCGCCGTGTCGATCGCCTCCTTGAACGACGGCGGCAACCCGCGCAGCCAGTACATCGACCAGCAGGCGATCCCGATGCTCATCCAGCAGGTGATGGCCGCCCAGAGCGCCCGGATCCAGGGCGTGTCCGGGGCGACCTACACCTCGGAGGGCTTCTACACCTCGCTCCTCGGGGCGCTCAAGCAGCTGGGACTCAAGTGAGCGGCGAGACCCGCCCGCGCACGATCTGCCACCAGGAGATCGTCATGGGCACCGTCGTGACGATCGACCTGTTCGCCGAGGACGGCGTCTCGCCCGCCGCGGCGCTGCCCCACCTGGCGCGCGCGGTCACCGCGCTGCACCGCGCCGACAAGGTCTTCTCGACCTGGAAACCGACCAGCGCCCTGAGTCGGCTGCGCCGCGGCGAGATCTCCCTCGGGGAGGCCCCGCCCGAGGTCGCCGAGGTCCTGGCCGCCTGCCGCAGCGCGCGCGAACTCTCCGGCGGCTGGTTCGACCCCTGGGCCCGGCCCGGCGGGGTCGACCCCACCGGCTTGGTCAAGGGCTGGGCCGCGGAGCGGGCCCTCGACGAGCTGCGCGACGCCGGGCTGGATGGCGCGATGGTCAACGCCGCCGGGGACATCGCCACGTTCGGCGGCCCGTCGACCCACGAGGTCTTCCGCGTCGGAGTGGTGCGACCCGACGAGCCGATGGAGCTGGCCTGCGTGGTCGAACTGCGCGGCGCCATCGCGACCTCGGGCACCTACGAGCGCGGCGCGCACCTGATCAACCCGCGCACCGGACGGCGCGCCAGCGAGGTGGCGTCGGCCAGCGTGGTCGGGCCGGACCTCGGACTAGCCGACGCGCTGGCCACCGCGCTGAGCGTCGGGGGCGACGCGGTCTTGGAACGGGTGGCGGCGATCGAGGGCTACGAGGCGTTCACCATCGGCCACCTGGGCCAGCGCCGATCGACGAGTCACTTCCCCTTCGCCCACCAGGTGGGAGCCGACGCGTAGCCGCTAGGTCGCTGGGGCCGGGCGGAAGGGGTTCACGGGCAAACCGGGCACGCCGACGTCGGCGCTGAAGAGCCGCCCGGCGAGTGGCTCGCGGGCCCGGACCTCCGCGGAGAGATCCTCTTGGGCGGTCGTGACGTAGAGGGTCGTGCCGTTGGCGCCCCCGATCGCGCAGCACGAGGGGTGGGGGGTATCGACCTCGACGCGGGCGATCACCTCGCCGGAGGGCGCGTAGCGCCGCACGCAGCGACCGCCCCACTGGGCCACCCAGATCGCGCCCTCGGCGTCCACGCACAGTCCGTCGGGCGCGCCCTCGCGCGCGGCGTCGGTGCGCGCCAGGACCCGCCGGGCGGAGATCTCGCCGGCGCCGTCGACGTCGAACGCGCAGAGCGTGGCCGGACCGCTGTCCACGAAGTACATCGTTCGCCGGTCCGGACTCCACCCCAGGCCGTTGGAGATCGTGACGCCGGCCACGACGCGCTCCAGCCCGCGGGCAACGGAGAAGCGGTACAGCGCGCCTCGCCCGGGCGCCGCGTCGTAGGCCACGGTTCCGATCCAGAACCGCCCCCAGGGATCGGCCGCTCCGTCGTTGGTTCGCACCCCGGCGTCCTCGGGCGCCTCGACGTCGCCCAGCCGGTCCAGCTCGCCGACCTCCGAGAGGTGCCACAGCGCGCGATCGCGCGCCACGATCCACCCGTCGGCGCGCGCCGCGTACGGCGCGACGGCGGTGACGTGGCCGCCCAGGTCGTAGCGGCGCACTACCTCCACGGAGGTGCCGTCGGCCCGGGCGCGCAGGAACCGACCGTCGTAGACGCTCACCCAGCTCAGCTCGGCGCGCACCTCGTCCCAGCGACAGCCCTCGCCCAGGTAGAAGGCCTCGGTCGTGCACGGCGCGGCCGTGAACTGGTGCACTGCGCCCCCTTCGACGCGTCGACGGTAGCCGACCTGGCCGGACTAGTCGGGCGCGAACGAACCCGTCGTCGCGGTCTCGGCCGCGGCCGCTGACGCGTCCGCTCCCGCCGAGACGGCGACCCCGGCGACGCTGGCGAGTCCCTCCTCGGTCTCGACGCGCATCGAGTGCGTGGGGTGGACCGGATTGGGTCCGCGCAGCCACGAGACCACCGCGCCCGCCAGGCACATGCTGGCCGCCGCCAGGAAGGCCAGGTGGAGCCCGTGGGCGAAGGGCCCCGAAATCAGTCCGGGGAAGAAGCCGCGTCCGAGGAGGACCGACGCGTGGACGCCCGATTCGGCGAGGACTCGGGCTCCCAGCAGCGTCTTGATGGGGTTGACGCCGAGGAACGCCGAGAAGAGGCTGCCGATGGCCGGAATGTGGCTGACCTGGACCGCGACCGCCACCGGCACCCCCTGGCGGGTGAGTCCGGACAGCAGGGCCTTTGGGAGCGTCGCCGCGAGCCCCAGGGTGATGACGGTGAAGAAGAAGCCGATCGAGAGCACGCTGGCCGAGTTTTGGAAGGTGTTGAGCATGGCCCCGCCCGCCCCGCGCTGGTCGGCCGGCAGCGAGTTCATGACCGCGCTGGTGTTCGGGGCGGCGAAGAGGCCCATGGACAGGCCCACCAGGAAGATCAGTCCCGCGAACAGCAGGTAGGGAAAGTCGATGGGGATGGCCTGCAGGCCGATCAGGCTGACCGCGGTCAACACCAGCCCGAGGGTGGCGAAGAGGCGCGCGCCGTGCCGGTCCGCCAATCGTCCCGCGAGCGGACCGGCGACGAAGAAGCCCACGGTGAGCGGGACCATGTAGATCCCGGCCCACAGGGGGGTGCGGGCGAAGCTGTACCCGTGCAGGGGCAGCCAGATGCCCTGGAGCCAGATGATCAGCATGAACTGCAGGCCCCCGCGGGCCAGGGCCAGCAGCAAGGCGGCGACGTTGCCGTTGGTGAAGCCGCGGCTGGCGAAGAGGTGGAGCTGAAACATGGGCTCGGCGACCCGGGTCTCGATCACCAGGAAAAGGGCCAGCACGGCGACCCCACCGAGGAGGCAGGACAGGACGAAGGGGCTGGTCCAGCCCATGGAATGGCCGCCGTAGGGCTGGAGTCCGTAGACGATACCCGTCAGCACGGCGATCAGTCCGAGGGCGAAGGTGACGTTGCCCCACCAGTCGACGTGCGTCGCGGCGTTGCGCACGCCCACTTCGCGCAGCTTCGCCCACGCCCAGACGGTCCCGAAGAGCCCGACCGGCACCGACACCAAGAAGACGAGGTGCCACTCGATCGGCGCCAGCAGCCCGCCCAGCAGCAACCCGATGAACGCGCCCCCGATCGCCGCCACGCCGTTGATCCCCAGGGCCAGCCCGCGCTCGTCGGGCGGGAAGGCGTCGGTGATGATGGCGTTGGAGTTGGCGAAGAGGAAGGCCCCGCCGACGCCCTGGCCCACGCGCATGAGGATGATCCACAGCGCCGCCGCCGACCCGGTCATCCAGGTCACGGCCAACAGCACCGAGAACACGGTGAACACGGCGAAACCCAGCGTGTACATGCGCACCCGGCCGAACATGTCGCCGACGCGGCCCAGGCTGACCACCAGCACCGAGGTCACCAGCAGGAAGCTCATGAGGACCCACAAGAAATAGGGCGTGTTCTGCGGGGCCAGCGGGTCCAACTTGATCCCGTGGAAGATGTCGGGCAGGGCGATGAGCAGGATCGAGCCGTTGATCGTGGCCATCAGGATGCCCATCGTGGTGTTGGACAGCGCGATCCACTTGTAGCGCGGCGAAATCGTCGCGTTGCGCATGCCGCCTCCCGGCCGGTGGGCCATGTTCCTTAGTTAGTTGCAACTAAGTATAATAGGGGTGATGGTGACGCCGCCCACGACCGAGGTACCCGCCAACGAGACCGCGGTCGCCCTGCGCGTGGCGGTGGCGCGGATCCATCGCGCCCTGCGATCCCGGGCCGAGCGCCAGCTCACCGCGTCGCAGTCATCGGCCCTCGCCCGCATCGAGCAGGAGGGACCGGTGCGTCTCGGCGTCCTCGCCCAGCTCGAAGGGGTCACGGCCGCCACGATGAGCAAGGTCGTCGACGCGCTGGCCGAGCGGAGCCTGATCGAGCGGGTGGCCGACGCCGCCGACGGCCGGGCCAGCCTGGTGCGGCTGAGCGACGACGGCGCGGCCACCCTGCAAAAGTTGCGCGCCGCCAGCAACCGCGCGATCTCGGCCGCCCTGGCAGAGCTGGACGCGCTCGAGACGGCGAGCCTGAGCGACGCCCTGCCAGTGCTGGAGCACCTCGCCGAGCTCCTGACCGGCGCGCCCGGCGCCTAGGTGTACCCGGCCAACACGTTGGTGACATTGACTTAGGCGAAAGCCTCCGAGATTGTGGTGTTTGACAACAATCACAAACCGGAGGCTTTCATGTCGCACCGTAATGCACGTTTGACCCCTCTTGGCCGACGCCTGC
>JBIOFE010000039.1:0-17157 GCA_044446745.1 Acidimicrobiales bacterium
GATTGGCGACCAGCACGTGGTGACGTCGTTGAGTCGGGTCGACATATCATTTCCAAGGCACATGTCGGCCAGTCAGCAAAAGAGTCAGGCCCGACCCAACGACACCAACATTCTTCTCACAGTCAGCAAATACTTCAGCAATTGGTCTGAATCGACGTGGATGCAAGAGATCGGATGTGAACGAAAGCCCTTGCGACATATGTCAATTCGAACCCCAGCGAACGGATCCGAACACTCAAGGGCGGCATGACGCGCAAGGGGTCTTCAAACGTCATATTGGGATCTTCGTCTTCGGGGATCAGTCGACGCCACTGATTCTTAGAGTTTGTCGCCAGCTTGCGACCGTTGCGGTACGTGAATAGCAGAGCGAATATCGGCGATGAGTGCGCGTAACGATCGCGAGAGGGTCGCCGTCGATCTCATATTAATTCCCATTGCTGCAAGTCGAATCGGCTTGTCGGCCGAGACGGTCTACCGTCTCGCGCGAGCAGGCCAGTTCGAGCCAGCTATTCGAGTTGGCGCAAGATGGTTGGTCAGTGTTCCGCGTCTCGAAAGGTTCCTTCATGGCGATGCAAAAGTTGCTTCTTGAGCCCCGACAGGTCGCATCCTTGTGATGGACTGAGCGAATGACAACGGCAAAGGATTACGGCTGGGACGTGCCTCGCCCGTGTCCACCATGCGGGATAGGCACGTGGCATTGGATGAGCCTTTCACTAAGGCCCAATTTCAACAACTAAACAGGTAAGAATCCTGAGGGCAGGTCAAAACTGTCAACCGAACCGGCAGCAGTCCCGTTGCTCCCTTGGCGGATGCTCCTGCGGTGGTGTTTGGCGTTCAAATTTCTATTGAGTCGTCCAGAGGCGTCGGCGTTGCTCCGAATGGTGGCATGAACTCGCAGCTCAACTTCCAGACGATGGTTCTCACTTCTTGGTCGTAACTTCGGATGATGTCGCGGATGTCGAATAGGGACCACATCGGTCCCTGCATGAGGACGAAACGCCAAGCGAAAGTTACATTCACTTCCTCTTCTCGGCGAGGCGAAGAAAATATGAATCTTCCGATTTCTGCGTCTGCTTCGGTGCGCAGATCGTCTGGGTGTTCAAGTCGAGCCTCACTCGCCTCAGGGTCCCAGAGAATTTTCTCCGCGATGGGAGCCATCGCAGAAGTAGTGAGAATTCTGTGCTTGTCAGAGTTATCGAGGTAACTGAGCATGGCGAGAAGCGAGCGTTCGGGCGCACCGGGGTCCCTGCTGTTGTATGGCTGGACGGACTCAATAATGGCGGTCGCGCCGGCGTCGACATCGCGAAGTCTTCCCCTACTGACCTGTTCGTTGAAGGCGAGTATTTTGTTAACGATGGGAAACTGGAGGGAATTGAGATCATCCCAACTCAGATGTTTCCCCGAAGATTTCGCACCCTCGATTGCGAGTGCGACGACCATATGGTTCAGACTCGATCGGAGATTGTGTATCGCGTCTCCCGCGATTAGTCCGAATCTGTCGGGGCACGGTTCATAACTTGTCCAGTAGAAAATATGCTCTAGGCCGTCCCGCTCGACCACTCGCCTCGCGCCGTACGGTTCGGTGCTTAGAAAGTTATTGATCGCCTCCGCGAGCGCTGTCATGTGCTCACCCACACGCGCAAATTTAAGTTCGACGCTTCGGGGAATGTCACCCATGTTGAATGGTAACCGTGTCAGCGCTAAACGCCCTGCCAAACGCCATCAGAAAAGTTATCGTAATAGTTCATTTCGCCCGGACCGATGTGCACATGGCGCGCGACGAATAGCGGGTTCGCCCCCCGGATGATCTCTGAAACCTCCGGGTGAACAGAATTGAGGAAATCAACTACATCGAGCCGATAAGGGGGCGCATCCACGATTGCATTGCCGTCACCGTCGATGCGATAGTGAGCGTCCTCCAGGCGGACAGTGAGCCGAGCCCTTCCTTCCGACAAGTCCGCTGGTTCTGCCGTGTATGCGCGCATGACTATTGAGCCTGGCGTCAGCGAGCCACCATATGAATGCGCATTCACGGTGATCTGCGGGTCGGTATTGACGAAGGTCGCGTAGTCCAATCCGACCACTGAGACTAAGAGCACTCGGTGCTTGTCTGCAAGGTCTAGCCGGTGTAGCTGTGCGATCGGTGCGAAATATCCGGAATCCATGTACGTCACAAAAGGTTGGACACTTTGCACGTACACGTTTATGGGATCGGTCGGCTGGATCCGTTCGTCGATAGTGATGTTGTCACGCCCTTCGCGGGGTTCAACTTCCTTGACGGGAAAGAATGTTTTGTAGCTCGGACTCAAGTGAGCGAGTTTCACAAGCGACCACGCGAGGTGGTCCAGCGCCGTCCGATAGTTGTGCACCGCGTCTCCGAGCACAATCGGAAGTTGCGGATCGCACAGGACGGATTCGCGAAGGCGCCAAACGTGCTCCCTTCGATCATTCAGTTGCTGATACTCAAGGTCGAGTGCCTCATTGTCTCTGGCGGCAAGGAGACACATCTGTTTCACTTCTTCGGCCAAATCTGCGGCCCGCCCAAGTTTTCGTATTGCCCCATGTAGGCATTCGTCAAAGTCGGCTAAATCTAGAGGTTCCATAAGGTAGACGCTATTAGCGGTATGGCCGACTCGCCCGGCTGCCCGTATCGGGACGGCGTGTGTGAGACAGAAAACACCCACGCACTTGATTTAGGCTCGCGAAATGACGAGGGCCAAGAAGCTTCCAGAATACAACCCGAACATTAGTTCCTTGGTGTGGGCCATGAAGAAAGCGCGGTACGACTACTACGGACGCTCGACAGTGGCATACGTGATTTATCCTTTGCTCTCCGTCTTATCGCTCTTGTTAACTGCCATCGAACTTCCGCGAAGCCACACGGCGTTTTGGACGAGGGTGCTTTTCGGCGTTGGCGGGGTGGCTTTCGCATATGTAGCTTTGTCATCCCTACTTGTTACTTTCGCGCTACTCGTTGCGCCATATCAGCAGCGCAATGCTCTCAGATCGAATGTGAATAGTGACGATGGCGAGATTGCGAAACTAAAGTCCCAGATTGGGTCAGAGCGCGTAGGTGAAACACACGCGAACGAGCTTCGAGAAATCTTGAAGCACGTGAGACCGTTTGTCGTTGGTCGCCGGCCAATCGTCTTTAAGAACGCCCGGGACAAGGACGCCATAGTTGGTCACTTTCCCGAATTGGGGCCGCACATCGAAGAATGGGATGGCGGGGCGATGACTCGGTTGATGAGCGATGAGCGAGTGAACACTCGGTTCGATTCCGAAGTTGCGTCGCTTGAACTGAGACCGCCAACTTTCGTTAGTGCTTCGGTGAAATATCTCCGAGAGGTCGTGAAATGGAAAGCGTTCAACGGATTGCTCGAAGATGATCTCCCAATCGAGTGGTACCCCCGCGACGATGAGCATCCTGAGATTCTGGCGCTGAAAGACGGTCAAACCATCGCGATTACCGACGAGTCAAACCTCTCTTTGACCCGAGACGCCTGCGAGCGGCGGCTGCAAGTGTTTGTAGATACGATGAGAAAGTGGCCGGAGATGGTGATCTTCGGAAATGCCATTCACGTTTCGAGCCTCAAAGAATCCCAAAGCAAACTCCTGAAAGATTTAGACCTTCGGATCGAGCAACACGGCTACTTACGAGGCGCAGGTTGTCCTCGGTGTCCGCAACTGTGAAGGGAGCGGCCAAAGGACGTTGTAACTCGCCTGGAACTACGATTCGTCACTGATGGTCACGAGAGACGAGATATTGAGTGAGATTCGGCGGCTAGACCGTCAAATCCAAAAGCGATTGGTTCCTCTTGACACCGGCGGACGTGAAGGCGTTCAAACGCTGGACGAATCTGGGGCGCGCAGTCGCCTGCAAGAGCTTTGATTTTGGAGGTCGAAATGAAGGACCCAGGTTCGACAATCTGGGACGTGATCGAAATCGGGTAGAGGCAGTTTCGTGCGCGAGCCTCAGCCAACTGCGGCAGAGGTCGTTTTGCCCCACAAATTGCTCCACAAATCGCGTCGTGTCCAGTTGTTCCGTGTGGACTCATTGGAAGATGAGTTCTGATCAAGTGGTGTGGGGTCGCCTGTTGTCGTCTCATGAAAAGCATCGGAAAACTTTCAAAGGGCTGCGTTCATCTTGCCCCAGAAAATTCTCCTCAAATCGCGTCGCGTGTAGTTTTCTCGCGTCCATCCGCCCACGAAGAACTGGCGCTTCGCTCATCTCACCACAGTATGGATTGCGGCGCGGTACACGAGTGCGATGTCCAATGATAGTACGCGGACGTTTCGGGTGTTTTCGAACACGACGATTTCGAAGGGATGACTACCGCACTCGTTGAATCAGCGAAAGTCTCTTGTTGAGATCCCGAGTGGGCACGACCGTTGGTACGGTACAGACAAATTGACGGGAGCATCGGATGACCAACGTCGTGACGATCGATCGAAAACCGTCCGGCGGGCGCTCGGTGGAGGCGTCCACGTGTTTCCGCTGGACGGTCCAGTTTGTGGCGGCGGCGCGGGCAGGAAACAGCCACGCGCACCATGAACTTGAGATGCGGGGGAGAGCGGTGACTAAGAGAATCACAATTATCGTCAGGTGCGACACGGACGTCAAGACGGTTGTGGCCGATCATCCGGTCATATTTCAACCGGCGCCCACAGCGACCATTTCCAAACTCGATGCCCGAGGAGCGATGTGCCTCGGCCGACCGCGAGGCGTGCATAGATTCATTGAACGGGACAGGATCGAAAGTGTCGATCGTCTCGATTGTGTGGCCAGAGAACTTGCTACGGGCGTGTCTCTGTGAACGATCCAACCCGTATCGACATGAATGCGTGCGCCACTCTGAGCCTGGCGGATGCTGCCCTCGTACTCGGAATCCATCGGAGCACCGCGTCGGAGCTGTACCGACGGGGTGAATTCCCAGTGCCGGTGCTACAGATTGGCCACCGTTGTCGCGTGACGAAGATCCACTTGGAAAGGTTCCTCCTCGCGGGCACGGCTGAGGCTTCCGCTTCGGATTGAGATTCCGAGGAATCCGAGGTCTCGGTACCGTATCTTGGCTAATGTGTCGCCCTCGTGATACTGCCGAAGCGCTGTCTCTCTACGCTGGCAGCGATGTTGCGGTGGAGAATTGGTGACGCCACCTCGCCGTCCATGTGGCAAATGGCAACAACGATGCGCATCCGAAGAACGATGTCCTAATGCACCATTCGACAGGCACCGAACTTGCGCAGGCTATTATGCGTTTTCCAACTTGTTCCAGGCAGGTCTCGTCAAGTGGGATCTCGCCTTGGCTGTCAATGAGATCTTTGATCATCGGAGACTTTCTGTCGAGAGCATTCTCGAGGAGGCGAATTCATGGGGCGTGATCACCGCGACCCGAGCGTCGGCGCGGGCATCGGAGACACTCGTCTCTCTCGACGGAGCGATCACTGAGATCGCGCCGTCCGAAGGAGTTTCGGACGACTTGGTCGAGCATCTGCAGTGGAATGTGCGTCGACTCCTCGCTGGTGAAGAGATCAGTGAACCCCAGCCGTAAGCTGGACCGAAGGAGCGAGCGCGGTAACCAGATGAACATAGGAGAGCTCAAGAGGAGAGGAGCACCGCGATTCATCCCTCAAAACATCCCTCACACCGATCCGACGGTGCACGACTGAACGGTCAAGGAGCGACGCAAACCGCAGTAAATATCGACAAAAACGACCATCGACGACTTATGACGACAGACCGATTCCCACTTACACTCAGCAGGCCGGGGGTTCGAGTCCCTCAGCGCCCACTCGTGGTCGTACGCTCCACAACGTTTCCCTCGTCAGATCGGTCGATCCAGTGTCCGGCGTCTCACCGTGTCAAGTTTCGGTGTCCGGAACCTCCTGGAGGAACCCCGGTGACGAATCCCATCTACCCCTCTGCGCGCTGCGTCAGACGAGACAGCGCCGGTTCGCCACACCGACGTATTGCAACAGGACCGAGCGGGCGTTACAGTTAACCATCGTGTTAAGTGTTACGGAGGAACGGACGAGCAAGGACCTAGACCTGCTCTTTGGGGCGCTCGCCGACGCTACCCGGCGGGGCATCGTCCAGCAACTGGCGATCGGTGAGGCGACGGTCACGGAGCTCGCCGCCCCCTTCTCCATCAGCCTCCCGGCGATCTCCCGGCACCTCAAGGTGCTCGAGCGCGCGTCGATCATCACCCGAAGCCAACACGGCCGGTGGCGCAGCGCGCGACTCTCCCCGACGTCGCTCGCCACCGCTTCGACGTGGCTCTCGCTGCACGAGCGGCTCTGGGCCGAGAGAATCGACCGGCTCGACGACCACCTCGCTCGACTCACCTCCGAGCAGGCGACGACGTAGACCGAAACCGAGTCGCAACATCGAAACCCAGAGAGGTAGGCCATGGCCACGACAACCCCACAGCTCGCCCTGACGCGGATCGTCAACGCGCCGCGCGCTCGCGTCTACCAGGCGTTCACGGACCCTGACCACTTCGCGGCGTGGTGGGGCCCGTTCGGCAACTCTCTGCCCCGCGACGAGGTCGAGTTCGACGTGCGCCCCGGCGGCTATCTGCGGTGGACGGAGGTCTTCCCGGCCGAACCCGGTACTTGGACCCACGGCCGCGTCGACCTCACCGACGTCGTCGACGGCGAGCTGCTCGACGGCATCATGCGCATCACTGGCCAGCTGCCGGGTGGCTTCGAGCCGTTCGAGACGAGAATGCGCGTCGAGTTCCACGACGAGGCCGACGGGCGGACGCGACTCGAGATCCGCCAGTGGCTCCCCGAGCAGTACGTGTCCCCCAGCGAGGCGGGCTGGGCCGAGGCGTTCACCAAGCTGGACGCCACGCTCACGGACTGAGGGTGGTCGCCGCGCAACGTCGGACGTGAAGAGTGACGTGCGGCGAAGGAGTTCGTTGACGACCGCGATCGTTGATGAACGCCGATGAGCTGGCGACGACCTGATGTCACCCGCGGGGGCCACGAGTTCGCGGCCCGACGGACCCTCGATGGATCCGCGTCAGGACTTGTCTCCGTTGAGGGCGACCGCGGCGCGAAAGAGAGTCTTCAAGGCCGTCTCATCGATCTTCTCGCCCTCGTGGAGGTCGATGGCCCGCCGGGTGTTCCCATCCAGACTGGAGTTGAACAGACCCGAAGGATCATCCAGCGCCGCACCCTTGGCGAAGGTCAGCTTCACGACGTTCTTGTACGTCTCGCCGGTGCAGATCATGCCGTCGTGGTACCACACCGGAACCCCTCTCCACTTCCACTCCTCGACGACGTCGGGATCGGCAGCCTTGATCACGGCGCGGAGCCGGCTGAGCATCTGGCCCCGCCAATCTCCGAGCTCCTTGATTCTCGCGTCAATCAGCTGGGAAGGGGACGTGCCGTCATGGGACCCGCTCTGCTTCATGACCGTTTCTCCTCCTGACATTCCGAAGATGCGATGGACGGAGTCATCGCCACCGTGCCGATCGTACCCGGGGCTACGGATGGCACCGCGTTGCGTCGCGCTCACGACAGCACGCCCCCGACTTCGACGGACGCCGCACGTTGCTCACCCCGGTGTGACGTGTCACGCCAGGCGCCTCAGGTCGGCGATCCCCGATGGCCGACCCCGTAGGAAGACCACCACCACGTCGCGCGCGAGGCACGGAACCCTCCGAACGTACGTCGCCCGCGTTCGATCAAGCGCTTTCCGGCATGGCCGTCCAGGTGAGGAGTCTCTAGGAACCCATGTCCATGACGTCGATGACGTCCAGGTTGCGGAACGTCGGCGGGCCGTCGAGCAGCGAGGCCATCTCGGTCGCGTACTTCTGCGTTGCGGGGTCGTTGGAGTTCTTCATCGCCTCCTCGTACGAGTTGAACTCGACGATGATGAAGTAGCGCCCGGGCTGGTCGCGGTCGGCGGTGATCGTCGCCTTGCTCGCCAAGAGGGCGTCGCCGCGCTCGTCGCGCAGTCGCTTCGACAGCGCCTCCAGTTCATCGACGCGCGATGTCGTTACCTCCATGATCTGAATGAATCCGGGCATCGGACCCCCTCTCTGTCAGGGCGGAATCTAGTACGCCGGCCCCCGGAGCGACCCGAAGAGTCCTGGTGGCGTCAACGCGTCACCAATTCACGTCAACTCGGGTCGATCGCGCGGGGGTCAGGAGTAGAACGGCGACGTGTCCGGGCCACGCGTACGACGAGCTAACCCCACCCGCTCGTTGGGCGCACCGGTCGCCCTGGTGGCGTTCGCGGCGTCACTCATCGTCGCCCCGCGGGGTGGTGCGCTCACGTCGGTGACCGAACCGTCACGCGCGCTTCACGCTCACGCGTCCGCGGTCACGCTGCCCGGGACGGCCTGCCCGGCCTTCCCGGCGGACAACGTGTGGAACACGCCGATCACCGGGCTGGCGGTGAACGCCAACAGCGCGAACTGGCTCGCCTCGATGGACGCGGGCTCCACCAACCTGCACCCCGACTACGGTCCTTCCGGCGACCCCCGCCATCCCTACGGCATCCCGTGGCGGATCGTGCGGGCGCGCACGCTGTTCACCCACGTGCGATTCCTCTACGCCTCCGAAAGCGATCGGCGCCCGTACCCGCTGACCGCGGCGACCCCGGTGGAGGGCGGGTCGGACCGCCACGCCCTGATGGTGGACCCGGAGCGGTCGGCGACGTCGGCGCCGTGCACGCTCTTCGAGATCTACGACACCCACTACCGGAGCCGGGGGCGCTCGACCGGGGGTTCGGGGGCCACGTGGAATCTCAACTCCGACGCCCTGCGGCCCGCCACCTACACGTCGGCCGACGCCGCGGGCCTGCCGATCCTGCCCGGACTGGTCAACTTCGACGAGGTCGCGTCGGGGTCGATGAACCACGCGATCCGCTTCACCGCGCAGTGCACCCAGCAGTCCTTCGTCTGGCCCGCCCGTCACGAAGCCGGCCAGGCGAACGCCACCTGCCCGCCGATGGGCACGCGCTTCCGACTGAACGCGTCCTTCACGCTGCCGCCGTCGGCGTGCGGCGCGTTCTGCCAAACGGTGCTGACCACCATGAAGACCTACGGACTGATCCTGGCCGACAACGGGAGCAACTGGTACTTCCAGGGCACCGCGGACACGCGTTGGACCTACTCCGACGTCGACCAACTCAAACAGATCCCCGCCGGCCAGTTCGTGGCGGTCGACGAGTCCTGCCTGATGGTCAGTCCCGACTCCGGTCAGGCGTTGCAGCCGGGCACCCCGGCCTACGCCCGCAGCTGCGGCTGAGCCGGTCCCGGTCGACCAGCGCGCCCGCACCAACGGCCGAGCGTCGCGCGCCCGTCGTCAGTTGGTCGCCCGTCGCATTACTTGCCGGTACGCGACGCCCCGGAAAGAGGTGCAGGGCCGCGTGGCATAATGACACCTCATGTCGGAACCTCTCGAGCCGCGCGACGTCCCTTCGCCGGACGACCTCGACGAGACCTTTCTGGGCGAAGGTCACCCCATGGGCCTGCCCACCTTTGCCGCGCCGGTGGGCGCGCATCTGCGCAATCGCCGCAAAGTCAACAGCCCCTCGCAGCTGCTGGAACTCCAGGAACTCGTCCACTTCAAGCCCAGCCACGGCCGGTGGCGCATCGCCAAGGACCTCGTCGGACTGATCCGGCGCGGGCACGGCGGCGAGAGCGACGAGTCCTACTCGGACAAGCTGCGCCGCGAGACGAAGCGCGGCAAGTCCGAGTCATCGACCTACGGCACGGCGACGATCGACGGGCGCCCCGTCGTGCTGTACGCGATGAACTGGGACTTCTTCGCCGGGTCCCTGGGGGTCGTCTCGGGTGAGGCGTTTCAGGCCGCGGCCGACCTGGCGGTGACCAAGTCGCTGCCGCTCGTGAGCGTTTACGCCTCGAGCGGCGTGCGCCAGCACGAGAACTTCGCGGGACTGACCCAGATGACCCGGATGGTCGAGGCCATTCGTTTCTACAAGGAGAAGGTCGCGCTGCCCCACGTCGCGGTTCTGCTGGGCAACGTGTGGGGCGGCGTGTCGGCGAGCGCCGTTCCCAACGCCGACCTCATCGTGGCCACCTCGGGGACGAACTTCGGCTTCGCCGGCCCCAACGTCATCGAGGCCTTCGAGGGCAACTCCGTGCCGATCGATTCCCAGAGCGCCGAGGCCAACCTGCTGGACCGCAACATCGACGTCGTGCTGGCCGACGTCAAGGACGTGGTCTGGTACCTGAGCGCCGTCTACGCGGCCACGACCCCGCCGGACCGCGCGCACGCGCTCACCGCCGAGACCCCGACTCTGATCCGCAACGTCAGCGTCGCCGACCAGCGTCGCGTGGTCGCCTTCGGCCCGGTCGGCATCCACGGCCCGCGCCTGGAGGACGTCGCCGGCTCGGTGCCGGTGCTGGCGGCCGCCCCGCGCGAGGGCCGCGACGACGACGAGTCCGACGCCCTGATCGAGCAGTACCAGGACCTCATCAGCGACGCCAACCGGGTTGACCTGGAGTTCATCGTGCGTTTCGGTTTCACCGACGCCGTGGCCGTCTACAACTACGTCCAGGAGTCGAAGGTCAAGCGGTACCCGGCGATCGTTGGCGCGTTCGCCAAGATGGGCGCCCAGCCCTTCGTGGTCGTGGGGACCCAGCCGTCCTACGACCGCGTGGGCGAGACCGTCATCAAGCGTCCCGCCAACCCGGGCCCCGAGGACTTCAACTTCATGGAGCGACTGCTGCACGTCGGGGCGCGCCTCGGGCTGCCCGCCCTCTTCGTGACCGACACCCTGGGCGCCAAGCCCACCCTGGAGAGCGAGCGCCGCGGACAGTCGCGCGCCATCGCTAGCGCCCTGCTGGCCGGGATCGACTACCCCAAGCCGGTGATCTCCCTGGTGGCGGGGGCCCTGGGCAGCGGCGGGGGACTGGCCACGACCCCGATGGCCGATCACGTGATGATGATGGAGAAGGCCATGGCCTACGTCGCGGAGCCCCGCTCGGCCGCGTCGATCCTCTACAAGACCCCCACGCCGACCCGGGAGCAGATTCGCACCACGCTGGCGACGATGCGTTCGACGGCCAGCGACCAGCTCGAGCTCGGCCTGATTGACGAGGTCATCGCCGAGGACCCCAGCCCGTTCCTCACCGTCGAGCGGATCCACCGCGCCATACTGCGGGCCTACGTCGAGCTGGCGCCGCTGTCCGAGAAGCGCCTGCGCGCGCGGCGCCACGAGAGGATCCGCGCGCTGCGCGCCTTCGACATCATCCAGGAGTAGCCGCCCCGCCGCGGCACGCCACACGTGTGATGTGACATACGTCCCTACCGTTCCGGAAGTGACCGGCGGAGGTCGCGCGTACCGTCGAGATGGAGAGCCACCGCCCCACGGCGGGGCGGTGACCCTGCCGCGAAGCGGAGGGTGACATGAGAGAGAGCAAGACGTTAGATCGTCGCGGCGACGCGACCCTCGGTATGGACGGACTCTCCTGGCCGTCGTGGACCAACTGGCCGTCTCGGCGCTGGCTGGACGAGTTCCTGCGTGACAGCACCTGGCACCAGATGATCAAGATCGAGGAGTGCCGCGAGGGTGACGCCCTCGTCGTGCGCGCGGAGCTGCCCGGGGTTGACCCCGTCAAGGACATCCAGGTGGAGGTCCGTGACGGAGCTCTGGTGATCTCGGCCGACAAGTCCGAAACGTTTGAGAAGAGCGACGATCACTTCCACCGCAGCGAGTTCCGCTACGGCGCCCTGACGCGCAGTGTCGAGCTGCCCAAGGGAGTCGACGAGTCGTCGATCACGGCGACCTACAAGGACGGAGTCCTGGAGGTCCGGATGGCGCTGCCGGCCGGGGTGACCAGCGATGCGACGCGCCGCATCAAGGTGCAGCGCTCGTAGAGAACGTACGCGTCGCGGTGGCCGACCCGGCTCGAACCTCCCCTCGGGTCCGATTGGTCAACCGGATTTTTCGGGGCCACCGCGGCGCGGCGTGACCATAACCTCGGTGGGGCCTACGCTCGCCGAGTGAGTCCGCGGCACCGCACGACGTCGGCGTGGCGCCGGGGGGCGGCGGTGGTCGTCGCCGGCGTCGCGCTCTACGTCGCGCTGCCCACCCTGACCCGGGTCTGGGCGTCGTGGCCGCGGGTGATCGCGCTGCGCCCGTGGTGGCTCGTGGCCGTCGCCGCCGCGGAGGCCGCCAGTTTCCTGTGCGCGATTGCGCTCCTGCGTCTGGTGACCCGCGGGGTGGGCTGGTTCGCCGCGGCGTCCGCACTGCTCGTGGGCAATGCGGTGACCAACACCGTGCCGGGCGGCGACGCCGTCGGCGCGGGCGTCACCTTCGCGATACTGGCCCGCTCCGGGGTCGCGCGCGACCGGGTGGCGGGAGGTCTGGCCGCTTCCTCGGTGCTCAACGTCGCCGGACTCCTCGCGTTGCCCGTCTTCGCCCTGCCGGCCCTGCTGGGCGGCGTCGTCAACCGAGACCTGGCGCACGCCGCGGAACTCGGTCTCATCGGGTGCGCCCTGCTCCTCGCGGCCGGCGCGATCGCCCTGACGACCGACCGCCCGCTGCGCGCCCTGGGGCGCGCGCTGGCCTGGGTCGTGCGGCGGGTCCGTCGTCGGGCGGGTGCCGGCGTGGACCTGTCGGCGCGACTGCTGGCCCAGCGCGACGTCCTGCGAGCCGACCTCGGTCGCCACTGGTGGCAGGCGGTGCTCTCGATCACCGGACGGGTGGGCTTCGACTTCGCCAGCCTCCTGGCGGCCCTGCGCGCGACCGGGGCCCGGCCGCACCCCGCCGTCGTGCTGGTGGCCTACGCCGCGACCGCGGTGATCGCCCTGGTGCCGCTCACTCCGGGGGGCCTGGGCATCGTCGAGGCCAGCCTCGGCGGACTCCTGGTGCTGGCCGGCGTGCCGAGCTCGCGGGCCGTCGTCGCCACCTTGGCGTACCGCCTCGGCTCCTACTGGCTGCCGCTGGTGGCCGGCGCCATCTCCTACCTCCTCTTTCGTCGTCGCCACGGGGCGCTCGGTGCGGGGACGAGGCCGGCGACGTGACACCTGTTCATCGATTGGCGTAAGTCGCGGGGCTAGCCTCGGGGGCGATCGCGCGAGGGGGTGTCAGTGTCGTCCGAGGTGCCGCAGCGACGCGCGTCCGACTCCCAGGGCGCGCGGGTCTTCCGGCGCGCCGACGCCAGCAACGTGCCGCTGCGCACGATTCTGGTGACCGTCTTCACGGTGGCCGGCGTGTACGTGCTGGGCAACGCCCTCTACCGCCTGCGGGTGCTGGTGCTGCTGATGCTGGCCGGCGCGTTCGTGGCCATGATCCTCAACCCGCTGGTCAACCGGCTGCAGTCCTGGGGTCTGCGCCGTGGCGGGGCGGTCGCCGTGGTGACCGTCGTGGCGTTGCTGATCTTCGTGGGGCTGGCCGCGGCCTTCGGGTACCCCCTGATCAACGGCCTGACCCACCTGTCCAAGGCGCTGCCGGACTACGTCCACAAGGCCGAGACCGGGCGGGGCTGGATCGGCCACCTGCTGCGCCACTACCACGTCGAGAACTGGATCAAGAAGAACTCGGCCAAGCTGATCTCCCTGGCCAACGGCCTCAGCCGCCCGGCGCTGGCCCTGGGCCGCGGCGCCGTGTCGGTGCTGCTGGCCCTGCTGACCGTCTTCACCTTCGTCGTCCTGCTGCTCATCGAGGCGCCGCGCGCGCGTGTGTGGCTGCTGGCGGAGCTCTCCCCGGCCCGCGCGGCGCGGGCCACGCGGGTCGGGCGCGAGGTGAGCAAGGCGGCGAGCGGCTACGCGCTCGGCGACCTGATGACGTCGGTCATCGCGGGGGGCGTCGTGCTGGCCACGCTGCTCGTGATGGGCGTGCCCTTCGCGTTCCTGTGGGCCCTGTGGGTCGCCCTGGTCGACTTCCTGCCGACGATCGGGGGTGCCCTGGCCGGGATCCCGACGGTGCTCTTCGCGTTCGGTCACTCCCTGACCGCGGGGATCGTGACGCTGGTCGTCTTCCTCGCCTACACCCAGGTCGAGAACCACGTGCTCAACCCGTTGGTCATGAGCCGCACCGTCCGGCTCAATCCGCTGTGGGTCTTCGTCGCGGTCCTGGTCGGCGCCGAGGTGGGCGCCTGGGTGGGCGGGCTGTTCGGCGGCTTCCTCGGGGTCCTCTTGGCCATACCCGCCGCGGCGACCATCCACGCGTTCATTCGCGAGCTGCGCCGGAGCGGGCCGGAGCTCGCCGAGCCGGTGGCCGAGTAGCCGCACCGGCGGGCCGGTACGGCCCGGCGAAGCGGGCGGCCCGCCGACCCACTTGGCGATGGCGGCGCTGCTCGGGCGCCGGGGGGGCCGCCACCGCGGGGCGACGCGCCTCGCGGTAGAACCAGAGCTTGCCCAGTTCGACCAGGCCGAGGTAGACGACCACCATGGCCACCAGCCAGCCGAAGAACGCCAGCGGCAGGGGGGCGAAGCCCAGCAGGTGAGCCAGGCCGGTGAAGGGCAGGACCGCGCCGACCAGGGCCATGGCCGTGGGCACGCCCAGCATGGCGCGACTCGGACGGCTGGTGAAGAACGGGATGCGCCGGGTGCGGATGACGAAGATGACGAGGGTCTGGGTGGCCAGAGACTCGACGAACCAGCCCGAGCGGAACACGACGTGGTCGGCGTGCAGGGGCACGAGCATCACCCAGAAGGTGGCGAAGTCGAAGATCGAGCTGATCGGGCCGAAGATGCTCATGAAGCGCCGGATGAATCGCATGTCCCACGCGGCCGGCCGGCGCAGCGCCTCGGGGTCGACCCGGTCGGTCGGGATGACCATCTGCCCGGCGTTGTAGAGCAGGTTGTTGAGCAGGATCTGACTGGGCAGCATCGGCAGGAACGACAGGATCGCTGAGGCGCCGGCCGCGCTGAACATGTTGCCGAAGTTGGACGAGGTGGCCATGAAGACGTACTTCATGGTGTTGGCGAAGATGCGCCGGCCTTCCATGACGCCCTCGGCGAGCACGCCGAGGTCCTTGTCGAGCAGGACGACGTCCGCCGCGTCCTTCGCGACGTCGGTGCCGGAGTCCACCGAGATCCCCACGTCGGCCTGGTGCAGCGCCACGGCGTCGTTGACGCCGTCGCCCATGAACGCGATGTCGCGGCCCGTGCGCCGCGCGACCTTGATGATCCGCGACTTCTGCTCGGGCCCCACGCGGGCGAATACCGTGGTCGTCGGGATCGCCGCCGCCAGTTGGTCGTCGCTCAGGGCGGTGACGTCGGCGCCGGTCAGGACGCCGAGGCTGACCAGTCCGATGGCGGCGCACACGGTCGAGGCCACGACGCCGTTGTCCCCGGTGATGATCTTGACCTCGACGCCGAGGCGCTCGAGGGCGGCCAGCGACGCGCCGGCGTCGGCCTTGGGCCGGTCGGCGAAGGTCAGGAATCCCACCAGCGTCAGACCAACCTCGTCCTGCGCGGTCAGGACCGTCGCGTCGTCGCGCGCGCCGCGCCGGGCCACCGCGACCACGCGGCTCCCCGAGGAGAAGAGACCGTCCAGCGTGGCTGTCGCGGCCGCCTCGATCGGCGCGCAGCGCGCGAGGACCGCCTCCGGGGCGCCCTTGGTCACGACCTCGAGGGCGCCGTCGGGGTCGGCCACCAGCACCGAGACCAGCTGGCGCTCGTGGTCGAAGGGCAGCACGGCCAGGCGCCGGTACCGCGCGACCCGGTCCGCGGCGGCCGAGTCGCCGGCGACCGCGACCCAGAGCGCCTGGTCCAGGGCGTTGCCTCCGACCGGCCCCTCGGGCGAGGGGGCCGATTCGTTGCAGACCAGGCCGAGCTCCAGGGGGTGGGGATCGTCGCGGCCGGCCGGGTCGAGCGCGCTCTGGAAGGTGATGACCCCCTCGGTGAGCGTGCCGGTCTTGTCGGTGAACAGGATCTCGATGTTGCCGAGGTCCTCGATCGCGACCAGCCGCTTCACGAGGACCTTCCTCTTGGCCAGGGCCTTGGAGCCGGTTGACAGGCTCACCGTCACGATGGCCGGCATCATCTCGGGCGCGATGCCCACGGCAATGGCCAACGAGAAGAGCAGCGCGTCGATGAGGGGCCGCGACAGCGCCAGGTTGATCGCGAAGATGGCCACGGTCAGCAGAGCGGCCACGAGGAAGAGGAAGCGTGAGAAGCGGGCGAGGCCCGCCTCGAACGCTGACTGACTCGTCCGCTCGGTGAGGCCGGTCGCGATGCGCCCGAAGGAGGTCCTCGGGCCCGTGGCCACGACCACCCCGACCCCCGAACCCTGGTGGACGACGGTGCCCATGAAGGCCACACCGGAGGTGTCGTCGGGGTTCGTGGCGGCCGCGGTCGACTTCGCCACGGGCAGCGACTCTCCGGTCAGGA
This sequence comes from Acidimicrobiales bacterium, assembly GCA_044446745.1. GTDB lineage: Bacteria > Actinomycetota > Acidimicrobiia > Acidimicrobiales > RAAP-2 > RAAP-2. The sequence goes on from JBIOFE010000039.1 coordinate 16,327, forward strand.
TTCCCTCGTCGCACTCGAGCTCGTCGACCTCGAGCAGACGCAGGTCGGCCGGCACGAGGGCCCCGAGGCGCAGCGTGACCACGTCGCCCGGCACCAGGTTGACGACGTCGACGTCGACCAGGCGCGCGTCGCGGCGCACCGTGGTGAGATGACTGATCTTCTCGCGCAGGGCGGCCATGGCCCGCTCGGCCGAGTATTCGTTGAAGAAGCCCAGGCCGACCGAGAGGGCCACGATGACCGCAATGATGATGGCGTTGGTGCCGCCACCGGTGAACAGGGAGACCCCCGCGGCTCCGAGGAGGAGGACGAGAATGGGGTTGCGTATCTGGCGGGCCAGCACGGCGCTCGCGTGCACGCGGTGCTCGACCAGCTGGTTGGCCCCGAAGCGCGCCAGTCGCTCGGCGGCGGCCGCGGCGCTGAGGCCCGTCGGCCGACTGTCCAGTCTCGTCAGGACGTCGGGGCCGTCGAGGCCAACCGCCTCGGCCATCGTCAGGTCGGCGGACGTCTCGACCGGGCGCGCGCTCACCGCGCCAGTCTTACCGCTCGGTCCCCGGGCCTCGGGACGTTGGGCCCTAGCCCCGAGGCGTCACGGGCCCCCGTCGCTTGCTAAGGGGAGAGCGTGACGCGCTTTCGTGACCGCACCGACGCCGGTCGCCAATTGGCGGACCGGCTCGCGCGTTGGCGCGGCGACTCGCGCGCGCTGGTCGTGGGACTGCCGCGCGGCGGGGTCGTCGTCGCCCTCGAGGTCGCCCGCGCGCTGGGACTCGACCTGGACGTGCTGGTGGTGCGCAAGCTGGGCCTGCCCGGCCAGGCGGAGGTGGCGATGGGGGC
>JBIOFE010000040.1:0-16372 GCA_044446745.1 Acidimicrobiales bacterium
ATCCTCGGCGGCTCGACCGGCAGGGTAATCGTCGGCCATCCATTGCTGGGCTCGGCCAGCAGGGCCTCAGCGAACTCCCCGGGGATCGACGGTTGCGTAGGAATATCGACCCAATCGACCGAGACCCAGATCATCGCGATCGGGTTGAAGTGGACTGCGGGGACGCTTAGGAACTCGTCGTCCTGAAGTCGCAACAGCTGGTAGCGAGCGATGTCGTGGATGGGTGCGTTACGGCGGGCGTCGTATCTCGCAAGGAAGTCGTTGACTCATGTCGTCTGATCGTTCCCGTAGCTCTGCCACATTCTGTTCCGTGCCTGTCCCAGGAACACGGTCACGATCAGCAGTGTGTCGACGACGTCGCGTCCCGCTATTACCGCCTCGTAGTCGCTATGCAGCGCACCTTGCCTCTCGTCCGGCCGCGGCGGGAGCGGCTGCCAAGTCCAGTTCGCCGCGAAGCCATCGGGTCCCTTTGCTGTGGCGAGGAGGTAGGCGACCTCGTCCACCTCGTGGGTGATCCGATTGCGCGCGAAGAGCAGGCCCTTCAGCATCCGGGCGACGTCTTCCGGCTGATCGGCGAGGGTCGCCTCGTAGTGGGGTCGGTGCTTCCTCTTCAGCTGCTCGTCAACGACGTCGATCCAGAACAGCGTCTCCGCGACAGAGGCATACGCGCCGAGCGGGTCGTTCCATCCCGTGTCCCGTACCCGCTCCAACGCCCGGCACATGGCGTCGACGCACCAGCCCAGAGGTACGACCTCGACGCCCGGAATGTTGTCCACACCCGGACCCTAGACTTGAGCGGTGAATCGCTACGTGGTACGGGTCGACGTGGAAAGGGGCATCCGCAACGACCCAAAGCTGTGGTCCGAGGACCCGCAGTACGTGGTCGACCTCGTCTCACGGGTCGTGCGCGTCTCTGTCGAGACGGTGAGGATCGCTGGGGCCCGGCCGACCATCGAGAAGTAACGGTCCAGATGAGCACGATGCCGTCGACCCGCAGCGGAAACCGCGTCGGTCCGTTCGTGCTCTGGTCGCTCTCGGCATTGGCGTGCGTCCTGTCGACCGTCGCGGTCCTCGTCTGGTTCGGACCGTCGCGGCTGAGTGATTCCTCGGCCGCAGCCCGAGCGAATTCTGTGCTCACGACGATGGCGACACTCTCGGGAGCGGCCGTCGTCCTCGCCCTCACGGCGACGCTCGTCGGCTTCCAGATGTCATCGCGCTTCGGGACGCGCGCGAGCCGGATGGTGACGACGCGGCCAGTCGGCCTGTGCATGGCAGGCGCCGCGCTGCTCGGAGTTGGGGCACCGCTGCTAGCGGCGGCCGAACCGTGGCCGTGGATGCGCACGGTTGGCTTCGCGTGCTTCTCCTGGACCGTCCTCCTGCTCGGGATCGCGGCCTCGCGGACGCTCGCCCATCTCGACTCGCAGTGGCTCGCCGTGCACTGCGTTTGCCGGCTCCTCCGCGACCTCGAAGGCGGGCCAGGCGAGACACGCGTCGCGAGTAGCCAATCCATCCTCCTGGAGATTGCCGCCGGTGCCGCGGAGGGTGACCCCGGCGGACACGCCGCGCGTCGTGCCGCCGTCTTCGCGGGTCTCATGGGCTACCGCCTCGGCGGGGAGGTCGGGGGGCTGTCAGAACTTACCGAATCGCTTGCCGCGCGGGCCGCCGCCGCGAGCCGGAGAGGCGATTCGCCCCTCCCCACGGCCGAGATCCTCTCGCTGATCGGGCTCGTCGGCGGTGACGCCGACGTAGCCCTCGGCACGCTTCGCCTCCAGTCGGACCTCGTCCAAGAGTCCGTGTTGCAGCACCGCGCGCCGGTAGTGCGTTCCGTGCTCGACGAGGCGGCCGGGTTCGCGTCGGATCGATTGCACGCGATCCTCGGACCGACGTCGATTGCTTGGCTGGAGGAACAGGAGCCTGTTGGTCGGCCGTCCGGCCTGTATCTCTTCGTCGATCGGCCACAGGATGCTGAACCGGTCGAGGAGACGCCGCTCCCGATCGGTCGCAATGCCGTCCTCGACTGGGTCGGGATCACGCGCCCCGCCTCGCGACAGGACGTCCGCAGCCTCGCGGCACTTCTTCCGGTTGCCCCCGAGCCGCCGTCCTCGGCCGAGCCCGAAGCGGAGCCCGTCGAAGTCACGATGGTCGAGCCGCCCGACGTGTTGGGGATCCGCATCGACGACGACAGGGCAGCCTTCCTCGAGCAGCCCGAGGAGCAGGTGGTCATCGCGGATCTCGCGGAGTACCTCCGAGACGGGACGCAGGCTGGGACCGCCGAGGGCGATGAGGCCGCAACCGATGAGGACCGACGGCGCGCCCGAGCGATGCGGGGTGCGGAGTGGGAGGCGGGCGATCTGCTCGAAGCGGCCGTCGAGGCGTTCATGGCCGCCGCCGCGGCGCCGCGGCCGGAGGATGCGGGTTGGCCGGGCGGATGGCGCGGCAGCGGAGAGTTCGCTGCCGACATGCGACGACTCGCCGCACCCAGCATCTCGCTCTACGACTCCGGGCGATTCCCTCCGACGGATAGACCCGAGAGGGCCATCGAGGAGCTGGTCGGACGCGCTTTACGGCGACGGGACCCGAGGGCCAGGGCAGACGAGCGGGCGGACTCGATCGGCTGGCGCACCGCCGAGGCTGCCCTCCAGCGATCGGCGGTCTGGGAAGGCGCCGACGCGTTACGCGAACTCGCGGTGGGAGCATGGAATGCGGGATACGCTCGCCGAGCGCTCCTCACCGTCCGGCGGCTGGTCGCGTTGTTCGTGACGGCCGTCGAACAGGGGGACGCACAATGGACCGACGACCTCGCGGATGCCGTGCGGTTGTCCGTAGTCCGGACCTCGCAGTCAGCCGACGGCACGATCGCCGAGCGCGCGCGGAGTCGCCAGCTCGTGCTGGCGCTTGCCCCGGATTTCGCGGCCCTCGGCCGGGCGATCGGAGAGCTCGAAGGGGACGATCGGCCATGGGAGGCCGTGGCCGGTGTGCTTGACACCGTCGGCTGGTCGCCCCGGGGAAGCGCATCCGAGGCAGCGGCGGAGGTGAGCCTCCACTACCTAGCGGGGTTCGGCACCCGTCCCGACGACCCGGAGTTCGACCGTCCATGGAACGCCGTGGCGTCGACGACCAAACCTTCCTCTAGGCCTGCCCCTCTCTCGCCGGGCGCGCGCCACTACCTACTCCATGAGTTGCGGATGTCCGGCACCTCGGAGCAGCCCCGTCTCGCCGTGCTCGTCGTCCTCGCGCTCTGGAGGGACGCCATCGCCGACGGCTCGCCCGCTCGCGCCGAGGAGGTGGGCCGGGCATTGCGAAAGCACGTCCTCGACCTCGGGCGGAGGGACTACGAACCGGACGCGCTGTGGGTCGCGGAGGAGGGCGCCCGCGATCGTCCGCCGAGGTCATCCGACGAGGCGTTGGTGCACTGGCGCGTGTTCGACGTCACCATGGCCGCAAGCCATTGGATCGACGCCGCGAAGGCCGGCGGCAACTCCGCGCCGGTGCTCCCGCCTGTCGAGACGCCCGATGCCGACCTGTTCGCACTCATTGGGGATCGTGGCGCTCAGTCGCTCGTGGACGAACGCGACTACTGGGGCGTCGAGCACGACGACGAACTCGTCCTCGTCCAGGAGGCCGACCGCAGCCGCCGGCTGCTGCGGGACTGCGAGTGCAAGGCCCGTTCCAAGGTCAACTGGGGCTACTCGGGGACGGGACCCGACGACCTGGCGGAGATCCTCGTCGCCGATGCGTTGGGTCCCCTGGCGTACTGCCCGTCTTGCTTCGGGACGATCGGTATCGCCGCGGGACTCATCGAGTGCCCGGTCTGCGAACACGGGATGCGTCCCGACCTGTGGAAGCTGCACCGCGCGTGCGACTGGCTCACCTCACTGCTGTCGCAGGTCCCGGTCGCCCAGGGCTCCTCCGTCGATGCGCCTCCAGGCGCGCAGTGGCACATTCGACGGACCGACCTCCTCGACTTCATCGTGAGCCAGGCCTCGGAGTTCGAGGCCGACGATGATTAGAAGCTCACGTCAAACGTGAGCACGTGACCCGCATGCAGAGCCCAACAGGCGGTGAGAGCGGTCTAGAAAACTTGAAGAGAAGCTTCGACCTTGCCCCCGGGGCCAGGGATGACGACGACGTACCACTCGCCACCTGAAGGGAACTGCAGGCGGGCCGGGGATCGCTTGTAGTGCCCGCCGAAGTACTTGAACGAGTTGCCGCGTCTGAAGCCCTCGAAGTTACTGGGATCAAGTACCAGAACATCACTTTCGCCGCCCTTTAACGAGACGACAGCTGTGGCGCCCTGGGCTGGAGCATCAACCTTCCAGTGCAAGTAGTTCATGTCGATCCCTTGGCCCTCTTCTTCCCTGCGTCACTTCTCTTCTTGCGCCAGGACCCGTCGCTATTGCGAGAACGTGGCTCTCTTGCAACGTACGGCCCCTGCTTCTTCCCGGCCCGCCTGTCGGTCATGCTTTCTCTTTCCAGGGTGGTTCAATCAATGTGCTGTGGTGAGCTTGTCCAGTAGACAAATCGATCGGTTCATCGATCATCACGCCACTCGCTAGAGCTTGCGTCGAAACGTGTACTCCATCGGCGATAGGTCATGCTCAGATCACGGAGCATATGACCCGTACGGGGCCATTTTGGGGCGACGACGCGCGCCCACTGCTCATACTGCTCCGATAGCCTCCGCTCGATCTCCCCTCCTGAGAATGGATTCCGCACAGTTACTCCTGCAGAGTTGAAGCGCCCAATTTGCAGACCTTCGCTCAAATACCTACTTTCGAAGCTCTCCAAGAGATCACGAACACACTCCGCCGGCCAGATTCCATCGGTCCCGATTGGAGACCCTGAGAGGACCTGCCCGATGCATTCGTCACCAATGTTCGATCGCTCCGCCTCGGCGAGAAGGGCACGCGACCGAACCACCCATTCTCTTAGGGCTACTCCGTCAACACTTGTGCCATTTCCGCTAGTTCCCGGCAACGATCGCCATGAGCGCAGCATCATGTAGCTCACCCGCGCAAGATTCCTTCGACCTTCGTCCGGATCTTCACCACTGGGCGGCTCTCCTTGCGATCGGAACACCGCGCACACCAGATTGACAAACTGCTCCGGACTTTTCTGAAGCACTTTGTAGAATGCTCGAGGTTCGCGGGTCAAGTGGAGTATCCCAAAGTAGACCCACTCAAGTTCCGCGACGAGCGCTTCGTCGAGGCCAGCACCTTCGAGAAGGTCCAAGAGACGACCAACATCATGAGCAATCGCTGCGTCTCTTATCGGCTCCAGGGAATCGCGCGAGGCGGCAGCTTTCAGCACTTCGACAATCAGTTCAACTGGTGCGTCGGGTGGATTTGCCTTAACAGCGAGGTACTGAAGGGCCTGGGCCGGATGTCCAAACTCGAGCAAGCCAGTCGCCACCCGGCAAGTTTCGTCTGAGCCTAGGAACGTCGGCCACGGCCTTTGCCAGAACAGTGCCTGGACCTCTGCCGGCTCAGACGCCACCGCATCAAGCACCTCTGGCGTTGCCCGAAGCATGCGATAGCCCGCGATGCGAGTATCAAATTCAGATTGTTTGATTCTCTCTAGAGTTGAAGGTAACCACTCTTCTCCTTGCAACTTGGCGGTGCGATCTAGCCAGCCTCTGGCGGCTCTGCCGTGCGGGCCTTCCTGTCCGATGGCCTCGAAAAGATCCCAGTCGCCTCCGATCTCCGCGAGAGTGCCGCCTACCTCCTCGGGATTGGGCGCCGCAGAGATAAGGCGACTTAGCGCTCTCTCCCCACCATTAGAGAGGATCTCGCGAAGAGCTTCCCTGCGCAGGTTGTGCACCTTCTCCTCGTAGACCCCGAGATCTGAGAATCTCTTAACGTTCGGAATATCCGGGTGACTCGCAAACAGGCGGACGTTTACGCTGACAGGATCGGCTGGCTTCCACTTGTCCGCGACTAGCTCGAGCCGGTCTAGGTCGGCAGACGGCAGAACCCACTTGGCGCTAGGGAATTGTCGATGTCGTGCGACAAAGTCAACGAGGCTCGTCCAGTTGTTGAGGCGGCGTTCGTCGGCCCACCTGCTCGAATCCGCGTCTTCCAAATCGGCTAGGAGGGCCTCTCGGTCCGCTGCTGGAAGCATTGGAAGCGCGGGGTAAAGATCCTTCCATTTCTCGGGAGAATCTCGCAACGCTTCAAGCGCAATCGAACACAAGTCATGGACGATGGAGATGTATTGCTCAATCGTCGTGCTCTCGGGCGCTCTCCAGTTCCTTTGCGAGGGCCGATAGGTCGGATGAGTGCTGCTGTGGAACTGGGGGAGCAGCGATAACAACAAAACCCAGCCAACTTGGGGGCGATCGGCCATGATCTTCTTCACAATCGCGCCGAGAGCTTCAGGTGAGGCTGCGTGCTGCGGAAAGGAAGGAAGCAGGATCCTTCGAAGACTGTCGGATGGCCGGTTGCCCAAACGTCCACCTGGATCAATTTCGGCGAGTCCGGCAAGGAGGTAGCACGCCTGCACCACATGATCTGGCGAGAGGCAAAGCTTTTCGAGCGCCCAAAGGAGTCCGGTGTGTGGAGAACCGCCGCCAAAGAGTGGTGCGGGATCTGTATCTGTAAAGATTTCTCGAAACGGAGGCGGACTCCCTTGCGTGCGCTCTCGCGCTGCTTCGATGAACGTGTCTGGGGCGGCTTCGGCCAAGAGCGGTAACACATCTGCGAGCGCCACCCAGTTAGCGATGCCTGGCGGTTCCAACAGGAGCCGCCGAACCAATCGATCCGCAAAGTCGGCTCCTGTCTCTTGTACGAAGTTGGGCCTACCGGCTGTGCCCAACTGCGCCGCCCCTCGAGCGATTCCGCGCTTGAGTGTGGACGAAAGGGGACCGCTTCCTCCAGACTCAAACTCTCCTGCGGTCTGTTCAACTCCACGCGCGGCGTCACGGTACTCGCCAGAAAGTACACCGACCGCAACTTCGGACCATCGGTTCAATATTCCTCGCGTAAGACTTTCGCCAAGCAGTGCGAACGAGTCATCCATGGACACGAGCTGCCACGTGTTGCCGGAACGAAAGAAAGGAGCATCTTCCTTCAGCTCAAGCGCCAGAAGTGCTCGCTCCACTTCGGAGTAAGGCAGGTCAGACAGCTCCTCAATGACCTGACGGTCCAGCTTCGATTCGGCGTTCCAGCTGCCCACGATCAGTAGAGGAGCGAGCAGTGAGATGTCTTGATTGGCCCACGCGGGCCGCTCAAGGATCGGATTCACCGCATGCGAGCGTCTGAACGCAGCTAGCCCACGGTCGAAATCCTCGGCAATTCTTGAGGCATCGCCGAACTGAATACCCCTACCCGCCATCTCCTCAGCTGCGGCAACGACGTCTAGCCGCGGCAACACGATATCGGCACGATCTGGGTTATCTCCAGGACCCATGGGCAAGACCACGGATATGCCGCAAGACAACGCAGCAGCCACATCCGCACCGTCAAAACTCGGGATCACTACTCCCGTCATCTTCGAATCGACGACTCGGGACCACTCGTATGAAGAGTGCACTACTAGGGCAGAGGCAGATCCGAAGTTAACGGTTTCTGGCTTGACCTGGCCATTGTCATGGAGGAGCGCACACGCTACAAACGCCAAGGACTCCATACGCGAACGGGACATGACGCCAACCGCTCTTCCCGGCCGGTCCCCGCGCCCTTTGGACTCTGGCCACCATATTTCTCCACGCAATGCCTCGGCCTGCTGACCGCGGCCCGCTAGAAGAACGGATGGCGGTATCTCGGGATCCGTCTGGGTACGCCATGTCTGGAACCAGCCCTCGAGCGTCTCAACGTCTGTCGGACAAAGGCCCATCTGTTCTGATGCCCAAACGTGGGTTGCCCGGTCGGAGAGCAACCACGCGTGAAGATCATCCGCGTCGATGAACATCACTCTGCGCCAAGTGTTGCAGCCACTCTTGTCGGAAGCCCACTTCTGGCCACCTGCCACTCGCCTATTGGTGACGAAAACAAACGTCGTCTGTTTTGGATCCACGCCAACACCCGGGTTCTCGCTCCGACTCGTGAAGTCGCGTTCGGCCTTAGCTAGAGTTTTTTCACCCGAGCCAAACTCCCATGCAGAAATTCCCTCCGGTACGAATTGGGAAGCACCGCTCGCCTCAACCCAGCCGTCGTAGCCCCCGAAGGCGACTCCGCCTCCTGTTCGAATCTGTGCCGAGGCCACCCCATCTTCTCGCAGGAGCAAACGCTTCATGAGATCATGGAGAAGGGTGCTTGCAGAATTCCAGGGATATGCATCGAGCTCGTCGGCCGTCACAAGCTCGTTCTGGGACGCCGGTGAGCGAGTCATTCTTGCAATCCGGCTCTCCAGCTGCCCGTCCATCGAAAGCATCGGACCCGTCTCGACAGGATCAGCAAATCGATCGTCAATGCGCTTGATTGTCGCGCTCAGCTCAAGACCGGATTCGTCTCGAACAGACCACCTCTGTGGCTGACCGCCCCGCTTCCCGGACTTGACGGCCGACACCTCAAAGAAGGCTCTGTTCCGATTCAGGACCGTTCGGGCGGTCGACCGTGGCACGTCGGCCGCAGCAGCCAACTCTTCCACGGTGAATTCACGGAGCATCTCCGCGGCCGACAGAGTTCGGAACGTTGCGTCCATAACCCGATCATACTTGATTCATGCGTCACGTGGCGCACGAAAACTCAAAAGTTGAAGTCTTCGGCCCTTTGGTCCCCTCCTGGTGCTAAACGCACCACATGGCTGACGCTGAGTGAAATCGCGACTCCTTTCCGGGGTGAGAAGTAGCCCCCGCGCTCGCCCCCCCACGATCTCGCGCCGAGCCCCAGTCATTAGAGCGGCCCGAAAGGTCGACACATATAGTAGGTGCGAACTCTCGCTGTGGTTCTGATCAGGACTTTTCTGAGCAACAGATCGTGTGGTCAGTTCGGCCAAATTCGTGCGGAGGGGCCGACTCACACGTCTCGAAAAGCCAGCGCTCGCAGCGCCCTAAGGGGTTTCGCAATCACCCGGAGAACGCCAGACGGCGAGACCATGACGGGGCGTGTTGGCAGCTTGGCGCGTCTCTTGCTATCGAGTCGAAACATCTCATAACAAGTTGAACTGGGTTTACCTCCCCAAATCACACGGAGGGGTCAGCGCGACCGTTGCGGTACACGCCAAACATCGGAGGCCTTAGATGGCCAACAGCGACGCGACTGGACTGCAGGTGCTTGACGGGTTCAAAGCGCTAACCACTCTCGACGTCAATACGTCCGATTTCGAGTGGCTGGATTATCACATCGCCTCGTTCTCCTCACCGGTCGCGGTTCCTCTACTACGCAGACCCGCCACTGCGCCGGCTCAATCATCGGAGCTGTGGTGCCACCGTCGGCGCCACGAAATGAGAATCGCCGCCGGCACGAACGTGTCAGTGCCGACCACCGTTGTAGTGGCGCAGGACTTCCAGACTCTTTGGCCAGGGTCACTGCCATGGGACCTTTTCGTTGAAGCGGGAGCGTCGTCGTGAACAAGATCGCTCTCCTAGTCGCCGCACCCGTTTTGTGCTTCGCGATGGCCGTGCTGGGGCTCGTCGTCCTATTGAGCTCCGTGGGTGGGACAACTCAGGCCGCTGCCTGCGAGATATCGACATTTCTACCGTCGGCCAAGGTAGTCTCCGCCGCAACGACCACCACCACAACGCTGGTCTCCAATCTGAATTGTGGCGCGGCGGCTTCTGTCACGCTGCCCAGTTCGCCAGTGGCTAATAGCGGCTTGCCAACGAATTACGTCATCCCCGCTGATGCCAGTGCCGCCGAGACGGTGGCGATCACGTACGCCCTAGCCCAGCTCGGCAAGCCGTACCTCTGGGGCGGTGCCGGCCCGGCTGCGTTCGACTGCTCGGGCCTCACCATGATGGCCTGGGCGCAGGCCCACGTGGCGCTTGCGCACTACACCGGCGATCAGATCGATGAAGGAACCGCGGTCATCTCCTACGCCGGCATCTCACCCGGAGATCTTGTTCTTGTTCCCGGGAGTGACGGGACCATTGTGGACCCCGGCCACGTGGGGATCTACCTCGGTGACGGGCTCGTGGAGTCGGCGGTCGACGTGCAGTTCGGTGTGATTGTCCAGCCGTACGCGACCTTTGTCAGTGGCGGACTCTCGGGGATTCGCCACGTTGGCTGAGTGGACCGAAGCCCAACCGAATCGTTCCTTAGAAGTGCGTCAACCAACAAAGGAGAGCAGTGATGACACAACTTGTAGCAACCGGGCTCGTGGCTAGCGGCGTGAATGTCACGCCGAACAGCACGGCGATTCCCGGCCTCAGCACTCTGTCAACGCTCGTGGGCTCGCTCATGGCCTTTGGCCTTGTGCTGTCTCTAGCCGGGTTCGTGGGGTGCGCGATTGTCATGGCAGTCGGGCACCACGGCGCCAACCCGCAATGGTCGAGCCGGGGAAAGTCGGGGCTGCTCGTGTGCCTCGCCGCCGCCCTGCTCATCGGCGGCGCCGATCTGTTGGTCAACACGTTCTACAACCTCGGCTCGAGCCTTAAGTGATGCGATACATCTGGGAACCTGCACGCGTGAAGCTCCTGGTTGCGGCCGTGGTGGCTGTGGCCGTCGTGGTGGCGGGGATCGCTTTGCTTAGTTCATCAGCGCTGTCGACCAACGCATCGACGGTGCGGAAGTCGTCCGCAAGCGCCACCAGCGCGCCGGCGTACCATCCACTGCGCGTCATGCCACCCCAGACGGCGATTCAGCGAACGGCCGATCAGACGATGCAGCAGAGCTCGAGTTCGCAGGATGTGGCGGCGTTGGAGGCGGCGACGTTCCCCGCGCCCGCCACCAGTGCGTCGTTTCCAGCCATCGAATCTACGGACTCCTCGACGCCGTCGATGTACGCACTGGCATTCACCCAGGAGCTCTTGGGTATCGACTTCGCTACGTCGACGAGAAACGAGCTCCTCGCGTGGGCTGGCTACAACAACGCGCCCGACTCGCTGATCGAGATGCCCTTGTCGGCGCAAGCGAAGGGACTCGCCGCATCGCTCATCGCCAGTCCGGCCGTCGTGCCCACGCCGTCTCAGTGGGCCAGCTATGCGGCCGCACGCACGATCTGGCGGGCCAGCGGTCTCGTGATCTCGGTCAATCCCGCCTGGACTCAATTGTTGAGTACGAGCTGGCAGTCGGTCGATCCGCTGATGGTGATCTACGACGTCTCTGGAACGCTCACGATCACCACGCCGGGCCGCGCACCGGTCGTGGACTCGATCTCCTTCGGGCTTACTCTGGGGGGAGCGTCGTTCCACCCGGGTTACGGCGCCGTGGCCGTGGACTACTGGACGGTCAACTAGTGTGCCACGCCAATCCCATTTGTTTCGTCATTCACACCATCGGCAGTGTGGGTGCCAGCGTCACGAGCTCCGTGTTCGCCAGTGTGGCGGCGGCCTTTGGCAACACCGCCGACTCCGCAATCAACTGGCTGTGGCAACAGCTGTCCACGTCCACCGCGATCTCTCTCGGCGGCGCCAACTTCGCCCTCGACCTGGGCATCGTGGTGTCCATCGCGGCGGTCGTCTGTCTCGGACTGTTCGTCATTCAATTGGCTCTGTCGGCCCTCAAGCGCGACGCCAGTGGCGTCGGGCGCGCACTGCGCGGTCTAGTTATCGCCACGGTGGGTTGTGCAATCACACTGACGAGTCTGAACGTCCTGCTCGGCGCCGTCGACCAACTCTGCGGAGGCGTCGTGCGCGTGGCGACCGGTGGCACCGTCGCGTCACTGGGTACCAAGATCATCGGTGGCACCGTATTCGCGGGGGCAATTGCCAGTCCCGCCACGACTCTGATTCTCTCGCTCGTGGCGATCTGCGCGGTGGCGATCGTGTGGTTCGCGCTCGTCATCAGGAAGATGCTCATCCTGATCACCGCGATCTTCGCTCCGTTGGCCTTCTCCGGGAACGTCGCCGACCTGTCGCGAGGTTGGGTGCGCAAGTGGCTCGAAGCCATGCTCGCACTGGTCTTTTCCAAACTGATCCTGATCATCATCTTCGTCATCGGGCTGGGGGTCCTCGGAGGCATGGGCTCGCCCGCAACGACTACTCCTCTGAGCGCGATCACCCAGGAGATCACCGGCCTGCTGATCCTGCTCGTCGCCGGGCTGTCGCCGTGGATGGCGCTGCGAATCGTGCACTTCACGGGCGACCACGTCGCCACCCTGTCAGCCTCGGCGTCCCACGCCAGCTCGGGGGCATCGACGGTGGTGAGCGCCCCCCAGAAGGCGGCGCAGATGAAGTACTCGTCGATGATGCTCGCCGGTCACCGCTCGGGATCGGTGGCGCCGCCACCCGGCTCGGGCCTCGGCCCGCTCGCCGCCGCCAGCGCGTCGGGAAGAGCCGGGACGGTCGGTGGTGCGGGCGCCGCGGCCGGCGGTGTTGCCGGTGGTGTCACCATTGCAGCGGCGGCCAGTTCCGCAGCCGCAAGGAAGGTCCACACCGCGGCCGCCGAGAGCACCCGTCAGGGAGCCAGCGCAGAGAGGTCAGCTAGTAGTGGGGCCGGGGCGCCAGGAGACGCCCCGCCCAGCTCCGGAACCGCTCATCCGACACCAACCTTCGAAGCGAGCACGTCGGGACGGCCGGACGACGGTTCCCCGGCTTCGGCGCCACGTCGTGCGCAGCCACTCGCCGACGCGCCGCGTGCTCCCACGGCTGAGCGAGTTGTGCCGGATTCACCACCACGACCGACGCCGTCTGCTCACACGACCCCGGAGGTGGTGGCGCACAAGCCACCACCTCCGACGCCACCTGCTTCCATGGCTCACCACCTCGAGACGGATGCGCCACGACCACCGACGCCGTCCGCTCCCGCTGGCCAACACGACGCGCCGCAGTCGCCAAATCCACTAGCGCCGCCGGTCGAACGAGCGCCGCGATCCGTGCCACCACGACCGCTTCCGCTTGATCCGTCTCAGCCGCGACAGCAGTAGCCAGTGACGACGACGTCGATCCCCGGCCCGGCGACCGTGCGATTCGCTCGCTTTCCGTCGCGCGGGTGGATGCTCGGGTTCTCGGCCCCGCGCTGCACTGCGATTGGTCTGGCGGCCCTGATGGTGTTGGCCGGTCTGCTGCTCGGCGGCGGGTGGGGACTGATAGTGACTGCGCCGATCTGGACACTGCTCCTCTCCACGGCCTTCGTCACGCGCCAGGGCCGAACCCTCGTAGAGTGGCTTCCTCCGGTCCTGCATTGGTCGGTGCGGGGGTTCACCAAGCAGACGACCTACCGGGTGAGGGTGACCGCGCCGCGGCCGGCGGGCACCATGGCCCTGCCGGGCGACGCCGCGCCATTGCGTTTCTACAACGATCCTGGCACGGGCGCCTGTCTGATCCACGACCCGCACCGTCAGACGCTGTCCGCGGTGCTCGCCGTGTCGCACCCCGCCTACGTCCTGCTCGCCCCCAGCGATCAAGCACATCGGGTGTCGAGCTGGGGGCGCGTCATCGCGTCGCTCGCCCAGACCGGCACCTGTTCGGTCCTCCAGGTCCTGGAGTCGACGATCCCTGACCCCGGTACGAAGGTTGCCCAGTGGTACGAGGATCAGGGCACCCACCTCGACGACTGGCCGAACGCGCAGTACCGGGCCTTGCTCACCCAGTCGTCGTTCGGTTCGTCCGCGCACCGCACGACGATCACCGTCGCCCTGGACATGAAGAAGGCCGCCGCGGCCATTCGCGGCGCGGGCCGTGGGGTCGTGGGCGCCGCCCATGTGCTGGGCATCGACATGTCCGTGCTCGAACAGGGGCTGCGCGCGGCTGACCTGCGTATGGACGGCTGGCTGGGCGAAGCCCAGGTCGCGGCCATCATCCGTCAGGCGTACGACCCTCAGAGCGAGCTCGAGACCAATCACCCCGGCGCGACGCTCGTCTCGGCGGGACCGGTGGCAATTTCCGAGCACTGGTCGCACCTCCGTCACGACTCGGGGTACTCGACGGTGCTGTGGATCAGTGAGTGGCCCCGGATTGACGTGGCGCCGCACTTTCTGCACGCGCTCATCTTCACCCCCGATATTCGCAAGTCACTCTCACTACTCGCCCGACCGTTGGGCACCGGCGAAGCGCTGCGGGCCCTGCGCAAAGAGAAGACCGACGCGATCACCGACGCCGGGCACAAGGCCCGAGTCGGCCAGGTCCAGGACCTCTCGGACGTCCAGGAGTACAACGACCTGTTGAAGCGTGAGCAGGCGCTGATCGGTGGTCACGCCGACGTCGAGTTCAGCGGCTTCATCACCGTCACGGCAGCCGGCGAGGAGGAGCTCACAGCGGCAGTCGCCCTGATCGAGCGGTCGGCCGGCCAGTCGGGATGCGAGACCCGCGTCCTCTACGGGCGCCAGTCACAGGGATTCGTCGTCGGGGCGCTGCCCCTTGGACGCTGCGTCTTTTAGAGAGAAGGGTTGAGCTGACGTGTCGCGGGGCAGGGAACGAGTACTTCAGTCGGAGATTCAGAGTTTGGAGGCGGCGGTGGCTGCGCCGTGGCTGGCACAGATGCGGGGCTCGCACCACATCGTGGTGACCGGCCCGAAGGGCGGCACGGGAACGACCACGACGGCGGCGATGCTGGGGCTGTGTCTCGCGGACGTGCGAGGAGAGATCGTGAGCGTCGTGGACGCCAATCTTCACCTGGGAACGCTTCGTCGCCGTGTGGTGTCCAATGCCACGAACCCAACACGGTCATTTCGCGAGCTGTGTGTCCGAGAGCTTACGGGCGACGTTCTCCCCGAGTGGTCTGCCCTGGCGCCCTACACCGACGTGGTGGATGGGCTGCGGGTTCTCCGGAGTCGCGCGGCGGACTCCACGGGGGAGGAGTGCCTTTCCTCGCGAGAGTTTGCGGCCGGAATTGGTGTGTTGCGACGCGCGGCCCAGATCGTCATTTCCGACGTGGGAACTCCAGCCAACGGCCCGATCGGTGTAGCAGCGCTGGAGAGCGCGAGCACGTTGGTTCTGGCGACGGAACTTGCCTATGACTCGCTTGAGCTCACCATCGAGATGGTGAGTGCCCTGGCCGGTGAACCGCTGAGCTATCGGCCCGATCCCGACGACTGGTCGGCGCTGTCCGACGGACGGTTCGCGCCACTGGTGCAGGGAGCGATCGTGGTCATCGCTCCCGGTCGGGCCGATGCCGGTGGCGTGGATCTGACCGCAATGGTCGAGTGGCTCCGCGTGGTCTGTGAGGGAGGGGTCTTTCTGATCAACCGCGACGACCACTTGGCCCTGGGCGACCTGATCGTCCTCAGCCAGTTGCAACCCGAAACAGCAGTCGCATACCTGCGCATCGTCGCGGCCGTGGCCGCAAGATTCCCGTTGGGCGAGGGCTAGGCCGTGCTGCCCGAACTGCCTTCGAGGCGAGACAAACGAACGCAGATCGCCCGTCGAGTCCCACGATCGTCGAACAGGCGGAGGTTCGCCATGTCGTTGGAGTTTGTCGTCGTGGGAGGGCTTGACCTGATTCTGATCGTCGCGCTGCTGCACCCGTCGTTCGCGCGCAACATCCTTGAGTTCGTGAGGCCCTGACGTGGTCACGCGTGGAAACGAGCCCGCGGGTGGTGAGGCGCAGGTGGTGTTGCCGCCGTTCCCCGCGTTCGTCCAGCGGCGAACATCTGACTTCTCGCACAAGCCAACTCGGCAAGCGGTTCGTAAAACCCCTGGTCAAGTTGGGGCACTGACACCCCACTCGGCGCGCTCCCGGCCCGTACGAGCGATCCTGGACGGAGGAAAGTCTCTCGGTGGCGCTCTCTACAGCGGCGCCGGCACGGCGCGGCGAGAGAAGCGCGCGCGGGCGCGCGACATCGCCAGGATCTCGGCCGCCGACCGGGTGGCGGCCCGCGAGGGCGAGCAGCGAGCCCGACGCCAGCGGCGCGAGGAAGCCCGGGCGGCAGCGTATCTGCCCAAGAGCGGCGAAGTCGGTGCCGACGCGCTGCGCTCCTATCGACGCTTGAAGGTGGAGCCGCACCGGGCGACGAGCGAGGTCCTGGCCGGCGCGTACCCGTTCCTCGCCGAGAGCGGACTGGGCAGTCAAGGCATCTTGATCGGCCAGGACGCGTGGAGCGGCGCCGGCTTCATCTACGACCCGTGGGTGCTCTACCGACTAGGGGTTCTCACCAATCCCAACTGCCTGCTCGCCGGTGTGGTCGGTCGAGGCAAGAGCACATTGGCCAAGTCACTCGCGACGCGCTCGATTGCCTTCGGGCGGAAGTGCTACGTGCCCGGTGATCCCAAGGGGGAGTGGACGGCCGTGAGCCGAAGCGTTGGTGGCCAGGCCATTGAGTTGGGCGGCGCGACCCGGGCACGGCTCAACCCCCTGGACGAGGGTGCGCGACCGCAGTACCTGACGGGTCTGGACGG
>JBIOFE010000041.1:0-15542 GCA_044446745.1 Acidimicrobiales bacterium
GGGGGTGGCGGGTCGTTGCGGCGACCGTGGTGGTGACTCTCTTCGCGGCGGCGTCGGCGGTGGGCGCCGCCCGGGATCCGGGGCTGCCCAATCCGGCGCTCACGCCGGGCGCGGTCAATCCCGCGGTGACCCCGGCCACGATCCGGACCACGATCTGCGTGTCGGGCTACTCCAGCTCCGTTCGGCCACCCGAGTCCTACACCGAGGCCCTCAAGTACCGTCAGCTGGACGGCGGCTACAACCTGCGTGGCGACACCCGCGCGAGTGACTACGAGGAGGACCACCTGATCCCCCTGGAGGTCGGCGGCAGTCCGACGTCGGTCAAGAACCTGTGGCCCGAGCCGAGGGACACGACGTGGAACGCGAGCCGCAAGGACGCGCTCGAGAACACGATGCACCGACTGGTCTGCGACGGTGCCGTCTCGTTGGCGGCCGCTCGCCGCGTCTTCACGACGAACTGGATCGACGGCTACCGACGGTACGTGGGCTAGGGAGTCCGGGGATCCGGCCGCTCACCCCAGCTCGCGGGCCAGGGAGACGACCAGCGGGTACTGGAGTCGCAGCTCGGCCCCGAGCTTGGCGTAGAGCGACCGCTCGGTGCCGCTCGTGTTCGTCGGCTGGCTCATCCGCTCCAGGATCGAGTGCTCGGTCGCGAGGACGGTGAGGAACTCCACGTACTTCACGTTGGCCGCGCTGTTCGCGTAGTAGCTGTTCTCGAGCCCCGAGATGTCGCTGCCGACCTGGGCCGCCGTGGCGGCGGCGCTCGACGTCACGCACGGGAGTGTCGCGCACGTCGCGACCCGCTTGCCGAAGGCGTTGATCGCCGTCACCGACGAGTTGTTGGCCTCCGTCACGACGGTTCGGTCACTCTGCGTGGAGACCCTCCAGAAGTAGACGTGTCCGTGCCAGCCGTACGCGTGGGCGTTCCAGCGGTTGTTGGCGAACTGGGAGCTGGCGCCGAGGATCAGCGCGATGATTAGCAGGACCTTGACCGGTCGTCCCACGATCCACGGGGACGCCGGCGGCGCGCCCGCGGGCCCGGCGGCGGCCAGAGCCGTGCCGGGCCACGAGCCCGGCGTCGCCGACTCTGGGATCGTGCGCGGCGCCGGTTCGTCGCCGGTGACGGACTCGCCGAAGAACCCGCGGAACGGTTGGGTCGGCGTGAGCAGCATCCAGTAGGCGGAAGTGCGAATCGAGTACCGCAGGGTCAGCGCGGCGAGCTGGTGCAGCGTCCTCGGGGTTTGGGTGCGGAAGAGCCCGACGACCCACATGACGATGAGGAACGGGTAGACCCCGGCGCCGATGGCGCTGGAGATGATGAGCGCCGGAATCGCGAGGAGGAAGCGGAAGAAGACGGCCGAGCGTCGCAGGTCGACGTGATCGACCTCCAGCACGACCGGATCGTCGGGCTTCGCCGCGAAGTGGACGCCGGGCCACGTGTCGGTGAGCAAGAAAACGTACGCGGTCAGGCGTGACTGGAATTGCAGCACGCCGAGGAGCTTGCTCTGAAGCCCGTCCGAGACGCGGCCGGTGAAGAGGGCCACGATCCACGCCGCCACCACCCACACGAAGGCGGCGACGTAGATGCCGACGGCGGCGAACCCGAGGGGGACCGCCAGGATCCAGCGAATCGCGATGGTCCAGCGCCGCTGGTGGGGCGAGTCGAGAGACAGGCGGAGCACGACCGGCGCGGCGTCGGACCTCGGGGAAGGGTTGGCGGTCACGTCAGTCATCGAAATGACCCTAACGGCACCGCTCTGTGGTTACTCCGAACCGAAACCAAGTCGCGAACCACTGCGCTCCGCTCGTCCCTCGCTAAGCCCCTCGCGAGGACGCTGTGGAACCTTCCAGCCCTGTCCTTGGAGGCGAAACAAAGCGATGTGGCGTTCAGGTCACGTCCAAGAACGGCCGCTCGCCACTGCGCCCGGACTAGAGCGACCGAGGCACTCAGCTAATCTTGATTCCGAAATCCTGTTCGAGCAGCGTGATCGCCCGTTGCCATTTGGCTAAGTCTCCATTGAAACCGGACAACCATGCAGGCATGAGCGTGGAGTCGTAAATCGTCAGGGTCGTCAATGTGTGTAGGTCCGCGAGGACCGACGAAGTCGCAGAGTTAGCAGTTCGCACGGCGGCCCGGGCATCAGTCGGCCACGACTGACGCAACAGGTCAGACTCAAGTTTTTGGAACGCCTCTCCCATCTTCTGGGTCTTTGATTTCAAGGCCGTGAGGGGCGGATAACTGTTGCCCTTCCACCGCATTGCCTCGGGAATCAACTTCGTGCTCGTGGCAAGCACCGGTGTTAGGTCACGGCGGAGCTGCTCTGCGGCGGCGACCTTCGTGATGGGCGCCGCACCACCCGGTTGATTCTGCGCAGTAGCCCCGAAGACGAGAACTGCCGCAAGTAGGACACCGGGAAAGAATCGTTTCACGTTAGTCGCACATCCTTTCAAGGGAAGTCTCATGACTAGATCTTCGCCAGGACCCGAGTCACCCCTTGAATCCGCCCAACATAGCCCGCTGAACGCACGTGAGCGATTGATTGTACCGTTCGTGCCCGAGGAGCGAGGAGGAACTAGATCGCAAGCAGAGCAAACCTCCAAAGACCCCCAGTGACGCGGAGAACCTGATTCAGACTCACGAGGTCCTCCCTTACGAGTTAGCACTCTTCGAGTTCCCACCAGACGTCGCACGGCGCGGCGATGCACGGGCTCGGAAGTTCACTAGTACCTGCCCCCCTTTTAGGGCCTTCCATCATGGTGGCGCGCGATCCACTCTCAGTGTCCGTCAACAGTGGGAGTGTGCGCGACAACTTCGGATCTGCTGAATCAGACCGTCTCCAGACAAGCACCGGCCAACTCATGGGGCCCATCCGTATCACTTAGCCAGATGACTAAGTGTTTCCAACTCTGCGGTCCAGGGATACTCCTGAAACACGAGACACTAAGTGAGAGTGACGAACCGTGACGTCACTCACGTTGTCCTCCGCTGGAGCGGCGCGCCGGGACTCCGCCGCCGCCCGCACCAATCAATCGAGGCGGTCCGGAGCCGAATTCCGTTCACTCCGACCATCGGGTGCTCACCGGTCTCGCCGGTGCGTTCGCGCGCGATCACGTGGCCCGCCGGAGCAGTCCGCCCGCGGCGCGGCGCGGGCTACTCGCGCAGCAGGTCCTTGGCGATGGCCACGACCTGCATCTCGTCGGTGCCGGCGTAGATGCGCAGCACCCGCGCGTCACGACTGAGCTGCTCGACGCGGTACTCGGCGCTGTAGCCGTTGCCGCCGAAGACCTGAATGGCGTCGTCGGCGACCTGGCAGGCGGCGCGCGCCGCGTAGAGCTTCATGGCCGAGGCCTCGGCGAAGGTCGGGGTCGCGCCGGCGTGGGCCCGCTCCAGGTGGCTGAACACGAGGTTGCGCACGTTGACCCGGGCCACCTCCATCTCGGCCAGCTTCAACTGGATCAGCTGGTAGTCGCCGATGGCGCTCCCCCAGAGCCGGCGGTGGCGCGCGTAGTCCACGCTGAGGCGCTGGCACTCCTCGATGATGCCGAGGGCCATCGCGGCGACGCCCGCTCGCTCGGCGACGAAGTTGTCGCGGGCGCTCTGGCGACCGCCGCCCACCGGCTCCTCGGTCTCGCCGAGCAGCCGGTCGCGGCCCGCGCGCACGTCCGCCAGGAACACCTCCCCGGTCGGCGACGCGTGCTGGCCCATCTTGCGCAGCGGTGCGCCCAGCGTGAGACCGGGCATCCCGGCGTCGAGCACGAAGGTGACGACCCGGCGCTCGCGCGGGTTCGTGTCGGAACCGTCGTCCAGCTTGGCGTAGAGGACGATCGTGTCGGCGTAGGGACCGTTGGTGATCCAGGTCTTCTGGCCGTTGAGGACGTACTCCTCGCCGTCGCGCCGCGCCGTCGTGCGCATCCCGCCGAGCGCGTCGGAGCCGGAGTCCGGCTCGGTGAGCGCCCAGGCGCCCACCTTGTCGAGGGTCATGAGGTCCAGGGCCCAGCGCTCCATCTGCGCGGGCGTGCCGAGCCGGTTGATCGTGCCGGCGGCCAGGCCGGCCGACACCCCGAGGCTGGTGACCAGGCCGGGGCTGACCCGACACAGCTCGATGGTCGAGATGATCTGGGGGGCCGGGTCGGCGCCGCGGCGCCCGAGCTCGTCGCCCCCGTCGCGCTTGCGCGCTAGCTGGCGCGCGAAGCTCTCGCGGGCGATTTCGCGCAGACCGAACACGTCGTACATCGCGCGCAGGACCGCGTAGGGCGGCTCGCCGCGGTGCTCGAGGTCGTCCAGGCGCGGGCGCACCTCGGCGTCGACGAAGCGGCGCACCGCCGCGGCGACGGCCCGGTGCTCCTCGGACCACTCGTACACGGCTAGGCGTCCCGGGTCACGCGGCCCAGCGTGTTGCGGTCGGTGTGCAGGATCACCGTCGGCCACAGCTTGTGCTCGACCACGGTGGTCTGGTCGTAGTGGTAGCGCTCGGCGTCCACCGTGACGGTGACGTCGTAGCGCGTGGTGCGCGCGACCCGGTCGAGGTACTCGTTGGACAGGATGCCGTAGGTGTTCGAGCCCAGCAGCGCCCCGAGGCGGAAGGTCGTGGCGTCGGGCGCCGCCGTGCCCCCGGCGACGACGGCCTGGCCGCGGCCCATGATGAAGCAGCGCAGCACCTGGCGCTCCTCGGCGTCCCACATCCAGTAGCCGACCTCGGTGTGGAAGGGACGGTCCTCGTCGCGGCGGTGGATCGCCGTGCGGTAGTCGAGCCCGTAGAGGCACTGGTCGCCGTTGTCGACCGGTCCGAAGGGCGCGAAGGAGGTCGACTCGCGGTACGGCGTCTGGTTGACCTTCCCGTCCTCGTTGTGGTACGAGACGTCGACGCCGTCGTAGCCCGACGCCCAATCGCCGATCAGTCCGGCCAGCGGCCCCCACTCCTCGAACACGCGGTCCTCTCCCCGGCGCGCCGGGTCGAGCGCCCGCGCGACGGCCATCCTACGAGGCTCGCGAAGCGGGAGCCGGCGCGCCGACCAGCTGGTGGCCCAGGCGCGCCAGCGACGTCGTCAGGTCCCAGCTGACCAGCGCCGGCGCGACGGCCAGGTAGGGGTGCGGGCCGCTCTCGAGCAGGTAGAGCCCGATCAGCGCGACATCAACGCCCACGCGGCGCAGGGGTCCGGTCTCGCCGAGCGCCCGCGAGATCAGCGAGCTGACGACCACCACGTTGAGCCCGGGCACGAGCACCGCCGGCGACCAGCGTCCCACCAGCTCGCGACCGGCCAGGGCGTAGCTGGCCGACCCGATGGCCAGCAGCCCCAGGGCCAGGGACAGCAATGTCGCGGCCAGCGTGGTCCCGAGGGCGTGGGCCGAGCCGGGGCCGTGCGTGGCCACCGAGACCACCAGCCCCAGGCCGGCGAAGAGCGCCACGACGCCGTAGCGCGCGAGCCGGTGGACGGCGGTGACCAGGCCCAGCGTCTCGACCAGCGACGTCGCCGCCGCGGGATCGCCGTAGGGACGGGTCATCGACGACCAGTCGCGGCCGGTCCACACGCGCCACTGTCGCTCGCCGCCCGGGTCGGGGTACCACCCGGGCGGCACGGGGCCTAATTCAGAAGGGGTCACGTGCGCATTCTCCCATACCACGTGGCGGCGAGTTTCGCTCGGGCGGGTGGCCGCGACAGCGATGGACTAGGGCTCCAGCGACGCGACGGTGCTCGCCGCGCTCACCGCGCAGCGCGTCGCGCCGCAGGCCGCGGTGGTGAAGGGCGACGGCACGTAGCGCAGCGTCGCGCGGGTCACGACGTCCCCGCGCGTCGTGGCCAACCACGGCTGGCCGCGATGGGTGCCGACCAGGACGCACCGGGCGCCCGTGGTGCAGGCCAGCGCCGTGGCGGCACCGGTGATCCGGTGGAGTACCCAGCGCGAGCCCAGCGTCCCGGACCGCGCCCACTCGACGCCCCGGGCCGTGCGCACCAACGCGTCGCAGCGTTGCGCCCGGCACGCCAGGGAGGTGAGCCCGAGGGTCCCCGCCGGCAGGGGCGCGCGACGCCAGGTGAGGCCACCGTCGCGCGTCACCTCGAGCGTCGGGACGGGCGCGCCGGGGCCCGCCGTGACGGCCGGGAGACCGGCGGCCAGGCAGTCCAGCACGTCGGGGCAGGTCAGGGCGTACACGCTTTCTCCGGCGCTCCACGGGAGGTCGGCCGGCGTGCTCCACGTGGCGCCGCCGTCGGTGGTGACGACCAGACGGCCGTCGAGAAGGAGCCGGGGAGAGTCGACCAGGGCGCACTGCCCGGCGCCGAAGCAGCTCAGGGCGGTCACGATCTCGCCGCCCGGCGGGGCGCTGATCGCGCTGAGCGATGGCGGGTCCGCGCGGTAGCGCCAGAGGACGTCACCGGTCGTCGAGGTCCCGCCGATCAGGCAGCCCGACCGCCAGCACGACGACGCGAGCAGCGTCGGGGTGGCGCCGGTCGGCGGGCGCAGGGCGGTCCAGCTGCCGTCGGCTCGCCGACGCTCCGCGGCGGCGCGGGGTCCGGACCCCAGGTGCGAGGTCCCGAGGGCCACGCAGGAGTTCGCGCCGGTGCAGGCGGTCAACGAGAGCGGCACGTCGATGCTGGCCGACGGCTGTCCGGTGACGCGCGCCGCGGTGGCGGTGTTGCACGCCGCGAGGAGGAGCCCCGCGGCGGTGAGGACGGCCCCGCGTCCGCCGAGCCGACGGATCCCTCCCCCGGGACTCATCTCTCCCCTGGTCGCCGCGGTGCTCGGACGATGCCCGCGAGCGTCACCGCGACCGTGGGCCGTCAGCTGGCGGCGCGCACCGCGGCGCTCATCACCCCAAGCCCGTCGTGGAGCTGCTCGTCGGTGATGACGAGCGGCGGCAGGAGGCGGATCACGTTGCCGAAGGTGCCGCAGCTGAGCGCCACCACGCCCTGCTGGTTGCAGTAGCGGACGATCGCCTTGGTCGCCGCGGGGTTGGGCGTCGTGGTGCCGGGCTGGATCAACTCGAAGGCGATCATGGCCCCGCGTCCGCGCACGTCGCCGATGATGGCCACGTCCTGCTGGAGCGAACGCAGGGCGGCGAGCATGACGTCGCCCAGGTGGCGCGCGCGATCGGCCAGGTTGCGGTCGCGCAGCGTCCTGATCGTGGCCAGCGCCGCCGCGGCCGCCACCGGATTGCCGCCGTAGGTGCCGCCCAGACCGCCCTCGTGCACGGCGTTCATCAGCTCGGCGCGCCCGGTCACCCCGGCCAGGGGCATGCCGCCGGCCAGGCCCTTGGCCGTGGCCACGATGTCGGGCACGACGCCCTCGTGCTCGACGGCGAACCAGTCCCCGGTGCGGCAGAAGCCGCTCTGGATCTCGTCGGCGATGAAGACGACGTTGTTCCTGGTGGTCCACTCCGACAGCGCCGGCAGGAAGCCGTCGGCCGGCACCACGAAGCCGCCCTCGCCCTGGATGGGCTCGATGAGCAGGGCGGCGACGTTGTGGGCGCCCACCTGGGTCTCGATCTGGCCGATGGCCCGCGCGGCCGCCTCGGTGCCGCTCAGCCCGTCGCGGTAGGGGTAGCTCATGTCGACCCGGTAGACCTCGGGCGCGAAGGGGCCGAAGCGGTCCTTGTAGGGCATGTTCTTCGCGGTGAGGGCCATGGTCAGGTTGGTGCGGCCGTGGTAGGCGTGGTCGAAGACCACGATGCCCGCGCGACCGGTGGCCAGGCGCGCGACCTTGACGGCGTTCTCGATGGCCTCCGCGCCGGAGTTGAACAGCGCCGAGGTCTTGGCGAAGTCCCCCGGGGTCAGCCGGGCGAGCTCCTCGCAGACCTCGACGTAGCTTTCGTACGGGGCGACCATGAAGCAGGTGTGGGTGAACGCGGCGACCGCCGCGCTGACCGCCTCGACGACCTCGGGCACCGCGTGGCCGATCGAGGTCACGGCGATGCCCGAACCCAGGTCGAGCAGGCGGTTGCCGTCAACGTCCTCCAAGATGGCGCCCTCGGCGCGCTCGATGTAGACGGGGAAGCCCACCGTCAGACCGGCGCTGACGACCGCCTGGCGACGCTCGTGCAGGGCCCGGGACCTCGGTCCGGGCAGCTCGGTGACCACCTTGCGCGCGGTGCCGAGCGATGACTGGAGGGACGAGACCATGGCGCTCCTTCGAACGGGCCGACTCACCCGTGATCGTAGTTCCGCGCGGGCGAACCCTCCCTGGGCGCGACGAGACCGGTGGCCGCAGCCACCCGTCTCGTCGTGGCGGAGGAGGTGGGATTTGAACCCACGGTGCCCGTAGACACAGCAGTTTTCGAGACTGCCCGATTCGGCCGCTCTCGCACCCCTCCGGTGCTCACTCTACTCAACGCGCTCGCGGGCCTTCCGGGCCGGCCCTACAGTCGAGCGACGAGGTGGCGATGACCAACGCGCGCGACGACGAGTTCATGGGCCTGGCGCTGGCCGCGGCGGCCCCCGCGGCCGAGCACGGCGACGTGCCCGTGGGCTGCGCCCTGGTGGAAGGCGAGGCCGTCCTCGCGGTGGCCGAGAACCGCCGCGAGGTGGACGGCGACCCGACGGCCCACGCCGAGATGGTCGCGCTGCGCGCGGCGGCCGCGGCCCGGCCGGGCTGGCGCCTCGACGGGGTCACCGCCTACGTCACCCTGGAGCCGTGCGTGATGTGCGCGGGCGCGCTGCTGGCCGCGCGAGTGGCCCGCGTCGTGATCGGGGCGATGGACGAGAAGGCCGGCGCGGTGGGGTCGCGCTACCACCTCCTGGCCGACCCGCGCCTGCTCCACGAGGCGCCGGTCACCTACGACGTGCGGGCCGACGAGTCGGCGGCGCTGCTCGGCGCATTCTTCGTCGAGCGGCGCGGTTGATCGCGCGCGCCGGGGTCGAGCTACCTAGGATTTCCGACACGGTCGGTGACGGTCGGGAAAAGGGGGAGTCATGTCGCTATCACTCGTGACCAGGTGTCCGCAACGGCCCGGCGGGAGGCCACGGGGGGCGCTTCTCGTGAGCGCCGCGCTCGTTGCGGCCATCGCCGGGGTTGGCGCGTCGGGCGCCGGTGCCGCGCAGTCGGCCGGGGGTCAGGCTGCCCCGTCGCGCACCGCCCACTTCGTCGGCGCCAACGCCGTCTACTCGATGAGCGCGCCGCCCATCGCCGGGGCGGGCGGCACCGGTGGTCCGGGCAACATCCAGGTGACCTCCTTCCAATGGGCGTCGAAGGTGAAGACCGTCGTGATCGTGCGCAAGCTGGACGTGTCGAGCTCCGGGTTCTTCCACTTCTCGACGGACGTCAAGCCCATTCAGACGGCCACCCTGTACGTCACGCCTCCGGCGGGCGCCACCGGCTCGTCGGCGGACGCCGCCACGCTCACCTTCAATTCGGTGCGCGTCACGGGCATCTCGTGGTCGGGCGCCGGCTCCGGTGAGATTCCCAAGGAGACGGTGGTCTTGACCTACAGCACGGTGAACTTGGTCTACACGCCGGGCGGCTAGATGGTCGCCGGCACCGCGTCGGCCATCAGGGCGTCGAGGTAGTAGCGGATCTGGATGGCGACCGCGGCGCCCTCGCCGACCGCCGACGCGATCTGCTTGGTCGAGCCGGCGCGCACGTCGCCCGCGGCGAAGACGCCGTCCACGCTGGTGCGAAAGTCGTGGTCGGTGAGGAGGAAGCCGCGCTCGTCGGTGGCCAGGGCGCCGCCCAGGAAGCCGGTGTTGGGGTCGAGGCCGACGAAGACGAACGCGCCCGTCGTGGGCAGGGACTCGACGGCGCCGTCGCGTTCGAACGAGACCGACTTCAGCTTGCCGGCGTCGTCGGCGTCAAAAGAGCGCAGCTTCGCGTTGACCAGGACCGACATCTTCGGGTGGCTCATGACCTTGTCCTGGAGGAGCTTGCTGGCCGTCAGGGTGGGCAGCGCCTGGAGGATCGTCACGTGGTCGACGAATTGGGTGAGGAAGAGCCCCTCCTCGAGCCCGCTGTTGCCGCCACCGACCACGGTGAGCTCGGGGGCGCCGCGGTAGAACGGCCCGTCGCAGGTGGCGCAGAAGTGGATTCCCGCGCCGATGAGGTCGGCCTCGCCGTCAGCGCCGGTACGCCGGTACGTCGAGCCGGTGGCGACGAGGACGACCGGTGCGGTGACGCTCTCGCCAGTGGAGAGGTCGACGCGGATCATCGCGCCGTCGCGCTCGAGCCCGGTGACCGCGACCGCCTGGAGGATCTCCACCTCGTAGCGCTCGGCCTGGCGGGTCATGCGCTCGGCCAGTTCGGCACCGCCGACGCCGTCGGGGAAGCCCGGGTAGTTGTCGAACCGCTCGGTGACCCCGGCCTGGCCGCCAGGCGCCGAGCGCTCGACGACGAGGACCTTCAAGTTCTCGCGCGCGCCGTAGATCGAGGTGGTGAGTCCGGTGGGCCCGCCGCCCACGATCACGAGGTCGTACTCGCCCTGCGACGCCGAGCGCGACAGACCCACGCGGTCGGCCAGCTCGTCGTTGGTCGGCTCGGCCAGGTGGGACCCGTCGGGGAAGACGATCGTCGGAATGATCCGCTTGCCGTCGTTGCGCGCCTCGACCTCGTCGGTCCGCTCGGGGTGCGCCTCGAGGTCCACCCAGGTGAAGGGGACGCGGTGCGTCGTGAGGAACTGCTTGGCCCGCCGGCAGTCGGGGCACCAGGTGGCGCCGTAGACGACGAGCGGGGTGTCGGGCGAGACGGTCACGAGGTCTCCTGATCGTGGCGGAACTGCCGGTAGATCCCCACCAGGCCTTCGAGCACGTCGGCGCCGAGGTCGTCGGGCTCGACGCGCCCGCACGCCGCGATGACGGCGCGCACCTGGTCGAGGTAGGACTCGCACCCGTCGCAGCCGGCCAGGTGACGCTCGAGACGTCGCCGGTCGCGGCGTGAGAGCGCACCCTCGAGGTAGTCGCTCACCAACTCGACCGCCGCGCGGCACACCAGGGGTGGTGCCAGGAGTCTCACGTCGCCGCCTTCCTCATCGCCGCCTCGGCCGCCGCCCTCACCTTGGCCCGTCCCCGGTGCAAGACGACCCGGACGTTGCCGGCGGTGAGCCCGGTGAGCTGCGCCACCTCCTCGGTAGACAGTCCCTCCACGTCGCGCAGCGTTACGACGGTGCGCTGGGGCTCGCCCAGGTCGCCGATCGCCGCGCGCACCGCGGCCAGGAGCGTCCGGTCGTCGAGGCGGGCGTCCACGCCCTCGGTGAAGGAGACCGGGGGCTCGCGCCAGGCGCCGGTGTGGTCGAAGCGGCTCGCCGCGACGCTGGATCCCTCGTCGCCCACCGCCACCGGCACGACGCGTGACTCGCGGACCCCCAGCGTGCGGGCGCGGTTGACGCAGATGTGCATCAGCCAGGTCTTGAACGAACTGCGACCCTCGAAGCGCTCCACCCCGCGCAGCACGGCGACCCAGGTCTCTTGGGCGACGTCCTCGGCGCTGGCGTCGTTGGCCACGTAGTAGCGCGCCAGGCGAACCAGGGCGCCGTGGTAACGCCGGACCAACTCGCTAAACGCGCCCTCGTCGCCGTCGCGGAGGCGCTCGAGCAGTTCGGCGTCGTCCACGCTGAGACAGTAGTCACGGTGGTCGGACGACCGTCACCTCGCACTCGCGTTCGAGGGGTCGCCGGTCTGGCCTGGAAGACTGGACCAATGTTGTCCGGTGCTCCCGAGCATCCCGTCACGCTGTGCGACGCGTTGCGACGGCTGGTCGAGGGCGTCTCCTACGACGTCGTCTGGGCGAACGATCTCGGTGGTCTGACCCTGCGCGTCGAGCGCGGGTCCGCGCCGGTGTACGTGAAGTGGCTGCCGGCGGCCAGCGGGAACGACGTCGCGGGCGAGGTGGAGCGCCTGGCGTGGGCGAGCCCCTACACCCCGGTCCCGCGCGTCGTCGAGCAGGGTCGCGACCCGGAGGGGTCGTGGTTCGTGTCGATGGCGATCGACGGCGAGAGCGCGGTCTCACCACGGTGGCTCGCGGACCCCGCGACGGCCACCGCCGCGATCGGGGCCGGACTGCGCGCCCTGCACGACGCCCTGCCGCGCGGGGACTGCCCGTTCACCTGGTCTGCGCGTCACCGCCTGTCGACCGTCGACCAGCGGCGCCAGCGCGGCGAACTGGACCACCTCGAATGGTCCGACGAGCACGCGGGCCTGACCCTGGAGTCAGCGCTGGCGGACCTGGCGCGAGTCCCCAGCGAGGACCTCGTGGTCTGCCACGG
The DNA here is from genome assembly GCA_044446745.1 of Acidimicrobiales bacterium. Taxonomy (GTDB): domain Bacteria; phylum Actinomycetota; class Acidimicrobiia; order Acidimicrobiales; family RAAP-2; genus RAAP-2. The sequence goes on from JBIOFE010000041.1 coordinate 12,183, forward strand.
TGACGCGTGCGCTCCCAACACGCTGATCGGCGAGGACGGCCGCTGGGTCGGCCACGTCGACCTCGACCAGCTCGGCGTAGGTGACCGCTGGTCCGACCTCGCGGTGGCGGCGTGGAGCACGGAGTGGAACTACGGCCCGGGCCTGGCGCACCACGTCTACGACGCCTACGGGATGGCGCCCGAGCCCGAGAAGATCCGCTACTACCGGCTGCTCTGGGAGCTCGGCTAGCCGACGGTGGGGCCGGCGGACAGCGGCGAACACGTTGTCCGCCAGCGGGAGGCGCCGTGGCTGTCCGGTCCGTAGATTGCCACTCATGGGTCAGCTGGATGATGCGAGGTGGCGGGCGGTCGAGGGTCGCGATGACCGTCGCGCCGGGGTGTTTGTGTACGGGGTCAACACGACCGGGGTGTATTGCCGGCCGGGGTGCGCGGCGCGCCGACCGCGCCGCGAAAACGTCACGTTCTTCCCCACGCCCGGCGCGGCGCGGGCGGCCGGCTTCCGGGCTTGCCGACGCTGCCGGCCCGACGCCTCGGGCGAGGCGGACCCGGCGGTGGCCGCCGTCGTCACCGCGTGCCGCCGTCTGGAGAGTGACGGCGTCGCGAGCGTGGTCGCGCTCGCCGGTGAGCTGGGCTACAGCGAGCGACACCTGCGGCGGCTCTTCGCGGAGGTGGTCGGCGTGTCGATCGGCGGGTACGCGCGCGCGGTCAGGAGCGATCGCGCTCGCGCGGCGCTGCGGCGCGGGTCGTCGGTCACCGACGCCGTGGCCGACGCGGGGTACGGCTCCTACCGCGCCTTCTACGAGCACGGGGCGCCGCGGCTGGGCATGGCGCCCGGGCGATACCGCGAGGGCGGCCGGGGAGAGCGGATCGCCTACACGTCGGTCGCCACGCCGCTCGGCGTCGTGGTGGCGGCGAGCACCGCGGCGGGCGTGTGTTCGGTGCGACTGGGCCCCGACGAGGCCGTCCTCACGAAGCTGCTGGCCGACGAGTTCCGCAACGCGCTCCTGGAGCGGGACGACGAGGGACTCCGCGAGCTCGCGCTGGTGCTCGCCGGCGCGGTGCGCGGCGAGCGCGACGCGGGGCGGCTGCCGCTCGACGTGGCGGGCACCGCGTTCCAGATTCGGGTGTGGGAGGCGCTGCGCCGCATACCGGCGGGCGAGACCCGCTCTTACTCGCAGGTGGCGCTCGAGATTGGCGCACCGCGCGCGGTGCGCGCGGTGGGGTCGGCCTGCGGGGCCAATCCGGTGGCCATCGCGGTGCCGTGCCACCGCGTCGTGCGCCGCGACGGTTCGCTCGGCGGCTACCGCTGGGGTGTGGCCGCCAAGGCGCGCCTCCTGGCCGCCGAGGCTGCACCGGTGCCGGAGCCGGCGGCACGCCCCGCCCCCGAGAAGACTGCCCCTCCGGGGTAGAGGGCGCCGCACCCATGGACTTGATCGGGCACTACCGGCCAGCGGAGACTCGGCGACGCGAATGCTGTTACCTTGCGGTCATGGACGAGGCAGCGAGCCCGGGCCCCCCGGTCGACGACCCCGGCGAGCGGTTCGCCCGGGCGCTCGGCGCCAAGGACGCGGCGGCCCTCAAGACGCTGCTGGCGCCCGACGTGGACTTCCGGGCGCTGACGCCGGGCGAGGCCTGGGAGTCGCGGGACCGCAACGAGGTGGTGGACGACATCTTCTTCGGTGAGTGGCTCGAGCCCCACGACCACGTCACCGACGTGCTGTCCGTCGAGACGGACGCCGTCGGTCCGCGATGTCGCGTCGGCTACCGCTTCGCCCTGACCAACCCCGACGGCCGCTACCAGGTCGAGCAGCAGGCGTACTTCGACGTCCGCGACGAACAGATCTCGTGGCTGCGGATCGTCTGCTCCGGGTACCAGCCCGACCCCGATCACTAGCCCAATCCGGCGCCTCGCTGCAGTGGCGGAGGAGGTGGGATTTGAACCCACGGAAGGTTTCCCCTCACACGATTTCCAGTCGTGCCGATTCGGCCGCTCTCGCACTCCTCCACGGCGTCCACCGCGCGGGTGAACTCGGTGCCGGCTGGCCAGGTTACCCCAGGGGCCCTGGACGGACGGCGCGGTAGCCTGGCTGCGCCGAGGTCCACCGCGGTGGTCGGGTCCCGTGCGACGGCCGTTCGTGAACCGAGTCAGGGGTGGAAGCCAGCAGCTCTCAGCGGATCGAGCCGGGTGCCACGGTCCGCCTGACCATCGCTGTGGACCTCGGCGCCGAACAGCCCACCGTTAGCATCGAGGGGTGACCGACCCCGCGCCGACGACCGAGGCCGTCGCCGGTGCCACCGCGCTGTACCGCCGGTTCCGCCCCGGCCGATTCGCGGATCTGCGGGGTCAGGATCACGTCGTGCGCGCCCTCCAGGGCGCGGTCAAGAACGGTCGCGTCGTCCACGCCTACCTCTTCTCGGGGCCCCGCGGCACCGGCAAGACCACCGCGGCCCGGGTGCTGGCCAAGGCGCTCAACTGCGAGAATCCGGTCGACGGCGACGCGTGCGACCGGTGCGCGAGCTGCGTGGCGATCACCCGCGGTTCCTCCCTGGACGTGACCGAGCTGGACGCCGCGTCCAACAACGGCGTCGACGACATTCGCGAGATCACCGCCGGGGCGTGGCACCAGACTCCCGGGCGCTGGAAGGTCTACATCTTCGACGAGGTCCACCAGCTCTCGAAGGCGGCGTCGGCCGCGCTGCTGAAGACGCTCGAGGAGCCGCCCAGCCACGTCGTGTTCGTCCTGGCCACCACCGACCCCCACAAGGTGCTGCCGACCATTCGCTCGCGGACCCAGCACCTCGATTTTCGTCTGTTCAACGGCGAGACGCTCAGCGCGCTGCTGCACGACGTGCGTAGCGCGGCCGACCTGGCGGCCGACGACGAGACCCTGGAGGCCGCGGTGCGACTGGGCCGCGGCTCGGCCCGCGACGCGCTGAGCGCGCTCGACCAGCTGGTGGCCACCGGCTCGCGCCGCGACGCCGGACCGGTCTTCGACGGGCTCCTGGGCGCGCTGGTCGACGTCGACGCGGTCGGCGCGCTGCGCGCGCTGGCCCACCTGACCGGCGAAGGCTGGGACCCCGAGCAGGTGGCCGAGGACTTCGCCGGCGAGGTGCGCCAGGTCTTCCTCCTCCAGGTGGCCCCCGAGGTCGCCGACGCGGTCGACCGGGACCGCGAGCGCCTGTCGGCGTGGGGCCAGCGGCTCGGCCTCGCGCGCACGGTGAGGATCCTCGAGACCTTGGGACGGGCGATGCGCGACATGAAGAGCTCACCCGAGAAGATCGCCGTCATGGAGGTCGCCCTGATTCGCTTGGTGCGCCCGGAGCTGGACCACGACGTGGCGGCGCTCGACGAGCGCCTGA
>JBIOFE010000042.1:0-14988 GCA_044446745.1 Acidimicrobiales bacterium
GGGATCTCCAGCCCCTCCTCCCTGGTCGTGTTGGCGGCCGCGCTGGGACTGGTGCTGATCGGCCTGGTCTCGATCGCCGGCTTCACGGTGATCGCCCAGCGTCGACTGCGCTCCCTCGGCATGATCCGCGCGCTGGGCGCGACGGACCGTCACGTGCGCTCGGTCGTTCTCGCCAACGGGCTCTTGGTAGGCGTCACCAGCGTCGTGACCGGGTCGGTGCTCGGGCTCGTCGTGTGGGTCTTCTACCGCCCCGACCTGGAGAGGACTCAGCACCACGTGATCGGCCTGTGGCAGTTGCCGTGGCTCTCCATCGCCGGGGCCCTGGCGCTGGCCCTGCTCACGCCGATCCTGGCCTCGGCGCGCCCGGGCCGGACGGTGTCTCGCGTGCCGGTGGTGGCCGCCCTGGCCGGCCGGCCGAGCTCGCCCAAGAACGTGGCACGCACCGCCCTGCCGGGCGTCGTGGTGATGATCGTGTCCTTCCTGCTCCTGGGCGACGCCGCCCGCTCCAGTGGGTCGGCCGCCCCCTTGCTGCTCGGCTTCGTCGCGCTGGCAGTCGGGACTGTCCTGCTCGCCCCCACGTTCGTGGCCTCGCTGGCGGGCATCCGTCGTGCGCCGCTCGCGATGCGCCTGGCCGTGCGCGACCTCGTGCGCTACCGTGCGCGCTCGGCCTCGACGCTGGCCGCCATCTCCATTGGGGTGCTCACCGCGATGGTGGTCATGATCGCCACGACCGCGCGCTACGCCAATGTGCTCGACTACGTCGGCCCCAACATGACGTCGACCCAGCTCGTGGTCTACGCGCAGAACCAGTCCAACAGCGGTCCCACTCCGGCGGTGTCCATCACGAAGGCCACCGCCGTCGAGACGGGCATCGCGAACTCCCTGCACGCCACGGGCAACGTCGCGCTCTACATGACCAGCGCCACCCTCAACCGCGCCGCGCCCGGACGCCAGTACTCCGGACCCCTCTACGTGGCGACCCCCGCCCTGCTGAAGGCATTCCACGTCCCGGCCCGCTCACTGAATCCGGCGGCGGACGTCCTGACCGCGCGACCGGGCTTCGCCGGCATATCTCAGATGCAGCTCGTCTGGGGAGGCTACTTCGGCGGCCGGAGCGGTCCTCACCAGCCGGTGTGTCGGCCCTCTGACTGCCTCCCCAACCCGGTGATGCAGGAGGTCGGCGCCCTGCCCCTGGGCACGTCGCTCCCCAACACGGTCATCACCGAGCACGCGCTCACCACGCTCCACCTCTCGACGTCGGAGTTCCTCGATTCGTGGCTGATCACCTCTCCCCAACCGCTCACCACCACCCAGATCGCCGCGGCCCGCCAGACGGCCGGCGCCGCCGGCATGTCGATCGAGTCCAAGAGCTCGCTGCCGACCACGGCCGAGATCGTCGACTACGCGACGGGCGCGGCGCTGCTCATCGCGCTCTTCGTGCTGGCCATGTCGATCGGGCTGATCCGCGCCGAGTCCGCCGGCGACCGGCGCACCCTCACGGCCACCGGAGCCAGCTCGTGGACCCGGCGCTCGATCACCGCGGCCACGGGTGGCACCCTGGCCCTCCTGGGCGCGGTGCTGGGTTCCGTCGGGGCCTACGTGGCCACGGCGGCGTTCTTCTCCAACTCCACCCAGAACGAGACCGGCAGCCTCCTGGGCAGTCTGACCCACGTACCGGCGCTCAACCTCGGTTTCATCTTCCTCGGGCTGCCTCTGCTGGCGTTCGTCGGCGGGTGGCTGCTGGCCGGGCGTGAACCGCGAGACGCGGGGCGCACCCCGGCGTAGCTAGCGGAACCGGGTGGCCAGGTAGAAGGCCACGAACAGCGAGGCCAGCCCGGTCACCAGGTACCACGACGAGACCGAGCCCGGCAGCACCTGGAGGTAGTTGAGGGTGATCACCATCACCCCGAAGAGCAGCAGGTCCAGCAGCAGCCACCCGTACCAGTGGGGGCTGTGGTCGGCGTTGGGCGGCTTGGGCGCCGTGTAGCGCCCGCCGCTCTCGGCCGGCGTGTAGCGGCCCATCGACTTGGACCCGCGCCGCTTCGCCCCGCTCGCCATAGGTCCCCGATGCTACCGGGCACCGCGAGGCCCCCCGGGCTAGGGGCAGACGGTGAGGTCGACCGACGACCCGTAGGGCTGGGTCGTGCCGCCGGCGAGAGACTGGTAGTCGACCAGTCCCGACGTCGCGGTCGAACAGGTCACGCTCGTCGAGGTCGTCACCTGGCCCACCACGAAGCCCTGCTGGCTGAGCGTGTTCGACGCCGCGGCGCTCGAGATGCCCAGCACGCTTTTGATCACGACCGGGCAGTTGCCCGTCGACACGGTGAGGGTGACCTGCGTCCCCGACTTCTCCTGGCTGTAGGGGGCCGGGTTGGTGTTCATCACCAGGCCGGACTTGACCGTGTTGGAGCACGCGCTCTCGGGCGGGCTGGGGTTGACCGTGAAGCCGTCCTGGACGATGGCCTGGGTCGCCACGACCGGCGTGTCGCCGATCGTCGAGGGCAACGGGTAGGGGGTGTTGGGCGCGAGCACGGTGATGGTCACCGTGTCGCCGGTGTGGGCGTTGGCGCCGCTGGCCGGGTGCTGGGACAGCACCGTGTCGGGGATGGCCCCCGCCGGCGCGGTGGTGACCTCGACGATCTTGAAGCTGAGCTTGAGGTTCACCAGGGTGTTCTCCGCCGCGCTCAGCGAGAGGGTCTGGAGGTCGGGAACGGTGACCGGTGACACGGTGTGGCCCAGGCTGACCACCAGGTTGACGCGCTCGCCCTTGGTGATGCGCGTCCCGGCGGGCGGCGTCGTGGAGATGACCGTGTCCAGCGGCTTGGTCGACGGACTCTGCTTGGTCGTGCCGATCACCAGGCCGTCGGCGCGCAGCGTGGCCACCGCGGTCGCCACCGGCTGGCCCAGGACGTCGGGCATCGAGGTCACCGCGGTGGTCCCGGCGGCTAGGAAGTAGGCGAGGCCGCCGGCGCCCAGCACGACGATCACGATCGCGGCGATCCATCCGGTGCGGTTGTTGCGGCGCCGGCGCACGTCGGTGCGCGGGCCCTGCATCAGCGGCACCGCCTGGGTGCGGTCGCCCGAGGTGACCGCGGACACCGCGCGCGTGGCGTCGGCGCCCCAGAAGGGTTGCTCGCCGCGCGCCGCGCGCACCGGCTGGCCCTCGGTGAAGCGGATCAGGTCGGCGCGGAACTCGTCGGCGCTCTGGTAGCGCCGCGCCGGCGACTTGGCGAGGGCCTCCGTGGCGATGGCCTCGAGGTCGTGCGGCACGGCGTCGGTGAAGTCGGACATCGGCGGCACGACGCCGTGGACGTGCTGGCTGGCCACCTCGACCGGCGTGGGGCCGACGAAGGGCGGGCGCCCGGCGACCATCTCGTAGAGCACGACGCCCAGGGAGTAGACGTCACTGCGCCCGTCGAGCGCGGCGCCCTCGGCCTGCTCGGGCGAAAAGTAGGTCGCGGTGCCCATCACCGAGCCGGCCTCGGCCAGGTGGTCCTCGGCGGCGACGGCCTGGGCGATACCGAAGTCGGTGACCTTCACCTGACCCTCGGTGGTGATGAGAATGTTGCCGGGCTTCACGTCGCGGTGCACCACGCCGTTGCGGTGCGCGTAGCCCAGCGCGGCGGCCACCTGGGCGGCCAGGTGGGCCGAGCGCGACGCGGTCAGCGCGCGCGACCCGCGCAGGACGTCGGCCAGCGAGGTGCCCTCGACCAGCTCCATGACGATGAAGTAGGTGCCGTCCTCCTCGCCCCAGTCGAAGACCGGCACGATGTTGGGGTGGCTCAGGTTGGCCGCGGCCTGGGCCTCGCGGCGGAACCGCTCCACGAAGTTCGGGTCGGCCGAGAGCTCGGGGTAGAGGATCTTGAGGGCCACCGGGCGGTTGAGCAGCAGGTCCTGGGCCCGGTAGACGAGCGCCATCCCGCCCCGGGCGATCAGGTGCGTCACCTGGTAGCGACTGGAGTAGACGCGCGGGTCGCTCACGGGCTCCATATCGCGCCTAGCCTACGCCGTTCGTTTTCACGGCACTTCGTCAGTCGGGGCAGGTCGTCGCCGTGCCGTAGGCGCGCTGACCCGCCTGGAGGGCCAGCGCGCCCTCGACGAGGCACCGGACGATCGGTCCGGCCACGGTGGCGCCCTCGGTGGTCACCGGTTGGAACGGCATCACCACGGCCACCGCGATCGTCGGATTGCTGGCCGGGGCGAAGGCGATCATCCAGTCGTCGAGCTGGTGGGCGGCGTTGCCGATCTGGGCGGTGCCGGTCTTGGCGGCGACGTCGAGGTTGGCCGGGAAGCCCACCCCCGACGCCGTGCCGAAGAGCACGACGTTGTGCATCAGCGTGGCGATCTGGGCGGCCTGGTCGGGCGTCAGTGGCGTCAGGTAGGTCGAGTCGCGCCAGCGCTGGATGATCGTGCCGTCGGGCCCGCTGACGTAGTCCATGAGGTGCGGGGTCATCATGACGCCGTGGTTACCGATCGCCGCGGCCACCAGGGCGTTCTGCAGCGCCGTCTCGCGGACGTTCTGCTGGCCGATCGCGGAGTAGGCCACCCCGGGGAGGTTGAACTGGAGCGACGCGGCCGACGGAAAGCTGCTCGGCTGAACGCCCGGCAGGTCGAGCGGCGGGACGTTGTTGAAGCCGTACGCCTGCGCGGTCGAGGCGAGCAGCTGCCCGCCCAGGTCCATGCCTACCAATGCGAAGCCGGTGTCGCACGAGGGGGGCAGCATCGCGGCGATGGTGCCCCCGCAACTGCCGAAGCCGAAGTTCGAGAGCGTCTTGTTGGACTGGGGAAGGCTGATCGTGACCTTCGTCGGGTAGACCTTGGCCAGCAGGTCCGGGCGCCCGATCAGCACCGCCGAGGTCGTGACGACCTTCATGGTCGAGCCGGGGGGGAAGGAGTCCTGGGTGGCCACCAGGCCGAGCGGCTCGAAGTGGTGGGCGTTCGGGGTCGTGATCTTCTTCCACTGCGCCTCGGCGGTGGGGAAGTTGGTCGATTCCAGGGGGGCCGGGTTGTAGGTCGGGTTGGAGTACATCGCCAACACCGCCCCGGTCCGGGGGTCGAGCACCACCGCCGCGCCGTCCTGGCCGCCCAGGGCGTAGCGCGCGACGCGCTGGAGGGCCGGCTGGAGCGTCAGCGTCAGCGAGTCAGCGGCGGTCTGGGGCGCCAGGAGCTGGGCGAAGCTCTGGGGTGGCTGCGCGTGGGCGGTGAGGAACGTGTTGTACTGCGCCTCCAGCGCCCAGGGTCCGTAGGAGGGCGAGGAGAAGCCCACCACCCCGGCGGTCAGCGAGCCCAGCGGGTAGATCCGCGACCACGGCGAGTAGCCGCTGGCGGTGGCCACCGACTGGGCGAGGATCGTCCCGTCGGCGGCCACGATCTCGCCGCGCGCGTAGAGCGCCGTCCCGGTGATGTTGCGCGGGTTGAGCGAGGAGGTGTTGAGAGCGCTGGCCCGGAAGAACTGGACGTTCACCGCCTGGACCGCGACGACGAGGAAGAGGATGAGGATGCCGGTGGCCACGACGCTGAGTCGGCGCGACACTAGCCGGCGCTCCTGAGCGTGGTGGTCGTCGTGCGCACCGTGGTCGTGGTCGAGCCGATCGGGTGGGCCCCGTTGATGTGCCACTCCAGGTTGAGGTAGGTCGCGTAGTGCAGCGCCGCGGGCAGCGACGGCTCGTAGATGGTGGCCTGCAGCGCCGCGTAGTCGGCCGGGCGCAGGTGGGCCGACGGGTAGGTGGTGAGCGAGACCACGACCGGCTTGTACCAGAGGATGCCGTTGGGCTGGCCCTGGTAGACCGCGATGCGCCCCGCGTCGTCGGCCAGGTAGTAGCTCGAGTACGCGTACCAGTGCATGATCAGGACGAAGGCCACCCCGACCAGCACCAGGGCCAGCCCCGCCAGACCCAGGCGCCAAGTGAAGATGCGCCGGCGGCGACGGCCCGACGCGGCCGCGGTGGCGCCCGGCACGATCGCCGGACGCGCACTCATGGTCTTCTTGAGCGGCGTCGGGGCGGCCGACACCTCGTCGAACTCCACCACGATCGCCGAGATGTTGTCGCGACCCCCGGCGTCGCGCGCCGCGCTGACCAGGTGCTCCACGACCTCCTCGAGGGGCTCGTCCGCGCTGGCCAGTTGGGCCAGCGTCTCGGCGGAGAGCTCGTTGGACAGGCCGTCGCTGCACAGCAGCAGCCGGTCGCCGGGCAACGCGGAGATTGTCTGGACGTCGACGTCGAGCTCGCCCTCGATGCCCAGCGCGCGGGTCAGCTGGTGGCGGCGCGGATGGGTGAGCGCCTCCTCCGGCGTGAGCCGGCCCATGCGCACCCACTCCTCGGCCACGCTGTGGTCCTCGCTCAGCTGGCGCAGCGCGCCGTCGCGCAACTGGTAGACCCGCGAATCGCCGACGTTGAAGAGCGTCGGGAAGACGACCCCCGCGTCGTCATGGGTGAGGCCGACCGCGATGACCGTGGTGCCCATGCCGAGTCGCTCGGGGTGCGCGCGGGCGTCGGCCAGCACCGCGCGGTTCGCCTCCTCGATGGCGAGGTTGAGCCCGTCGACCGTGGAGTTCTCGTGGAAGCGGCTGGTGACCGTCTCGATGGCCAGGGTGGCCGCCACCTCGCCGGCCGCGTGGCCGCCCATGCCGTCGGCCACCACCGCGAGGGAATCGTCAACGAAGACGGCGTCCTCGTTCAGGTCTCGGACCTGCCCGGTGTCCGTGGCCGCGGCGTAGCGCCATCGCGTCAACGAACCACCTCGAAGAGCACACCGCCGACCTGCACGATGTCGCCCCTCTCCAGCAGGAGCCGTCCCTGGACGAGCTCCTGGTTCACGTAGGTGCCGTTGGTAGACCCGAGGTCCTCGATGGTGAGGTCGCCGTTGTCGTTGGCCAAGCGTGCGTGGCGCGACGAGAGATAGGTGTCGGGGACCTGCAGGTCGCAGTCGGCGCTTCGCCCGATGGTCACGGCGATGTCGACCTCGACGCGCTCGCCCGCGTGGTCGAGCGGCTCGATGTACTCCAGCGCCAGCGGTCCCCCGCGTCGCTTGCGCCCGTCGGCCGGGCCGCGCCCGCTCGGACGGGCCTGCACCGCGGCCACGCGCAGGATCCGGAGGAAGAACAGGCCGGCCACGACCATGACCAGCACCTGGAGCGGTCGAACGAGCGCCGCGTAGTTGGTCGACGCGGCGAGCGTCAAGCGAGCTCGATCCTCAGGTGCAGGGTGCCGACGGTGACGTCGTCGCGCGGTGAGAGCGACACCGCCGTCACGCGGTGGCCGTTGACGTAGGTGCCGTTGGTCGACTGCAGGTCGCGCACGGCCACCCCGTCGGCGGTGCGCCAGAACTCGGCGTGGCGCCGCGAGACGTTGGCGTCGTTGATGACGATGTCGACGTCGGGGCTGCGCCCCACGACCAGCGGGCGATCGAGGATCTTGAAGGCGCGCCCGTCGCCGGCGATGACCCGGGGCTGGCTCTCGCCGCCCACGAAGTCGGTCTTGACCGCCATGTCACCCATCTTGAGGTCGTCGTCGATGAAGACCTCCACCTTGACGGGTCCGACGAAGTTGTAGCCCTCGGCCATCGCGTGCTGGCGCACGGTCTCCTCGAGCTCGGTCACGAGGGCCTTCTGGAATCCCTCGAATCGGTCGGCGTCGTCGGGACCCAGCCAGACCAGCACCGAGTTCGCGCTGATCGGTCCCTGATTGGTCAGTCGGCGCGTCAGGTCGATCTCGCGCAGGATCCGCGCGCCGATCTCGATCGGCTGCAGCGCGTTCTTGAAGGGGCGCGAAAAACTGCGTTCGAAGAGCCGCTCGAGGCGATTCTCGACACGTTTGAGGGCCATGGTTATCCCAATGGTACTGGGCGCTCCAGGACTGCCAAAGGCGTCATTTCGGACTCCGCGCGAGTTCGACTAAAGTTCCTTGGCCCGGGGCGAGTGGCGAAATTGGCAGACGCGCAGGCTTCAGGTGCCTGTATTCGAAAGGATGTGGGGGTTCAAGTCCCCCCTCGCCCACCAGCTGAGGTCCCCTGGGGCCCCGACGTGATCGACCGCCCGCGGCGCCGCAACCAGGCACCACCTACCGCCTGCGTCGGCACGTCGCGCAGGGACGACACCGCCAATGATCCGAGCCAGCGAGGAGCCTCGCAATGGCCTCCAGGGGGCGCCCGGAACTGCTCCTTCAGACCGCCGCGCTGCTGCGGTGCCCGACCCTGGATCAGTTCCCGTCAGTGGTGACCCTGCCCGTGGGTTACCCGCTCGCGCTGGGCCCCGCCGCGCGGCGACCCTGGAGGATTCCGTTCCCCTAGCTGGCGAGCAGCGCCTCGAGCTCGGCGCGGCTAGGGCCCGGGGCCTCGTAGGGCGGGTGCGCCAGCGCGACCTCGATGACACGCTCGAAGACTCCCGGGCGCGCGAAGACCTGTTCGGGCAGCGCCAGGCACCCGGCGATCTCCTGGCCCCACGCGAAGACCTGGCGGTCGTAGTGGAGCGCGGAGTTAAAGGCTCGTGGCATCGCCACCGACGGGTCGTTGGCGTCGAACGGGTCGGGTAGGCCCTGACGTAGCGCCTCGACCTCGGGGCCGCGGACCGCGTCGAAGGAGACCGTCGAGGCGTGCCAGGGCGCCGCGACGGCCCGGGTCACCTCGTCCCAGCGCCGGGCGAGCTCGGCTGGCTGGTCGACGACCGCAACCGCGGCGTCGGCGAACGCTACGGCGTGCATCACGCCAAGGCTGACGCCGCGGCCGATCGACGGATTGGTGAACCCCCACGCGTCGCCGACGGGCACCAGGCCGGTGGCGCAGGGTCGACCGTCGACGACGAACTCGCGGGTCGTGTTGGCCGTGCTCACCATCGTGATCACGTCGCTCATCGCGACGCCGTCGGTCCAGTGGGCGTGGCGCGGCAGCGAGCGCAGCACCCGGTCGAAGACCGCGGGGTCGCGGACCTGGCGCATGTCCTTGTCCTTGGAGGAGTGGTAGATCGTCACGCTCCAGTAGCCGTCATCGCCGGGCAGGGTGAGGATCGAGAACGACCCGAGCGCGCTGAGCGCGTCCTCGAGGTACTCCGGCAGGGCGTCGCCGCGGTAGTAGCGGCTGTTGTAGGAGAAGCCCAGGTCGACGGCGTGCTCCCCGGGCCGCGAGCCGCCCGCGGCCTCGATCAGGCCGGGCACCGGCGTGCGACGCCCGGCGGCGTCGACGATGACGTCGCCCAAGATGGCCTCGCCGGACTCGGTGCGCACGCCCACGACGTGGGGCACGCCGGCGATCGCCTCGACGCCGGTCACGAGCCCGGTCACCGGCGAGTTGTTGCGAATCTCGACGCCGGGAGTCGAGCGCGCGGCGCTGGTGAAGCCGAACTCCAACACCGGGCGCCGGCAGGTGGTCCGCGTCTCGAAGGGCGAGAGATCCGTGTCGCCCTCCAGGTCGAGGTGCCGCGCGCGCAGCTCGGCGAGGTTGAGCGCGGGCACGCCGGCCGCGGCCATCGCTTCCAGCACGTCGGGCAGGCGTGCCTCGAGCAGGGCCCGGCCGCCGGGCTGAAGTACGTGCACCTGATGGAACTGGGCCACGCTACGCCGCTCCCAGCCTTCCCACGCCTCCGACGCCTCGGCCGGTGCGGGGTCGTCGCGGTCGAGGACGACGACCTCCATCCCCGCGGCGGCGAGCAGCATCGCCGTCGTCAGTCCGGTGGGACCCGCCCCGATCACGATCGCCCGCGCCATCCAACCCCCTTCAGCGCGAGGAGACTAGCAGCGGCGTCACGCCGGGACCGGAGCCGGTCAGCGGGGCAGGAAGTCGAGCAGTAGCTCGTTGACGGCGTCGGGTGCCTCGAGCTGCATCCAGTGGCCGGGTCCCTCCAGTCGTTCGTAGCGCCACGGCCCGGCGACCTGCGACGCCGACCGCGTCATCTGGCCCTCGGTCAGCGCGATGTCGCCGGTGCTCCACACGCCCATGGTCGGGGCCGCCACCGGCGCGAGGTCGATGCGCGGGGCGACGTACGACTCGGGCGCCAGGTTGGCGCGGTAGTAGTTGAGCGCCGGGGTGAGCGACCCGTTCGCGCTCAGCGCCTCGATGGCCGCGTCGGCTTCGGGGTGGCGCGACCATCGGCGAAAGTTGCGCCAATCGTCGTCGGACAGCCACTGCTCGGCGACCCCCGCGAACTGGAACAGCAGCATGTACCAGGACTTCTCGAGCTGCTCGAATCCGTCGCCACGGAAGGTCGTGGGATGGCCCACCGAGAGCGCGACGAGATGGTCGACCCGGTCGGGCAGGAACGACGCCAGCACCCAGGAGAGCGCCGCCCCCCAGTCGTGGCCCACGACGTGGGCTCGCTCGACCCCGGCGTCGTCGAGCACCGCGACGACGTCTCCGACCAGGTGCAGCACGTTGTAGGCGCTGACGTCGCCGGGCTGGTCGGAGAGTCCGAAGCCGCGCAGGTCCGGCGTGATCGTCCGGAAACCGGCCGCACTGAGCGCCGCGACCTGCCGGCGCCACAGGTCCCCGGTGTCGGGGAACCCGTGCAGCAGCACGACCGGGCGACCCTCTCCCACCACCTCGTAGTGGATCTCGACACCTTCGTTGGACGCGCGCATCTCTGCTCCCTCCACGCCGCGAGTCCGCCGCGACTCGCCTCAGACTACGGCGCCGACGGCGCGACGGCCGCGCCGATCGGTCGGTAGCCGAGGGGTCCGAACGGACCCCGGGGGGACGTCACGTCCCCCTCGCCCACGACGAGGCGTCCCCGTCGACGCGGACGCCGACCCGGTGCCTCGCGCCACGCCACGACCACTCGACGTCACCGTCGAGACCGTCGCCGGGGGTAGTGTCCACCCCCGTGCCCGATGGTGACCAGTGGACGGTTCGCGCGGCGAACCTCCGTGTCGTGCGGGGAGGCCGCGAGGTCCTGCGGTCACTCTCGTTCCGCGCCACGTCCGGCGAGCTGATCGGCCTCCTGGGGCCCAGCGGAAGCGGCAAGAGCACCCTGATGCGAAGCCTCCTCGGCGTCCAGGTGATCGCCGGCGGATCGGCCCAGATACTGCACGCCGACGTTGGTTCGCCCACGCTGCGCGGCCGCGTCGGCTACATGGCCCAGGGCTCGGCCGTCTACCTCGACCTCACCGTCGAGGAGAACATCCGTTACTTCGCCGGGATGCTGGGGCGGGATCCTGCCGAGGTCGCCCGGGTCCTGGACGTCGTGGCCCTGGCCACCTTCGCCGGTCGCCTCGTGTCATCGCTGTCCGACGGCGAGCAGACGCGCGTGTCGCTCGGCGTGGCCCTGCTGGGCTCGCCCCGCGTCCTCATACTGGACGAGCCCACCGTGGGCCTGGACCCGATCCTTCGCCGAGACCTGTGGCGCGTGTTCGAGCACCTCGCCGCGAAGGGCGCCACGGTCATCGTGTCGAGTCACGTGATGGATGAGGCGGCTCGTTGCGCCCGGCTCCTGTTGCTGCGCGACGGGACGCTCCTCTTCGACGACACGCCCGCGTCGCTCCTCGCCGTATCGGGGGCGTCGAGCTACGACGAGGCATTCGAACGCCTGATCGAGGATGCCTCGTGAGCCTGCGTCGGGCGTTGCTCACCACACGGCGCATCCTTCAGCAGCTGCGACACGATCCGCGGACCATCGCACTGCTGTTGGTGGTGCCCACCGCGTTGGTCGGACTCTTGGCGTGGACCCTCACCAACCAGCCCGGATCCTTTGACTCGGTCGGTCCGAAACTGCTCGGTGTCTTTCCGCTCGTGGTCATGTTCCTGGTCACGTCGGTCATCACGTTGCGGGAGCGCTCCGCGGGGACCCTCGAGCGGCTCTTCACGATGCCCCTCACCAAGGCGGACTTCATCGCGGGCTACGCCATCGCCTTCGGGGCCCTCGCCATCGTCCAGAGCCTGCTCGTCTCGGTCCTCTCGTACACCTGGTACGGGCTGGCCCACCAGGGCGTGCCGTGGCGCATCAGCGTCGTGGCGCTCTTCGCCGGACTGCTCGGCACCGCGCTGGGGCTGGCCCTCAGTGCCGTCGCCCACTCGGAGTTCCAGGCGGTGCAGTTCATGCCGGCGTTCATCCTGCCCCAGCTCCTCCTGTGCGGTCTCGTCATTTCCGTCAGCCGCCTGCCCGCCGCGCTGCGCGTCGTCGCCGACGTGCTTCCGATGACCGCCGCGGTGCACGCCATTGCCCCGCTCCAGTCGAACCTCTACTACCTGGGCCAGTTCGCCATCATGCTGGCGTACATACTCGCCGCCCTCGTGATCGGGGCGGCCACCCTTCGCCGGACGACCAAGTGACGTCCAGCGCTCCGGGTCGTGGGCCTCGAAGGAATCGACGACATCGGACGGGCGGCGGCGAAGGCCCATCCTCGTCGATACCATGCAGGGATGCCGCGCATCGCCCGCCTCGGCGGGGTCTCCCTCGACTGCGCGGACCCCGTCGTGCTGGCGGCCTTCTATCGGGACCTGCTCGAGCTCGAGGTCGTCCTCGAGTCCGACGACTTCATCGCCCTCCGGGGGGCGGGGATCTACCTCACGGCGCAACGAGTGGCGGCGCACCGGGCCCCTGACTGGCCCCGCGGCGAGGTGCCCAAGCAGCTCCACCTCGAGCTCGCCGTGACGGACCTCGACGGGGCCGAGTCGAGGGCGCTGGAGCTCGGCGCCCGCAGGGCGGCCGAGCAGCCCTCGCCCGAGCAGTGGCGCGTGATGCTGGACCCCGCGGGCCACCCCTTCTGCATCACCACGCTCATCCCCGACGACTGAGCGACCTCGTCGCCGCGCGACGTGGCGACGCGGGGTGGCCAACCGCCCGCCTCTCGCGGGCCGCGGCGACTCTCACCGCGTCACGACGCCGCAGCGACGATGCGTTCCAGCCTCTCCAGGGACCTGGTCATGTCGCGCCGGAATCGTGATGAGTAGAGGATTCGGAGTAGCCACCGGAGCGCGTCGTGGGAGAGATCCCAGGTTTCGCGCACCAGGGTTCCGCCCTCGGCGGGCTCGAATTCGTAGCGCCAGACACGACCGAAGAATCGGGCGCCCCGCCCACTGGCGAATTTGGAAGCCCAGGCGATGCGGCGTCCCTCTTCGAACTCCGTCACGGTGTTGACCATGCCGTAGCGCACGCCTCGTCGCATGTCCATCGCGAAGCTCGCTCCCAACGAGAGCCGCCTCGGCGAGTCGGACCGGGCGCCGACCAACGATCCCGAGCCGTCGACCTCGGGGTGACGACGCGGGTCGGCGATCACGTCGAAGATCACCGACCCCGGCGCCTTGATCACTCTCTCGACGTGAACAAGATCACGCGATCGGGCCATCGCCTCAAGTTAACCCAGGCCCCGCGAGGGTCCCGAGTCCCGATCGAGCCGGACGTCCGCTCGCCCCGGTCTCCCACTACGCCGCCGCGCGGCGGCCCGCCAGTGGCCGGGAACCCGACGTCAAGGGGCCCACTAAACTTCTCCCGTGAACCTGGGGCTCTCGAAGCGGGGCGACTACGTGGTTCGATCGGCGATCTGTCTGGCCCGCAGCTACGAATCGGGCGGGGCCACGAAACTGCGACAGGTATCCCTGGAGATGGGCGTTCCGCGAACGTACGTCTCGCAGATCCTCGGGGATCTGACGCGCGCCGGGCTCGCCAAATCCTTCTTCGGCACGAACGGCGGCTACCGCCTCGCCCGGTCACCCGACACCGTGAGCCTGCTGGAGGTCGTCGAGGCGGCCGAGGGGCCGTTGGCCCCCGACTCCTGCGTACTCGGTGAGGGCCCCTGCCGGTGGGAGGCGGTGTGCCCCCTGCACGAGACGTGGGGCCAGGCGGCGGCGGCGCTGCGCACGGTCCTCGCCGACACCACCCTCGCGGAGCTCCTCGAGCGAGACCGCGCCATCGAGGCGGGGACCTATCCGATCGCGGGGGACAGCCACCGCCACCACATCGAGACGGTGGCCGTCACCGACTCGGTGCAGGTCGAGCTCGCGGCCGCCGCGGTGGCCCACCGACTGCGGTCGGAGAATTCGTGGTTGGTCCCGCACTTAGAGGCGGCCCACGCGGAGAACGAGGCCATCCTCGTGCGCATCGGCCCCGGCGGACCGGCCTGGCTGGGCAAGGTGGTCGCCGTGCACCTCGGAGTACCCGAGGGGCCCGACGAGAACCTGGTCATCCCGGTCACGTGGGAAGCGACCGGGCCGTCCGGGCTGTTTCCACGATTCAACGGCGAGCTGCGGGTGACCGCGGTGGACCCCGATCGGTCCGAGCTGAATCTCTCTGGCCGCTACCGTCCGCCCCTGGGCCGCGCCGGACACGCGATCGACGACGCGCTGTTGGCGCGCGTCGCCAGCGCGACGGTTCGTTCGCTGCTACGTCGAGTGGCTCGCGCCCTCGAGGAGGACCCCCTGCCGAGGTCCGCGGGCGCTCCCTGACCCGCTCCGGCGCCGACCCGAACTCACCCGCCCGGGGTCGTCAGCGTCAGCGCTCGGCGAGAACCAGCGGCACCTGGGGAACCCTCACGGCCACCTCGAACGTGCCCAGGGCCACGATCGGGAAGGGCCGAGTGGTCTGGGCCAGGTAGAGCCGGACGTGGGGGAACGTCTGATACACGACGTCGAAGACGCGCTCGCGGTGGGCGCCCTCGAGCACGACCGGGAGCACCGTCTCTCGCCGCCCGTGGCACTCGATCTCGATTGGCTCGCCCGCCTCGAGGTTCCGGTACCACGCCGGGGCGCGGTCTGATCCGCCGTTGGCCGCGCAGACGTAGAGGACGCCGTCGATCACCACGTACGCCACGAGCACCTCGCGCACCTGTCCGCTGAGTCGCCCGCGCGTGCGCAACAGGAGGACGTCGTTGACGCCCAGGGCCCTCACACCGAGGCTGATCCCCGAGTGCCGGAAGACCACGACGTCGATCCGCGTCCACCACCGCGCCGTCATCTGGTCGAACCTGGATCGGCGCGGTCCCCCGGGGGTCAGCGGTCGGAAGAGCCGCATGTACGCGCGGGCCATCCGGCGCCGGTAGTGCAGGCACTCGTCCATCGGTTCACCCC
>JBIOFE010000043.1:0-14953 GCA_044446745.1 Acidimicrobiales bacterium
CGTCGTCTTCACGATGGGCTTCACGCCAGCGTTGAAGGCCTTCACCGCCGCGGTCCTGGGTGGCATCGGCAACCTGCGCGGGGCCATGCTGGGCGGCCTGGTGCTCGGCGTCGTGGAGAGCCTCTCGGTGGTCTTCGTGCAGGCCGCCTACATCGACGTGGTGGCCTTCGGCATCCTGGTCCTGGTGCTCATGTTCCGGCCCACGGGCATCCTGGGCGAGCGGCTCGGACGGGCGGCGTGATGCGCGCCTTCCTGCGTCGACCGGTCGTGCGCCGCCTGCTGATCAGCCTGGCCGTGGTGGCCCTGATCGAGGTGATGACCGGCCCGTCGGGCAGCTCGACCGCGCCGACGCAGGGGCTCACCTGGTCCTTCAGCGAGCCCTCGCCGTTCTTCGGGCTGTTCGGCACCCTGCGCTGGGTGGTGTTCCTCTTCCTGGCGTTCGTGATGTTCGGGGTGTGGACGCTGTGGCGAGCCCAGGGCAAGTCGATCCGCGCCAGCGCGGCGAAGGCGCTGGCCGTGCCCCGGAAGGTGACGTCGCGCAAGCCCGTGCGACAGGGGCTGCTGCTGGCCCTGTTCGTGTTCGCCGTCCTGCTGCCCCACATCGAGACCGACCCGTTCTGGCAGGCGGCGATGGTCGAGCAGATCTCGGTCTACGTGCTGCTGGCCATGGGGCTCAACGTCGTGGTGGGCTTCGCCGGGCTGCTCGACCTCGGCTACGTGGCGTTCTACGCCATCGGGGCCTACACGACGGCCTGGGTCACCGGGTCGCTGCCCCCGCCCCCGCCGTTCAACGTCCACTTCGACCCCTTCTGGGCGATCCCGGTGGCGATCGGCTTCGCCATGCTCTCCGGCGTCCTGCTGGGCCTGCCGACGCTGCGCCTGCGCGGGGACTACCTGGCGATCGTGACCCTGGGCTTCGGCGAGATCATCACGATCTTCGCCAACAACCTCTACGGCATCACCGGGGGGTCGCTGGGCTCCAAGCAGATCCCCCACCCGGTGCTGCACATCGGGCCGATCCACTACCGCTGGGGCCTCGCCCCCGTGCCCTACTACTACCTCACGCTGACCTTCGTGGTGATCTTCCTCATCGCGTACTCGCTGCTCGAGCACTCGCGGGTGGGCCGCGCGTGGACGGCCATCCGCGAGGACGAGGTGGCCGCCGAGTCGGTGGGGATCAATCCGCTCAAGTACAAGGTGATGGCCTTCGCCATCGGCGCGGCGACCGCCGGCTTCGCCGGCGTGGTCACGGCCAGCCAGTCCAACGTGATCTTCCCGGTCAGCTTCACGCTCTTCTTCTCGATCAACATCCTCGTGCTGGTCATCTTCGGCGGCATGGGGTCGATCGCCGGCGTGGTCTTCGGGGCGATCTGCATCCAGACGGTGGCCGAGTACCTGGCGCACACCCCGCCGTCGGGCTACCAGACCCAGGACCTCTACATGTACCTGGGCGCCCTGCTGGTGGTCATGATGATCTTCCGGCCGGTCGGGCTCATCCCGTCGAAACGACGAAAGCGCGAGATCGGCCTGGCCGAGGCCGGCGAGGGCCACATGGACGAGGTCCTGACGGGGGACACGACGCCGTGACCGACCTGATCTTCCTCGTGGACCGCGTGACCCTGCGCTTCGGCGGCGTGGTGTCGCTCAACGACGTCAGCATCGAGATGCGCCGCGGGGAGATCCTCGCGATCATCGGGCCCAACGGCGCGGGCAAGACCTCGCTGTTCAACTCGCTGACCGGCGTCTACCAGCCCCAGGACGGCACGATCACCTTCACCGGCCGCGACGGCCACGCGCTCAGCATCATCGGCAAGAAGCCCCACCGGGTCTCGGGCGCCGGGATCGCCCGGACGTTCCAAGCGTCGCGGATGTTCAGCGCGCTGACGACCTTCGAGAACGTGAAGATCGGCGCGGAGTCCCACCGGGGCATCGGCGCGGTGGGGGCCATGCTGCGCGGGCCGGCGACGCGCCGCGGCGAGCGCGAGTCCGACGAGAAGACCACCTCGCTGCTCAACTTCGTCGGCCTGCGCGAGCAGGCCAACGTGCTCTCCTCCTCCCTCTCCTACGGCGACCGGCGCCGCCTGGAGATCGCCCGCGGCCTGGCCACCGACCCGCAGGTCCTGCTGCTCGACGAGCCGGCGGCCGGCACCAACCCGGCCGAGAAGGTCCAGCTGGCCGACCTCATCCGCAAGGTCCGCGACGAGATGGGCGTGTCGATCCTGCTGATCGAGCACGACATGAAGCTGGTGATGAGCCTGGCCGAGCGGATCTACGTGCTCAACTTCGGCAGCCTCATCGCCGAGGGGACCCCGACGGAGATCCGGGCCAATCCGGTCGTGATCGAGGCCTACCTCGGCTCCAGCGAGCCCGAGAAGGAGGCCGGCTGATGCTCACGGTCACCGACGCGGTCGTGCGCTACGGCGCGATCACCGCGCTGCACGGGATCTCCTTCAACGTCGACCAGGGCGAGATCGTGACCCTGCTGGGCGCCAACGGCGCCGGCAAGACGACGACCCTGCGAATGCTCTCGGGCCTGCACGCGCCCTCCAGCGGGACCATCATGTTCGAGGACCGTGACGTCACGACCACCAAGGCGCACAACTTCTCCGCGCTGGGCATCAGCCACGTCCCCGAGGGCCGGCGCATCTTCCCCCAGATGACCGTGGAGGAGAACCTGGAGATGGGCGCCTTCGGGCGCAGCGGGCCGATCGCCGACGACATCGAGAAGATGTACGGGATCTTCCCGATCCTGAAGGACCGCCGCAAGCAGATCGGCGCCAACCTCTCGGGCGGCGAGCAGCAGATGCTGGCCATCGCCCGCGCGCTGATGGCCCGGCCGCGCCTGCTGCTGCTGGACGAGCCGTCCATGGGCCTGGCGCCGATGATCGTCGAGACGATCTTTCGCATCATCGGCGAGATCCGCGCCGAGGGCACGACCGTCTTCCTGGTCGAGCAGAACGCCGCCCAGGCGCTGCGTCTGGCCGACCGGGGCTACGTGATGGAGAACGGGCGCATCGTCTTCACCGACACGGCCAAGAACCTCCTGACCGACGCGCGGGTCCGCGCGGTCTACCTGGGCGAGGCGAACACCGAGGCCTGACCGACGTGACGGCCAGTCCTCGGGGTGGGACAATGGGCCCGTGAGACGCCGTCCCTTCGCGCTACTCGCGGCGAGCCTCGTGGTCGGCGCGACATTCGTCGTCACCGGTGCCGGTCCGACGGGCGCGGCGACCACCACGCCGGTGAACGCGTGCGGCGTCGCGCCCGGCGCATCCTGGCGGGTCACGGCGACCGCACCGTGCCAGGTCACCATCCAGGTAGGGACGGCGATGCCCCTGTCGCTGAGCCGCAGCTATCGCTGGAGCGCGCTGCGCAGCAGTTCCCCCGCGGTCACCGTCTCCTCAACCCACCCCGCGCGCGGGGGCCTGACCGGCGTCGTGCGCGCAGTGTCAGTGGGATCGGCCGTCGTGCGCAGCACCGGGGCGATCGTGTGCGCGCCGGGCCGCGCCTGTCCCGATCTGGACTTCCTGTGGCAGATGAGGGTCAGCGTGGTGGCGAGTGTCGCCTCGCCGCAGGACGTGACCGTCACCGCCGCGAACGCCAACTCGACGACCACGCTGCGCGTGGGGGACTGGCTGGTGGTCAACCTGGGGGGACCGACCGCCTACAGGTGGGGCGTGCCGGTCGCCGGCGACGCCACGGTGCTGTCGCGCCAGGGCGCCGGCCCGGGCCAGGCGACCTTCCTGGCGGTGGGCCCGGGGTCGACGACGGTGTCCGTGGCCGGAAACCCCAGCTGCTACCCGAAGTGCCTCATGCCCAGCCGCATCGTGTCGTTCCACGTGACCGTCACGCCGTAGCGCCGCGCCGCGCGACCGTTGCGTCGCCGGCGAGGGAGGTCCGGTGGACGCGGGCGACAACGAGTTGGTGGGGGAGTGCTGGCGCGACCTGGCCGATGTGACGGCAGCCGGCGTGACCCGCGTCCTGCTCTACGGTCCCTCGGGCACCGGCAAGACCTACGCCGCGCTGCACCACGGGGTCGGCGCCGCGCCGGCCGAGCGCCTGGTGTGCACCGAGGACCTCACCACCGGGGAGATCACGGGCACCTGGATGCCGGTGGACCAGGGCGCGTGGCGCTGGTACGAGGGGCCGGCGATCCGCGCCTGGCGCGCCCGCGGCGGGCGCGGGGGACGCCTGGTCGTCGACGAGGTCGACCGGGCGGCCGGCGACGCGCTCTCGACGCTGCTGGCGGTCACCGACACCGACGGGTCGGCTCGCTGGCGCCACCCCGAGACCGGGGAGTGGGTGGAGCCCGGCCCGGAGTTCTCCGTCCTCATGACCACCAACCTCGAGGAGCTCGACGACCTGCCGGTCGCGCTGCGCGACCGGTTCGCGGTGGCCATCCGCATCGACCGGCCCCACCCGGCCGCGGTGGCGGCGCTGTCGGAGGACCTGCGCCGCCCGGCGCTGGCCGGCGCGCTCGGCGAGCCGGCTCGCCGCGTCTCCCTGCGCTCCTTCTACGTCTTCGATCGGTTGCGCGACCGCTGGGGCCCCGAGCGCGCGGCCCGGCTGGTCTTCGGGGAGGAGCGCGGCCGCGGCGTGCTCGACGCGCTGGCCATCGGCGCCCTGGCGTGAGCCGCGGGGCGGTCTACCCCGAGCTGGTCACCGGCCGCCAGGACGGGGTCGGCGCCGGCGCGTGGCGGGTGCGCGAGGGATCGACCCGTCGCGGCGAGGCCAGCTGCGACCTCGTGGCGCGCGTCCTGGAGGTGCCCCTCGGCGGCGACCAGACGGCCCGGGCGGTGCGGGCCCACGAGCTGATGCACGCGCGGGTCAGCCCCTGCGGACTGGACTGGCCGGTGCAGTTCCCGGAGCTCGCGCCGCGCGCCCTGGAGTGCGCCGAGGAGCTGCGCGTCAACACCCTCCTCGCGCGCCTGGGCTTTCCCGTGGAGCACCTGCGCGACGGGACCGAGAAGGGCGGGGGCCGGCGACTGGGCGAGGAGGGCGACTGGGCGCAGGCCGTGTGCTTCCTGCTGGCGGTGCTGGGCACCGGCGCCGAGCGCGACTACCTGGCCGGGGTGCGCGCGGCCCAGCCCACGTGGCCGCCGGCCATGCGGGCGATCCGCCACCGGGTCCTGGAGATCGTCGGCGGCCTGGCCACGTCGTCCCTGGGCGCCACCGACCTCACCGAGGAGTCGGTCCCGCGCGGCTACGCGCGCTCCACGGTGCTGGTCGCTCGACTGGTCACGCCGCTCATGAACGCGCGCGTCCCGGTTGGCGCCGAGGCCCTGCGCGCCTTTCGCCGCTCGCTGGCGCCGGGGGGACGTCGACCACCCACCGGGCGCTTCGCCGCGGTGGTCGTGGCCGACCTGGCCCGGGGGGCTGGGGCGCGCACCGGCGCCGGGCGTCGTCGCCAGCCGGCGGTCACCGGGACGGTGCTGACCTACCCGCAGCGGCTCCTCACCGACCCGCGCCGCCGCGCCTTCACCCGTCCGGCGCGTGGGCGCGGTGGCGTGGTGGTCATCGACCAGTCCGGCTCGATGGATCTGGGACCCGACCAACTGGCCCAGCTGCTGCGCCGAGCGCCGGACGCCCTGGTGGTGGGCTACAGCCACCGGCCCGGCGACGTGGGCGCCACGCCCAACCTGTGGGTGTTGGCCGACCGGGGTTCGGTGGCCCACTCGTGGCCGGCGGGCAACGTCGGCAACGGGGTCGACGGCCCGGCGCTGCGCTGGGCCCTGGCGCGGCGCCGCGGCCGGGAGCCGGTGGCCTGGGTGACCGACGGCCAGGTCACCGACGCCCACGACCACCCCGACGAGGCCCTGACCGCCGAGTGCGCGCAGCTGGTGCGCCGCCACGGCGTGCGCCTGGTGCGCGACGTCGCCGGGATCGCCCGGTCGCTGGCGCCCGGGCCCCTGGTGCGCCCTCACCGGCTGGCCGACTTCGGCCGGGTGGGCCGGAAACTCCTGGAATCGAAGGGAGATGTGACAGGAGCGCCGTAGCCTGAAGAGTCACTTGAAACGAACACCTGTTCGTTCTATGATGACGAACAGGTGTTCGTACGACGTCAGGAGTCGGCATGGCGGCAGTAGAGATTCTCGAGATCGACCTCCTTCCGGTCGAGGTCGAGACCCCGCGCCTGCGCCTCGTGACGTCCCCCCAGCGGACACCCCTTCGCGTCGGGCGTTCGCTGGCCCAGCGCCGGGCGGCGCGCGCGCGGATGCTCCAGCGCCGCCGGCGCACGATGGCCGCGGTGGCCCTGCTGGGCGCGCTGACGTTCCTCGCGTGGCCCGGCCACGCCTTCGGGGGCGTCACCGGCGCCGGGCTGCCCACCGACCTGGCGACGTCGTCCACGCTGGCGTCCGGTGAGGTCTACGTCGTCCAGCCCGGCGACACCGTGGCGTCGATCGCGCGCTTGATGAACCCGCTCGACCCGCGCGTCGCGCGCGTGGCCCTGATCGGCGAGCTGCGCTCGACGGTCGTCGTGCCCGGCGAGCACCTCCTCATCCCCTAAGGGCCGCGAGACCCCGGGTGTACTCTGACGCCATGCGGTGTCCCTTCTGCGCGGCCGACGACGACCGCGTGGTGGACTCGCGCCTGGCCGAGGAGGGCGACGCCATCCGCCGGCGCCGCGAGTGCGCCGTCTGCCACCAGCGCTACACCACCTTCGAGCGAGTCGAGGAGGTGAGCCTCTACGTGGTCAAGCGCTCCGGGGACCGCGAGCCCTTCGACCGCGCCAAGATCCAGCGCGGCATCGAGGCGGCGTGCAAGAACCGCCCGGTGGGCGTCGACGTCATGTCCGGCGTGGCCCTGGCCGTCGAGGAGTCGATGCGCCTGTTGAACCGTGACGTCACCAGCGAGGAGATCGGCATGGCCACCCTGGAGGCGCTGCGCGAGGTCGACGACGTCGCCTACGTGCGCTTCGCCTCGGTCTATAAGGGCTTCGCGGGCACCGAGGACTTCGCCCGCGAGATCGGCATGCTCGTCAAGACCACCGCCCCGAAGCTTCGGGGGTAGCGTGCGGGCCCTCG
Organism: Acidimicrobiales bacterium; assembly: GCA_044446745.1. GTDB lineage: Bacteria > Actinomycetota > Acidimicrobiia > Acidimicrobiales > RAAP-2 > RAAP-2. The sequence goes on from JBIOFE010000043.1 coordinate 7,026, forward strand.
ACCTGCGCCCGAGGAGCGCGCTGGCCGTCTACGCGCACCCCGACGACGCCGACGTCGCGGCCGGGGGACTCCTGGCCCAGTGGGCCGCCGAGGGCTGCGCGGTGCACCTGGTGGTGGTCTGCGACGGGGCCAAGGGCAGCCACGCGCCGGTCGACGCGGCGACGCTGCGCGAGGCGCGCTTGGCCGAGCTGGCCCGGGCCGCCGACCTCCTGGGTGCCTCCTCCAGCCAGTGCCTGGAGCGCCCCGACGGCGAGGTGGTCAACGACGTCGAGCTGCGCGCCACGCTGGTCGGCCTGATCCGCCAGCACCGGCCCGAGGTCGTGATCGGGCCCGACCCCACGGCGGTCTTCTTCGGCGGGGTCTACGTCAACCACCACGATCACCGCGAGACCGGGTGGGCGCTGCTGGACGCCGTGGCCCCCGCGGCGGCCATGCCCCTCTACTTCCCCGAGCGCGGGGCGCCCCACCAGGTGCGCCACCTACTGTTGAGCGGCACCCACGAGCCCGACGTGGTGGCCGACGTGACCCGGACCATCAACACCAAGGTTGAGGCGGTGCTGGCCCACGTCTCGCAGATGGCCGGCGACGCCGAGGCCATCCGCCACGTCGTCTACGAGCGCGCCGAGCAGGCCGGCGGCCCGGTGGGGGTGGCCTTCGGCGAGGCCTTCCGCAGCGTTGACCTGGCCTTCTGAGGACCCCACGCTCGACGAAGCGCCGATCCTGCACGTGGACCTGGACGCCTTCTTCGCCTCGGTCGAGGTCCTCGACGACCCGACGCTGGTCGGCCGGCCGGTCGCGGTGGGCGGAGCCGGAGACCGCGGCGTGGTGGCCTCGGCCAGCTACGAGGCCCGCCGCTACGGCGTGCGCAGCGCCATGCCCAGCGTGGTGGCGCGGCGCCTGTGCCCGGCGCTCGTCATGCTGCCGGGCCGCTTCGAGCGCTACGAGGAGTACTCGCGGCGCTTCCACGCCCTGGTCGAGGAGCTGACCCCGGAGTACGAGCCGCTGGGCCTCGACGAGGTCTTCGCCGACCTGCGCGGGCTGCACCGCCTCGGCGTGCGCCCGGTGGCCGCGGCGTGGGCGCTGCGCGCGCGCATCACCGACGAGCTGTCGCTTCACTGCGGGGTGGGCCTGGGGCGCAACAAGCTCTTCGCGAAGATCGCCTCCAAGCGCTCCAAGCCCACCGTGGTGGAGGGCCGCCTGGTGGAGGGTCCCGGCGTGGTCTGGGTCTCGCCGGAACTGGAGGCTCAGTGGTTGGCCGAGATGCCGGTCGGCGCGCTGTGGGGCGTCGGACCGGCCACCGCGGCCAAGCTCCGGCGCCTGGGCCTGGGCTACGTGCGCGACCTGGCCAAGGTCGACGAGGCCACGCTGAGCGCCCACGTGGGTCCGGCGCTGGCGGCGACCCTGGCCGCCTACGCGCTGGGCGAGGACCGGCGCGAAGTGGACTCGGATCGCCGGGCCAAGAGCCTCGGCCACGAGGAGACCTTCGCGCGCTCATTGGTCGGCCCGGCCGAGGTGTCGGCCAAGGCCCGCGAGCAGGCCGCCGTGGTGGCCCGGGTGCTGCGCGACCATCACTGGGTGGCGCGAACGATCACCGTCGTCGTGCGCTACGACGACTTCTCCGGCGTGACGCGCGCCCAGACCCTGCCCTTCGGGATCGATGACGAGGAGGCCGTGGGGGCCATCGCCGAGGCACTGGTGGCCACGGTCGACCTGGCCCAGGCGGTGCGGCTGCTCGGCGTGCACGCCTCGGGATTTCTCGAGCGGGACCGCAACGCCCTGCAGCTCTCCTTCGGGCTCACCGGCGACGAGGCGGACGTGCGCGAGCGCGCGGCCCAGCTCTCCCTCGAGCGCCAGGTGAGCCGCGAGGCGCTGCGCGACGCGGTCGACGAGGTGCGCCGACGCTTCGGACGCACCGCGGTGGCCGCGGGCAGCGACCTGACCGAGGAGGGCGTCGACGTGGCCGGCCAGCGCGGCAAGACGATGTTTGGGCCGCAGTGGCGCGGCCCGAGCCCGGGCGGTCGGTGAGCGGTGCGGTACCGCGCGGCCCGACGCGTCTCGGGTCGACGATTGTGGTCGTGACGCTCCGGAGCTCTCGTGGCGCGGACGCGCCCCCGGTGTACCATCCGCCTCACGCCGGTCGGATCCGGCCGACGGGGGGAACGTCGAGATGAGGAAACTGCTGAGTGCGATGGTCGTGGTGATGCTGGCGTGGGGGGTGGCGGCGCCCGCCGGGGCGAAGATCGCGCCGTCGAAGCTGCGACCGAAGCTCCTCGCGGTCTCCCAACTGCCGAAGGGCTATCTGTTGGAGGGCACGTCGAGCAGCGCGATCTTCGGGTGCAGCGCCAGTGCCTTTCCGACAGGCTCCCTCAAGATGGTCTCGGAGTCGTTCAACTACGGCGCGCCCAAGGGTTTCCCGCTGCTGACCGAGGATCTGGCGACGTTCAAGAACGCTGCCGGCGCCTTCGCCACCCTGACCTCGGGGCTGGGCGGCTGTGGGCAGGTGAGCGGGACCAAGAACGGCAAGACCTTCACCGGGACGGTCACCAAACTGACGTTTGCCAGTCTCGGTAACCAGTCGGCCGCGTTCGCCGGCCACTTCTCGTTCTCCGGAACGCCGCTGGCGCTCGAGCTGGTGGTCGTGCAAAAGGGCAACGAGCTCATGGAGTTTCAGGAGGGCAACTTCGGGAGCATCAGTACCGGCAGCTTCGCCGCCTTCGCCGCGGCAGCCGTCAAGAAGCTGTAGCCGCGCTGCGCTCGGCGGCGCGCCGGCTCCCTGGTCGGCATGTGGGGCCGGTGGCAGCCCCGTGCCGGGGCGGCGCTACGACGACCGCACGGTGACCAGGGTGCCGATCGGGGTGTAGGGGAAGACGTACTTCGCGTTGACGGCGGTCATCTCGACGCAGCCCAGGGATTGGGGCCAGCCGTAGGTGGCGCGGTAGAACTGGTGGAGCGCGTCGCCGCCGTTGAAGTACGAGACCCAGGTCACCGGGTCGGCGTAGTAGGAGCCGTCCGGGTTGTGGCCGCTCATGATCGTGTTCACGAATCTCAGGTAGACCGGGAAGGTCCCGACCTGGGTCGGCGCGACCGAGATGCCGGTGTTGACCAGCGCGTGGAACGTGGCGACGCCGGCCACGTAAAGGGTGAGGTCCTCCGGCGTGCCCATGCTGACGTTCACGTAGTCGTAGGGACGGGGGTTGACCTGGCCGCGCTCGACGGCGGCGAGGAGATCGTTCCACGTCGCCGCGTCGGCGACCCCGGTGGTGGCCAGGTGGTGGACGTCCTGGAAGGCCATGAGGGCCCCGGTGGTGATCACGTTGGGCGCACCGGCCCGCCACTGGTTCACCAGGTCGCCGGGCAGGTGCGGGTACGCCCAGGTGAAGGTGCCGGCGATGGGCTGGGCCGGGTCGGGCGCGGCCAGCGACGGCGTGAAGGTCAGTGGCAGGTAGTGCAACTGCGCCAGGAGCTGCTGCTCCCAGGCCAGGTTGGCCGTCACGTCGGTGGCGTGGCGCCGCACGGCGACGAAGGTGCACGTCGACGCGCAGCGCACCGCGGTCGGCACGTCAACGACGTAGTGCACCAGGGGCTGGAGGCGGCCGCGCGCGACTGCCTGGACGTCGTTGGGGCCGATCTGCTGCCAGGCGACGGCCACCGGCGGGTGCACCACCAGGCGCGGCAGCTTGCTGGCGCGAACGGGCTGGTTGAAGTGCAGGCGCACCACGGGCATGGCGGCGGCGATCGTGGAGGTCACGGTGCTGCGCACCGTCAGGACGTCGGTGGCCCGGGCCCCGAGGCTGGGGACCAGTGAGGCGGCGACCAGGGCCGCACCCACCAGCGCCGCGCGACGACGATTCACGGTTCCCACAGTAACGGCGCGCGGCGCAGTACCCCGAACCGTAGGCTCATCGGGAGGAGGATCGATGAGCACCGCCAAGACCGTCGTGCTGGTGCTGCTGGTGATTGCCGCGGTCGTGCTGGTCGTGTCGCTGGTGGCCTTCGTGATCTCCATCGCACGCGTCATCGTCGAGCTCGCCATCCTGCTCGTGCTGGGCTACCTGGCCTGGCACCTCTTCCTGCGCAACCGGAGCCCCAAGACCCCCCAGTAGGATGGGTCGTTCAGGCGGCGTGGCCGAGTGGTTAGGCAGGGGCCTGCAAAGCCCCGTACTCCGGTTCGAATCCGGACGCCGCCTCGATTGTTCTACTGGACCTGGCCCGACCCGTCTGCTTGTCCGGACCTTCTCCGATTCGGAGCTTGTCGCGGTACGGGTTCGCGCGGTGTATAGGCCCCGCGCAGTTTCGTTTCGTGATAGTCCAGTTCCCGTTGATCCTTTGGAGGCCGCAAGGCCCGTGATGCACCATTGATCCCGATATTGGACGGCCAAAGGTGAGAAGTGGCGGGCCCACAGGCGCCACCGATACCGGGGTCGGTTCCGCTTGCGCGATCGAGTGGCGATCGTTAGGGTTCAGCGAAACGGCGAGTGAGGCTGCCCCCCGACGGTCTGCCACCCGACCCGACAAGAGGAGAATTGTCATGCGAAGAGCAGTGCTGTCGTTCGTGCTGGTGGGTGGTCTGTTGACCGCCGTCGCTGGGCTAGCCCCCGGCGCTAACGCCAGCCCGTCCAACTCACCGGCGAACGTGGTATATACGGCGTCAACCACGCCGCTCCAGGATCTAGGTCCCGTCAACCTGACCGCCGTTTCTGCGCCGGCCGCTACGGCGTCGCCAGCGTTTGTCCTGCACGCCGTCGCACCGGACAAGGTCAGCTTGCCCAACCGGCCGGGCGCCGGAATAGGCGCCCCACTGACGGCGTCACCCGGCAATCCGTTTGCGATCCAGTCGAGCCACCAGCAAGGCGTGACAGGTTTCCCCGGCATCAGTGGGCCGCAGCAGGCGACCGTCAATTTCGGGGGTGACCTCGAGCCGCCCGACCAGGGCAGCTGCGCGGGACCGGACGGCCACGGAAAGACGATCATCGGCGAGATCATCAACAACGCGTTGTCCTTCTACACGCCCTCGGGCACCCGGGTGCTGCCAGTTACGGCGACCTTCTCCCTGTTCCTCCAGCCGTCGACGGCGTTCCTGTCGGACCCGCGCTGCTACTACGACTCGTCGACGCACCGCTGGTTCTTTACCGAGTTCAACGGTGGCTATCCCTCGACCCAGTTCATCGCGGTCTCCAAGACCTCCGACCCGCTGGGCAACTACGAGGTGTTCGGCATCGACACCACTGACCAATCGAACACTGGAGGGGCCTGCCCGTGCTTCGGCGACTTCGACCAGATCGGGGCCGACGCCAACGGCTTCTACATCACGACCAACGAGTTCTCTAACGTCGTCGCCAACTTCACCGACGGGACCGTGATGTACGCCATCTCCAAGTGGCGCCTCGCCTGGGCAGCGGATGGTTTTGCGTCTCCTATCGTGCAGCGCTACCAGATCACCGGCGATGCGTTTGACAATGGTCCGGGTAACCAGCCGTATCACATCTCGCCTGCGTCGACCCCGCCGGGTGGCGGTTACGCGTGGGATACCGAGTACTTCGTCGAGTCGAATTCAAACCAAGCCTCGGACAGCCACCTCATCGTCTACGCCTTGACCGACACGCACAAGCTGCTCTTCGGCGGAACCCCGACGCTGGTCGGTACCGAGATCACAAGCGAAGGCTACGGTTACCCCGGCGCTGCTCCTCAGGCGCCCGGAACCCTAACGTTGGGACCCGTCGCGACGGGGCTGCCCCCTATTCCTGGCTTGCCGTATTTCAACACAACGACTCCCCAGGGGCTCCAGACTGACTTCCCCGCGGTGCAGCAGGTCACCTACACCGATGGGAAGCTCTACGGCGAGCTCGACACGACCGCGGGGCTGCCGTACTTCGCGCCCGACATGGCGGCGTGGTTCATCCTCTCGCCGAAAGCCAATGACAGTGGCGTATCGGCGCAGATCTCCAACCAGGGCTACGTGTCGAGCAGCCAGAACCTGATGTACCCGGACATCGTGGTCAACGGCGAGGGCAACGGGTACATGGTGTTCTCCTTGAGCGGGTCGGCGGAGTACCCGAGCGCCGCGTACGTGGCGTTCGACGGCAGGAGCGGCCCGGAGGGGTCGATCAACATTGCCGGGGCGGGAGCCGCCAATGAGGACAGTTTCACCTGCTATCTCTTTGACTACGGCGGCTGTCGTTGGGGCGACTACTCGGCCGGCGCCGTGTGGAACGGCACCGCGTACATGATGGCCGAGTACGTCCCATCGTCAACGCGCGACCTGTTTACCAACTGGGGCACCTTCATCTTCAGCGCCCCGACTCACTGATTCCGAGCCTCAGCCGCCGGGCGCTGAGTGCGTCCGGCGGCTGAGGTGCTCGGCGGTGACGTGGGCGAGATCTGTTGGATCTACGTCCCGATCGGTTCGGCTCGCCGGAGGGTCGTGATCGGTGGCGGGTAGCGCTACTCGGCGCGCTCGAGTTCGTCGGCCAAATCGGCGACTGAGTTCACGACGCGCGAGGGCTTGTAGGGGAAGTTCGACGGGGCGTCGCGCCCCGAGACCCCGGAGAGCACGAGGATCGTGTGCAGGCCGGCCTCGAGGCCCGACACGACGTCGGTGTCCATGCGGTCGCCCACCATCGCCGTCGACTCGGAGTGGGCGTGCAGGACCCGCAGGGCTGAGCGGATCATCAGCGGGTTGGGCTTGCCCACGAAGTACGGCTGGCGCCCCGTGGCCTGGCTGATGAGGGCGGCCACCGCACCGGTCGCGGGCAACGGGCCGTCGACGCTTGGGCCGGTCGGGTCGGGATTGGTCGCGATGAAGGGTGTGCCCGCGTCGACGAGCCGGACGGCGCGCGTGATTCGCTCGAAGTTGTAGCTGCGCGTTTCACCAATGACTACGTAGTCGGGCTCCTTCTCCGTGAGGGTGTACCCGACCTCATGGAGCGCGGTGGTGAGGCCCACCTCGCCGATGACGTAGGCCGACCCGTGAGAACACTGGGAGGCGAGAAACTGGGCGGTGGCCAGCGCCGAAGTCCAAATGTGGTCCTCGGGCACATCGATGTCGCTCCATTTGAGCCGGGCGCTCAGGTCGCGCCGAGTGAACAGCGAGTTGTTGGTGAGGACGAGGAAGGGGGTCTCGCGCCGGCGCAGCTGCTCAAGAAAGCGCTCGGCTCCCTCGATGGGGTGGTCCTCCCGGACGAGGACACCATCCATGTCGATGAGCCACGAGGCAATGTCCGCGGTTGATACCGCGTCGGTGAGTGCGTCACTCGTGGCGATAGTCAAATCTCTCTCGGGTTCATCGGCGGCACTGCATCACTGATTCTACCGGGGGCCGGTGCGCCGAAGGTCGGGGTGCTTCTAAGAATGGCTAACAACTCGTCAAGAGCGTTGACGTGGTCAGGCGGATCGTTGGTGGTGGTCGACGAAGTTCGCAAGCAGGTGTCGACAGAGAGTCCTCTGGCTCGGCGTCAGAGTGCAACCCATCACGATCCCGTAGCCCCAAGGACTCGTGCTTGCCGTTGAGCCCGGGCCGAAGTAGATGGCCGCGCCCATCGTGGCCAGCGAACCTCCGGAGCCGGGAGCGCTCCCGGCCTGGCCGGCCGGGTCGACGAAGTAGGTCACGTTGCCGACTCGCTTCGTGAGAACCTCACCGTGCCGTGGTCCGAACGGGCACTTCTCGCCGGGGAAGACCGAGTCGATCTGGGGGTCAAAGCCGCACAGGCTGACCCAGGCGTCACCGGCGGTCGTTTCGGGGTCGTTGACGTCGATCCGCTGCCTCGGGTCGGCCGGGTTAGTCGACGTGAGGCCCCACGTACCGTCGGCCCCGACGCCGAATTCACAGCTCCAGTTCAGAATCGTGAGGATCGGCGTGAGCTTCTCGGCGGTGTCGGTGACGAAGCTAACCCGCGCACCGACGCTCGCCGGGAGATTGGCGAAGATCGGGC
>JBIOFE010000044.1:0-13317 GCA_044446745.1 Acidimicrobiales bacterium
GGCCCCGGGTGGGCCCCCCCCCCGCGCCGCGCGGGCCCGACGCGCCTCGCGCCGACTTCCGGCCCGATATCCAGGGGTTGCGCGCGCTGGCCGTCGTGCTGGTCATCCTCAGCCACGCCGGCGTGCCGGGCCTGGCCGGCGGCTACGTGGGGGTCGACGTCTTCTTCGTGATCAGCGGGTTCGTCATCACCGGCCTGCTCCTGCGCCAGCCGCCGCGCTCGGTGCGCCACAACCTCGCCTACTTCTACCAGCGCCGCGTCCGGCGCATCGTGCCGGCGGCCACGGTGACCCTCGTCGTGACGGTGGTGGCGGCGCGCGTGCTGCTCGGCGCCAACTTCGACGTGCGGCTGATCGACGACGTGCGCTGGGCGGCGCTCTTCGCGGCGAACTTCCGCTTCATCTCCACCAGCGCCAACTACTTCATCCCGGGCGTGGCGCCGTCGCTCGTCACCCACTTCTGGTCCCTGGGGGTCGAGGAGCAGTTCTACCTGTGCTACCCGCTGGTGGTGTTCTCGCTCACCTGGCTGGGGCCGGCGCGCGCCCGGCGCCGGGTCCTGGCCGCGTTCCTGGTGGGCGCGGTGGCGTTGTCGGCGTGGTGGTCGATCCACCTGACCCACGTCGCGCCGATCACCGCCTACTACTCGCCCTTCACCCGGTTCTGGGAGCTGGCCCTGGGCGGCGTGGTCGCGGTGGTGCCGGTGGCTTGGGCGCGGCGCACGTCGGCGATCAACCCGCTGGTGGCCCTCGGTGCCCTGGCGGTGCTGGGCGTGGCCGTGTGGCGGCTCGACGCCGCCAGCGCGTACCCCGGCGCGCTGGCCTGGTGGCCGTGCGCCGCGACGGCCGTCCTGATCTACACCGGCGCGGCCAGCCGCCGCGGGGCGCCGGCGACGTGGCTGGCCTGGCGGCCGTGCCGCTACGTGGGCGACATCTCCTACTCGCTCTACCTGTGGCACTACCCCTGGCTGATGCTGCCCCTGCAGCTGGCCCACCCCTACGGCTCGCCGCTGGCGCGCGTGGTCGAGGTGGCCGGCGCGGCGGCGTGCGCGATCGGTTCCTACCACCTGCTGGAGAATCCGATCCGCCGCTCGCGGCGCCTCGAGCGTGACGGCGTCGCGGTGGCGCTGGTGCTGCTGGTGTGCGTGGCGCTCACCATCGTCACGACGCTGGTGGTCGCCCGCTACACCTCGGGCGCGTGATCAGCCGTTGATGACCGCCGGGGCGCGCAGGTGCAGGGGCACGTGGTAGATCGCGGCGATCTGGCGGGCCACGAAGGTCGCCAGCACGTCCTCGCCGACGCTGGTGAAGTGGATGCCGTCGGCGGCGCGCAGCGCCGACTCGACCCCGTTGACGCGGGCCCCGGCGCGATAGCCCCCGCGCGCGTCGGCCAGCAGGCGCCAGGTCGGCTGGAACGCCGCGCCCGGTACGGCGGCCACCACCGTGCGGTATTCGGTGTTGAGCAGGTTGATCCCGCGCCGGTAGACGGTCGGCTCCACGATCGGCAGGCCCACCCAGAGCAGGTAGCTCCCGGCGCGCGTGGCCATGGTGGCGATGGTGCGGATCCGCTGGCGGTAGGCGGTGACCCAGCGGGGTGTGCCGAAGGCCAGCGACCCGCCGGGGGCGGCCAGGGCCTGCTCGTCGTTCGCGCCGAGGCAGACGATGACCAGGTTGGGGTGGTAGCGGTGCAGGGCGACGCTCAGGTGGTGGGGCCAGTTGTAGAACCACGACGCGGAGAGTCCGGTCGAGGACCTGTCGAGCGCGAAGATCCGCAGGTCGCGCGGCGCGATGATCTCGTAGGCGAGCCCCCCCGCGAGGTCCTCGCCCAGCGAGTCGCCGATCTCGAGCACCGTGCAGCGCCCGACGCCGGCGACGTGGCGCACCGTGGTCGTCGGCGCGCTCGACGGACTCGCGGCCGCGACCACGTGCAGACCGCAGCCGCGCGCCGCCTGGTCGAGGTGGCCCGGGTTGACGATCGGCGCGTCGGGGCCGCGCGGTCGCGTCGTCGTGGTGACCGGCGAGGTCGTGGTGGTGGCGCCGACGCTGGTCGGCGTCACGACGGTGGTCGGCGTGACCGTCGTGGTCGTGGAGTGGCCCACCCGGTAGAGGCCGTCGCCCACCACCAGCAGGATCGTGAGCGTCACGCCGAGCGCGACGCGCAGGGGCCAACGCGCTCGGTCCGGGGCCGCGGGACCCTCCGGGGTCACCGGGTGGGCCTCGCGGGCGCGCGCCGGTGACCCGCCAGCCGGGTGGTGCGAAGAGACCAGGTCACGTCACGACCCACGGAGAACTCACCCATTCATAGTGGCGCGTCGCGGGCCCCGAGTCTCGTTACGGCGTTCACACATTCACGAGGACCGGGCGAGTCGGCGCCACTCCCACGGGCGGTCCGGGTCCTTCGACTCGGGGAGTGACGACGGCCCGGGTGGCAGACTCGGGGTTCGAAAGGAGCCCGGTGACCGCTCCCGCCCTGCGCACGATCGGCCTATCCAAGAGCTTCGGGACGACCGAGGCCCTGCGGGACCTCGACCTCGCGGTGGACCCCGGCGAGGTCGTCGGGTGCCTCGGGCCTAACGGCGCGGGCAAGACCACGCTCATCCGCCTGGTGCTGGGACTGCTGCGCCCGACGCGGGGCCGCGCGGAGATCTTCGGACTCGACAGTCACCGCCAGACCGTCGCCGCGCACCGCCGGCTGGCCTACGTGGCCGGGGAGGCGTACCTCTGGCCGACCCTCAACGGCGCCGAGACCCTCCACCTGCTGGGCCGCGTCCACGGGTCGGTGGACGAGGCCTACCGCGACCTGCTGGTCAAGCGCTTCGAACTCGACCTGTCCAAGAAGGTCCGCGCGCTCTCCAAGGGCAACCGCCAGAAGCTCATCCTGGTGGCGGCGCTGATGACGCGCGCCGACCTGCTGGTGCTCGACGAGCCCACCAGCGGACTGGACCCGCTGATGGAGCAGGCCTTCCGCGCCTGCGTCGGCGAGTCGCGCGAGCGGGGCCAGAGCATCTTCCTGTCCTCGCACATCCTGAGCGAGGTCGAGGCGCTGTGCGACCGCATCGGCATCCTGCGCACCGGCGTCCTGGTGGAGATGGGCACGCTGGCCGAGATGCGTCACCTCGCCTCGCTGACGGTCGAGGCCACCTTCGACGGCGCGGTCCCGGAGCTCGACCGGGTGCCGGGCGTGACCATGATCTCGGTCCAGGGATCCACGCTGCGCTGCCAGGTGCAGGGGTCGGTCGAACCGCTCCTCAAGGTGCTGGCCGACGCCGGGGTGCGCCAGCTGCTGAGCCGCGAGCCCTCGCTGGAGGAGCTGTTCCTGGCCCACTACGGCGCCGGCGACGCGGCGACACCCGCGCCGGCGTGACCTCGATCGCGGCGCGCGCGGGGTCGGTGACCGCGTACCGGCGCCCGGCCACCGTGATCGCCCGGGTCACCGCCCGGCGCGCGGTGCGCTCGGGCGTGGGCTGGGGCCTCGTCTTCGGCGCCTACGTCGCCACCCAGGCGCTGGCCTACGCCACCGGCTACAAGTCGCTCGCCGCCCGCAAGCTCCTGGCCCTCCAGTTCGGCTCCAACCCCGGCATCGCCGCGCTGGTGGGTCCGGCCATCCGGATCGACACCGTGCCGGGCTACACCGCGTGGAAGTGCCTCACCGTGCTGGCCATCACCGGCGCGGTGTGGGGGCTGCTGATCGCGACGCGCCTCACGCGCGGCGAGGAGGACGCCGGTCGCTGGGAGCTGCTGCTGGCGGGCGCGACGACGCGGCGTGCGGCCGCGCGCCAGGCGATGGTCGCCCTCTTCGCCGGACTGGTCGCGCTCTTCGTCGTGACCGGAGCGCTGACGACGCTGGTGGGCCGCTCGTCGCGCGTGGGCGTCGACGCCCGCGCCGCGTGGTTCTTCTCACTCACCGTCGTCGCCGGCGCGGCCATGTTTCTCGCGGTGGGCGCGCTCGCGGGCCAGCTCGCGGCGACGCGGCGCCAGGCGGCGGGCTACGCGGCGGCGGTGCTGGGCGTCGCCTACGCGCTGCGGATGGTGGCCGACTCGGACGCGGGGTTGGCGTGGCTGCGCTGGGCGTCCCCCCTCGGGTGGATCGAGCAGCTGCGACCGCTCACCTCGCCCCACCCGTGGGCGCTGGCGCCCATCGGGGCGCTCAGCGGACTCGCGGCCGCCACGACGATCTACCTGGCGGGCCGGCGCGACCTCGGTGCGAGCGTGCTCGCGGACCGGTCCAGCTCGCGCGCGCGCACCGCGCTGCTGGCGGGCCCCTTCGGCCTCTCGGCGCGACTCGCGCGACTGACCCTGGGGGCCTGGGCGTTCTGCATCGTCGCCTACGGGCTGCTGCTGGGCAGCATTGCCAAGTCGGGCGGGGAGATCTTCAACAGCTCGCCGACCCTGCACCGGGTCTTCGAGCGCCTCGGGGTCAGCGGGGCCGAGGCCTACCTCGGCGTCGCCCTGTTGATGATGGCCCTGGCTCTGGGGTTCGTCGCCACCGGCCAGGTGTCGGCCACGCGCACCGAGGAGTCGCTCGGGCGGCTCGACAACCTGTTGGTGGCTCCGGTGTCGCGCCGACGCTGGTTCCTCCAGCGCTTCGCCCTGGCGGCGACGGCGGTCGTGGCGGCTGGGGTGCTGGCCGGCGGGGCCACGTGGGCCGGGGCGACGGCCGCCCGCGCCGGCGTGGCGTTCGGGTCCCTGGTCGACGCGGGCCTCAACATCGTGGCGCCGTCGCTCGTCGTGCTGGGCGTGGGCGCCCTGGTGTACGGCCTGCGCCCGCGCTGGACGGTGCCGGTCACCTACGCCGTGCTGGCGTGGTCGATCCTCATCGAGATCACCGGCGGCGCGGCCTCCATCAACCACTGGATCCTGGACACCTCGGTCTTCCACCAGATGGCCCCGGCGCCCTCGGTGCCGGTGGACTGGACGGCCGACGCGGTGATGGTCGCGCTGGGCGCGGCGGGCGTCGCGGCGGGCCTGGCCGCCTTCACGCGCCGCGACGTGATCGGCGACTAGGGCTACTTCGGCTGCATTCGGATTCCGGCGTCGATGCGCACCGACTCGGCGTTCATGTAGCTGTTGGAGAGCAGCTCGACGGCCAGGGAGGCGAACTCCGCCGAGAAGCCCAGGCGCTTGGGGAAGAGCACCCCGGCGCCCAGGCGCGACTTGAACTCCTCGGACGCGGCGCCCGAGCCGTAGATCGGCGTGTCGATCAGCCCGGGCAGGATGCAGTTGACCCGCACGCCCACCACCGCCAGGTCGCGGGCCAGGGGCAGGGTCAGCCCGACCACCCCGCCCTTGGACGAGGAGTAGGCCACCTGGCCAATCTGGCCGTCCTCGGCGGCCACCGATGCGGTGTTGACGATCGCCCCGCGCTGGCCGTCGGCGTCGGGGTCGTTGTGGCCCATCGCCGTGGCCGCCAGGCGACAGACGTTGAAGGTGCCGACCAGGTTGATCTCGATCACCTTGCGGTAGAGGTCCAGGTCGTGGGCCGAGGCGTACTCGCCGTCCTTGCCCACGGTGCGCGTGGCCCACCCGATGCCCGCGCAGTTGACGGTGGCCCACAGCGGGGCCATGGCCTGGGCGGCCTCGATCGCGGCGATGACGTGGTCGGTGTCAGTGACGTCGCAGTGCGCGTAGGCGCCGCCCACCTCCGCGGCGACGTTGGCGCCGCGGTCGTCGTTGAGGTCCGCGACGACGACCTTCACGCCGCGCGCGGCCAGCGCCATCGCGGTCGCCTCGCCCAGTCCCGAGGCGCCCCCGGTGACGAGGGCGGAGGTGTTGGTGAGTTCCATGGGTGCTCCTGTCCGGGTCGCCGCGCGGCGACCAGTTCAGTCAAGCAGAGCCGCGCCGGCTCGACCACCGCGACGGGGCCGGGTCCGGTCGGCCGGGCCCGGCGCGAGGGTCACTCCGATTTCAGCAGCAGCGCGGTCGGCGTGCGGGCCGCGATCCGGCCCGGGAAGAGGGCGACGACGTTGCCCAGCGCCAGCCCCCCGAGCGCGACCAGGGCGACCGACGAGACGGGGACGCTCGTCGCGGGCACCACGTGGATGACCCGGGTGAAGAGCGTCCACAGGAAGCGGCCGGCGACGACGCCGAGGGGCACCCCGATCACCTCGCCGATCACGATCGACACCGACGACTGCCACGCGACGGTCGCGGCGAGCTGGCGGCGGGTGAAGCCGAGGGCCTTCAACACGGCCAGGTTGCGCCGACGTCGGCGCACCGAGTCGACCAGGGTCAACCCGAGTGCGAGGATCGACCCGGCGGCCAGGCCCAGGGCCAGGAGGGCCGGGGTCGTGCCCATCGAGCGGTAGTTGACGATCTGCGCCGGGCGCTGCACCGTCAGCACCGAGGGCGCCCCGTCGAGCGAGAGGCTGGTCGCGCCGGCGATGCGCTGCAGCGAGCGGAGCGCCGCGGCCCGCGGGGCGCCGGGGCGCAGCCGCACCCAGACCGCCTGGGGTCCGGCCACCGTGGAGTTGAATGGGTTGCGCGACGCCGCGGGGATGAGCCGATAGTCGAGCATCGCGCCGGTGCCCATCGTGGTGTGCAGGGTGCCCGCCTGGCCGACGGTGGGCAGGGTGGCGGTGCCCACGATGGTCAGGCGCACGGGCGGCGACGAACGGACGTCGACGGTGACCGTCTGTCCGACCCGCTTGTGCAGCGCGGCCAGGGTGGCGGCGCCGAGGACCACCTGGTTCGAGGCGTCGAGGCCGTGCCCCGAGAGGATCGGCGGGCCGATCGGGGCCCCCGGGCGCGCGCCGATGACCGGTTCGGTGATCCCGTCGAGGCCGAGTGCGTCGAAGTACACGCCGGACCAGGACGCGACGTACCGGTCGCCGGCCAGCAGGTGGTTGACCGCGGCCTGCGGGATGTCGGCGTAGCCGAATCCGTTCGAGGAGATCTCGTAGTCCCAGTTCCACCCGTAGAGCTGCGGGTGCGACACCAGGGAGTCGAGGCTGGCGCCGAAGGTGAGCGTGCCCACGATCACCGACGCGGCGATGATGACCCCCGAGATCGCCGATCGCGCGGGAACGTCACCGGCGCCGGAGCCGGCGTCCAGGGCGAAGTGAAGACCCGTGAGGGCGGGCGCCGGCAGGGCGTTGGACGCGCGGAGGCGCCCAACGAGGAACGACGGGGTCCGGCGCCGGGAGCGACGGGCCAGTCGGTGCGGCGCGCGCCGCCGGGCCCGCAGGACGGTCGCGCCGCCGAGCACGACGACCAGGACGGCGGCGCCCACGGCGAACACCGTCGCGTCGAGGGAGAGGCCCGCACGCGGGTAGTAGGGACGCACCGGTCCCAGGGGGGCCAGCGGCGAGAGCAGGTACGCGGCGCCGACGGCCAGGACCGTCCCGGCGATCACGGCGCCCAGGGGTCCGAACAGCGACTCGGCGACGATCGTCGACGGCGCAGCCCCCACCGCGCGCAGGATGGCCCGCTCGTCCGTGGCCCGGTCCAGCTCGCGCCCGATGACCAGCAGGGCGACGACGAGAGTCACCAGCGCGGCGATGCCGCCGAAGACGCCCAGCGCGATGGCCACCGGTTCGATCGACTGGTTCGCCTTGGTCGCGAAGTCCGAGGTGACGTAGAACAGGGGCGCGATCCCCCGGGGCAGCAACCGCACGATGCCCGCCTCGACCGAGACCAGGTCGCGGGCGCTGCGCAACGTCACGTAGGTCACGGTGAGCGCGACGCAGCAGTGGAGGGCGAGGCGAGTGAGGGCCGGCGTGAGCAGAAAGCGGCCGAAGGGGCTGGCGTCGACGTCGTCCTGCACGATCGTGTCGTTGTACTTGACGATGCCGACGACCTTGGCCAGGAGCCGCAGTTGTGGACGCACGGCCGGTGTGCCGTACTGGGGACTGGCGACCTGGGCGTTCGTGTAGAGCCCCGCCGTGAAGGTCACCGGTAGCTTCACCGTGTTGAGCACCGCCCGGGCGAACTCCGCGCTGACGACGATCTCGTTCGCGCGCGTGGGGCGCGACATGCGACCCTTGACCACGGTCACCCGGTCCTGGTTGAAGAACTCGCCGTCCACGCTGCCCTCCACGAGAACGGTGCCCACGCTCGCGGCGCCGCCCTTCTTGTTGACGCCGGTCGCGTTGACCTGCGCGTAGCTCTCGACGCGGGTCACGCCGGGCAGGCGGGTCACCGCCCGGATGAGGCCGGGGTTGTACCCGCGCGCGTAGGCGTTGGTGGGGGCGGCGTTGGCTCGGTAGTTCGCCGAGAGGAAGCTCAAATCCGAGGGATGCGTGCTGGCGAGGAAGGTCGAGAAGGACGACTGGGTCCGCCGGGCGCCGGCGACCGACGCCATCGCCAGGCCACCGAGGAGACCGACCACCAGGACGATCGCGAGGTAGCCGGAGCGACGCTGCACCAGCGTGGCCCGGAACCGGTACCACGCGACGCCGAAGGTCGAGCGCATCAGAGCGGCCCGCGTCTGCGCATGCTCCACCTCATCCCGTCCGGGCTCGGACGTCCGCGTCGCCGCGGGCGCCCGCTGGCCAGCGTGGCAGCGCGGCCCATCGCCACCAAGGTGGCTAACCGGCGCGGCCGCCTCGTGCCACCACCACTCCCGGGCGCGCCCCGGTGTCGACGCGACGAAGGCTCGGGCGAGACCACGCCTAGCGTGGCCGCGTGACCTCGCCCTACGAGTTGACGCGCGTCGACCTGGCGGCCGAGCTGGCCGGCGAGCCGCGCTACCGCGTGGACCAGGTGTGGCGCGGGCTGTGGAGCGAGGGCCGCGAGCTGGGCGACGTCACGACCGTGCCGATAGCGCTGCGCGCGCGCCTGGCCGCGGCCCACCCGCCGGCGCTGGCCGTGGCGGCCGACGTGGCCAGCGACCACGGCGCCACGCGCAAGTGGGTGTTTCGTTTGAGCGACGGCGCGACGATCGAGACGGTGCTGATGGCCTACCCGGACCGCGTCACGGTGTGCGTCTCCTCCCAGGCGGGCTGCGCGATGGGCTGCACCTTCTGCGCCACCGGTCAGGCCGGCTTCACCCGCCACCTCGGCGTCGGCGAAGTGCTCGAGCAGGTGATGGTCGCCTCGCGCGCGGCGGCGCCGCGTCGGCTGTCCAACGTGGTCTTCATGGGCATGGGCGAGCCCCTGGCCAACTACGCGGTGACCGTCGAGGCGGTCAAGCGACTGCACGACCAATTGGGACTCTCGGCGCGGCGCCTCACCGTGTCGACCGTCGGGGTGGCCCCGGCGATCGAGCGCCTGGCGCGCGAGGGGCTGCCCCTCACCCTGGCGGTCAGCCTGCACGCGGCCAACGACGAGACCCGCAGCGAACTGGTGCCGCTCAACCGGCGCTACCCGCTGTCGCGCCTGGCCGCGGCCTGCGCGACGTGGTGCGACGTCACCGGACGGCGCCTCAGCTTCGAGTGGGCGCTGATCGACGGCGTCAACGACACCGACGTCGCGGCCGACGAGCTCGCGGCCTACGCCGCGCCGCTGGGCGCGCACGTCAACCTGATCCCGCTCAACCCGACGCCGGGCTACCTGGTGCGCGGCTCGTCGCCCGAGCGGGTGCGCGCCTTCCGCGACCGACTGGTGGCCCTGGGCATCGCCGCCACGGTGCGCCAGACGCGCGGGCGTTCCATCGACGCGGCCTGCGGCCAGCTGGCCGCGGTCACGCGGGGTCGGCGCGGGTCCCTGGCGGTGACCCCGCGCTGAGGGAGTCGACGCGCCAGAAGCTGGGTCGCCACCGGATCAGCGCGAGGGCCCCGACCACGCAGGCGACGCCGCCCGAGACGATCGAGAACTCGATCGACGTGGCGCTGGCCACGACCCCCGACTCCATGTCGCCCAGGCGCGGTCCCCCCGTGACCACGACCTGCTGGATCGCCGAGATGCGCCCGCGCAACTCCCCGGTGATGGCGCGCTGGAGAATCGTGTTGCGCAGGATCGCCGAGACGACGTCGGCCGCGCCGGCCACCGCGAGGCAGACCAGCCCCACCGCGATCACGTGCACCAGGCCGAAGATCGCGACCGCCCCGACGCCGGGCGCCGCGTAGAGCAGTCCCAGCAGCCGCGGTCCGCCGTGGTCCAGGGTGAGGGCCACCGCCGGGAAGAGCGCGCGCGGCAGGCCGAAGATCATGGCGTTGAGGTCCACCAGGTAGACCGCCTGGGCGACCGCGTGGCGCCGCACGTAGCGGAACCCGTCGGCCACCGCGCGCAGCAGCGCCGTGCGCTCCCCGCCGACCCCGCGCATGGCCGGCAGCACGAGGGTCGACGCGGCGAGCAGGGTGTAGGTCATCGCGTCGATCGCGTAACACGAGGCCAGGCCGACGTCGGCCAACAGCAGGCCGGCCAGCGCGGGCCCCACCGCCATGCCGACGTTGAAGATCACCTGGTTGAGCGAGTACGCGGCGACGTAGAGGTCCTCGGTCACCAGCAGCGGGATGACCGCGCTGCGCACCGAGCCGACGAACCCGCCGGCGCCGGCCGCGAAGGCAGCCAGCACGACCAGCAGGGCCAGGTGGGAGTGCCCGGTGTTGGCGTTGATGGCCAGGCCGACCGAGAGCGCGGCCAGCACCAGCGCGCCGGCCACCAGCAGAGCGCGCCGGCTGCGCCGGTCGCCCAGCGCGCCGCCCCACAACGAGCCGGCGATGAGGCAGGGCAGTTGGATCAGGCTGGCCAGTCCAACCCACAGGCTGGAGTGGGTCTCGCGGTACACCTGGTAGGGCACGGCGACGATGGTCAGGTTGCTGCCGAGCAGCGACACGAACTGGCCGAGGAACAGCCACCGGAACGACCGGCTGACGCGCAGGGGTCGCACGTCGACGAACAGCTTCGGCACTCGCCAATGGTAGGGGGGGTAATGTGACGGGGGCCTAAAGAAGGAGAGTCGACGATGGACGAGCAGTTGGTCCAACTCCTTTCGCCCGAGGGCGAGCGGGTCACCAACCCGGAGTACCAGTGCTCGCTCGACGGCGATGAGATCTTCGGCCTCTACCGCGACATGGCGATCATCCGCCGTCTCGACAACGAGGCGACGTCGCTGCAGCGCCAGGGCCAGCTGGCCCTGTGGGCGCCGGTCCAGGGCCAGGAGGCCGCCCAGATCGGGCCGGGCCGCGCGCTCCAACCAATGGACTTCACCTTCCCGACCTACCGCGAGCACGGCATCGCCTGGTGCCGCGGGGTGCCGCCGGCCGACATGCTGCGGCTCTTCCGCGCCGTCTCCACTGGCGGGTGGGACCCCCAGAAGTACCGCCACTCGGTGCCCACGGTGGTCCTGGGCAACCAGGCCCTGCACGCGGTGGGCTACGCCATGGGCGTCCAGCGCGACGGCGCGGAGGAGGCCGTGATGACCTTCTTCGGCGACGGCGCCTCCTCCCAGGGCGACGTGCTGGAGTCCTTCGTGTGGGCGGCGTCCTTCAACGCGCCGATCGTGTTCCTGTGCCAGAACAACCAGTGGGCCATCTCCGAGCCCTCGACGCTGCAGTCCAAGATCCCCCTCTACCACCGCGCCCCGGGTTTCGGCTTCCCCGGGGTGCGCGTGGACGGCAACGACGTGCTGGCGATGTACGAGGTGGCCAAGCGGGCGCTGGACACCGCGCGCGTCGGCGGCGGGCCTACGCTGATCGAGGCCTTCACCTACCGCATGGGCGCGCACACCACCTCGGACGACCCGACGCGCTACCGCGTCGACGCCGAGGTCGAGGTCTGGAAGCACCGCGACCCCGTCGAGCGGGTGAAGGCCCTGCTGGCCCGCGAGTTCAAGCGTAGGACCGCCGCGTTCGACGAGGTCGCCGCCGAGGCCGACGCGATGGCCACCCAGCTGCGTGCCGACGTGCTGGCGATGGACCGGCCCGACCCGATCACGATGTTCGACCACGCGTACGCCGCCCCGCACCCGCTCATCGAGGAGGGCCGGCGCGAGATGATCGAGCTCGGTGTCAGCGCGGGGGGCCACTGATGGCCACGACCACCATGACCATGGCCAAGGCCCTCAACGAGGGGCTGCGCCGCGCGATGGAGCGCAACCCCCGGGTGCTGCTGATGGGCGAGGACATCGGCAAGCTGGGCGGGGTCTTTCGCATCACCGACGGGTTGCAGAAGGACTTCGGCGAGGACCGCGTCATCGACGCCCCGCTGGCCGAATCGGCCATCGTGGGCACGGCGGTCGGCCTGGCCGTGCGCGGCTTCCGCACCGTGGTGGAGATCCAGTTCGACGGCTTCGTCTACCCGGCCTTCGACCAGATCGTCAGCCAGGTGGCCAAGCTGCACAAGCGCACCGACGGCGTGTACACGATGGGCTTGGTCATTCGGCTGCCCTTCCAGGGCGGCATCGGGGCCATCGAGCACCACTCCGAGAGCCCCGAGGCGTACTTCGCGCACACCGCGGGGCTGCGCGTGGTCTCGTGCTCGACGCCCCACGACGCCTACTGGATGATCCAGCAGTCCATCGAGCACGACGACCCGATCATCTTCTGCGAGCCCAAGAGCCGCTACTGGGAGAAGGGCGAGGTCGATCTGGACGCGACGGCGCTCGACCTCTTCGACGCCGAGGTGCGCCGCGAGGGCCGCGACGTGACGGTCATCGCCTACGGCGCGATGGTCAAGACCGCGCTGCGCGCCGCCGAGACCGCGGCCGGCGAGGGGGTCGCCGTCGAGGTGATCGACGCGCGCTCGCTGGCCCCCCTGGACGTCGAGACGATGGCCGCCTCGGTCGACAAGACCGGTCGCCTGGTGGTGGTGGGCGAGTCGCCCCACACGGCCTCCATCGGCTCGGAGATCGTGGCCACGCTCACCGAGCGCTGCTTCTACTCCCTGCGCGCGCCGGGGCTGCGCGTGTCGGGCTACCACGTGCCCTACCCGCCGACGCGCATCGAGGAGGACTACCGGCCCACGCCGGACCGCGTGCTGGACGCGATCGACCGGGTCATGGGGTACGAGTCGTGAGCGAGGCCGTCTTCCACCTGCCCGACGTCGGCGAGGGCCTCGTCGAGGCCGAGATCGTCGAGTGGAAGGTCCGGGTCGGCGACGTCGTGACGCTCAACCAGCCGATCGTCGACATCGAGACGGCCAAGGCCACCGTCGAGCTGCCCAGCCCCTACGCCGGCACCGTGGTGACGCTGCACGGGGCGGTCGGCGACGTGATCGAGGTCGACCAGCCGCTCGTCACCTTCGACGTCGGCGGCGACGGCGGCCCGGCGCCCGCGCCGGCCGCGGCGGCGGCGCCGGCGGGCGCCAACGGCGAGCAGAAGCGCGAGGCCGTCCTCATCGGCTACGGCGTGGCCGACGAGGACGCCCTGCCGACCCGGCGCCACCGCCGTCAGGGAACGACCGCGCCGGCCGCGCCGGCCGCGCCCGCCCCGGTGGCCGCGACCC
>JBIOFE010000045.1:0-12631 GCA_044446745.1 Acidimicrobiales bacterium
GACCTTCTCCATCAAGCCCTTCCCCGAGGGCTCTTACGCGCTCGGCCGCCACCTCCTCGCTCAGGTCGAGCAGCTCGCCCGCGAGGTCAAGCACGGCGGCTACCGCAGCGTGGAGCTTCGCGCCTTCACCGACAACGTCTTCACGGCGGCCTTCAACGCGGTGCTGAATCAGAGTCGGGCCCAGGCGGTGGCCACGCAGCTGGGCCTGGACCTGGCGGCGCTCAAGGACACGGGGGTCAAGATCACGATCGTCACGGGCCTGTCGGTGGTCCTGGTGTCGGCCAACGCCACCGCCCGGGGAAGGGCGGCCAACCGGCGCGTCGTCGCGACCCTCAAAGCGACCTGAGCCACCGTGGCGAGGTCGTTCGCACCGTCTCCGCGGCGTAGCGACCCCGGTCGCGCGACGCGCGTGAAGACCGTCTTCGCCGGGGTCGTGATGGGTGTCCTGGTGCTGGGCGCCGGCGCGCCGGCGCGCGCTGCGGGGAGTGGCCCGGCGGCACCCGGCACGGTGTTCGTCACCAATCTGAACACCAACACCGTCACGGCGATCGACCCGGTGACGCACGCCGTGCGCACCGTCGGCGGCTTCAACGGCCCGCTCGGCATCGCCATCACCCCCGACGGTCGCACTGCCCTGGTCACCAACTCGCTCGGCAACACCGTCACCCCGATCGACCTGACCGGTGGCGGCCTGCGGCTCGGCGCGCCGATTCGGGGGGGCGGCGCGCCGGCGGCCGTAGCGATCTCGACGAGCGGGACGATCGCCTACGTCTCGAACTTCAACTCCAACTCGGTCACCCCCATCAACCTGCGAACCCGCCCGCCGACGCCCGGCGCGCCCTTCAAGGTCGGATCGGGACCCTGGAGTCTCGCGCTCAGTCCGAACGGGCGCACGCTGGTCGTGTCCGACTCCGAGGGCAACTCGGTCACCGTGGTCGACCTCGCCTCCCGCGCTAAGACCACCGTCGCCTTGTCGAGCCGGCCCCAGGCCGTCGCCGTGGCGCCGGACGGCGCCACGGCCTACGTCGCGGTGGCGAACGGCGTGGTGCCGATCGCGCTCTCGGCGGGTCACGCCGCCGCCGGCGCCCTCATCGCGGTGAGCGCGGGCCCGGTGGGCGTCGCGGTGACGCCCGACGGGCGCACCGCGTACACCGCCAACAACGACAACACGCTCACGCCGATCAACCTCGCCGCGCGGCCCCCGCGTCCCGGGACCCCGGTGGCGGTGGGCACCCTGAGCCAGCCCGACGGCGTCGCCGTCAGCCCCGACGGCGCGACGGCCTACGCGGCCAACGCCAGCAGCACGGTCACGCCCATCAACCTGCGCACCGCGACCCCGGAGGCGCCGATTGGCGTCGGCAGCGCCACCTTCGGCATCGCGATCGCCCCGGACCAGGCGCCGGTCGCGCGACTCTCCGTCACGCCGGGGCGCGCCGGGCAGCCCTCGACGTTCACCGCGGCGGGGTCGACCTCGGCCGACGGAGGGGTCTCGCGATACGCGTGGAACTTCGGCGACGGCGCGACGTCGCTGACCAGCGCGCCGACGACGACGCACGCCTACGCCGCTGGCGGGACCTACCACGCCAGCGTCACCGAGACGAGCCGGCTCGGCACCTCGGTGGACACCACCTACACCGGCCAGACGATGAGTAACCACGGCAGCCCCTCGGCGGCCGCCGGGGCCCTGGTGCGCATTTCCGGCGCGCTGCAGACGATCCCGGCGTCCGGCCCCCCGGGCCTGCGCGTCGATCTGCGCGATACGACGGTGACGACGACCTGCTCGCCGATCGATGTCTTCTTCGACGGGCGGCTCGTCTCGCAGACCACGCTCCAGGGTCACCTGGTGAACGACCGCAGTCTGGTCATCCCGGGCAACGCGAGCGTCGGGCTGCACCACCTCGAGCTGGGGTGCACGGCCACCGGCGCCACCTTCGTGTCGACGAACTTCACCGTGGTCGCGACGAAGAACCACCTCTCGGAGTTCTCGGTGGCCATGCCGACGTTCGGCCAGCTCAAGCACAACATCGTCGCCTCCGGCGGCATTGGCCTGGGCATGCTCCTCATCAGTCGACTGATCTCGGCGGGCTTCCCCAGCGAGTGGCTGGACTCGACCTACGAGGCCAACCGTCACCGCCTTCAGGCTCGGATGCGCCGGCGCTTCCCGTCTCTCTTCACGCGCCGCGGCACGCCGCGCCCCGTGGCCCAACGCGTGGCCCGGGGGAGCGGCCTCTTCCTGGTGTTCATCCTCGCCGCCGGCGCGATCAACTCCGTGCTGGACCCCGGCTTCGGCCTCAATCGCACGACGCTGTGGCTCTTCCTGGGCCAGGCCATCGGCGTGGGCATCGTGACGATGGCGTCCCAGTTGCCCGTCGCCGTCGGCGGCCTGCGCGACCGGCGCGAGATCCACCTGCAGATCCTGCTCGGGGGCATGGTGATCGCGATCGTGTGCGTCGCGGCGTCCCGGGCAATCGGGCTCTCCCCGGGCTACTGCTACGGGCTGATCGCGGTGTTCGTGCTCCACCCCAAGGTGCGCGAGGAGGAGTGGGGACGGCTCCACGCCCTGGCGTCGGTGGTGGTCCTCGTGGTGAGCACGGCGGCCCTCTTCCTGACCATCCCGGTCTTCCACGCGGCGACCTCGGCCCACCCGTCGCCCCTGCTGCTCATCCTCGTGCCGGCGCTCAACGTGATCTTCATCGGCGGCTTCTCCAGCTTGGCTTTCGGCATGTTCCCGCTCCCGTTCCTGCCGGGCTACCACGTGAAGCGCTGGAACTACCCGGCCTGGCTGGTCATCAGCTTCGCCGGCCTGCTCGGCTTCCTGGCCGTTCTCCTGGCGCCGGGCAGCGGCAGCCACGCCGAACTTCACCACGTGGCCATCATCCCGCTGGTCGTCGCGTTCGCGTTGTTCTCCCTGGCGTCGCTCGGGGCCATCGTCTACTTCCACCGCCACCCCAGTGCGGTACACGAGGACGGCTCGGCGCACGAGACGCCCCCCGAGGCCGTCCCGGGCGCGGACGGCGCCGTCGAGGGCCTCACCTGATCGCGGGACCTCTCTATTGGGGACCTAAGGCCTTGGTGGTCGTGTAGGGGGCTGCGTTACCTTCGAAACGTGGCCCGGCAGCGCGTTTCGATCGGCCGACGGAGTCGGCCCGGCCCGGGAGAGACGCCGTGAGCGACGCGCGGCTCTTCGAAGTCCGCATCCACGGGCGCGGCGGCCAGGGCGTCGTCACCGCGGCCGAGCTGCTGTCGGTGGCCGCCTTCGACGAGGGCCGGCACGCCCAGGCCTTCCCGAGCTTCGGCTCGGAGCGCACCGGCGCCCCCGTGGTGTCCTACTGCCGGATGAGCGACCAGCCGATCCGCTCGCGCGAGCCCGTCGTGGCGCCCGACGCGGTCGTGATCCAGGACGCGACCCTGGTCCACCAGGTCGACCTCTTCGCCGGGTTGAGCGCCGACGGCTACGCGCTGGTCAACACCTCCCGGCGATTCGACGAGTTGGACCTCGACGCGTTCGTGACGGCCCTGCGCCCCGAGCGACTGGTCACCTGCCCGGCGACCGAGATTGCCCTGGAGCACCTGGGACGGCCCCTGCCCAACGCCGCCCTGCTGGGCGGCTTCGCCGCGCTGACCGGCCAGGTGTCCCTGGCGGCCATCCAGCGCGCGATCGGCGAGCGGTTCGACGGGGCGGTGGGCGAGCGCAACGCCGCGGCCGCCGCCGCGGCCTTCGCCCACGTCGCCCGCGAGAGCGAGAGGATCATCGGTGCTCCGACAGATTGAGGGCTCCCAGGCGGTCGCCGAGACGGTCGCGCTCTGCCGGCCCGAGGTCGTGTGCGCGTACCCGATCTCGCCCCAGACCCACATCATCGAGGCCGTCGGGGCCAAGGTGAAGTCGGGCGAACTGACGCCCTGCGAGTTCATCAACGTGGAGTCGGAGTTCGCGGCGATGTCGGTGTCGATCGGCGCGTCGGCCGCCGGCGCGCGCACCTACACCGCGACGGCCAGCCAGGGCCTGCTCTTCATGGCCGAGGCCGTCTACAACGCGGCCGGCCTGGGCCTGCCGATCGTGATGACCTTGGCCAACCGCGCCATCGGCGCGCCCATCAACATCTGGAACGACCACAGCGACGCGATGGCCCTGCGAGACGCCGGCTGGATCCAACTCTTCGCCGAGACCAACCAGGAGGCCGCCGACCTGCACGTCATGGCCTTCCGCCTGGCCGAGGAGCTCTCGGTGCCGGTCATGGTGTGCATGGACGGGTTCATCCTGACCCACGCGGTCGAGGGCGTCGACCTGCTCGACCAGGCGACGGTCGACCGTCTCCTGCCGCCCTTCGAGCCGCGCCAGGTGGTCGACCCCGCCGACCCCGTGTCGATCGGGGCGATGGTCGGGCCCGAGGCCTTCGAGGAGGTCCGCTACCTCGCCCACCTGCGCCACCTCGACGCCCTGGAGCGGGTCCCGGCGATCGCCGCGGAGTTCCGGGCGGCCACGGGGCGCGACAGCGGGGGACTGCTCCACGCCTACCGCACCGAGGATGCGGACACCGTCGTGGTGGCGATGGGCTCGGTGCTGGGCACGATCAAGGACGCCGTCGACCAGCGCCGCGCCGCGGGCGAGCGCATCGGCGTGCTCGGTGTGACGACCTTCCGGCCCTTCCCGGTCGCGGCGGTGCGCGCGGCCCTGGCCCGCGCGACGACCGTGGTCGTGCTGGAGAAGGCCTTCAACACCGGCGGCGGCGGGGTGCTGGCCACCGACGTCGCGCTGGCGGTGGGTGACCCGGCGATCCGGGTGGCCGGCGTGGTGGCGGGGCTGGGCGGGCGTCCGGTCACCCGGCAGTCCCTGGCGGACCTCTTCGATCGGGCCGCGGCCGGCCAGCTGGACGAACTGACCTTCCTCGACCTGGACCACGCGGTGGTCGACCAGGAGCGCCGGCGCATGGCCGGCGCGCGCCGGCCGCCGCCGGTCAGCGCGACGAGCGGGCGCGCGGACGCGGGGGGTGTGACGTGAGCCAGCCGGTGCGCTTCTACCAGGTCGGCAGTTTCGCGGTGGGGAATCGGCTGCTGCGCGCCGAGGACCGCACGGTTCAGTCCAGCGTCGAGCGCGCCAACGCCATCGACTCGGGCCACCGCGCCTGTCAGGGCTGCGGCGAGGCGCTCGGTGCGCGCTACGCGCTGGACGCGGCGATGCGCGCGACCGCCGGTCAGATGGTCGTGGTCAACGCGACCGGGTGCCTGGAGGTCTTCACCACGCCGTACCCGGAGACGTCGTGGCGGGTGCCCTGGCTGCACTCGCTCTTCGGCAACGCGCCCGCCGTGGCCACCGGGGTGGCCGCGGCGATGCGCGTCAAGGGTCGCCACGACGTGCGCGTCGTCGCCCAGGCCGGCGACGGGGGCACGGTCGACATCGGCTTCGGGTGCCTGTCGGGGATGTTCGAACGCAACGACGACGTCCTGTTCCTCTGCTACGACAACGAGGGCTACATGAACACCGGGGTCCAGCGCTCCGCGGCGACGCCGCCGGCCGCGCGCACCGCCACCACCCCGGCGCTGGGCCCGGAGCCCGGCAACGTGTTCGGCCAAGGCAAGGACCTGCCGCGCCTGGCGGTGGCCCACGACATCCCCTACGTGGCCACGGCGACCGTGGCCGACCTGCACGACCTCGAGCGCAAGGTGGAGCACGCCATGGGCCTGCACGGCGCGCGCTACATCCACGTCCTCGTGCCCTGCCCGTTGGGGTGGGGATCGGAGTCGCGCGAGACGATCCACCTGGCCCGCCTGGCCAAGGAGACCGGGCTCTTCCCGGTCTTCGAGGCCGCGCACGGCGTCGTGACGGCGGTGTCGCCCCTGCGCCGGCGCACCCCGGTCGAGGAGTACCTCCAGCTCCAGAAGCGCTACGCGCACCTCTTCGGCGCGCACGGCCGGCCCGACATCGTGGCGCGACTGCAGCGCCTGGCCGACGACAACATCGAGCGCTACGGGCTGGTCGACGAGGAGACCCGCGACGACCGGGACCTCGCGCGGGTCGCGCCGTGAAGATCCCCTTCGCCATCACGCTCGACGTGGGCACCAGCCGCGCGAACCACACCGGCTCGTGGCGCGTCGAGCGCCCGGTCTACGTCGACCGCCTCCCGCCGTGCAACCAGGCCTGCCCCTCGGGCGAGAACATCCAGGGTTGGCTCTACGCGGCCGAGTCGGGCGACTACGAGGGCGCCTGGCGCATCCTGGTCGAGGACAATCCGCTGCCGGCCATCATGGGCCGCATCTGCTTTCACCCGTGTGAGACGGCGTGCAACCGCGCCCAGGTCGACGAGGCCGTCGGCGTCAACCCGGTGGAGCGCTTTCTCGGCGACCTGGCCCTGGAGCGCGGCTGGTCGCTCCCGGCGCCCGGACCCGACAGCGGCTACCACGTCCTGGTGGTCGGATCCGGTCCGGCGGGCCTGTCGGCCACCTACCACCTGCGCCGCCGGGGCCACCGGGTCACCCTGGTCGACTCCTCGCCGAAGCTGGGCGGCATGATGCGCTACGGCATCCCGGCGTACCGCCTGCCGCGGACCGTGCTGGACGCCGAGATCGAGCGCATCCTGGCGATGGGCGTCGCGGTCGTCACCCGCCACGTGGTCAGCGACGTCACCGCCGAGCGGGCGGCGGGCGGCTACGACGCGGTGTTCTTGGCCGTCGGGGCCCAGCTCGGCAAGCGCGTCGACATCCCGGCGGGCGACTCGGGACGGGTGATCGACGCCGTCTCCTTCCTGCACCAGGTGGCCGAGGGCGACGCGCCGCTCCTGGGTCGGCGCGTCGTGGTCTACGGCGGCGGGGACACGGCGCTGGACGCGGCGCGCACCGCCCGGCGCCTGGGGGCGACCGACGCGATGATCGTCTACCGGCGCACCCGCGAGCGCATGCCCGCCCACGACGAGGAGCTGGAGCAGGCGCTGGTCGAGGGCGTGACGATGCACTGGCTCTCGACGGTCGACCGCTTCGAGGGCGACCGGCTGATCATCGAGAAGATGCGGCTGAACGCCGAGGGCTTCCCCGAGCCGACCGGCGAGTTTGAGGAGCTCGGCGCCGACGCGCTGGTGCTCGCCCTCGGCCAGGACACCGACCTGTCGCTGGTGACCTCGGCGTCCGAGGTCGTCGTGCACAACGGCGCCGTCGAGGTCGAGGCATCGATGATGACCGGGTTGCCGGGTGTCTTCGCCGGCGGCGACGTCACGCCGGCCGACCGCACCGCCACCGTCGCGGTGGGCCACGGCAAGCGCGCGGCGCGCGGCATCGACGACTTCGTGCGCGGCGTGGTGAGCGCGCGGGCCAGCGCGCACCCGCTGGCCTCCTTCGACCGGCTCAACACCTGGTACTACGCCGACGCCCCGCGCACCCAGCGGCCCGAGCTCGAGCGCGTGCGCCGCCAGACCAACTTCGAAGAGGTCGTGGGCGGCCTCACCGAGGAGAACGCCCTCTTCGAGGCGCGCCGGTGCCTGTCGTGCGGCAACTGCTTCGAGTGCGACAACTGCTTCGGGGTGTGTCCGGACAACGCGGTCATCAAGCTCGGCCCGGGCGAGCGCTACGCGTTCAACTACGACTTCTGCAAGGGCTGCGGGGTGTGCGTGGTCGAGTGCCCGTGCGGGGCCATCGACCTGGTGCCCGAGCAGATCTGAGCCCGCCGGCTAGGGCCGTACGGGCTGCCAGTACGGCGGCAGGGTGTCGACGCGCGCCAGGAGGCTGGTGACCTCGCCGAAGCGGCCGTCGGGCGCGGCCCACGACGCGTAGGCCCGGTCGAGCTCCTCGCGCGAGCGCGCGACGAAGTTCCACCACATGAGGATCGGCTCGGGGAAGGGCACGCCGCCGACCAGGACGGCGCGCGCGCCGTCGGGTGCGTCGAGGGCGAGCGCCTCGCGCCCGGGCGCCAGGTAGCCGATCTGGCCCTCGGCGACGCGGGTCCCGGCGACCGTCACCGCGCCGCCCAGCACGATGACCGCGTGCTCGAAGTCGGGGCGCAGCGCCACCTCGACGGCGCCGCGCACGTCGAGGTCGGCGCCCACCAGGGGCGTGTCGTGGCGCGCCGGGCTGGCCGTGCCGGCCAGATCGCCGACCAGCACGGTGGCCGTGCCGGCCCCGAGGTCGAGGCGCGGCAGCGCGCCGTGGTGCTCGAAGGCCGCCGGCGCGTGGCGGGTGGCCTCGGGCTGGGCGATCCAGAGCTGGAGGCCCTCGAGGCGCCCTTCGTACTGGCCCGTGGCCTCCTCGGCGTGCGCCACGCCCTCCCCGGCCGTCATGAGGTTGAGCTGGCCGGGCCGGATCAACTGCTCGGTCCCCAGGCTGTCGTGGTGGAGGGCCTCGCCGGCCGTGAGCCACGTCACCGTCTGGAGGCCGCAGTGCGGGTGCGGGCCGACGTCGAGCCCACTGGTCGCCGTAACCGACACCGGACCCATGTGGTCAGCGAAGCACCAGGCCCCGACGGTGCGACGCCCGCGGCGCGGCAGCGCGCGGCGCACCTGGATGTGCCCGACCTGGGCCACGTGGCTGTCGCCGACGTCGACGGTGGTGACGTCCTCCATCGACGTCACCCTAGGGCGGCGCCGAGGGAGGCGAGTCGTTGGTCGAGCGTGAACACACCGCAGGCGGGCCCCGGAGGGAGCCGGACACGCCCTAGATGGCGATGACGTCGCTGGGGTCGGCCTGCTGGTAGTGACGGAAGCCCAGCAGCGTGAGCACGAGCATGATCAGTGCGGCGACCAGCATGCCGACGGCGCCGTAGAGCGCGATCAACCCGATGAACCCGAAGGCGTAGGCGTTGAGCAGCAGGCCGCGCAGGGTGTCACCACGGAAGACCAGCTCGACCTGATTCTTGAGCGCCGTGTTGGACGGGTCGGCCAGCGACGCGTTGCTGAGCTGCGAGTAGGTCTTGCCGCCGCTGATCAGCGCGGTGTCGACGGCGATGATCTTGTCGGCGAAGATCTCGGCCGCCGAGCCGTTGAGGACCTGCTGGCCGGCGTACTGGGTCAGGTGCGCGGCGACCAGGTCGCGGTAGTCGGGCTGGGTCTTCGTGGGGAAGAAGACCTTCTGCTCCAGGAGCTGGTTGCGCACCTGGGAGTTGGTGAAGTTGTAGCCGATGAACATGCCGATGCCGGCGACGACGAACACGATCGTGAGCAGCGCCCCCGTCCAAGAAACGAAGTAGTCAAACGTCCTGCGCCGCATGGTGGGGTCCTTTCGGTGGCGGTCTTGTTCAGTCTTTCAGCGGGCCCCGCCCCGGCCGTAGGGGCCTTGGTCACAAGGTCGCGGGAAGAACGTCACCTCGCCCGGGGGCGCCGGGTGACCTCGCTCGTCACTGCGACGGGTCGACGCCGAGACGCGCCAGGTACCCCAGCCCCATGATCGCCGCCTCGCAACCCAGTGCGGCGAGCGCCGGCAGGTCCTCGTCGCGCACCCCACCCGCCGCGACCACCGGGATGCCGGCGGCGCAGACTCGCTCGTAGAGGGCGAGGTCCGGTCCGGTGAGTGTTCCGTCGCGTTCGATCGCGGTGACGTGCAGTCGCGCCACGCCCGCCGCGCGGCATCGGGCGAGCGCCTGGTCGACGCCCAACCCGGTGGACGCGGTCCAGCCACGGACCTGGATCTGCCCGTCGCGCACGTCGAGGGCGACCACCAACCGGTCACCGAGGGCGCCCACGAAGGCGGCGAGGGCGTCGGGGTCGCTCCACGCGGCGGTGGCCACGATGACGCGGGCCGCGCCGCACTCCACGACGGCCAGCGCGTCCTCGACGCGGCGCAACCCGCCCGACACCTGCAGCGGCACGCCGGACGCGGCCTCGACGCACCGGCGCACGAGATCCGGACGCGGCGCACCGTGGCGTGCGCCGTCGAGGTCCACCAGGTGGATGAGGGGGGGAGCGGTCGCGACCACCCGGGCCAGGAACCCCGCCACGGGACGACGGAAGATGACGCGCTCGTAGTCGCCCCGCTCGAGGCGAACGGCGTCCTCTCCGAGGAGGTCAACGGCGGGGATCAGTTGCATATCAGCGTAGTAACATGATAACATGATGTGATGACCACCGGCCGCGTGCCCCCCGCCGACCAACACCCCGAGACCGCCCACCGATTTCGCGACCTCATCGCCGCATTCGTGGCGATACGCGAGCCGCGGGTGATGGAGGCCTTCCTCCGGGACGTGTGCACGACCAACGAGCTCGACGCCATGGGCCAGCGACTGCAGGTCGCTCGCCTGGTCGACCAGGGCGTGCCCTACCAGGAGATCTCCCGGCGCACCGGCGCCTCGACAACGACGGTAACGCGCGTCGCGCACTGGGTGCACTACGGCGAGGGCGGGTACCGCGCGGTGCTGACGCGGGGCCGGCGGTGAACCGGCGCCTCACGCTCGCCCTGCCCTCGAAGGGCCGGCTGCGCGAACCGTCGTGGGCGCTGCTGGTGGCCAGCGGCGTCGACCCCCAGGAGCCGGGCGAGCGGGTCCTGCAGGTCCAGTGCCGCAACGCCGAGGTCGACCTGCTCTTCGTGCGCGCCGATGACGTGCCCGAGTACGTCCAGGACGGCATCGTCGACTGCGGCATCACGGGGCTCGACCTGGTCCAGGAGCGCGAGTTCGACGTCGAGGTCCTGCTGCGCTTGGGATTCGGGCGGTGCTCGCTGCAGGCCGCCGTGCCCAGCGAGGACACGGCCGGTGACCTCGCCGACCTGGACGGCAAGCGTGTGGCGACGGCGCACCCGCGCTTGGCCGAGCGCCTGCTCGTCGAGCGCGGCGTCAAGCCCGAGATCGTGACCGTCGCGGGTTCGGTGGAGATCTCGCCGCGCCTCGGCCTGGCCGACGCGATCGTCGACCTCGTCTCGACCGGGAGCACGCTGCGCACCAACGGCCTGCGCTCGCTGGGCGTCCTCTTCGAGTCCGAGGCCGTCCTGGTCGGCCGCACCGGCTCGGCCGACGTGGACGCTCGCCGGACGCTCACCACGCTGCTGGCTTCGGTGATCGACGCGCGGGCCAACCGCTACCTGCTGTTCAACGTCGCCCGGGACCGACTGACCGAGGTCACCGCGCTGCTGCCCACCCGGGGATCGCCGACGGTCATGGACCTGGCCACCGAGGGCCTGGTCGCGGTGCACGCGCTCGTGCCGGCCGTCGCCATCTGGTCGTTGCTGCCCGCCCTGGCCGCGTGCGGGGCCACGTCGATCTTGACGCTGCCGGTCGAGCGGATGGTCCGGTGAGCCGCCCGGTGGCGACCGAGCTCACCTTCACGGTCGACGAGATCGTCGAGGACGTGCGCGCGCGCGGCGACGCGGCGGTGGCCGAGTGGTCGCGTCGGCTCGACGGCACTACCTGGACGACGCCGCCACGCGCGGTACCCGGCGGGGAACTACCCACCGCGGCGGTGCTGGCGGCCGCGGCGGCGGTGCGCACCTGGCACGCCGCGCAGCGCCCGGTCGACCTGACGATGGAGGTCTCGCCCGGCGTGACGTTGGAGCGGCGCTGGACGGCGCTGCGCTCGGTGGGCCTGTACGTGCCCCGCGGGCTCGTCTCGTCGCTCATCATGGGCGCGGTGCCGGCCCAGGCGGCCGGCGTCGAGCGGATCGTCGTGTGCACCCCGCCCAGCGGGGCGCCCGCCGTGGCCGCCACGGCGGCGCTGCTCGGCCTCGACGAGGTCTGGGCGGTGGGCGGCGCGCAGGCCATCGCCGCGATGGCCTACGGCACCGCGACCATCGCGGCGGTCGACAAGATCATCGGCCCGGGCGGGGGAGCGGTCAACGCCGCCAAGCTCCTGGTGAGCCGCGAGGTGGCCATCGACCTGCCCGCCGGCCCCAGCGAGATCGTGGTGGCGGCCGACGAGGGCTTCGACGAGAGCGTCATCGAACAGGAGCTCGCCGCGCAGATGGAGCACGGCGCCGACTCTCGGGCCTACGTCGTGCGCGTGGGCGACGACCTCGACGCCGCGTTGGCCGAGGTCGAGGGGTACGCCGCCGAGCACGTGGCCCTGCTCGGCCCGCGCGCCGAGAGCCTCGCCGGGCGGGTGCGCAACGCCGGGGCGGTCTTCGTGGGCCGCTACGCGCCGGTTCCGGCGGGGGACTACGCGACCGGGGGCAACCACGTCCTGCCGACCGGCGGCTGGTCGCGCTCCACCGGGGGCTTGGGCCTGGAGGCGTTCCTCAAGCCGGTCACCATCCAGCGCGTCACGCGCGAGGGCCTGGAGCGCATCGCCCCGACCATCGAGGCCCTCGCGGCCTTCGAGGGTATGACCTGCCACGCGGCGACGACGCGCCGATGACCACGCCCGTCGCGATCGACGCCTACCGCTGGCCGCCCTCGACCGAGGCGCTGGCCGCGCGCGCGGGGCTCGACGCGCGCGACGTTATCCGCTTCGACGGCAACGTCGCGCCGGCCCCGCCGGCCAGCGCGCGTCCCGCGGCGCTGGCGCGCGCCCTGGCCGACGTGAACGAGTATGACCGTGGCCGCTACGAGTCACTGCGCCGGGCGATCGCCGAGCGCCACGGTGTCGGGCTCGACCAGATCGCCCTCGGCGCGGGCAGCGACGAGTTCATCGTCCTGCTGGCGCGGCTCTTCGCCGCCGGGGGGGCCCGGGGCCCCGTGCGGCGCCGCACGGTCAAGAGGTTACGCAACACGGGCGGGAAGGGTGGGGGC
>JBIOFE010000046.1:0-11532 GCA_044446745.1 Acidimicrobiales bacterium
ACCCTCTTCGCGCGCAGCATCAATGCGGTGCCCGACGCCACGGTGCCAGTGGGCTCCCTCGCCCTGACGCTGGTCGGCGCCCTGGTGTTCGCCAACGTGATGGCGGCCCTCCCGGGCCGCAGCGCGGCGCGCACGCCGGCGGCGCTGGTGCTGCGATCGCAGTAGCCGTGCCGTCGGCTGCCGTCGGGTGCAGGGGTACTAGTACGAGGCCCGCCGGTGGGGTGACCGCCTTGGCACGAGAGCCCATTGGGGCCAGACTCGCTGCGCGAGCGCGGCGGGCGCGCGAGAGGGGGGCGGACCGGTGAACGTTCGGGCCCTGCGCGTCGCCGGGTACCGGATCCGGGCTCGACTGCGGCGTCGGGGTTCGGGCTACCTGGGACTCGTGCTCGTCATCGGCCTGATCGGCGGCGTGGCACTCGGCGCCGTCGCCGGAGCCCGGCGCACCGAGTCGTCGTTCCCCATCTACGAGGCGAGCACCAACCCGTCGACCGTCGGGGTCTTCAGCCGATACCTGATCCCTAAGTTCGGCATGTTGACGGGCTACAGCCCTCGCGAAGCCAACCTGATTTCCCACCTGCCCAACGTGGAGCGCGCGGCGAACGCCATCGTCTTCGACGCGAACATGGACCTCACCTCGGTGAAGGGACTCCACTATCGGCCGGTCGCCGGCGAGGGACCGCCGGCCTTCGTGGGCAGCTTCGACGGCGAGTTCACCGCGGTGGACCGGATGACGCTGGTCGCGGGACGCCGCGCCATCGCGACGCGGCGAGACGAAGCGGTCATGACCGTGGAGGCGGCCCGCGAGATGGGGCTGCACGTGGGGTCGGTCATCCGCGTGCCCTTCTACACCGACGCCGAGGTGCTGTCGCCGAAGTCCTTCAAGCCGCATTACGTGGCCTCGATCACGATGGTCGGTGAGGTCGTGGCCAGCCGAGACGTCGTCGAGAGCGACCTCAACCGGTTGAAGTCGGCCGCGGTGATCTTCTCCCCGGCGCTCACGCGGTTCCTGGCCCTCGACAGCTCGACCGGCACCGAGACGTTCCTTCAGGTCCGTGGGGGGAATCGCAACGCGAAGCGCGTACTGAACGAGCTGTACCGCCTGGAGCCGGTCATCGCACAGTTCCCGGCCGAGATCACCTCCCAGGGCATCCCCACCGTGCAGGCGGCGATCACCCCGGAGGCCGTCGCGCTGGGCGTCTTCGGGGGCATCGCCGGTCTCTCCCTCCTCCTCGTGGCCGGGCTGATGATCGGGCGTCTGATGAGCGCGGGCCGCGACGCGACGGGGTCGATGCGGGCCCTCGGGGCCACTCGGTCGATGATGCACGCCGACGAACTCCTGGGCGTGCTCGCGGCGACCGTCGGCGGCGTCCTGGTGGCGGTCGTGGTGGCGGTCTGCCTGTCACCGCTGACCCCGCTGGGACCGGTGCGCCCGGTGTACCCGCAGCCGGGCGTCGCGCTGGACGGGACGGTGCTCGGATTGGGATCCGTGTCGCTGCTGGTCCTCCTCGCGTTTCTGGCGATCGTCCTGGCCAGGCGCGAGGTGCGCGCAGTGACGTCGAACCGCGCCAGTCGACCCTGGCGCAGCGAGAGGCCGTGGCTTCGCCGGGTGGCGTCGTCGGGTCTGCCGGTGTCCGTGGTCGCCGGCTTCCGATTCGCCCTGGAGTCGGGTCGCGGACGCAACACCGCGCCGGTCCGAGCGGCCCTCATCGGCGCGGTCCTCGCCGTGACGGTGCTCGTGACCACGGTCACCTTCGGGGCCAGTCTCAACGGTCTGGTGTCGCGCCCGGCCCTCTACGGCTGGAACTGGGACTACGTGCTGATCTCGGCGTTCACCGGGGCGGAAGACCTCCCCGGCCCCCTGACCGCCAAGCTCCTCAACGCGGACGCCGACGTCCAGGCGTGGTCGGGCGCTAGCTTCGCTACGGCCAGGCTGGATGGCCAGCGCGTCGCGGTCCTGACCGAGAAGCCGGGTGCCCGGG
This sequence comes from Acidimicrobiales bacterium, assembly GCA_044446745.1. Taxonomy (GTDB): domain Bacteria; phylum Actinomycetota; class Acidimicrobiia; order Acidimicrobiales; family RAAP-2; genus RAAP-2. The sequence goes on from JBIOFE010000046.1 coordinate 1,980, forward strand.
TCGCCCCACCGGTGCTGACCGGTCACGGTCTGCGCTCGGCGCATCAGGTCGTCCTCGGCGGCGCCACGCTGGCCCAGTTGCACAAGCACGTGGGCGACACGGTCACCTTCAGCAATGGCGTGAGCAAGCCGCAGGCCCTGCGGATCGTCGGGACGGCGACCATGCCCGCCATCGGGGGCGGGCTGGGCATGGGTGACGGCGCGTGGGTGGCCACCGAAGACTTCCCGGTGGCCCTGCTCAACCTGCAGAGCTCGGCCATTCCGGGACCCAACGCGGTGCTCGTGCGCGTGCGCGCCGGCGTGAGCCGCGCTGCGGCCCTTCGTTCGCTGGGCCGGGTCAACACCGAGATCAACCGCGTTCCCTCGTCGAACGGCTCGGCCGGCGGCGTCGTCTCCGTGCTGCGCCCGATCGAGATCGTGAACTTCCGCTCCATGGGCACCGCGCCCACCGTCTTTGCGGCCACCCTCGCGGCGGGCGCCCTGGTGGCCCTGGGCCTGACGATCGGCGCCTCGGTGCGTCGTCGACGCCGGGAACTGGCGCTCCTGAAGGCGTTGGGGCTGACCAGGCGCCAGGTGGCCGCCGCCATCTCGTGGCAGGCCACCGTGGCGGCGGTCGTGGGCGTCGTCGTCGGGGTGCCGTCCGGCATCCTCATCGGGGGTCAGCTCTGGGACCTCTTCGCCCGGAACATCCACGCGGTGCCCGCGCCCACCACACCCGCCGTGGTGACGACGCTCGTCGCCCTGGGCGCCCTCGGGTTCGCCAACCTGGTCGCGGCGCTGCCGGGGCGCAGCGCCGCGCGGACCCCGGTGGCGCTGGTTCTGCGGGCCGAGTAGCGGCACACCGGGCGCCGACTCGCCCTGGGGCTAGGGCGTCGATCCACCCGATTCGTGCGAGTCCGACATCCACTCGTAGCCGACCTCGGCGTGCTCGCTCACGTCCAGTCCGGCGACCTGGTCGGCGGTGCTGACCCGCAGACCCACCGTCTTCTCGGTGACCCACAGGATGATGAGGGTCATCACGAACGGGAACACCAGGGCCGCGAGCGCCAGCACGGACTCGCGACCGAACTGGAGGACCCCGCCCGCCTCGCCCGCCGCGTTCACCACGAGGCTCGCGAAGACCCCCGTCAGCACGACGCCGATGAAGCCGCCCACCATGTGGACGCCCACGACGTCGAGGGCGTCGTCGTAGCTGAAGCGGTCCTTGAGGCGCACCGCGAGGTAGCAGAGCAGGCCGGCCGCCGCGCCGATGACCAGCGACGCCCACGTCGGCACGTAGCCCGACGCTGGCGTGATCGCCGCCAGTCCGGCCACCGCGCCCGAGGCGATGCCGACCCCCGAGGGCTTGCCTCGCTGGACCCACTCGGCGATCATCCACGCGAGCATGCCCGCGCTGGCGCCGATCTGGGTGTTGACCAGCGCGGCCACGGCGACGCCGCCGGCGGTGTTAGCGCTCCCGGCGTTGAAGCCGAACCAGCCGAACCACAGGATGCCCGCGCCGAGCAGAACGAAGGGCACGTTGTGCGGCCGGTCGATCTGGTGGCGCCGCCCCAGGTAGAGCGCGGCGGCCAGGGCCGAGGCGCCGGCCAGCTCGTGGACGACCGATCCGCCGGCGAAGTCGATCGCGTGCAGCCCGCCGGCGCCCAGGAAGCCGCCGCCCCAGACCCAGTGGGCGAAGGGGCAGTAGACCAGGAGCGACCAGAGGCCGATGAAGACGAGGTAGCCGAGGAAGCGCATCCGCCCGATGAAGGCGCCCGCGATGAGCGCTGGCGTGATCACCGCGAACTTCATCTGGAACGCCATGAACAATAAGGGCGGGATGGTCGGCGCGAAGGCGGTGGGGGTGGTCCCGATGCCGCGCAGCATGAAGTTCTGGAAGCCGCCGATGACCCCGGCGTGGTCCGGGCCGAAGGCCAGCGAGTACCCCACCACGATCCACAGGATGGAGATGATGCCGATGGCCACGAAGGACTGGGCCATGGTGGACAGGACGTTCTTCTCGCCGACCAGCCCGCCGTAGAAGAGGGCCAGTCCCGGCATCATGAACAGGACGAGGGCGGTGGCCGCGAGCATCCACGCGGTGTCGCCGGCGTTGATGTGCACGCGATCTCCTGACAACTCTGTCGGGCCCGCCACGCGTGGGCCAGGTCGAGGCTACGCCACCGGGCGGCGCCGTTGACGAACTTTCGACCCGCGGTTTGCGGCGTCGGCCCAACCCGCACTCGGCGCCGACTCGCCGGATGGGACGGCTAGCGCGTGGAGATCGTGATGAAATCGCGCGAGTAGGCGGCCTCGAAGAACCGGGCGGGGGACTGGACCATGGTCGGCACCAGGTCGGTCCCGTTGCCGGGCGAGGCGTAGCCCGTCGGCGACGCGGGTTCGTACGTCGCGAACACCGGCCACAGCGGATTCATGTCCAGGGTCATCGCGCGGACCGCTCCGGCGCGCACGAGTAGCTGAGCCAGCTCGACGATGTTCATCGGACCGGCGACGTAGACCAGGGCGCCGGTCGACGTGACGCCGAGGCCCGAGCGCCAGGTGTCGACCACTTGATTGAGTGACGCGCCCCATGCAGCGACGTCGTTGGGGTTGAGGCCGGGCGCGATCCGGCCACCGTCGACGAGCAGCGTGAGGTTCTGGCGCACCGCGGCAACGTTGGCGCCCATCGTGACGTCGCGCCCCCAGGCGCCGACGGTCATCGACCCGTCGCGATAGATGACGAGCGACGCGGCCCCCGCGCGCAGCGGTGCCACCAGATGGCCCTCGCTGAGGTATCCGCCGTGAGAGACCTTGAGTAGGAAGCCGCCGTTGAACGCGGCGACGAGCGCGCGTGACTCCCCGCGCGATATCGGGGCCGTGTACTTCCAAAACAGGCCGCCGGGGCTGAGGCTGCCCGAGTACAGCCGGGCGCGCAGCAGCGGCGTGTCCATCCACGCGATCCCCGCGACGGTGGTGCCGGGGCCGGGCAAGCGGACCAGCGTGGTGAGGATGGCCGGCTGGCCGTCCACGAGGCGGCCGGCCGGCCGCCAGCGGCCCCCACCCACCAACGGATACCCGGCGAACGCCGGCACCGACGCCGGGTGCGGCAACGATCTCGGCAGCAATCGACGCGAAAGAGTGCTCGTCGGGGCAGGTCGCGCCGGGCGGGCACCCGCGGTCGAACTGGCGCTCGCCACGCCGGTCCCGACGAGCGGGGAGAGACCCAACGCCGTCACCGCCGCGGCGGCGACGACGCCCGGGCGCCACGCGCACGCAGCGACACGGAGACGCAAGGGGCGGTGCGCCCGCTGCTCGAGGTGCGACGGGCCCTGGGGGAGAGACGGCCGATCCTCGATGGAGCTCCGGAGCACCCCAGGGAGGCTACGGGCGGTCCTCAAAGAAGACTGTGGTTCGCCGTAAGGAGACGCTAAGAGTCGGAGCGTCCGGTGTACTGGTCCGCCGCGAAGTTGGCGACCGGACGCGATCAACCGCGCTCGGTGGCGCTGTCCAGGGGTACTAACACGAAGAATGGCGGAGGGCTGACCGCCTTGGGCGCGCGCACCGTGGCGGTCAGACTGCGGCGAGCGGTACCAGCGCCGCCAAAGGGGGACGTTCTCGTGGGCGAGCGAGCCGTGCGCGTCGCCTGGTTCCGCTTTCGTGCGACCTTCCACCGACGGTGGGGCGGCTATCTGAGCATTGTTCTCCTCGTGGGTCTGCTCGGCGGCGTCGCGCTGGCGTCGATCGCCGGGGCGCGGCGAACCGAGTCGTCGTTCTCGCAGTTCATCGCAAGCACGGATCCCTCGGACCTCATCGTCCTTACCGGCCTCTACCAGCCGGCGCCCACCGGGTACGACCCGGGCCTCATTCGCAAGATCGCTCACCTTCCCTTCGTGACGCGGGTCGAGAGCGAAGCCGGGTACGAGGCGGTCAAGGTCGACGCCCAGGGGTACGTGGTCCGGAGCGCCGTCGCGTTGGGCAATCCTCGGTGGGGGTTGTACAGCAGCATCGATGGCGTCAACATCACGATGGACCGATTGGTCCTCGTGTCCGGTCACCTGCCGAATCCGGCCAGCCGCCTGGAGGTGGCCGTGACCCCCGACGCGGCCCGTCTCCTCGGCCTGCACGTGGGCAGCTCCTTCCCGCTGGGCGTCGTCGGTGACGTTCAATCGACGACGAACTGCCAACGATGCAGGCCCATCTTTCACGCCCAGGTACGTGTCGTCGGCATCGTGACGACCAGCGCGAGCTTGATCATCGACGACACCGATCGCAGCCCCACGATCTTCGCCACGCCCGCGTTCACCCGGCCCCTCCTCCAGTGCTGCGTCGATCCCACCCTGACCCACGTGCAGATCTCGGGCGGCGTGCGTCACCTTCGCGCCGTCGAGTCCGAGATCGCCCGGATCCTGCCTCCGCGCTTTCCCCGGCTGTTCGCCGCCTCATCGTCGGCCGCCGCCGCGGTGGCCCAGCGCGTCATTCAGCCCGACGCGATTGCGCTGGGCGTCTTCGGTCTGATCGTGGCCCTGGTCACGCTCGTCATCGCGGTACAGCTCATCGGACGCCAGCTGCGACTCGAAGCCGACGAGTTGAGCGTCGTGCGCGCCCTAGGGGCGGGTCCCAGCACGACCTCCGTCATCGAGATGATCGGCGTCGTCGGGGCCGCCGCCGCGGGGTCGATCCTTGCCGGAGTGATCGCCCTGACGCTCTCGCCACTCGCCCCCATCGGACCCGTGCGGCCGGTCTACCCCACGCCCGGCGTCTCGCTTGACCCCCTGGTGATCGGCCTTGGCGTCGCGGTGCTCGTCGTGGTCCTGACGGTGATCGCATCGGTGATCGGCTTCGTCCAGGCACCCCACCGTGCCCAGCGGCGCCGCGCTCGAGCGTCGGGCCCGACGTCACTGGCCGTCCGGGCCGCGATGGTGCTGGGCCTCGGAGCTCCCGCGGTGTGCGGCATCCGATTCGCGCTCGTTCCGGGGTCCGGGCGGCGCGCGTCGCCGGTGCGGTCCGCCGTGGTCGGCTCGACGTTGGCGCTGACCGTCGTCCTCGCGACACTGACGATGGGCTCGAGCCTCAACACCCTGGTGTCGCATCCCCGGCTCTATGGGTGGAACTGGACCGTGGCCATGGACGCCGCGGGTGGGGTGGGCGTCCTCCCGCAGGCGCCATTGGCCCAGCAGTTGAATGGCGATCACGACGTGACGGCGTGGTCGGGCATGTACTTCTCCCAACTGCAGATCGACGGCCGTGAGGTGCCCGTCCTCGGCGCGAGCCCCGGCGCCGCGGTGTCACCGCCCGTGCTCTCCGGTCACGGAGTATCCGAACCGGGCCAGATCGTGCTGGGCTCCGCGACGCTGGCCGAACTGCACAAACGGGTCGGCGAGACGGTACGCGTGAGCAACGGGACCGCGTCGTCCACGACGCTTCGCATCGTGGGGACGGTGACGCTCCCGGCTATCGGAGGTTCCCTCCATACCGAACTGGGCACGGGCGCGATTCTCGACTACCACCTCATACCGGCCAGCGCGCGGAACCTCTTCAACCTGCCGGGCGGCGGGCCCAACATCGTCCTGATCCGACTTCGCTCGCCGACCACCGCCGCGGCCCTGGCACGGCTGGGCGCCGTCGCCACCGTCCTGGAGAAGGCGGCCCAGGACTCGGTCAACGTCGTGCCGGTCCAACGACCGGCCGAGATCGCCAACGCTGGCACCCTCCGCGCCACCCCGGCGTATCTGGCCCTCGCCTTGGCGGGCGGTGCCGTCGTGGCGCTGGGACTGATCCTCCTCGCGTCGGTGCGCCGCCGGCGCCGCGAATTGGCGCTACTCAAGACCTTGGGCTTCACCCAACGTCAGCTGGCGGCGGTGCTGGCGTGGCAGGCGACCGTGGCCGCCGTGATCGGCGCCGTCGTCGGGATACCGCTGGGGGTGCTCGTCGGGCGAGAACTGTGGATCCAGTTCGCCCACAGCATTCACGTAGTGCCGAGTCCGGTCGTTCCCGTGTGGCTGGCCCTCCTCGTCGGGTTCGGCGCCCTGGGCTTCGCCAATCTGGTGGCGATCCTCCCGGGGCGGAGTGCGGCGCGAACGCCCGCCGGTCTCGTCCTTCGAGCGGAGTGAGGCCCGGTAGATCGGGGTCTGCCGATCTCGTTGATCATTGAGTGACGCCAATGACTCTGTCGCCGTGGCGAAGGCACGGTCGGTGGCCACGTGACCCGCCGGGATCCGGCTTCGGGCGCGGGCCGGAAACGGTATCTGGGATCGATCGATTCGCCGAATGACGCGAACCACAGCCGCCGCGGGCCCCCACTGACGTTTAGCCGATGTTGGGCGTCGTTGATAGGTCACGCCAGTCAAGCACGGTGGAGTTGCGCCAGAGCTCTGCACCGATCGTCGCCGCCCAGATTGGCGCCAGGACGAGGTACACGATCAAGCCCGTCGAGGCGACCGCATCAATGTTGAGTGCGGTGCCCAGTGAGTCGACCAGGCACGCTGTCCCCAAGATGAGGGTGCTGAGTCCAAGCCGGCGATGTCGCGATCGCAGCACGAGTCCGTACCCGATCCACCCCACGCCGGCCAGCAACTGCTCGAGGAGATTCCAAAGACCCCGATAGACGCCGTCCGTGTAGCCGGTGAACGTCACCGCCACGCTGGCCAGGTGGCCGTGTCCGTTAGAAGCCGCGTACGCCGTGATCAGGGTGGGGAGGGCGGTGGCCAGCACCGCCGCCCCCATGGCCCCGATCAGGGCGTAGCCCAGCAGGCACAGCGTGAAGAGGTCAACCCACTTCGGGCTTTGGGGACGGGTCGCCGTACGCAAGAGCAAGAACAGGGGAATGACCAACAGGTAGTAGCCGAGGATGTCGAGGACCATGCTGAGGCGCCACAGCGGCGCGGCGCTGACTCCCGCTCGCAGGAGCACGAGCGGGTGGCTCATGCCGTTCACGTTGAAGTGAACCGCCGCCAGCATCGCAATGATCTCTCCCACCGCCAAGGGGGCCGAAGCGGTGGCCGCAACGGCCACGGCGCGCGAGAACGATCGATCATCGATCATGGGATTCTCCGGTTCGTCGGATTGTGCACGTGCCAGCGCCGATCTCGGGCAGCCTCGCACTGATAAGAGTCTGCCCCGGAACGGGGGCCACCGTAGCGGTGCGCCGGGCGGGACTTGAACCCGCAACCTGTTGATTAAGAGTCAAATGCTCTGCCAAATTGAGCTACCGGCGCGCGCCGAGTCTATACCGACGCGTCGCGCGCACCGGCTCAGTTGTGCTGGATGGACTTGACCTCGAGGTACTCCTCGAATCCGAACTCGCCGAGCTCGCGGCCGATGCCGGACTGCTTGTAGCCGCCGAAGGGCGCCACGTTGTTCCACGCGCCGCCGTTGATCTCGACCTGGCCGGTGCGGATCTTGCGCGCGACCTCGAAGGCCTTCTCGTCCGTCGCCGCCCAGACGCCGCCGGCCAACCCGTAGGTCGAGTCGTTCGCGATGGCGACCGCCTCCTCCTCGGAGTCGTACGGGATGATCGAGAGCACCGGGCCGAAGATCTCCTCCTGGGCGATGGTCATGTCGCGGCGCACGTCGGAGAAGATGGTCGGCTGTACGTAGAAGCCGCGCTCGAGTCCCTCCGGTGGCGTGACGCCGCCGCAGATGATTCGGGCGCCTTCCTCGATTCCCCGGGTGATGTAGGAGCGCACGCGCTGGCGCTGGGTCTCGCTCACGAGCGGCCCCAGGAAGCTCGCTCCGGTGATCGGGTCGTCCGGGGCCAGGCTGGCCGCGGTCGCCACCGCGAGGTCCTCGACCTCGGCCAGGCGGGAGCGCGGCACCACCATGCGGGTCAGCGCCGAGCAGGTCTGGCCGGAGTTGAGGTAGGCCTTGAAGACGCCGTCGGCCACCGCCTTGGGCAGGTCCGCGCCCTCCAGGATGACGTTGGCCGACTTGCCGCCCAGCTCGAGTGCCACCCGCTTGACCATCTCGGAGGCGATCTGCATCACCCGCTTGCCGGCGCGCGTCGAACCGGTGAAGGAGACCATGTCGGTCTTGGGGTGCGCGACCAGGGCCTCGCCGACCACCGGACCCAGACCGGACACAAGGTTGAAGACCCCGGCGGGCAGTCCCACCTCGTCGAAGAGCTCGGCCAACATAAAGGCGTTGACGGGCGCCACCTCGCTGGGCTTGAGGACCACGGTGCAGCCCGCGGCCAGGGCGGGCGCCACCTTGTTGGCGATCTGGTGGAGCGGGTAGTTCCACGGCGTGATCGCCACGACCACGCCGACCGGCTCGCGGACCAGCGTCGAGTTGTTGACCTCCTCCTCCCAGACGAAGTCGGCGGCACGCTGCGCGGAGTCGGCGAAGGTCATGGTGGGCAGGCCCACCTGGATCCCCTTGGACAGCATCAGCGGCATGCCGACCTCGTGGGCGATCGTCAGGGCCAGCTCGTCGCTGTGCTCGGCCAGCTTCTCGGAGATGCGCGTGAGGAACTCGCCGCGCTCCTTCGGGCTGGTGTTGGACCAGGCGGGGAACGCTGCCGCGGCGGCCTCGACGGCGAGGTTGGCTTCCTCCACCGTGCCGGCCGGGACGGTGGCGTAGAGCTCCCCGGTGTTGGACGAGGTGACCTCGAGGACCTCGGCGGAGGCCGCGGGCACCCAGTGTCCGTTGATGTAGAACGAGTCGCGCACGATGGTCATGGTTCCTCCTTGGATGGGCCGGTTGGGCCTCTCACCGGGAATCTACACGGGTGTGCGGCGCCCTGAATTGGGCCGACTCGACACATCGACGCGTGGGGTGAGCGACGGGGGTCGAACCCGCGGCCTCCAGGACCACAACCTGGCGCTCTAACCAACTGAGCTACGCCCACCAAGCCCCTCCAGTATGTCACAGGGCTTTCGCGCTCCCCGGGGCCCGACGGGTGGCTCACTACGATGAGGTGACGCCCCTGTAGCTCAACTGGATAGAGCAGACGGTTTCTACCCGTCAGGTTGCGGGTTCGACTCCTGCCGGGGGCACCACGTCGGGAAGGCGGTGTTTGATTCCCCCTCATCGGGGACGCAGTGTCGGGAAGGCGGGATTCGAACCCGCGACCTCCTGGTCCCAAACCAGGTGCGCTAACCAAGCTGCGCTACTTCCCGTCGATCAATCGTGACACACCAGGTCGCTCCGGCCACGACGACCCCGGATTCGTAGGCTGAGCGAAGAGCGGGGGGATCATGGCGTGCGAGTGGATCATTGACGCGCTGGACGAGACGTGGCGGGCCCTGGACGAGTTGCTGCGCCCCCGGCCCCCCGAGGCCTACGACGCACCCACGCCCTGCCCGGGCTGGAGCGTGCGCGACGTCCTCAGCCACCTGGTGGGCTTCGAGCTGCTGTTGCGCGGCGATCCGGTGCCCGCGCACGAGGGCCCGTGGCCGGACTACGTGCGCAACCCGATCGGCGAGGTGAACGAGGCCTACGTCCAGGCCTACCGGGGCCGGCCGGGCGCCGAGCTCCTCGACGAGTTCCGCGGGGTCGCCGCCGCGGCGCTGGTTCGCCTGCGCGCGCTGGACGACGAGGGGTGGGCGAGGGTGGGCTGGTCCCCAGTCGGCGACCGG
>JBIOFE010000047.1:0-10491 GCA_044446745.1 Acidimicrobiales bacterium
GGGCGGGCGGGGCGCCGAGCTCCTCGACGTTTTCCGGGGGGTCGCCGCCGCGGCGGTGGTTCGCGGGCGGGCGGGGGACGACGGGGGGTGGGCGCGGGTGGGCTGGTCCCCAGTCGGCGACCGGCCGTACCACGTGTTCCAGGAGATCCGCGTCGTCGACAGCTGGATCCACCTCCAGGACGTGCGCGACGGGCTCGACGTGCCCGGCCGGGCCGGGGAGGCCGGCGAGGAGATCGTGCTCAACCGACTCGAAGCAGGCCTGCCCTACGTCGTGGGCAAGAAGATGGGCGCGCGCGACGGGACCACCGTGCGCCTGAACCTCACTGGCCCGCGGGGCCGCTCGGTGAGCATCGCCGTCGCGCGCGGCCGCGCGGAGCCGGTCGCCTCCATCGACGGCGCGCCGAGCCTGGAACTGACGACCTCGACTGACCTCTACTGGCGTCGCGGCGCCGGCCGCGTCACGGCCGACCGCTTCCTCGCCGGCAGTCGGGTGGCGGGCGACGAGGCGATGGCGCGTTCGCTCGCCGCCGATCTTCACGTGATCACCTAGACGGGGGATCGCCCGGTGAACCGGTAGGCTGAGCGCTCCGATGCGCGCCACCGCCACCACCCTGGACGACCAGAAGGTCATGCTCCGCGTGGAGGTCGACGTCGACGAGATGGCCCGGGCCCTCGACGACGCCGCCGCCTCGCTCTCGCGCCAGGTCTCCGTCAAGGGGTTCCGCAAGGGCAAGGTGCCCAAGAGCGTCCTGGTGGCGCACCTCGGCGGCCCCGAGGCCCTGCGCGCCGAGGCCATCCGGTCCTCGCTGCCCGACTTCTACGCCCACGCCGTCGCCGACACTCTGATCGACCCGATTGGCCAGCCCGACATCACCATCACCGGCGGTGAGGAGGGCGGCCCCCTGACCTTCGACGTGGAGGTCGAGGTCCGACCGGAGGTCTCCCTCGACGGCTATCGCGACCTGCGCGTGACGATCCCGTCGCCCAACGTCACCGACGTCGAGGTCGACGCCCAAATCGATCGCTTTCGCGAAACCGACGCCGTGCTGAAGGACGTCGATCGCCCCATCGTCACCGGCGACCTGGTGACGCTCGACCTACGCGTCACCCAGGTCGCCACCGACGTCGAACCGATGGAGCTGACCGACTACATGTACACGGTGGGTTCCGGGACGATCACCGGGGGCGTCGACGAGCTGATCCTCGGTCTGCGCGCCGGGGAGGAGTTGAAGGTCAACGGAAGCCTGGAGAAGGGCGTCGTGGCGACCTACGAGCTCGCGCTCAAGCAGGTCAAGGAACGCGAGCTGCCCGAGCTCACCGACGAGTGGGTCGAGCAGAACACGGAGTGGGCCGGCGTGGACGCCCTGCGCGAGGGCGTCATCGATCAGCTGCGTCGCCGACGGATCATCGAGGCCCAGTTGACCCAGCGCGACGCGACGCTGGTGGCCCTGAGCAACCTGGTGCCCGAGAACGTGGTGCCCGACACGCTCGTCTCCGCCGAGACCAACGAGCGGCTCCACGACCTCGGCCACCGCCTGACCCAGCAGAACCTCACCCTGGAGAACTTCCTCACGGTGACCAACCAGGACTCGGACCAGCTGCTGGCGACGCTGCGCCTCGACGCGGTGCGCGCGGTGCGCGTGGACCTGGCGATGCGCGCGCTGGTGCGCGCCGAGGGTCTCGAGCCCGACGACGAGGAGGTCGACGAGGAACTCGCCAAGACCGCAGCGTCGATGGGATCCTCGCCGGACACGTTGCGCCAGAACCTTCGCGATACCGGACGGGTGGTCGCCTTCACGGCCGAGGTGGCCAAGATGAAGGCGTCGCGCTGGCTGGCCGACCACGTCACCTTCGTCGATCCGACGGGCGTCGAGATCGACCGAGAGGTGCTGCGCGCCGACCAGTCCGAAGCGGCCGACGCCTAAGGTGGTCCCGTGAACGAATCCCACCGCGCCCAGAACTATCTCGTCCCCACGGTCGTCGAGTCGTCCAACCGGGGCGAGCGCGCCTACGACCTCTACAGTCGGCTCCTGCGCGAGCGCATCATCTTCCTGGGCACGCCGATTGACGACACGGTGGCCAATCTGATCTGCGCGCAGTTGCTGTTCCTCGAGTCGGAGGACCCCGACAAGGACATCAACCTGTACATCAACTCGCCCGGCGGCGACATCACGGGCCTGCTGGCGGTCTACGACACGATGAAGTACATCAAGCCCGACGTGTCGACATTCTGCTTCGGCCAGGCGGCGTCGGCCGCGGCGGTCCTGCTCGGGGCGGGGGCCAAGGGCAAGCGCTACGCCCTGCCGCACGCGCGCGTCCTGCTGCACCAGCCGTGGGGCGGGGTCGGGGGACAGGCGTCGGACATCGAGATCCAGGCCCGCGAGATCCTGCGGATGAAGGACATGATCAACTCGATGCTGGCCAACGACACCGGCCAGACCACCGAGCGAATCACCAAGGACACCGACCGCGACTTCATCATCGAGGCGCACGAAGCCGTCGAATACGGCCTGATCGACGAGGTGATCACCGCCCGACCGTAGGTACCATGCGCGGCGGGAGTCGCCTCGTAGGATGTTCGGGCGGAGGTTGTGTCGGAGGGAACTCGTGGCAAAGTTTGGCGAAGGCAACGACCTGATCAAGTGCAGCTTCTGCGCGAAGGGTCAGAAGCAGGTCAAGAAGCTCATCGCGGGTCCCAGCGTGTACATCTGCGATGAGTGCATCGACCTGTGCAACGACATCATCGCCGACGAGTTCGGCGACCGTCCCGAGTTCGTCCTGGACGAGCTGCCCACGCCGCGAGAGGTGTCGTCGTTCCTCGACGACTTCGTCATCGGCCAGACCGAAGCCAAGAAGATCCTCTCGGTGGCCGTCTACAACCACTACAAACGGATTCAGTCGGGGCCGCTGCACGACGACGACGTCGAGGTGGCCAAGTCCAACGTGCTGCTGCTCGGGCCCACCGGGTGCGGCAAGACCTTCCTCGCCCAGACGCTGGCGCGCATGCTCAACGTGCCCTTCGCGATCGCCGACGCCACCGCGCTCACGGAGGCCGGCTACGTCGGCGAGGACGTTGAGAACATTCTGCTCAAGCTGCTGTCGGCCGCCGACTTCGACGTCAAGCGTGCCGAGCGCGGCATCATCTACATCGACGAGATCGACAAGATCGCTCGCAAGGCCGAGAATCCGTCGATCACGCGCGACGTGTCCGGCGAGGGCGTCCAGCAGGCCCTGCTGAAGATCCTGGAGGGCACCGTGGCCAGCGTCCCGCCCCAGGGAGGTCGCAAGCACCCGCACCAGGAGTTCATCACGATCGACACGTCGAACATCCTGTTCGTCTGCGGCGGCGCCTTCGCCGGGCTCGAAGAGATCATCGAGCGGCGTCTGGGCAAGAAGTCGATGGGCTTCAACGCGCCCGTCGAGTCGCGCCGGGTCGGCGACATCGAGCTGTTCCGCAGCGTGCTGCCCGAGGACCTGATCAAGTTCGGGCTGATCCCCGAGTTCATCGGCCGCCTGCCGATCGTCGGCGCGGTCCAGCAGCTCGACCGCGACATGCTCATCCGGGTCCTCACCGAGCCGAAGAACTCGCTGGTCAAGCAGTTCTGCCAGGTCCTGGCGATGGACGGCGTCGAGCTGATCATCGAGCCCGAGGCGCTGGTGGCGATCGCCGACCTGGCGCTGGAGCGCGGCACCGGCGCGCGCGGCCTGCGCTCGATCCTCGAGAACGTCCTGCTCGAGCCGATGTTCGACGTTCCGGGCCGCAGCGACGTGGCGCGCTGCGTGGTGACCGCCGAGGTCGTGCGCGAACACTCCACGCCCGCGTACGAGCTGCGGAAGGCGACGAGGACCCGTCGAGCGAGCTAACTCGTGCGCTTCACCTCGTACGCCGACGCGCTGAGGTGGCTCGAGTCCCACGTCGACTACGAGCGCGTCGCGCCCAACCGCCAGGCGGTCCCCACCCTTCAGCCGGTCCGCGACACCCTGGCCCTCTTCGCCGACCCGCATCGGGACTACCCGTCGATCCATGTCACCGGCACCAACGGCAAGGGAACCACCTCGACCCTGGCCAGCGCGCTGCTGGTGCGCACCGGGTTGCGCGTGGGCACCTTCACCAGCCCCGACCTGCACGCGGTCAACGAACGCATCGCCGTCAACGGCGCGCCCATTGACGACGACTCGTTCGTCGCGCTGCTCGGTCGCCTGGCCGACGCCGAGGCGGTCAGCGCGGTCTCGCTCACTCGCTTCGAGCTGCTCACCGTGGCCGCCTTCCTGCACTTCTCCGACGAGGGGATCGACGTGGGCGTCGTGGAGGTCGGCATGGGTGGCACGTGGGACTCGACCAACGTGCTCGACAGCGCCGTCGCGGTGCTGACCAACGTCGACCTCGACCACACGGCGGTGCTCGGCTCCACGGTGAGCGAGATCGCGACCGATAAGGTGGGGGTCTTCCGGTCCGGTGGCGTTGCGGTGGTGGCGACCACGGACGCCGTCGTCGTCGAGATCGCCCGGCGACGGGCCGCCGAGCTGGGCGCCACCCTCTGGGCGCTCGACGTCGACTTCGCCCTGGAGCGCAATGACCTGGCGGTGGGCGGGCGCGCCATCACCCTGCGCACGCCCTTCGCCTGTTACGAGGAGGTCCCGGTCACCCTGCACGGGATCCACCAGGGCGTCAACGCGGCCACGGCGGTCGTGGCCTGCGAGGCGTTCCTGGGCCGCGAGCTGGGTGACGAGGTCCTCGTCGGCGCTCTCGGCGCCGCGGTCATGCCCGGGCGCACCGAGCTCATCGCTCGCCATCCGATGATCGTGGTCGACGGCGCCCACAACCCGGCCGGGATGAGGGCCCTGGCCGCGACGATCGACGGCGCGTTCTTCGTCGACGGCGAGCGGCGCTGCGTGCTGGGAATGCTCGCCGGTCGCGACGTGGACGACATGGTGGCGCCGCTGTTGGCCGTCGGCTTCACCGAGTTCCACTGCTGCGCGCCGCTCTCGCCGCGCGCGGTCGGCGCCGACGTGGTCGCCGCGGCGGTGCGCCGACGCGGCGCGGTCGCCTTCGAGCACCCGCGCGCGGCCGCGGCGCTCGCCCACGCGCGCGAGCGATCGACCGACGACGACCTCATCGTGGTCGCGGGCAGCCTCTACCTCGTGGCCGAGGTGCGCGGCGACGTGCTGCACGTCGCGTCCCGGCACCTCGCGTCGGGCTGTTAGATTTCACCGTCGTGAACCGAACGCTCGTCATCGTGAAGCCCGACGCCGTCGCGCGCGGGCTCGTCGGCGAGATTGTCGGGCGCCTGGAGGCCAAGCAGCTGCGACTGGTGGCGGCCCAGCTGCGGGTCATTGATCCCGCGACCGCGGCGCGCCACTACGCCGAGCACGAGGGCCGCGACTACTACCCGGGCTTGATCGAGTTCATTACCGGCGCCCCCGCGCTGGTCATGATCGTCGAAGGTCCCGACGACGCGTGGCGGGTGGTGCGCGCCTTGATGGGCGCGACCAACCCGCTTGACGCGGCGCCCGGGACGATCCGGGGCGATCTCGCCCGTGAAACGGCGCGCAACCTGGTCCACGGCTCTGATTCAGCGGAGTCGGCCGCCCGCGAGATCGCGATCTTCTTCCCCGAACTGGCCTGAGACGCGGCAACTGGTCGGAGTGACCCGTCGTGCCGTAGCCTTGGTGGAACACGTGAGTGCGCGAGGCGCTTCGTCAAAGGGTTCCCATGGTTGACAATCGCTTTTCACTGCTCGGTCGAGACATGGCCGTGGATCTGGGCACGGCCAACACGCTGGTCTACGTACGCGGTCGCGGCATCGTCCTCAACGAGCCCTCGGTCGTGGCCATCGACATCAAGGACGGCAAGCCCCTGGCGGTCGGCGCCGAGGCCAAGCGGATGATCGGGCGCACGCCGAGCAACATCCAGGCCATCCGCCCGCTCAAGGACGGCGTCATCGCGGACTTCGAGATCTGCGAGAAGATGCTGCGCTACTTCATCCACCGCGTTCACCAGCGCCGCTTCGCCAAGCCGCGGATGGTCATCTGCGTGCCCTCCGGCATCACCGGCGTCGAGCAGCGCGCCGTCATGGAGGCGGCGGAGTTCGCCGGCGCGCGCAAGGCGTACATCATCGAGGAGCCGATGGCCGCGGCCATCGGCGCCGGACTGCCGATCCACGAGCCGAGCGGCAACATGATCGTCGACATTGGCGGCGGCACGACCGAGGTCGCGGTGATCTCGCTCGGGGGCATCGTCTGCAGCCAGTCGATCCGGGTCGGCGGCGACGAGCTCGACGAGTCACTGGTGGCGTTCGTGAAGAAGGAGTTCCAGCTGGCGCTCGGTGAGCGCACGGCCGAGGAGATCAAGATCCAGTTGGGTTCGGCCTACCCCCTCGAGCAGGAGCTGCGCGCCGAGATCCGCGGGCGCGACCTGGTGACCGGCCTGCCCAAGACCGTCATCATCTCGACCGAGCAGATCCGCCAGGCCATGGAGGAGCCGGTCCAGGCGATCGTCGACGCGGTGAAGGTGACGCTGGACCGGACCCCTCCGGAGCTCTCGAGCGACCTCATGGAGCAGGGCATCGTGCTGACCGGCGGGGGAGCGCTGCTGCACGGCCTCGCGGCGCGCCTGGAGTTCGAAACCAACATGCCGATCATCGTGGCCGACGACCCGCTCAACTGCGTGGCGCTGGGCTCGGGCATGTGCCTGGAGGAACTCGACGCGTTCGCGCGCATGCTGAAGACCAGTCCGACTCGCTAACCCGTGGCGACCAGTCGTTCGCGCCGGCGACTGTGGACCGTCGGCGCCGCGCTGGCCCTGGTGGTGACGGTCCTGTACAGCACCGGCGGCGTGGTCTCGGGACTGCGCGGCGCGGCCAACCTCGTCGTCAAGCCCTTCAGCTGGAGTGTCAACGAGGTCGCCCGACCGCTGGGCCACCTCTTCGCCGGTGCGGTGAACTACTCCGACGTCGTCGCCCAGAACGCGAAGCTGCGCTACGAACTGGGCCAGGCCCAGCAGCGCGCCGACGAGCAGTGGGCCCTGGAGCGCCAGCTCCAGGAGATGACGACCGCGCTGAACGTCCCGTTCGTCGGGGCCCTGCCGACGGTCGCGGCCCAGGTGACAACGTTGTCACCGACCAGCTTCGCCGCCACCATCGACATCTCCAAGGGCCGCGACGACGGCGTGCTGGAGGGCATGCCGGTGGTGGCCAACGGGGGACTGGTGGGCGTGGTGATCTCCACCACGCCCCGCGGCGCGACCGTGCGCCTGATCAGTGACGTGAACTCCCTGGTCGGAGTGACGTTCGCCCACGGGGCGACGTCGCTGGTCGTAAGCGGCCGGGGGGTCAACAACGGCCTCAGCGCGACGTCGGTGCCGCTGGCCACCGCGCTGCGACCCGGCACGCTGCTGTCGACCGACGGGCTGGCCGGCGGGCTGTTCCCGCCGGGGCTCCCCGTGGCGCGCGTCACCGCGATCTCGCTCACCCCCGGCGCCGCCACCTACGACGTCGCCCTGCGCCCGACGGCCGACCTGCGCCACCTGCTCTACGTGGACGTCGTGCTCTGGGAGCCGTCGACGTGAGACGCGCCCTGGCGCCCCTGGCGATTGTCACCCTCTTCGTCGTCGGCGCGCAGCTGGCGATCTTCACGTCGCTGCGGGTGGCCGGCGTCGTCATCATGCTCGTGTGGCTGTGGCCCCTGACGATGGGTCTGGCCGGCTACACCACCCTGGCCGTGCTGTCCGGCGCGCTGGCCGGCCTGTTCTTCGACACCCACGGCACCACGCCCTTCGGCCTCTCCGCTCTCGTGGCGGTGAGTCTGGCGTACGGCGCGTCGCGCCTGGGGCGCGAGGGCGTCGGCGACCTGGACTCGGCGGCGTGGTGGGTCACGCCGCTCCTGGCCGCGGTGGGCGGGTTCGCCGCGCCACTGCTGTTCGTGGTCTTCGGCCTATTCACCCTCGACGTCGGTCTGTGGCGCGGCAGCCTGCTGGCGTCGATGGTGGTCAACGCGGTGGCCTTCTTCGTCCTGGCCCGGCCGGTCACGCGGGTGGCGCGCTCCCTCGGACGGTTCGGCGAGCGGGCTCGGCCGTGAAGGGGTCGTGGCGCGACCGGCCGACCGGGTCGGCCTTCTCGCGGCTGTGGCGCCCCTGGGTCTCGCTCAACCCCTTCCGGCGCCGGGGACGGCGCATCAACGAGACCCGCGCGGTCGGGATCCGCGACCTGGTCGCCGGCCCCGAGGAGGTGACGGTGCGCCCCGAGCGGCGCTGGCGGATCATCGGGGGCTTCTTCGCGCTCCTCTTCCTGCTGCTGATCGGGCGCCTCTTCGTCCTGCAGATTCTCAACCACAACAGTTCGGTCGCCGCGGTCGAGCGCAACTCGCTGCGGTTCTCGACGATCCCGGCGCCGCGCGGGGACATCCTGGACCGTTCCGGACACGCCCTGGTCACCAACGTCACCACCACCGAGGTCCAGCTCTCCCGGGCCCAGGCGGCCCTCAATCCGTCCATCAAGGGCGCCCTCTCCTCGCTGACCGGGATCAGCGTGGCCCAGATCAACCTGAACCTCAACAACCTCCAGTACGACCCGTACCAGCCGGCGCCGGTCATGCTGGACGCCCCGGCGCGGGTGGTGGAGTTCCTGCGGCTGCACCCCAAGGAGTTCCCGGGCGTGTCGGTGCTCACGACCACCAAGCGCACCTACCCCAACGGGGGCACCATCGGCAGCCAGGTCCTGGGCTACGTCGGGCCGATCACCGGGGCCGAGATCAAGGCCCACCCGAACCAGGGGTACCAGACCGATTCGACGATCGGCAAGACCGGTGTGGAGTCCTACTACGAGCAGTACCTGCGCGGGCGTGACGGCACCCGCACCCTGGAGGTCGACGCGTTCGGCGACATCCTGGGCGCGATCAAGACCACCTCGCCGGTGGGCGGCGACACCGTGGTGCTCAACATCGACCAGAATCTGCAGCGGGCCCTCGACGGTTACCTGGCCCGCGGCATCCTGGCCAACCGGCTCTCGCTGGACCCGCGCTCGGGCAAGCACCCGCCGTCGATCAACGGCGCGGCGATCGTGCTCGACCCGACCACCGGCGCGGTGCTGGCGATGTCGAGCTACCCCTCGTACGACCTGAGCAACTTCGTCAACGGCCTGTCCGAGACCCAGTTCCGCCAGCTCCTGTCCGTGGGCGCGTTTAACAACTACGCCATCCAGGGCCTCTACACCCCCGGCAGCACCTTCAAGCTGGCGTCGGCGACCACGCAGCTGCAGACCGGGCTCCTCTCGCCCAACGCCATCGTCGACGACACGGGGACCTTCAAGGTGCCGGGCTGTCGAAAGACGGGCACCGGGAGCTGCGTCTTCCACGACGACGAGACGGCCGGCTCGGGGTTGATCAACCTCCCCGAGGCCCTCACGCGCAGCTCGGACTACTACTTCTACAACCTGGGCTACCTGTTCTGGGCCAACAGCGGGCGCTACGGCCAGACGCCGATCCAGAACGTGGCCGCCCATTACGGGCTGGGCCAGTACACCAACATCGACCTGCCCAACGAGAACCAGGGTCGGGTCGACTCGCCAGCCGTGCGCCAGCAACTGCACGCCCTGGCACCGGCGGCCTTCCCCAACGTCAGCTGGTACACGGGCGACAACATTGAGATGGCCTTCGGCCAGGGCACGACCGCGGTCACCCCGATCGAGATGGCCACGGCCTACGCGACCTTCGCCAACGGCGGCACGCGCTACGCCCCCGAGGTGGCCGCGGCGGTCCTGGACCCGCACGGCCAGGTGGTCGTGCGCTACCAGCCGCGCGTCGTGGACCACGTCGCGCTTCCCGCACGCGTGCGCGACCCCATCCTTGAGGGCCTCTTGGGCGTGGTCAACAACCCGGCCGGCACCGCGTACTACCCGTTCCACCACTTCGTGAACTTCTCGCTGGCCAACTTCCCGATCGCCGGCAAGACGGGCACCGCGTCCAACGCCCCCGGACAGGAGCCCAACTCGTGGTTTGTCGGCTTCGGGCCGGTCCCGCACGCGCGCTACGTGGTGCTGTGCGTGATCGGCCAGGGTGGCTACGGCGCCGACGCCGCCGCGCCGGTGGTCGCCGAGACCTTCAACTACCTCGTGGCCCACCCCATCACGCCGGTGACGTGGCGGACCACGCGCACCCCGGGCGGGGCCACGACCACGGTCGCGCCGCGCGGCTAGCGCGGGCGAGTAACCTGTGACCAAGGGCGCGGCACGCTAGCGGCGACGCGCGAGAAGAACGCCGCGGGGGCGCGGAAGAGCCCCGGCCCCGCACACATCGAGGACACCGTGGTGGACACCAAGAACCTGATCATCGCCCCAGCGTGGTTGCTCCCCCTCACCGTCTCGCGCACCCCCGCCCTTGACCCGGACCGCACCGGACGCCTCGCGTCGCGGGCGGTCGCCCCCCGTGGCGCGCCGCGTCACGCCACCTTCCAGAACGCAAGGAGTCCTCGTCGTGATCGACGACACACCCACCCCC
>JBIOFE010000048.1:0-10065 GCA_044446745.1 Acidimicrobiales bacterium
CCACGGGGTCGGGCTCGACCAGATCGCCCTCGGCGCGGGCCGCGACGCGTTCATCGTCCTGCTGGCGCGGCTCTTCGCCGCCGGCGGCACCGGGGCCACGGGGCCGCGCGTCTCGTACTCGATGTACCGCTACGCGGCGCTGATGGCTGGCGCCCGGCTGGTCGACGACCCGACGACGGCCGACCTGGTCTTCGTCTGCCGGCCGAACAACCCGACCGGCGAGCTGCCCGAGATCCCCGACGTGCCCGGACAGCTGATCATCGACGAGGCCTACGCCGAGTACGCCGGGGTCGACGCCCTGGACCGGGTGGGCGACGGCGCGATCGTGCTGCGGACCTTCTCCAAGGCCTACGGCCTGGCCGGCGCGCGCGTCGGCTACGCCGTGGCGACCCCCGGGTTGATCGAGGTGATCGCCTCGCGCCAGGCGCCGCTGTCGGTCTCCGCGCTCTCGGCGGCCCTGGCCCTGGCCGCCCTGGCCACGCCGCCGTCGCTGGACGCCCAGATCGCCGAGCGGGACCGCCTGGCGCGCGAGCTGACCGCGCTGGGTCTGGCCCCGTTGCCCTCCTACACCAACTTCCTCTACGTCCCGATGAGCGACGCGGCGTCCTACGTGGCGCGCATGCTGCCCTACGGCATGGTCTTGCGGGACTACGAGGGCGGCCTGCGCGTGAGCGTGCGCGACCAGGTCGACAACGACGCGCTGCTCGGCGCGCTGCGCCAGGAGCTCGGTGGCCCGGCGGCGCCGGCGCCCTATCGTCGGCTGCGCCGGGCGACGGCCGAGACGCGGCTCAGCGTGCGCCTGCGCGTGCCCGGCGAGGGGCGCGTCTACGTCGACACCGGCGAGGGCTTCTACGACCACATGCTCACGCAGCTGGCCTTCCACGGCGGACTGGACCTGCGCCTCGACGGGGTGGGGGACCCCGAGACCGGCGACCACCACACCGTCGAGGACACGATGCGCGCCTTCGGTGCGGCGTTCGATGCGGCCCTCGGCGACCGGCGCGGGCTGGCCCGCTACGGCGAGGCGCGCGTGCCCATGGACGAGGCCCTGGCCCACGCCGTGGTCGACCTCTCCGGGCGGCCGAGCGCCACGCTGGCCATCGACCCGGATCCCGGCATGGCCGCCCACGCCCTGGAGTCCTTTGTCCAGACGGCGCGCATCACGCTGCACGTCACGGCGACCGGTCGCAACGCCCACCACGTCGCCGAGGCCGCCTTCAAGGCCGTCGGGCGCGCGATGGCCCAGGCCCTGGTCCGCGACGGCGCGGTGGTGCGCTCCACCAAGGGGTCGCTGTGACGGAGGTGGCCGTCGTCGACTACGGCGCCGGCAACACGCGCTCGGTTCGCGCCGCGCTGACGCGCCTGGGACTTACCAGTCGCGTGACGAGCGACCCGGAAGCGCTCGAGGGCGCCGACCTCGTCGTGCTGCCCGGGGTCGGCTCGGCGCGCACGGCCATGGACCACCTGAACCTCACCGGGGCCGCGGACGCGCTGCGCCGGCGCTTCGCGGCCGGCGCGCCCCTGCTGGGCATCTGCCTGGGACTGCAATTGGCCGTCGGGTCCTCCGAGGAGGACGGTGGGGTCGCCGGGCTCGCCCTGTTGCCCGGGCGGGTGGTGCGCCTCGACGCGGCGCGGGTCCCGCGCATCGGGTGGGCCCGGGTCGAGCCCTGGGGCGAGACGTACTTCTTCGCGCACTCCTACGCCGTGACGTCGCCCGACGCCGTCGCCACCTCCGAGGGCTTTACCGCCGCGGCGGCCCGGGGATCCTTCCTCGGCGTCCAGTTCCACCCGGAGAAGAGCGGCCCGGCCGGCCGGGCCTTCCTGGAGTCATGCCTCTCGCGCGCCTGATCCCCTGCCTGGACGTCGCCCACGGGCGGGTCGTCAAGGGCGTGAGCTTTCTCGGGTTGCGCGACGTCGGCGACCCGGTGGAGCTCGCCGCCTACTACGCCGCGGGCGGCGCCGACGAACTGGTCCTGCTCGACATCGCGGCCACCCCGGAGGAGTCGGCCACCATGACCTCGGTGGTCGAGCGGGTGGCCGACGTCCTCGACATCCCCTTCACCGTCGGCGGTGGGGTGCGCAGCGTCGACGACGCCGCGCGAATCATCGAGTCGGGGGCCGACCGCGTGTCGCTCAACTCGGCCGCCCTGGCCGACCCGGGCCTCATCACGGCGGTGGCCAACCGCTACGGCCGTCAGGCCGTCGTCGTGGCCATCGACGCGGGCGAGGGCGTCGTGCACACCCACGGGGGCCGCGTGGCCACCACGACCAGGATCGTGCCGTGGGCCGTGGAGGCGGCCGAGCGCGGCGCGGGTGAGATCCTGCTGACCTCCATGCGCCACGACGGGCGGCGCGCCGGCTACGACCTGGCGCTCACGGCCCGGGTGCGTGACGCGGTGAGCGTCCCGGTCATCGCGTCGGGCGGCGCGGGGTCGGCGCGCGACGTGGCCGACGCCCTGGGCGTGGCCGACGCCGCGCTGGTCGCCTCGATCGTCCACGAGAACCCCGCCGGTCTGCCGGGGCTGCGCCGCGAGGTCGAAGCCTGCGGGGTGGCCCTGCGCGAGGTGCGCCCGTGACCGACGAGCTGCGCGCCGCGATCGTCCAGGACGACGACTCCGGGCGGGTCCTCATGCTGGGCTGGATGGATGACGAAGCGCTGGCGGCCACCCGGGCCACCGGATTCGTCCACTTCTACTCCCGGTCCCGGCAGCGGCTCTGGCGCAAGGGCGAGACCTCGGGCAACACGCTGCGCGTGGTCGAGGTGGTGCCGGACTGCGACGACGACGCGATCCTCGTGCGGGCTCGGCCCGACGGCCCGACCTGCCACGACGGGTCGACCTCGTGCTTCACCCCGTGGCTGTGGCGTCGGATCCTGCAGCGCGAGGCCGAAGCCGCCGACGGCTCCTACGTGGCGGCCGCGCTGGGTCAGGGGACCCCGGGGCTTGCGCGCAAAGTCGGCGAGGAGGCGGTCGAACTGTCGGTGGCCGCCCTCGTCGAGGGCGACGAGCGGGTCGTCGCCGAGGCGGCCGACCTGTGGTTCCACACGCTGCTCCTGCTGCGCAGCCGAGGGCTCGACCCCGCGGCGATCGAGGACGAACTGCGCCGCCGCGCGCGCTAGCCGGGGCCTCGCCGGCCCGCGCTGACGACTCACGCGCCGTGTGCGGCGAGGTCCCTGACGTAGCCTTGAACGGACGGGGCGACGAGCACGTCGTCGCGGGGGCCACGACGCCACGCTGGGCCGGGTCGTTGACGCCCGTCGGTCCGACCGGACCGGCGCGGTCCGCGTCCGCGCGGCGTCGCGCTTCGTGATGGACGCGAAAGGGATGTAGGTGGTAGCAACAACGGTCTCGTCCAGCGCGGTGGTGCTGGTCGGTGCGGTGTTCCTGGCGTGCGCCGTCGAGATGGTCGAGGCGCTGACCATCGTGCTGGCGGTCGGCCACACTCGCGGGTGGCGCTCGGCCCTCGAGGGGACCGGCGCGGCCCTGGCGACCCTGGCCGCCCTGGTGGGCGCCGTCGGGCCCGCCCTGGTGAGCGTGCCGATCAACGTGCTGCGCCTGGTCGTCGGGGGCGTGCTGCTGATCTTCGGGATGCAGTGGCTGCGCAAGTCCATCCTGCGCGCCGGCGGGCTCAAGGCGCGCCACGACGAGGACGAGGTGTACCGCGAAGTGGTCGCCGAGCTGGAGGCCGTCGCGGGCCGTGCGGACCGCGACCACATCGCCTTCGTCATGGCCTTCAAGGGCGTCTTCCTCGAGGGGCTCGAGGTGGTCGTCGCGGTGTTGACCCTGGGCACCTCGGCCCACCGGCTCGGCCTCGCGGTGGTCGTCGCCGGCGTGGCGGTGGTGTCGGTCGGCGTCGCCGGCGTCGCGGTGGCGCGCCAACTCTCGCGCGTGCCCGAGAACGCCATGAAGATGGGCGTGGGCGTCATGCTGGTCAGCTTCGGGACCTTCTGGTCCGGCGAGGGGCTCCACGTGCGCTGGCCCGGCAACGACGCGATGCTGCCGACCTTCGTCGGGATCTACCTCGTGGTGACCTGGCTGCTCGTGGTGCTGGTGCGCGGCGACGCGCCGCGGCTCTCGACCGAGGTGGCGGCGTGAGCGACTCCCCGTTGATCGTGCGCTGGGCGAAGGGCTTCGCCAACTTCTGGTGGGACTTCCTGGTCGGCGACACGCCCGAGCTGTTCGTCGCCGCGCTGGTGACCATCGGCGCCACCGCCCTGGTGAGCGTGGCCGGCCACGCCAACACCGCGGCGATCATCCTGTTGCCGATCCTGGCCGTCGCGTCGCTGACCGCGTCCGTGCTGCGCGCGCGTCGGGCCGCTCGCCGTTCGTAGTCGAGCGTCATCACGCTGTAACAGTTGCGTGACGATGTGCGTCGCGCTGTCCCCTGCGGGGGGTCCCGTCGTAGCCTCGACGCATGAGGAGACGCGCGTGGGCGACGGCCGCCGCGGCGCTGGTGATGAGCGCGACGGCCCTCGCCCCACCGGCCGCGTCGACGACCGCCAGCCCGGGCAATCTGGCCTGCGCCGAGGCGGTGGTCACCAAGTGGTCGCTGCCGGCCCTGGCCGCCGAGACCGTCGTCGTGCCGGTGGACGCCTCGGCGATCCTGACCATGGTGCCGGCGGCGCGCGACGGCTTCGGGGGCGTGATCCTCTTCGGCTCGAACGCCCCGACGACGCTGGCCGCCTCGCTCGGCCTCGTGCAGGCGGCCTCGGCCAGCGGCTACGCGCTGCTGGTCATGACCGACGAGGAGGGGGGCGGGGTGTGGCGCCTGGCCAATCTCGTGCCGGCCATTCCTTGGGCCCAGACCATGGGACGCACGCTGACCCCGGAGCAGATCACCGCCCTCGCGCGCCGCGTCGGCGCCACGCTGGTGAAGCTGGGCGTCACGGTGGACCTCGCGCCGGTCCTCGACGTCGACGCGCGCGCGGTGGCGCCCGGGGCGGGCGACCCCGACGGGTTCCGGTCCTTTGGCGGCTCGCCCACGGTGGTCGCGGCCGACGGCACCGCGTTCCTACGGGGCCTGACCGCCGCGTCCGAGACCGGCGTGGTGAAGCACTTCCCGGGCCTCGGCGGCACCACCGTCAACACCGACGTGGGACCGGCCAAGACCAAGCCGTGGTCGGCGCTGCAACGCACCGGCCTGGTGCCCTTCAAGCACGCCATCGCCGACGGTGCCCCGGCGGTGATGCTTTCCAACGCCTCGGTGCCCGGACTGACCTCGCTGCCGGCGAGCGTCTCGCCGGCCGCGGTGCACGCCCTGCGGGTGTCGCTCGGCTTCACCGGACTGATCGTCACGGACTCGCTCAGCGCGGGCGCGCTCAGCGCCATCCACCTCTCGGTGCCCCAGGCGGCGGTCGCCGCCCTGCGGGCGGGGGCCGACGAGGTCCTCTTCGGCGTGCCCGCGGCACCGGCCACGTCGCTCTCGCTGGCCCTGCAGGTGCGCGCGGCCATCGTCTCGGCGGTGGTCCACGGGTCGCTGGCGCGCGCGACCCTGGTGGCCGCGGCGGCCGAGGTCCTCAACGTGCGCCACAACCTCTGCGCGACGACCTCCACGACCTAGAGGTAGTGCGGGGGCACCTCGCGGGTCTCGCGCCGCGCGCGGCGCAACTCGGCGCGCAGCCGGTCGACCTCCTGGCGCAACTCGGCGATCCGGGCGAGGAGCTCCTCACGGCTCAGCTCAGCGTCGTCCACACCTCCAGCGTGGCACAGCGCGGATGGCGACTCTAGGGGAAGAGGCCGCGGAACTCGGTGGCCTCGGCGATGCGCTCGACGCCCACCGCGATGGCCGTCTCGCGCAACGAGACGTCGAGTTCCTTGTGGCGGGTCCACACGTAGTTGAAGGCCTCGTGCATCGTCTTTTCCAGGCGCTGCTGGAAGAGCTCGCGCTCCCACATGTAGCCCTGGAGGTCCTGGGCCCACTCGAAGTAGGAGGCGACGACGCCACCGGCGTTGGCCAGGACGTCGGGCACCGAGCGGATGCCGCGCTCGTGCAGGATGCGGGCCCCCTCGCCGGTGGTCGGGCCGTTGGCCGCCTCGACCACGACGGAGGCGTTCAGCGACTCGGCGACCTCCTCGTTGATGACCCCGCCCAGCGCGGCCGGGATGAAGATGTCGCACGGCAGGGTGAACAGGTCGTCGGGGGAGATCTCCTCGGCGCCGGGGAATCCGGCTACCGAACCGTTCTCCTCGACGTGCTCGGCCAGGCGCAGGTGGTTGATCCCGCCGGGCACGTGAATCGCGCCCTTGATGTCGGCGATGCCCACCACCTTCATGCCGCGGTCGCTCAGCAGCTTGACCAGCGGCGCGCCGACCTTGCCGTAGCCCTGGATGACCACGCGTTGCTCGTTGGCCAGGCGACCGAGCCGTTGGAGGATGGCGGTCGTGCAGATGGTCACGCCGAGCGACGTGGCGCCGGCGTGGCCCACCGTACCGCCGATGGCCAGGGGCTTGCCGGTGACCGCGCCGGGTGTGTTGTGGCCGTGGAGCATCGACACGGTGTCCACGATCCAGCTCATGATCTGCGGGTCGGTGTTGATGTCGGGCGCGGGGATGTCGCGGTCGGGGCCGATGATCGGCAGGATCGAGTAGGCGTAGCGCCTCGTCAGGCGCTCGAGCTCGCTGTGGCTCAGGCGTGACGGGTCGACGGCCACGCCGCCCTTGGCCCCGCCGTAGGGGATGTTGACCACCGCGCACTTGATCGTCATGTCGGCGCTGAGCGCGGCGATCTCGTCGGCGTTGACGCTGGGGTGGAACCGGATCCCGCCCTTGCCGGGCCCGCGCGACGTGTCGTGCTGAATGCGCCAGCCGGTGAACATCTCGATCTCGCCGTTGTCCATGCGCACCGGGATGGAGACCTCGAGGATCCGCTCCGGCGCGATGATGCGCTTGACCAGTCCCTCGTCGAGGTTGAGCAGCTGCCCGGCCCGCTCGATGAGCGACACGACGTGCAGCCACGGGTTGAACTCGTGGGGGGGTGCCCCGTTGGGACGTGTGACCACGGTGTCACCAGCCTTCACTGCTCCGGGGGCCCTACGCCCCACCCCAGCGTAGGACGCGGCGACTAGGGGAATGTGTCACGAGTCGGCGTCGGTTACTCTGAGCGGCATCGCGAAAGGGTGACGTGAAGGTCTCGACGATGCTCAGCTACGCCGGCGGCTTCAAGGCGGCCGCGCGCGAGGTCGTCGACATGGAGCACGCCGGTCTCGACCTGGTCTGGGTCGCCGAGGCCTACGGATTCGACAGCCCCTCGCTGATGGGCTACCTGGCCGCGCTCACCGAGCGCGTCGAGATCGGCGCGGCGATCCTGCCGATCTACACCCGCACCCCCACGCTGATCGCGATGACCGCCGCGGGCATCGACGCGCTCTCCGACGGGCGCTTCCACCTGGGCCTGGGGGCCTCGGGGCCCCAGGTCATCGAGGGCTTCCACGGCGTTCCCTACGCCGACCCGCTCGGGCGCACCCGCGAAATCGTCGAGATCTGCCGCAGCGTGTGGAAGCGCGAGGCGCCGCTGGTGCACGCCGGGCGCAACTTCACCCTGCCCCTGCCCGCCGACCAGGGGACCGGCCTGGGCAAGGCGCTCAAGATCATCGCCCACCCGGTGCGCGACGCCATCCCGGTGTGGGTCGCGTCACTGGGCGAGCGCAACGTCGAGCTGACCGCCGAGATCGCCGACGGCTGGATCCCGATCCTGTTCATCCCGGAGCGCGCCGGCGAGGTCTGGGGCTCGGCCCTGGCCGCGGGCCGCGCGAAGCGCTCGAGCGACTTTGGCGACCTGATGGTCACCGCCGGGGGGTTGCTGGCCATCGGCGAGGGGGAGGAGGTCACGGCGCTGCGTGAACTGCAGCGCTCCATGGTCGCCCTCTACGTCGGCGGCATGGGGGCCAAGGGCAAGAACTTCTACAACGAGCTGGCCGTGCGCTACGGCTACGAGCGCGAGGCGGCCCTCTGCCAGGACCTCTACCTGGCCGGCAAGAAGCGCGAGGCCGAGGCCGCGGTGCCCGCCGAGTTCCTCGAGCTGACCACGCTGTGCGGGCCGCGCGGCTACGTGGCCGAGCGCATCGCCGCCTTCCGGGCCGCCGGGGTCACCCATCTCCAGGTCCACCCCCTGCCGCGGGGCGACCAGACCAGCGCCTCGCTGATCGAGGAGGTCCGCGGGCTGCTCTAGGAGTCGGCCTCGCGCGTCGCGTCGCGCCCGCCGCTGGCCAGCCACGCCGCGTGCATCGCGGCGTAGGCGCCGCCGCGCGCCACCAGCTCGCTCGGCGTGCCCACCTCGACCACGGCGCCGCGCTCGACCACCACGATGCGGTCGGCGCGCTGGGCGGTGGTGAGCCGGTGGGCGATGAGGATGGCCGAGCGACCCTCCAGGATCCGGTCCAGGGCGCGCTCGACGATCGTCTCGCTGCGCAGGTCGAGCGAGGAGGTGGCCTCGTCGAGGATCAGCACCCGCGGGCGGGCCAGGAAGGCCCGCGCCAGGGCCAGCAGCTGGCGCTCGCCGGCCGAGAGCGTCTGGCCGCGCTCGTGGACCGGCGTGTCCAGACCCCGGGGGAGGCGCTCGACCAGCTCGCGCAGGCCCACCACGTCGACCGCGTCGTCGATCTCGGCGTCGGTGGCGTCGGGCCGGCCGAAGCGCAGGTTGGAGCGCACCGAGCCCGCGAAGAGGAAGGGCTCCTGGGGCACCACGCCGAGCTGGGAGCGCAGCGAGGCCAGGGTCACCGTGCGCGCGTCCACGCCGTCCACCAGGACCCGCCCCGCCGTCGGGTCGTAGAAGCGGTTGGCCAGTTTGGCCATCGTCGACTTGCCCGCCCCCGTGGGACCGACGAAGGCCACGGACTCCCCGGGGGCGATCTCCACGTCGACGTCGGTGAGGACCAGGGGACCGTCGCCGTAGGCGAAGGAGACGTGCTCGAAGGTGATGCGGCCCTCCAACGGGGGCAGGACCGCGGCGCCGGCGACCTCGTCGACGCTCGGGGGGGTCTCCAGCAGCTCGCGCAGCCGGATGATCGAGGAGCGCCCCTGCTGTAGCGAGTTGTACTGCTGGACCAACAGCTGGATGGGGGCGAAGAACCGGTTGAGGTAGAGGAAGAAGGCGACGAGCGCGCCGATGCTCAGCCGGTGGTGGAGCACCTCGTCGCCGCCGATGCCCAGCAGGAGCCCCTGGCCCAGGATGCCGATGGTGATGGTGGCCGGGCCGTAGACCGCGTTGACCCGGCCGGTGTAGATGTTGGCGTCGCGGTAGGCGCCCACGACGTGGCGGTGGTTGACGATGTTGCGCCGCTGGCGGTTGTTCGCGGTCACCACGCGGATGCCGTAGAGCGACTCGGAGAGGTCGGCCAGCACCGTGGCGATCCGGTCGCGGCTGAGCAGGTAGCCGCGCTCGGACGCTCGGTGGAACCAGATCGAGAAGCCGAAGAGCATCGGGACCACCACCAGCACGGTCCACGCGGCCAGCGTCACGTTGGTGGCGAACAGCACGGCGGTGATCACGACCATCGTGAGGCCCTGCAGGGCGAACTGGCTGACGCCGTCCTGGACCAGCTGCTGGAGGTTCTCGATGTCGCTCGTCATGCGGCTCATCAGGACGCCGGCCTTCTCCTCGGTGAAGAAGTCCAGGCTGAGCCGCTGGAGGTGAGTGAAGACCCGGATGCGCAGGTCGTGCATCACGCGCGCCGCCAGGGCGCCGGTGACGCTCACCTGGGCGCGCTGGAGGAAGACGCTGACCAGCGCCAGCCCCAGGTAGAGGCCGGCGCACACGGCGATCACCGTCAGTGAACGGTGTCCGGCCACCATGCCGTGGTCGATCGCGTACTGGGTGAGCTTGGGGCCGGCCTGGAGCACCAGGCTCAGGGCGACGACCAGCCCCGAGCCGGCGACCAGTTTGCCCGGGTAGGCCCCGACGAGGCGGGCCAGCGTCAGGCGACGCCGCTCGCGGGCGCTGGGGCGCTGGGTGAAGGCGAGGCGCGCCGGCTCGCGGGCCGGCTCGGTGGCCAGGATCTTGGTGGCCTCGTCCAGGAGCTCGCTGGGTATCCCGCCGAAGGGCAGGCCGCTGGCCGCCGTGGCCTGGACC
>JBIOFE010000049.1:0-8671 GCA_044446745.1 Acidimicrobiales bacterium
GTGGCGATGGGGGCGGTCGGCGAGGGCGGGGTGGTCGTCGTTGACGACGCGACCGTTCGCTCGGCCGGAGTTTCGCCCGAGCGTTTCGCCGCCGTGCTGCGCGACGAGCGGGCCGAGCTCGAACGCCGGGTGGCGCGCTACCGGCCGGGGAGCCGCGCGCCGTCCCTGGCCGGCGCGGTCGTGCTGGTCGTCGACGACGGCGTGGCGACCGGCGCCACGGCCCGGGCGGCCTGCCGGGTGGCGCGGGCCCAGGGGGCGGCGCTCGTCGTGCTGGCGGTCCCGGTCGCCGCGACGTCCGCGGCGCGCGAGCTGCGCGGCGAGGCCGACGACGTTGTGGTCCTGGTCGAGGCCCGCGGCGCCTTCGCGGTGGGCGAGTGGTACGACGAGTTCAACCAGACCACCGACGATGAGGTGCTGGCGTGCCTGGCGGTGGCCGCGGCGCGCCCCGACCGGGGTCCGGAACCGGGCGGCGCCGCGACGTCCTAGGGTCGACGTGAGAAGAGAGGAGCCAACGTGTTGATCGTGACGATGAACGACGTGCCGGGCTATCGCATCACCAAGGTCATCGGCGAGGTGAATGGCCTCACGGTGCGCACCCGCAACGTGGGCGCCCAGATCGGGGCCGGACTCAAGGCGCTGGCCGGGGGCGAGCTCAAGGGACTCACCAAGCAGCTCCAGCAGTCGCGCGCCGAGGCGCTGGAGCGGCTCAGCGAGGCGGCCACCGCCGCCGGCGCCAACGCCGTGATTGCGATGCGCTACGACTCCAACGAGCTGGCCAACACCTTCCAGGAGATCCTGGCCTACGGTACCGCGGTCGTCGTCGAGCCCGCCTAGCGCCGGGACCGGCCAGTACGGACCTTGGACCCTACGACGGTGGCGCGCGCCCTGAGTTAGATGGGGTGAAGCGCTCAGGGGACCCCGGGCGTTGAGGGGCGCCCGGGGTGAGCGCGGGGAGGATGACGTGAAGCCTGAGACACTGAGCCGGGCCCTGCGCCGCTACGACGCGGCGCCGCACCTGGTCTTCTGGGAGACCACCAAGGCCTGCTCGCTGGCCTGCGCGCACTGCCGGGCGTCGGCCCAACCCGGCCCGTCGCCCGGGGAGCTCACGACCACGCAGGGCCGGGCCCTCCTCGATCAGGTGGCCGCCTTCGAGGGACCCCGGCCGATCGTCGTCTTCACCGGGGGCGACTGCCTGGCGCGGCCCGACATCTTCGAGCTGGTGGCCTACGCCGGCGAGGTGGGACTGCGCCGGGGCGTCGCGCCCTCGGTGACCGAGCGGCTGTCGCGTGAGGCCCTGGCGCGCCTGTACGAGCTGGGCGTGCGGGCCCTGTCGATCAGCCTCGACGGCGCGGGCGCGACGACCCACGACGCCCTGCGCGGGATCCCGGGGCACTTCGAGCGAACCGTCGAGGCCCTGGCCACCGCCGCGGAGATGGGCTTCCGGGTCCAGGTCAACACGACGGTCATGGCGAGCAACGCGTACGAGCTGGCCGACGTCTTGGCGCTGCTGCGCCGGGTGGGGGTCTCGATCTGGGAGGTCTTCTTCCTGGTGGGCGTGGGCCGGGGGGCGGCGGTGTCCGAGGTGAGCGCGCGCGAGGCCGAGGACGTGTGCCACTTCCTGGTGGACGCGACCGCCCACGGCGTCACCGTGCGCACGGTCGAGGGTCCATTCTTCCGCCGAGTGCAGGCCGAGCGGGCCCGCGCCGGCGGCGCGGATCCGCGCACCGCCTTCGACCTCGGCCCGCTCTACGGCGCGCTGCGCGCGCGTCTCGACGAGGAGCCCCCCGGCGAGCGCACCACCGCCAGCCCCACCCTGGCGACCGGCGACGGGCGCGGGGTGATCTTCGTGGGCCACGACGGCGCGGTGCACGCCTCGGGCTTCCTGCCACTCTCGCTGGGCAACGTCACGCGCGAGGGCTTGGCCGCCATCTACGCGACCCACCCGCTGCTCACGTCGCTGCGCGCCGGTGACCTGGAGGGCGTCTGCGGGTCGTGCGAGTTCGCGCGGCTGTGCGGGGGCTCGCGGGCCCGCGCCTACGCGCGGCGCGGCCGGGTGCTGGGTGACGACCCGGCGTGCCGGCGCACGCCGACCCGCCGCGTCGCCCCCTCGTCGAACGAGGTGGCCCTGGTCACACGCTCCCGGGTCACCCTCGCGCCGCGCTGAGCGGCGCGGTTACATCGGTACGGCTTCGTAGACCTCCACCGAGCCGCCGGACGCGAGGTGCGGGCACCCCGCGACGGCCTTCGCGGCGTCGTCGAGGCTGCCGGCCTCGATGAGCGAGTAGCCCGACAGTCCCGCCGTCTCCTCCGAGCGCGCGCCGTCCGGACCGATCGCCGTGCCGCCCATGAAGGGGTTGCCCATGTCGGTCACGGCGCTGCCGAGCGAACCGAACCAGCCCATCCAGGCGTCCATGACGGACTCGTCCATCTCCCCGTCGCCGGGGTCGCCGCCCCGGTACACCACTAGGAACTTCGCCATCTCATCTCCCTATCCTTCGACCGATTCCTCGACCCGTGTCTAGTCGACGCCGCGCGCGTCGGAAAGTGAAAACTTGCCGTCGTCGGTGACGGCGGCGCGCCGTGATCTCGCGCGCCGTTCACCCGGGCTCAGCGACTCAGCCCCAGCTGGCGCAGGATGCGCCGGGTCAGGCCGTTGGTCGTGGCGTAGGCCTTGCGCCGCGCGTAGCGCCGCGCGTAGGGCACCGGACCGCGCGCGGCCGCCTGCAGGTTGCCCAGGATCCGCGCGTCGCGATAGAGGGCGGAGCGCAGACTGCGCCGTCGGGCCACGTCACCTCCTGTCCGTCCTCGTTCTAGCAAAGCCCGGCACCGTCCACGCGCCCTAGGGTGGCCTCGGCGGGGGAGGGCCGTGGTCAATCGTCAAGTCGTGCTCGCGAGTCGTCCGGTGGGTTTCATCGACGAGTCGACGACGTCATTGGTCGAAGGGGAGCGGCCGGTCTGCGGCGAGGGTCAGGCGCTGGTCAAGGTGGCGATCCTCTCGGTGGATCCGGCCATGCGCGGATGGATGAACGACGCGCCGGGCTACATGGCGCCGATCGGCTTGGGCGAGGTGATCCGCTCGGCGGGGTCGGGCGTCGTGGTGGAGTCGAAGTCGACCCGCTACCGGGTCGGCGACGTCGTGGTCGGCCTCACCGGATGGCAGGAGTGGGCGGTCGCCGACGACGTCAACCGCTTCACCGTCGTGCCCGCCGGGCTCGGACTGGATCTGGCGACGTTCATGAACGTGCTCGGCGCGACCGGCCTCACGGCGTACTTCGGCCTGCTCGAGGTGGGGCGCTTCAAGGCCGGCGACGTCGTCGTGGTCTCGGGGGCGGCCGGCGCCACCGGGTCGGTGGCCGGACAGATCGCCCGGGCGCGCGGCGCGGGCAAGGTGGTGGGCATCGCCGGGGGACCGGACAAGTGCGCCTACGTGACCGACCGGTTGCGCTTCGACGAATGCCTCGACTACCGCGAGCCGGGGCTCTCCAAGCGCCTGCACGGCGCGTGTCCGGCCGGCGTCGACCTCTACTTCGACAACGTGGGCGGCGAGGTGACCGACGCCGTCCTGGCCAATCTGGCGATGCGCGGGCGCGTCGTGGTCTGCGGGGCGATCAGCCAGTACAACTCGGTCGAGCGCCCGCCGGGGCTGCGCAACACCTCGATGCTCATCGTGCGGCGCGCGTCGATGGAGGGCTTCCTGATCTTCGACTTCGCCGCGCGCTACGCCGAGGCGCAGGCGGCGCTGGCCGAGATGGTGCGCGGCGGCGAGATCGTGCACGACGAGTTCCTCGTCGAGGGGCTGGAGCAGGCGCCGGCGGCGCTCAACCTGCTGTTCTCCGGCGCCAACCTCGGCAAGACCCTGGTCGTGGTCGACGACTCGATTCACCTGAGCTGAGCGGCCGGCGCCCTAGCCCGCGACGTCGTCCAGGACCACGTCGGCGTAGAGGGCCCGGTGGTCGCTGCCGCCGTCGCGCGAGCCCGCCCCGAGGATGCGCCACGGCCCGCGCGCGAGCAGATGGTCGATCTGGGAGTGCGGGTGGCGGCCCGGCCACGTGCGCGCTCGGGCCAGGGAACGCCAGCCCGGCAGGAAGAGGCGCAGCAGCGGTCGCCACGAGTTGAAGTCGCCGCCCAGGATCATCGGCAGGGCCGGGTCCAGGGTCGCCACGATCTCGCGCACGCGGTGGTACTGGCGGTACGACCCGTGGCTGAGGTGCGCCCCGTGCAGCGCCATCACGTGGAAGCGCCGGTCGCCGTCGCGCAGCGTGGCCAGGATCACCGCGCGCCGGACCTTCTCGCGCGGCTGCCGATCGACCTCCTCGACGCGGATCTGCTCGACCGGCAGCCGGGTGAGCAGGCTCAGCCCCCACGTGCCCGGCTCGAGGTCGCCGTGGCGCCGGCGCTGGTGCTGGCTCGTCGTCAGGTCGCGGTGCTCCGTGAAATACAGTCCGTGCTCGCCGGTGAAGTGGGCCAGCCGGGGCTGCCACGTACGACCGCCGGTGCCGGTCGAGACGCGCTCGCCGCGCGCCAGGGGCGCGAAGGTCCCCTGCATCGAGAGGGACGAGGAGAGCGTCGCGTACGCGTCGTCGCCGTCGTCGCCGCGCCACGTCTCGGGGGCGATCAGGACGTCGGGCGCGAGCGCGATCGCCACGTCGAGCGCGTTGGTGCGGCGCCCCCACCCGTCGACGCCGGCGTGGAGGTTGAACGTCGCGACACGCACCGTCAAACCCTACGCCGGGCCCCGAGCGCTGTGGCAGGCTCTGACGGTGGAGTTCGTCAGCGTGAGCTTCGGTCACCGCATCTGGTGGGTCGACGCGTTCATCGGCGACGGCGAGCGGGGCAACCCTGCGGTGGTCGTGCTGCTGGAGCGCCCCCTGAGCGACGACGAGCTCCAGCGCATCGCCTTCGAGCTCGGGGTCTCCGAGACCGTCTTCGTTCGACGCGTCGGCGAAAGCTGGAGCCTGCGCTGGTTCACCCCGACCGTCGAGGTCGACCTCGGAGGCCACGCCACCCTGGCCGCGCTGCACGTGTTGCTCACCGAGCTGGGCGTCCCGGGCGGCGAGCTCATCTTCGAGACCCGCGCCGGGGCGCTCTCCGGGCGGCGGTTGCGCGACGGCCTGCTGGGCATCGACCTGCCCCGGGCGCGCCTCGAGCCCCTCGACCCGGCGGTGCTCAACGACAACCTGGGCCCGGTGGTCGAGGCCTACCAGGCCGGACCGGCGAGCGTGCTCGCGGTGGTCCAGGACTACGACGCGCTGTGCTCGCTGGCCGTCGACCCGGTGAGCCTCTTCCTGGTGCCCAGCGAGCTGGTGATAGCCGCCTGCGTCGGGGGACCGGACGGCGACGTGTCGATTCGCGTCTTCGCGCCGCGCCTGGGGCTGGCCGAGGACCACGTGACCGGCAGCGCCATGTGCGCGGTGGCGCCGTGGTGGGTGGAGAAGGCGGGCTCGCCCACGGTCTCGGTCTTCCAGGCGTCGGCGCGCGGCGGAGTGATGTACGCCCGGCTCTTCGAGCACAACGTCGAGGTCGCCGGCGCGGCCCGCACCTTCTTCGGCGGTGACCTGCGCGCATGAGCGGAACCCTCGGCCCCGGACCGTGCACGCGCGTCCGCCGCCTCCCGGCGAAGGCCCGCTACGACGAGGCGCTGATCTTCGCGCTGCTCGACGAGGCCCGCTTCTGCCACGTGGCCGCGGTCGTGGCCGGTCGCGCGGTGGCCCTGCCGACGCTGCTCGCGCGCGAGGGCCGGGCGATCTACCTGCACGGCAGCCCGGCCAATGAGGTCCTGCGCGCGGTCGTCACGGCGGGCGAGGCGTGCGTGACGGTGACCCACTACGACGGCCTGCGCCTGGCGCGCAGCGGCTTCGAGTCCTCCGTCGCCTACCGGTCGGTGGTGCTGTTCGGGCGCGCCAGCGTCGTGAGCGACGTGGCCGAGCGTCGCCGGGTGCTGGACCTGCTGGTGGACGCCGTGCTGGCCGGTCGATCCCGTGAGGTCCGGGCCATGACCGACGGCGAGGTGCGACTGACCCAGGTGGTGCGCGTGGAGATCGACGAGGCCTCGGCCAAGGTCTCGGACGGGCCGACGGAGGACTCGCCCGAGGACCAGGCCCTGGCGATCTGGTCGGGGACGGTGCCGGCGCGACTGGCCTTCTCGGACCCGGTGCCGTCGGCGGACGGCGCCATGGCCGAGGGTACCGTCGAGGTGCCGGAGTCGGTGCGCCGGCTGCTGGGGGGGTTCGCGTGACGACCCCGCGCGACCTGGCTGACGCCCTGACGCACCTGGAGCCGGTCGACGAGCGCGAGTCGGCCTCGATCGCGGCCACGCGCGAGCGACTGACGTGGCCCGGCGACCCCTACGACGAGGACCAGAACGCTCACCACCTGACCGCGTCGGCCTTCATCGTGTCGGCGCGTGGGGTGATCCTGCACCGCCACCGCGCGCTGGGTATCTGGGTCCAGCCCGGCGGCCACGTCGACGCCGGCGAGGGTCCGGCCGCGGCGGCGCTGCGCGAGACCAAGGAGGAGACCGGACTGGACGCCGTGCACGTCGACGAGTCGCGCCCCTATCAGGTGGACGTCCACCCCGGCCCGCGTGGGCACACGCACTACGACGTGCGTTACGTGCTGCTCGCCTCGCCCGAGGAACCCACGCCCGCGCCGGGCGAGGCGTCCGAGGTCTTCTGGTTCGATTTCGCGTCGGCGATCGAGCGGTGCGAGCCGTCGCTGGTTCCCGTCTTGCGGCGGCTCGCGCGCGAGCACGCCGGCAGCGACGTGCGAGACTGAGCCGTGAGCGACGTCGAAGCGCTGCGGGCTCTGACGGAAGCGGACCGCTGGATCGAGCGGGTCCGCGGCCAGCGCGAGCGCCTGCCCGAGCTGGCCGAGCTGGCCACGGTGGAGGAGGAGTTGCGCGCCCTGGCCGGCGCCCTCACCGAGGCGCGCGCCGCGCAGGCCCCGGTTCGCGCGGCCTACGAGGACGCCGAGCGCGAGTCCGCGCGGCTTCGCCAGCGCGAGGCCGAACTGGCCGCGGCCCTGGCCGCGTCGACCGGGCACGCGCGCGAGCTCGCGGCGCTGCAGAACGAGGTCAGCCACGTGCGCGAGGTGCTCGGCGCCGCCGAGGACCGCGAGCTCGAGCTCCTGCTCGCCGTCGAGCCCCTCGACGAGACGGTGAACGCGATCAAGCAGCGCGCCCAGCCGGCGGTCGTGCGCCGCGAGACCCTGCGCGCGGCGATCGCCCAGCTTCAGGCGTCGCTCGGCGACGAGGCCGCGGCCCTGGCTCGCGATCGCGCGACCCTGGCGGATGCGGTGGCGCCGGCGTTGCGCGCCCGCTACGACGACGCGCTGGTGCGCGCGGGCACCTCGGGCGCGGCGCTGGTGGTGGAGGGCCGCTGCGACGGGTGCCGCCTGCGACTGTCACCGTTGGACTTCGACCGCTGGCGGGCGCAGGCGGGCGGGTCGTTCCTAACGTGCCCCTCCTGCGGGCGGTTGCTGCTGCCGTGATCATCCTGATCCGTCACGGCCAGACGACGACCAACGCGCAGAACCTGCTGGTGGGTCGCAGCGACCCCGAGTTGACCGCGCTGGGTCAGCGCCAGGCCCGGGCCCTGCGCACCCTGCTGGTGGGCGCGATCGAGGTGTGGACGTCGCCGCTGCGCCGGGCTCGGGCCACCGCGGCGCTGGCCCTGCCGCACCTCGAGGCGACGGTGAAGGAGAGCTTCATCGAGGTCGACTACGGGCGCCTCGAGGGTCAACCCCTGAGCGTGGTCACCCACGAGCAGTGGCGCGCCTTCGAGACCGAACACCACACGCGCCTCGGCGACGGCGAGTCGCTGGCCGCGGTCGACGAGCGCGTCCACGGCGAGCTCGATCGCCAGTTGGCCGATCCGTCGAGCCTGCTGCACGACCACCACCGCCACCTGGTGATCGTGAGCCACCTCTCGCCGATCAAGTCGGCGATGGCCTGGGCGTTGGGTGCCCCGGGATCGGTCGCCTGGCGCGCCCGGCTCGACAACGGGTCGCTCACCACCATCGCCACGCGGCGCGAGACGCCCGCGCTGGTGCGCTTCAACGTCGTGCCGCACCTGGTGCGCTCAGCGCAGGGCGACGGCGAGGGCCGCGAAATGCAGTCCGGCACCCAGCAGGGTGCAGACGTGGAAGAGCTCGTGGAAGCCGAAGACCCGCGGCGACAGGCGGGGCCGGCGCGAGGCGTAGACCACGGCGCCGGCTGAGTAAGCCAGTCCGCCGGCGATGACCAGGAGCGCGCACGCCACCCCGCCGCCGCGCGCGATCTGGGGCGTGAAGAAGGCCGCGGCCCACCCGGCGACCAGGTAGGACAGCGCGGTCGACCAGCCCGGCAGGTGCCGGGTGAAGCGCCGCACCACCAGGGCGGCGAGGCCTCCGAGGGCGACGGCGGCCATGAGGGCTACGCGGGCCGCGCCGTGCAGCGTGAGGCCCGCCACGGCCACCCCGGAGCCGGCGATGGCCAGGAAGATCGCCGTGAAGTCGGCGCGGCGCCACGCTCGCAACGCCTCCGGGGACCACGACCCGCGGTGGTACAGGGTGCTGGTGGCCATCATCGAGCCCACGCCGAGCAGGTAGCTCAGGATCCAGCCGACCTGCGCGTCGGTGCGCGCGCGCGTGAAGAGGATCGGCGAGGCGGCGACGAGCGCGACCGTGCCGGCCA
>JBIOFE010000050.1:0-6934 GCA_044446745.1 Acidimicrobiales bacterium
GGAGTGGCTGGTGGGCGGGCTGGGTCGCCACGGCGTGGACACCTCGCTGGTTCAGCTCAGCCCCCGGTCGACCGGCCGCGCCTTCATCACGGTGGCGCCCGGGGGCGACAACCAGATCGTCGTGTCGCCCGGCGCCAACGCGGACCTCGACCTGGCCGGCGTCGACCTCGCGGGCTTCGACGTCGTGCTCGCCCAGCTGGAGGTCGGTCCCGAAGTGGTCGAGATCGCCGCAGCCACCAGCCGCGCGCTGGTGCTCAACGCGGCGCCGGCCGGCGCGCTCGGGGCGTCGACGCTGGCCCGGTGCGCGGTGGTGATCGTCAACGAGGTCGAGTCCGCCTCCTTCGACGTCGCGAGCCTGGCCCACTGCGTCGTCACCCTCGGGGCCGCCGGGGCCGTCCACTGGGCGCACGGACGCGAGGTGGCGCGCGCCCCCGCGCCCAAGGTCGTGCCCGTCGACACGGTGGGCGCCGGCGACGTGTTCTGCGCCGCCTACGCCCTGCGCTACGCCGAGGGCGCCGCGCCCGACGAGGCGCTGGCCTTCGCGGTCACCGCCGGGTCGCTGGCGACCCGGGCCCGCGGCGCCCAGGGCGCGCTACCGTCCCGCCGGGAGGTGGAGTCATGGCGGTGACGAGGGTGGTGATCGACACCGACCCCGGCGTGGACGACGCGGTGGCCATCCTGCTGGCGCTGGCCAGCCCGGAGATCGACGTGCTCGCGCTCACCACGGTCGCCGGCAACGTCTCGCTCGCGGCCACGACGCTCAACGCGCGGCGCCTGGTCGAGCTGGCCGGACGGCCCGACGTGGTGGTCGCCGCCGGCAGCGACGCCGCCCTCACCGGGCCGATCGACCGCCACGGGGGCGTCCACGGCCACGACGGCCTGGGCGACCTCGCCTGGGACGAGCCGGCCGTCGGGCTCGACGTGGACGACGGGCCCGACGTGGTGTGGCGCCTCCTCGACGAGGGTCCCGTGGCGCTGGTGGCCATCGGACCGCTGACCAACCTGGCCGTCCTGCTCGAGCGTCACCCCGAGGCGGCGCATCGCGTCGAGCGGGTCGTCGTGATGGGGGGCGCCTCCTTCGAGGGCAACGTGACCCCGGCCGCCGAGTTCAACGTCTGGGCCGACCCGGAAGCCGCCGCGCGGGTGTTCGCCGCCGCGTGGCCGCTCACGATCATGCCCCTCGACCTCACCCACCAGGCGACGCTGAACGACGCCGACCTGGCGTTCTTCCGCGGGCTGGGCACCGAGGTCGGCCGGCGCGTGGCCGACATGCTCGAGCCCTACGCCGCCTTCCACGATCGCTGGTACGGGAGCCGCGACCTGTTCATGCACGACGCCATGGCCGTCTACGAGCTGCTCGACCCGACGGCCATCGCCAAGCAGGGCGTGGCGGTCGCCGTGGAGACGGGCGGGGAGCACTCGCGCGGGGCGACCTGGTTCGACCGTCGACGAGCGCACGAGCACAGTTCGGTGCGCGTCGGTCTCAGCTTGGACAACGCTCGCTTCGTCGCCCTCCTTCGCGAGCGCCTGGCCACCTACGCGTAGGCCGGCGCGCCGGAAGGGCTAGGCCGTCGGTTGGGCGGGGATCGTCAGAATCCGGGCGACCTCGTTGAGCCGTTCGGGCACGGCACGCCACCACGTCCAGCGCCCGCGCTTCTCGCCGACGATGAGCCCGGCCTCGGAGAGGATCCGGGTGTGGTGCGAGATCGTGGGCTGGCTCTTGGCCAAGGGTGCCTCCAGGGCGCAACTGCACACCTCGATCTCCGACGCGATTAGGGAGAGCATCCGCAGGCGAACGGGATCGCTGAGGGCCCCCAAGAGGATGGCGGTCTCGCTGGCTTCGCGCTCGCTGAGCTGGCTCTGGCCGAGCGGGCTGCAGCAGCTCACCACGGTGTCGTCAATTTCGATCGTTCGGCGGGCCATGGTCTTGATCTTAGTATTGACAGACATCAATGAGTCAACTACACTTCGCATTGACTAACGTCAATCTAAGGAGGTTTCCGTGTCCCGGATCCAACTGGCCCTCAACGTGGCCAATCTCGACGAGGCCGTCGAGTTCTACTCGAAGTTCTTTCGTGCGACGCCCGCCAAGATCCGGCCGGGCTACGCCAACTTCGCGATCGACGAACCGGCGTTGAAGCTGGTCCTCATTGAGGGCGGGGGTGCACCGGGTTCGATCAACCACTTGGGCGTTGAGGTCTTCTCGACCGGCGAGGTCGCCGACGCGACTGACTACCTGACGGGGGCCGGCTTCGCCACTGAGGTGGAAGAGCACACCACCTGCTGCTACGCGGTCCAGGACAAGGTGTGGGTCCACGGTCCGGACGGGGCGAGCTGGGAGGTCTACACGGTGCTGGCGGACAGCGACGTCGAGAGCCTCCGGGGCGACGACGGCTGCTGCGCGACGACC
The DNA here is from genome assembly GCA_044446745.1 of Acidimicrobiales bacterium. Lineage (GTDB taxonomy): Bacteria > Actinomycetota > Acidimicrobiia > Acidimicrobiales > RAAP-2 > RAAP-2. The sequence goes on from JBIOFE010000050.1 coordinate 2,411, forward strand.
ACCGCCGCCACGGTGTCCGCAGGGTCCGACACGGCGTCGGCCGCCGCCTGCTGCTAGGAGCGGCTTCGCCGTGACGCCGACCGGGCTGGCTCCAATCGGACGGCGACTGTTGGCGGAGTACTTGGGCAGCCTCTTCCTGGCCGCGATCGTCATTGGCTCGGGGATCGCCGCGCAGACGCTCTCGCCCGACGCCCCGGGCCTGGAACTCTTCGAGAATGCCGCCGCGACCGCGGCCGGGCTCTTCGCCATCATCCTGATCTTCGGACCCGTGTCGGGGGCTCACCTCAATCCGGTGGTGTCGCTCGTCGACGCGGCCTTCGGTGGCCTCACGTGGCGCGACGCCGGGTGGTACCTGGTGGCCCAGGTGTCTGGTTGCGCGTCCGGCGCGGTGCTGGCCAACCTGATGTTCGCCCGGGCCGGGGTCTCCATCTCCACCCACCACCGCGCCACGCTGGCGCACGCGCTCGCCGAGGTCGTGGCCACCGTCGGCCTGGTGTTGGTGATCTTCGCGCTGGCGCGCACGGGACGCGGCGCCGCAGCGCCGGCGGCGGTGGGCGCCTTCATCGGCGCGGCGTACTTCTTCACCAGCTCCACGAGTTTCGCCAACCCGGCCATCACGGTCGGACGCATGCTGTCCAATTCGTTCGCGGGGATCGCGCCGTCGTCGGCGCCGGCGTACATCGGGGCCGAGGTCGTGGGCGGGCTGCTCGGCTTCGCCCTCATCCGGGCGTTGTACCCGGGCGTGACGGCCCTCGAGGCGACTCGCGTGGTCGTACCGCACACGACGGATTCCGGCGGGACGGGTCGACCGTGACGGACGATCGGCGGGTGCGGTGATGAGCGCCCCGCGTGCGGCGATCCTGTTTCTGTGCGTCCACAACGCCGGACGCTCGCAGATGGCCGCGGCCTTCGCGCGCGAGATTGGCGGGGACGACGTGGTGGTGTACTCGGCGGGCTCGGCGCCCGGCGAAGCGCTGAACCCGGCGGTCGTCGACGCGATGGCCGAGCGGGGCCTGGACATCTCTCGCGAGACGCCGCGGGCCCTGACCGACGAGATGGGCCGGGGGGCCGACGCGATCGTCACCATGGGGTGCGGCGACGCGTGCCCGATCTACCCGGGCAAGCGCTACGTCGACTGGGAGCTCCCCGACCCCGCGGGTCGCTCCGTGGAGGAGATTCGGCCCATCCGCGATGAGATAGAGAGGCGCGTGCGCCAGCTCGTCGCCGAACTGCTACCCGAAGACCGCTAACGAGGAGGATCACGCGATGCCCGAGACCCGATCATTCACCGACCTGACGTCCGAGGAGCAGCTGACAATCCGTCGAACGCTCGAGGATCTCCAGCGAGAGTTCGACGGGACGTTCGATGACGAGACCATCGAGCATTTCGTCGTCGACTCCTACGAGAGGCTCGCCGCCAGCGCCCGAGTGACGACCTTCCTCGGCGTCCTCGTCGAGCGATTCGCCCGCGAGCGACTCCGCGTGATGGCGACGCTCGGTAGCGCCGAGCCCGGCACGCCGGGCGTGCTCTTCCTGTGCGTCCACAACGCCGGACGATCCCAAATGGCCGCGGGATGGCTGCGATTCCTCGCCGCCGGCGCGGTCAACGTGTACACCGGCGGCTCGGAACCGGCGGCCCAGCTGAATTCGGTCGTCGTCGAGGCGATGAGCGAGGTGGGGATCGACATCGGCGAGGAGTTCCCCAAGCCGTGGACGGACGAGATTGTGCGCGCGGTGGACGTGGTGATCGCCATGGGCTGTGGGGACGTCTGCCCCGTGTACCCGGGCAAGCGCTACGCGGACTGGCAACTCGAGGATCCCGCCGGCCGGGACCTGGCTCGGGTCCGCGTCATCCGAGACCAGATCCGGTCCCGGGTCGAAGGGCTGGTCGCCGAGCTGGGCGTGACCGTGGCCAGGTAGGGTCGCGGCGTGACGACACTCCTCGGACTGCGAACCGTCATCTACCCGGCGCCCGACCTGGCGGGTGCCACGGCGTGGTGGACCCAGTTCCTCGGCTACCCGCCCTACTTCGACGAGCCCTTCTACGTGGGCTTCTCGGTGGCCGGCTACGAGCTGGGCCTGCTGCCCGACGCCGATCCGGCCGAGGGTGCGCACGCCTACTGGGGCGTCGACGACGTCGAGGGCGCGGTGGCCGCGGCCTGCGCGCGCGGCGCCACGGTGCACACCGCGCCGTCCGACGTGGGCGAGGGCATCGTCACCGCGACGGTGCGCCCGCCCGACGGGCCCCTGGTCGGCTTCATCTTCAACCCCCACTTCGCGCTGCCGCCGACCTGACCAGCGCGGGCGCCAGGATGGTCACGTGGGTGACGTACCGGTCGTGGCGTGCGCGCGCCTGACCCTGCGCGCGTGGCGGCCCGGGGACCGCGCCGCGTTCGCGGCGATCAACGCGGACCCGCGCGTGATGGAGCACTTCCCGGCGACGCTGACGCGCCGGGAGTCCGACGCGGTCGCGCAACGCGCCGAGGCCGGGTGGTCGAGGGGGTTCGGACTCTGGGCGGTCGAGGAGCGATCCACCGGACGGTTCATCGGCTTCGTGGGTCTGTCGGAGCCCTCCTTCAAGGCGCACTTCACGCCGGCGGTCGAGGTCGGGTGGCGCCTGGCGTACGAGGCGTGGGGCCGCGGCTTCGCGACCGAGGCGGCGCGGGCCACGCTCGAGTGGGCCCGCCACCACGTGACCCCGCCGCGCGGGGAGATCGTGAGCTTCACGACCGTGGGCAACGAGCGCAGCCGTCGCGTGATGGAGAAGCTCGGCTTCACCCATCGCCCGGACGACGACTTCGACCACCCCGCTCTGGCGGACTGGGAGTTCCGTCGCCACGTCCTCTACCGTCGGGCGCTCCTCGAGGCGCCGCAGGAATTAGTTGACCCTTAGTCCACCACCGCGTCGGTCTTAGGTCCCTCGAGCAAGGTGACCTCGTGCCGGGAGGTACCCGGGCGGGTGATGAAGGGACGACATGAGTCAGAACCGGCAGTGCGAGTGCCCCGTCCGCTTGTCTCGGGAGCGGTCCCCGCCAACGCGGGGTGTGATGCGGCCGGCGCCGCCACCGGCGGAACGACCACGACCACCCGGGTCCCGCCCGTGGGGTCGATCTAGGAGCTCCACATGACGAGGGTGGACGGAGCCTTCGTGACCGTAAAGGAGGGCGCCAGCTTCACGGTGTTGTCCGTCGCGGATGTCGTCGGCGCGAGACCGGCGGACGCACGGCCAGGCCGCGGCGTCGCCCGGTCCGCACCCGATGGCGTAATGCCCGAACCGGCGGGCCGGCCCGGGTCGATGACGTCGCCGCGCCGCGAGCGCGCTGGCCACGACCGCGAGCGGGCGGGGCCAGTGTCGTCAGTGACGGCGGCCTCCGCGGCGTCGCGCCGTGGGCGGAGGAGTCGACCGGGTACGCCGAACATCTAGGCCCGCACTATCTTCACGTCGCCCGACACCGTGGCGACGGTCACGCTCAGCTGTTCGCCTCCGCTACTAGTGGCGGTGGTGCTCAGGGGGATGGCGCTGGACAGGTGTCCGCTCACCGAGTGCGCGACCACGTCGATGTCGAGGCCCTCGCGCACGGCGACCGCCACGTCGCCGGACGCCGAGCGCACGACGACCCGGCCCGGCCCCGTGACCTCGACCGCCACGTCGCCGGACGCGGTGGCGATGCTGGTCTCGTCGCCGGAGGTGATCGCGCGCACGTCGCCCGAGGCGCTCTCCACCTTGGTCTGGCCGACGGACTCCCTCACGATGACGTCACCGGACGCCGAGGACGCCGACGCGGCGACGCGGCTTCGGTTGATCACGATGTCCCCCGCGGCGGTGCGCACCTTGGCCGAGCGCGCGTCGTCGATCATCACGTCGCCGGAGGCGGTGGCCACGTCGACGTCGCCCGACTCGCCCTGCAGCGCACAGTCGCCGGACTTCGTCCTCACCTCGACGCTGGAAGCGCGCGGCAGCACGACCGACACGTCGACGTCGCGCATGACGGCCCCGAGCAGCGACCGACGCCGGCCCAGTCCCAGCCCGAAGGAGTTGCCCACCCGGGCGTCCACCGACGAGCCGGCCGTCACGACGTACAGCGTGCGGGTGGACTCGTCGTAGCGGACCTCGCTCTGCTCGAGCAGGTGCGCCGCGGCGCTTCCGGTGGCCCGCAGGGTCACCTGGACCGTCGGGTCGTCGCCGTGAGTGACGAGGATGTCGCCGCTGCGAGTGGTGATGCGCGCGGAGACCGGTCCCGAGGCGGGGAACGACTCTCGCCGATCGCGCGGTCCCTGGATGGACTCGTCGTCCGAGGTGGTGGAGGTGGCGTCGTGGGTCATTACGGCTCCTTTCGGGTCAGCTTCGGCCGTGGCCGCGCATCTCGCGGCGCCACGGTCCGGCGTGGCCGGGATCCACGTCGCGCAGCGATCGGTCTAGGGCGCGCAGGATCCAGGTGTTGGCGGACTGCCCGGAGGCGGCGGCGGCCTGCTCGAATCGGCTCTTGAGGTCGTCGCTGAGGCGCAGCGCGAAGCGCGCGGTGA
>JBIOFE010000051.1:0-6744 GCA_044446745.1 Acidimicrobiales bacterium
CCCCCCCCCCCCCCCCCCCCCCCCCCCCCCCCGCCAACGCGCCCCGTCGTGGGCCCGGGAATGGTCTCGGCGGCCGCGGCGAAGCCGCGCGTCGGTCCGTAGTAGGTCACGTACTCGGGCACCTGGACGTAGGTGGCGCCCAGATCGACGGCGCGCTCGACCAGCTCGAGCGCGGTCGTGACGTTGGCCTCGACGTCGCTGCCCGCGGTCATCTGCACCGCGGCCAGCGTGGCCAGGTTTCCGGACACTTGACGTACCTCCCCGCGACCCGTGCCCGCACGCTAGTAGGCCCCCCGACGTGCCGAGGACCGGTGGACGCCGTCCGCCCCGGTCAGCCTTCGGCCAGCGACACCCCGCGCGCGGTGCGCTCGACCAATCCGTCCGTCACCAGGCCCTCGATAGCGGTGGTCAATCGGGGCCGGTCGCGCGGCGCGATTCGCGCGGCGAGAACCGCCAAGTCGCGGGGCCCCTGGCGCAACTCGCCCATTACCCACCCGCGAATCTGACGGTTCGAGCCGGCAAAGGTCGGCTGGGGCCTCGACACGCCGGCACTGCGCGGGGCCGGGTCGTCTCCGCCCTCCGCGCGCCACCGACAGGTCCGGCGCAGCGGGCACGTGGCGCACCGCGGGATCGCGCGGCAGTACTGCGCGCCCAGGTCGATGATCGCCTGGTTGAAGGCGGGCGCGGCGTCGCGCGGCAGCAGTCGCGTCGCCAGTTCGCGCGCCGCGCTCGGCGTCAGTGCGGCGTTGGCCACCGCGCGCGCCAGGACGCGCCCGACGTTGGTGTCGAGCACGGCCACACGCTCGCCGAACGCGAATGACGCGACCGCCGCGGCCGTGGAGGGGCCGACCCCGGGCAATCGCCGCAGGTCCTCGACGTGACCGGGCACGCGCCCGGCGAACTCGTCGCGCACCACGCGGGCTGCCCGGTGCAGCGCGCGGGCGCGCCGGGGATAGCCGAGGCGCGACCACGCGCGCAGCACGTCGGCCAGACTGGCGTCGGCGCACGCGGTCGGGGTCGGGAAGCGCTCGAGGAACGCGGTCCAGGGCCCGACGACCCGGGCCGTCGAGGTCTGTTGGAGCATGACCTCGCTGACCAGGACGGCCCAGGGATCGCCGTGACCGATCCACGGCAGCGGACGGGCGAGCACGCCGCCGGCGCGGCGCAGGGCCCGGCGAAAGGCGAGCTCGCCGCTACGCCCAGACGTCGTCACCGTAGGGGCGCTGGCGCGGGGGCGCGGCGTCGCGGCGCCAGACCATGACCCGCCGCCGGAAGTAGCAGACCTCGAGGCCGTCCTGGTTGAACCCCTTGGTCTCGACGGTCACTACCCCGCGGTCCGGCCTGGAGGTCGACGCCCTGGCCTCCACCACCCGCGTCTCGGCGTAGATGGTGTCGCCGTGGAAGGTCGGGTGTCGATGGACGAGCGTCTCCACCTCCAGGTTGGCGATCGCCGAACCCGAGACGTCGGGCACCGACATGCCGAGCACCAGCGAGTAGACGAGGTTGCCGACGACCACGTTGCGCCCGTGGACGGTCTCGTGCTCGGCGAACCACGCGTCGGTGTGGAGTGGATGGTGGTTCATCGTGAGCATGCAGAACAGGTGGTCGTCGGCCTCGGTGATCGTCTTGCCCGGCCAGTGCCGGTAGACGTCGCCGGGCACGAACTCCTCGAAGTAGCGGCCGAAGGGCCGGTCGTAGGTGGTCACCGGTCGCCTCCCCGCCCTAGGCTTCGACCTCGACCCGCGGGCGCGTGGTGAAGGACACCGTGGCGCCCGACAGGGTCTCGCCGTCGATCACCAGGCGCCAGGTGTAGCGAGCGCCCGGCCCGAGAGGGATCGGTCCGAAGTTAACGGCGATGGGGATGTCGACGGGCGTGCCGACGGGCACCTCGGGCGGCGCGGTCGCCGAGAAGTCCCCCCGGACCTCGATCGTCTGGGCCCCCTCGGGCGTGTCGAAGGTGACGAGCACCCCGTCGGCGTCCTCCAAGAAGAGCTCCCAGTGGTGCGAGACGTTGAACTCGTGCCAGTCGACTCCCACCTTGATCGCCACCGCCGAGGGAGTCGGATCCGGTCCGGTCACCGACCACCCGCCGCCCAAGACGTAGAGCTTGCCGTCGGCCACCTGGGCGGCGTCGGCGAGGAGCATGGTCACGTTCACCGGTCCAGACTACGACGACGCCCGCTCCCCCAGCCGATAGGTTCTCTGCGTGTCCGCGACCGACGAGCTGGCGAACGCGCGAGCGTTGCTCGACGCGGCCGACGCGGTCGTGAGCGCCGGCCTCGCGTCGCTGGCCTCGCGCGGCGGTCCGGACGTCGCGCAGGCCCTGGCCTACGACCTGGCTCACGGCGCCAGCGCGCTGGCCACCGCGCGGGCCGCGCTCGACTACGGCGAGCACGGCGAGACCGAAGCGGCGCTGGCCGCGGCCTTCGTCGGCCTCGCCCTGACCGACCTGGCCGGGCGCGTCCTGGGACGCGAGGAGCTCTGGGGCGTCGCGCCCGGCTGGTTCGCGCCCCTCGCCACCTTCGTCGCCGACCAGCGTCACCCGGCCGTGCTGGCGGCCCTGGCCGAGACCCCGGGCGACCGGCACCTCGGCGAGGAGTTCACCATGGTGGCCGAGACCTTTCACCGCTTCGCCCTGCAGCGGGTTCGACCCCACGCCGAGCACGTCCACCGCGACAACGCCGACATCCCCGAGTCGGTGGTCGACGGGTTGAACGAGCTCGGGGGATTCGGCCTGTCGGTGCCCGCGAAGTACGGCGGGTTCGCCACCGGCGGCGAGTCGGAGTACCTCGGCATGGTGGTGGCCACCGAGGAGCTCTCGTGGGGGGCCCTGGGCGTCGGCGGATCGCTGATCACGAGACCGGAGATCCTCACGCGCGCGCTGGTGAGCGGCGGCACCGAGGCGCAGAAGGCCCGGTGGCTGCCCGCGTTGGCCAGCGCCGAGGTGCTGGCCGCCATCGCGGTGACCGAGCCCGACTACGGCAGCGACGTCGCGGGGCTGTCCACCGCCGCGACAAAGACCACGGGCGGCTGGCTGCTCACGGGCACTAAGACCTGGTGCACGTTCGCGGCGCGCGCCGAGGTGCTGGCGGTGCTGGCGCGCACCGACCCGGACCGCGCCCGCGCCCACCGGGGCCTGTCGCTCTTCCTGGTCGAGAAGCCCCGCGGCGACAGCGCCGGCTTCCGCTTCGACCAGGACCCCGCCGCGACGGGCCGTGCGGACCCGCCCGGCCGGCTCGAGGGTCGCCCGATCGACACGCTGGGCTATCGCGGCATGCACTCCTACGAGGTGAGCCTCGACCACTGGTTCGTGCCCGACGACGACGTGGTGGGTGGCGAGGGCGGATTGGGCCGTGGCTTCTACTACCAGATGGCCGGCTTCGAGAACGGCCGGATCCAGACCGCGGCGCGCGCCGTCGGGGTCATGCAGGCGGCCTACGAGGCGGCCCTCGACTACGCGCGCCACCGCGTCGTCTTCGGACGTCCGATCCTCGACTACGAGCTCACCCGGGTCAAGCTCGGCACCATGGCCGCAGTCATCCAGTCGTCACGCCAGTTCGCCCTGGCGGTGGCGCGCCTGATGGGCGCCGGCGGGGGCGGCCTGGAGGCCTCGATGGCCAAGGCCTACGTCTGCCGGGCCGCGGAGTGGGTCACTCGTGAGGCCATGCAGATCCACGGGGGCATGGGCTACGCCGAGGAGTACCCGGTGAGTCGCTACTTCGTCGACGCCCGGGTCCTCTCCATCTTCGAGGGCGCCGACGAGACCCTGTGCCTCAAGGTGATCGCCCGCCGGCTCCTCGACGCCCGCGGCGCCTGACTACTCGGGCGGCGGGGCCGCGACGCGCGGGGCGACCAGCACGTCGGGCGTCACGACCTTCAGGTCGACGCGGGTGCCCAGCGCCATTTCGGCCACCAGGTCACTGCGCACGTCGACGCGCACCGGCACCTCACCCACCTGGACCACCAGGCGCGTGGTCGCGCCGAAGAAGCTCTTGTGGGTGACGAAGCCCTTGCCCGCGGGATCGATGGTCGCGGCGAGCTCCTCGGGGCGCAGGAGCGCGTCGAGGGGCACGCCCACGCTGTGCGCGTCCGCGCCGCGCGCCGCGACGCGCTGGCCGAACACGTCGGCCTCGCCACCCGAGACCGTGACCGGGACCCGGCTCGAGACGCCCACGAACTGCGCCACGAACGCCGTGGCCGGCCGGACGTAGAGCTCGGAGGGCGTGGCGTTCTGCTCGATGTGTCCCTGGGACATGACGCAGACCCGGTCGGCCATGGAGAGCGCCTCCTCCTGGTCGTGGGTGACGAACACCGTGGTGATGGCCAGCCGCACCTGGAGCGAGCGGATCTGGTCGCGCAGCTCGGCGCGCACCTTGGCGTCCAGGGCGCTCAACGGCTCGTCGAGCAGCAGGACGCGCGGCTCGATGGCCAGGGCCCGGGCCAGGGCGACGCGCTGCTGCTGGCCGCCGGACATCTGGTGCGGGTACTTCTGGGCCTGGTCGGTGAGTCCCACCAGCTCGAGCAGCTCGCGGGCCTTGTCGTTGCGCTGGCGGGCGCTCTGGCGGCGCATCCGCAGGCCGAAGGCCACGTTGTGTAGGGCGTTCATGTTCGGAAAGAGCGAGTAGCTCTGAAACACCATCCCCATGTCACGCTTCTGGGCGCTCACGTTGGACAGGTCCTGGGAGTCGACGATCACGCGCCCGGCGTCGGGGCGCTCGAACCCGGCCAGGACCCGCAGGGCCGTCGTCTTGCCGCACCCGGAGGGTCCGAGCAGCGCGACGAACTCGCCGGGCTCGATCGACAGCGAGAAGCCGTCGAGGGCCCGGACGTGCCCGTAGGTTCTCACGAGCCCCACCAGCTCGACACGCGCGCCGGCGGGAATGGTCGGGCTGGCCAGTGCGCTCACGGAGTTCTCTTTCGTCTGGGTCACGGGGTCACGACCTTCGCGCGGCGCCGGCGCGATCCGGTCCGGTCGATCGACACGATCACCGTCAACAGGACCCAGGTCACGATCAGGCCCAGCATCGACGCGGCCACCTGAACGTGTCCGTTGGACGAGGTCTGGAACTGGACGATCCACACCGGGATCGTGTTCCATATGTCCAGGCTGGCCATGGTGTACTCGCCGAGCACCAGGGCCAGGGAGAGCACCAGCGCGGACAGCAGGGCCGAGCGCATGTTGGGCAGGACGACGCGCCAGATGGTCTTGATCCAGTTGCCCCCGAGGGACCGCGACGCCTCCACCAGCGTCTTGAGATCGATCGCCGAGAGCCCGGCGTCGAGGGACCGGTAGACGAAGGGCAACGAGAGGATGACGTACTCCAGGCTGAGCAGGTAGGGCGACGCGCGCAGCCACAGCGGGGCGGCGCCGAGCACGCCGAGGATGATGACGATGGGCGGGAAGACGATCGGCATGATGGTCACGAAGTCCATCAGGGGCCGCAGGCGCGGCAGGCGCAGGTGCACGTAGATCGCCGTGGGCACCACCAGGACGGTCTCGATGATCAGGGTCGCGGCGGCCAGGCGCATCGACAGGTTGAAGGCGTCGGCGAACCCCTGTTGCCCAGGGAGGGACTCGATCGCCCCGAGCGAGTAGTGCCCGTGGATGTCCTGGAGCGTGAACTTGAGCCCGGCGTAGATCGGCAGGAGGAAGTACGCGCCGGCCACAAAGAACACGACGGTTCGCCAGGGGCTGACGCGCCACCGACCGCGCCGCGGCGCCGCCTCGTCGGCGCGCAGCTCCTCGATGGCCAGCTCTTCGGCGAGGCCGCCCTCTACCGAAGCCACTTGGACGCCCTTCGTCGCACGAGCCCGTAGAAGATCATGGTGACGCTGAGCACGATCAGCATCCCGAATCCAATCGCGTAGCCGACGTTGACCTGATTGGAGATCACGTTGCCGTCCAGCAGGTTGCCGATCTGGATCGGCGCCAGGGCGATGATGCCCGTGGTGAGGGACTGGGCGGTGGCGTAGGCGGCGAAGGAGCTGCCGAAGAGGAGCAGCATCCCGCCGAGCACCGAGGGGAGCAGGACGGGGATCCCGACGTGGCGCCAGTAACGCCAGCTGGAGGCCCCCATGTTCTCGGCGGCTTCGCGCCACGAGGGCCGAAGTCCGCCCAGGGCCGGGGTGATTACCAGCACCATCAGGGGGATCTGGAAGTAGAGGTAGACGAGCGCCACGCCGTAGAACGAGTAGAGGTTGAAGCCGTGGTTCCACGGGTTGAGGTGCACCGCGTTGAGCCACACGGTCAGCGCGCCGGTCGTCCCCAGGGACGCGATGAAGATGAAGGTGAGGTTGACGCCGCCGAAGTTGGCCAACACGCCCGACGCTGTCGTGGTCAGGCGGCGCAGCCAGGTGCTCGGCGAGGTATGGATCGCGTAGGCCAGGATGAGGCCGAGAACGCCGGGGATCACCGCCGTGATGATCGAGAGCTTGATCGAGTTGTAGAACCCCAGCCGGTAGATCCCGTGGGTCACCAGCTTCACGTTGGCCAACGTGAGCTTGCCTGTCTCGGAGTGGAACGCCTTGACGATGACCGCGATCACCGGGATGCCCAGCCCGAGGAAGGTGTAGATCGTGAACGGAGCCATGGCGAGGACGGGCCCCGCGGCGCGCGCCACCCGCCGGCCCCGGGAGGCGCCGGCCACCGGCGAACCCGCCGGGGGGGGGGGGGGGCGGGGGGGGGCGGGGGGGGGGGCGGCGGGCGGCCCCGCGGGGCGGGGGGGCTCCCGGGGGGTGACAGCC
>JBIOFE010000052.1:0-6510 GCA_044446745.1 Acidimicrobiales bacterium
ATCTTCACCTCCAGCGCTGAACGCACCCGAGCGCTCGGCGTCTGGCTCACGCGCTATAACTACCGGCGACCCCACAGCGCTCTTGGAGGACGGCCGCCGATCAGCCGGCTGACACCAACGTGATGGCCAGATACACCTAGGGTGGGAGACGCCCCCGCTCGAGTCGCGAGGGATCCGTGAGCCGGTGTCCGACCGGGCTTCGGCACCGCGCGCCAGGGGGATGATCGTGTGCTTCTCACCGGCCGGCGACCTGGTCGGGGGCGCGGTGGTGGTCGCCATCGGGGTGGACGCCTGCCGACACCTCAAGGGACGCTCGGAGAACCTCGCGATCGCGACCCTGCCGCTGCTGCTCGGTCTGCACCAGATCGACGAGAGCTTCGTCTGGTGGGGCCTGCAGGGCCACGTCTCGCGTGAGGTCGGCCACGTGGCCACCTGGATCTACTTACTGGTCGCCCTCGTCGCGCTGCCCGTGCTGGTACCCGCGCTGTTGGCCGTCTTCGAGCCCTCGCCGCGTCGGCGATGGCGATACGCGCCGTTCATCGCGCTCGGGGCGCTGGTGTCGGGAGTGATCCTGAACGCCATGGTCGTCGGCCATCCCACCGCCCGGCTCGGGACCTACCACCTGGTGTACTCGATTGGACTCCAGCACGGCGTCGCGATCATCGGCCTGTACATCGTGGCGACCTGCGGCTCGCTCTTGGCGTCCGGTCGTCGGGTGCTCGTCTGGTTCGGCGTGGCCAACCTGGTCGCCGTGATCGTCTTGGCCGAGCTCTGCGCCAGCGGTTTCACGTCACTGTGGTGCTTCTACGCGGCCCTGCTCAGCGGCGCTATCGCCCTGCACCTGCGCCAGCGCCAACCCGGCGCGAACCGCACCGCCCCTAGGGTGCCGCCGCGCCTCGAGAGCCCCGCCCGGTAGGAGCGCCGGCGCCGGCGCCCCTCACGCGCCGAGCGTAGGAGAGACGGGCCAACACCGTGACGCCGGCGATCGCCAGCGCGACCCCGGCGGCCTGGACGCCGAGGGACCCGCTGCGGGACTGCTGGCCGAGCAGCAGGCGCTCGTCGAGGGCGCGAACGACGCCCCAGACGACCATGGCGGTCGCGGTGAGGCGCCCGACGCGCCGGGTCAGTCCGTGGCGCTCGCCGAAGATCAGGGCGATCCACAGGAGACCGTCCTCCGCGCCCTGGATCAGCGGCACGGGGACGCGCCGGCCGACTTGGCCGTGGTAGGCCAACCCGAACCACTGGTGAGTCAAGTGGCCGCCCCCGTTGACCATGAACTGGGGCCCGAGGACGCGGCCCAGGGCCCAGCCGGCGACGACGGCCGGCACTATCGCGTCGCAGAAAGCGAGCACGCGGACCTCGGGCCACCAGCGTCGCTGCAGGTAGAGGCCCAGGGGGATCGCCACCGCGAGCGCGCCGAAGCTGGCGAGCCCGCCCTGCCACAGGGCGAACCACCGACCGGGATGGCCCGCGTACAGCGACCAGTTCGTGGCGACGTGGGCGGCGCGCGCCCCGGCCAGGCCGCCCACGACCAACGCCACCACGTAGCGGGTGAAGGGGGCCAAGTCGATCCCGTCGCGTTGCAGGCGTCGCCGCGCGTAGAGGTAGGCGACGTAGGCGGCCAGGGCCAAGCCGAAGCCGTAGAGATGGAAGGTCAGCGGCCCCAGGTGGACGCTGGTGGGGACCCCCGACACCTACACCCGGGGGCGACCGGCCCCGGCGAAGCCCCAGCCCAGGCGCAAGGGCGTGACGTGCACCCGGGTGCCGTAGGTCTCGGCCTCGATCATCTGGTGGTGGCCGAGGTACATGGCGACGTGCTGGTCGCCGCGCCAACCGTAGAAGAGCAGATCGCCCGGTCGCAGGTCCCACAGCGGCACGCGAACGGTGTCGGCGAACATCGCGCCCGAGTAGTGGGGGAAGAAGATCCCGGCTGCGGCGTAGGCCAGCATGACCAGGCCCGAGCAGTCCACGCCGGAGCGCGACGCCCCGCCCCAGACGTAGGGCACGCCGAGGTAGCTCAGCGCCGCGCGGATGGCGATGTTGGCCCGCGAGTTGGCCGGGGGCGCCGGATAGTCGTTGCCCGGGTGCGAGCGGTGGATCCGCCCGGCGGCCCGGCGCGCGGCGGCGGCCTCCTGCGCGGCGATGTAGCTGGCGATCGCCCCCTTGACCTGGGCCAACGCGTGCTGCAGGGCGGCCTGAAGGCCCTGGGCGGCGTGGAAGGCGCGGGCCGCGGCGGCCGCCGCGGCGGCGGCCTGGTTCTCCTCAGCGTTGAGCAGGGAGCGCTCCTGGGTGAGGCGGATCTTGGAGCTCTTCAGCCCCGCCAAGGTTGTGGCGATGTTGCCCTGAGCCAACTGGGAGTAGACGTTGGTCGAGCCGATCGTGGAGGCGCGGGCGTTGAAGAGCGGGTTGCTCGCGGCCGCGGCGCCGTTGGTGACGTAGGCGAAGACGGCGTCGTGGCGCAACTGGTCGTTGCCCCGGCGCATGTCGCGCTCGATCTGGCGCACGATCACCCGGGTGTTGGCGATCTCGTGGGTGATGGCGCGCAGCTTGATCTGAGCGAGGTCGTAGCGCTGGCCCAGGGTGTCGACGCGCGCGTTCATCGACTGGATCTGGTTGTAGAGGGCCTTGGCCTTGGCCTGATCGGTCGAGAGGTTGGAGGCGCCGACCGGGGCCGGAGCGACGGCGACGCTCGCCGTAGCGACAGTGGCCAGCCCGAGGAGCGCCAGGATCCAGCGAGTCCCGAGCGAGGAGGGCCGGTGCCGGGTCGTGGCGGGTCGGACCCGGCGTTCGACGTCAGTCACGGAGGCCAGGTTACGACACCTCACCCGCGGACTCCCCGGGACGGGGGTAACAACTTCTATTATCCCTGGTCACAAGCCGTGACGGGACCGTGTCGCAACGAAAGCGCAACCTCGATCGAGGCGATCGGTGACCGAGCGTAGGCTCGCCGGCATGTCCGCGCGCTCCCGCCACCTGCCCCGCCGATCCTGCCTCTCGACGCCCGGCTCGTCGGACCGCTTCCTCGCCAAGGCGCCGACCGCGGTGGCCGACATGACCTTCTTCGACCTCGAGGATTCGGTCGCCCCGGGCGAGAAGGTGGCGGCGCGGGCCAAGGTGGTCGACGCCATCCGCGGTCAGACGTGGGATGACCGCGTGCTGTGCGTGCGGATCAACGCCTGGGACACTCGTTGGACCTACCAGGACGTCATCGAGGTGGTGGGCGGAGCGGGGGAGCGCCTGGACGAGGTGATGCTCCCCAAGGTCCAAACGGCCGGCGAAGTGGTCGCCCTCGACCTCCTTCTCACCCAGGTCGAGGCCAACGCCGGACTGCCGGCCGGCCACGTCGGCATCGAGGCCCAGATCGAGACGGCCCGCGGCCTGATCAACGTGGACGAGATCTGCGCCGCCTCCCCTCGCCTCGAGGCCATCATCTTCGGCCCGGCCGACTTCGCCGCCTCGATCGAGATGCCGGTGCTGACCGGGGGGGTGGCCGTCCCGGAGTACCCCGGCGACCACTTCCACTACGTCTTCTCGCGCATCCTGATGGCCGGGCGGGCCAACGGGCTCCAGGTGATCGACGGTCCGTTCCTCAAGGTCCGCGAGCTCGAGGCGCTGCGCGAGTACGCCATGCGCACCCGCTACCTCGGCTACGACGGCAAGTGGGCGCTCACCCCCGACCAGGCGATGGTCCTCGACGAGGTGTACTCGCCAACCCAGGAGCAGTTCGACCGGGCCTGGGACATCGCGGAGGCCTACCGGGTGGCCACCGAGGAGCAGGGCACCGGCGCGGTGATGTTCGGCGACGAGATGATCGACGAGGCCAGCCGCAAGATGGCGGTCAAGTTCCTGGCCCGCGGCGAGCGGGCCGGGCTGCGCCGCTCGTCGTAACTCTTCCTATTTAGGGGTTCCTCCCAGTAAGGTGGCCCCATGGCCACGGCGACCCAACCGGTCACCCCGACCGCCGAGCGCTCCCGCGCCCTCACGCGAGCCGAGCGTCGCACCCTGGTCTCGATGCTCGGCTTCATCGCGCTGCTGCACGTCGCGGGCTGGACGCTGCTGATCCTGGCGTCGCGGGGCCACTACGGGATCGGCTCGACCAAGGTGCTCGGCGTGGGCACCGGCGTGCTGGCCTACACGCTGGGCATGCGTCACGCCTTCGACGCCGATCACATCGCCGCCATCGACAACACCACGCGCAAGTTCATGTCCGAGGGCCAGCGCCCGATGTCGACGGGCTTCTGGTTTTCGCTGGGCCACTCCTCGGTGGTCTTCGGTCTGACGGTGCTCCTGGGGCTCGGCGCGCGGGCCCTCGGCGGTCAGGTGCGCAACGCCAACTCGCCCCTGCATCACTACGGCGGACTCGTCGGCACCCTCGTGTCCGGGAGCTTCCTCTACCTGATCGCGACGTTGAATCTGGTGATCCTGGTGGGGATCGTGCGGCTCTTCGTCCAGATGCGCCAGGGGCGCTTCGACGACTCCGAGCTGGAGAAGCACCTCAACTCGCGGGGCTTCATGATGCGCTTCTTCGGCCCGCTGGCGCGCTCGATCGACGTCCCGTGGAAGATGTATCCGTTGGGCTTCCTCTTCGGGCTGGGCTTCGACACGGCGACCGAGGTGGCCTTCCTGGTGCTGGCCGGCACCTCGGTAGCCGCGGGCCTGCCCTTCTGGGCGGTGTTGAGCCTGCCGCTGCTCTTCGCCGCCGGCATGAGCCTGCTCGACACCCTCGACGGGTCCTTCATGAACTTCGCGTACGGCTGGGCCTTCTCCAAGCCGGTGCGCAAGGTGTACTACAACATCGCCATCACCGGGCTGAGCGTCTTCGTGGCCTTCTACATCGGCACGCTGGAGCTCGCCCAGGTCGTGGCCACCCAGTTGCACCTCCACGGAGGGTTCTGGACCTTCGCCCGGGCCTTCAACATCAACAGGGCCGGCTTCACCATCGTGGGGATCTTCGTCGCGGTGTGGGCGAGCGCCCTGCTCTACTGGCGCTTCGGCCGCGTGGAGGAGCGCTGGGAGCGTGCCGCGCGCCGCGCCCAGGCCGCCCGCGGTGAGCGGGTGGACCTGCACTCGGCCGGCCTCACGCTCGGCGCCGTGCACGCGCCCTTCACCATCGACGAGGGCTAATTACCTGGTCGGGAGCGGCGTCGGGGCCCGTCACGCAAGTTTCATCGGACCGTCGCGCAACTTTCGACCGGCCGACATCTGGTGACGACGAAAGCCCTGACGGGGCGGTGCGGCGATGGATAGTCTTCACGGCGAACCTCCAAACGGCGGTTCACCAACCAACCGGAGGTACACGAAGGTGGATGTGAAGAGGAAGTTAGGCACCCTGGCGGCCGCGGGAGCTGTGGTGGCGGGTCTCGCCGTCGCGTCAATCCCGTCGTCCGCCGGTGCGGCCAGCACCGACTGGGCGATGGTCACGCATCTGACCGCCAGCGGCTCGACGTCGATGGCGGCGCTGGTGGCGGCGGCCAAGAAAGAGGGCACGCTCAACGTCATCGCCCTGCCCAACAACTGGGCGAACTACGGCACGATCATCAAGGACTTCTCCGCGAAGTACGGGATCAAGGTCAACTCGGAGAACCCCAACGGATCGAGCGCCCAGGAGGTTGCCGCCCTGACGGCCGACAAAGGCCGCCCCACCGCGCCCGACGTCATCGACGTTGGCACGAGTTACGCCTTGACGGCCAAGCAGCAGGGACTGCTGGCCCCCTACAAGGTGGCCACGTGGAGCGAGATCCCGACGGCGCTGAAGGACGCGAACGGCTACTGGTTCGATGACTACGGCGGCTTCGTGGCCATCGGCTGCGACTCGAAGAAGGTCACCTGCCCGACCACGTTCAAGCAGATGCTGGCGGCCAAGAAGTCGTCCGGCTACAAGATCGGTCTCAACAACAGCCCGCTGCAGTCCAACTCGGCGCTGGCCGGTGTGCAGGCCGCGGCGCTGGCCAATGGTGGCTCGCTGAGCAACGTGAAGAAGGGCGTGGACTACTTCGCCCAGCTGAACAAGAACGGCACGTTCGTCCCGGTGATCGCCAACGCGACCACCGCGCAGAGCGGCGCGACCAACATCGTGATCTGGTGGGACTACCTCGAGGCCGGATTCCCGGCGACGATTCCCGGCTGGAAGATCGTGGTGCCCAAGGACGCGGCACTCGGTGAGTACTACTCGCAGGCGATCTCCAAGACCGCCCCGGACCCCGCCGCGGCTCGCCTGTGGCAGGAGTACCTGTACTCGGTGACCGGCCAGAACCTGTGGCTGCAGGGCGAAGCCCGTCCGGCGGAGCTGATCTACATGCAGGCGCACGGTCAGGCCAACGCGACGTGGCTGGCCAAGCTACCCGCGCTGCCGGCCGGCGTCGCGCCGGTGTACCCGACGACCGCCCAGATCGCGGCGGCCGCCACGACCGTTGGCAAGTACTGGGCCACGGAAGTCGGCGCGGGCTGATCACCTCGTGTGACCACTCCGCCGTCGGAGATTGACGAGCGGCCCGCCGGGCCGGCGACGGC
>JBIOFE010000053.1:0-5042 GCA_044446745.1 Acidimicrobiales bacterium
ACGTTGACATCGTCACCCCTGACGGAGAGCTGGTCGGCGAGATCACCCTGGACCCCGAGCGCGACTATCACCCAATCAAAAGACCCTCGTCGCAATAGGATTCACAGGTTCGGGTGTCCACGATGACGCGACACATCACACAGCGCCCCCGGCAGGATTCGAACCTGCGCACACGGTTTAGGAAACCGACGCTCTATCCCCTGAGCTACGAGGGCCCGACGCGCGCACCGTTGCGCCTGGGGCGCCGTGCGATCACCCAGCGAATCCTACGGCGCGGCCGACCGGGTCAACCCCGGCGCGAAGGAAAGCCGGCTCCCCGCCGGCCCGCGGGCCGGGCCGACCTCGCCGGGACGGCGCTGACTGAAGAGCCGCGCTACGCGTGACTGGTGATCAGCTCGCGGCGCACCTTGTAGTCATCCACGTCGATCTCGCCGCGCGCGAACCGCTCGTCGAGGATCTGCATCGCGCCCGACCCGCGGCCCGGGGCCACCGCGGCCCCACCGCGCCGGTACGCGGAGCGCCCGGCGACGAGCGTGAACAACAGCACCAGTACAACGCCGACGACCAGCACGAGGAGCAGGAAGAAGATGAAGGGGTGGCCACCGGGACCGAAGCCCACCTGCTCGAACCTCAGCATCCGGTGGTCCGGGTACGGCCCGTTGGGTAGTCGGAATATCGGGGGCATAACCGTCTCGTCCTTTCGGAGTCCACATCCTTTCTACGTCATCCCCCGGGGGCACATCAAGGCTACGAGGGGAAAGAGCGTGATTCTTACCCGTTTCTTCATTTCAGCCGCCCGCGCGGCAGCGACCGCCCCGCGGAACAGGGGCCGCTAGTTGTCGCCTCCGCCTCCGCCTCCGCCTCCGCCTCCGTCATCGCCACCCCCGCGCTGGGTGGTTGTCGTGACCGGCGGCGGAGAGAGCGGTGGCGCCGTGGTCGTCGTGGGCGGCACGGTCGTCGTGGGAGCGACCGTCGTTGTCGGGGCGGCGGTCGTCGTCGTGGACGCGACGGCGGGTGGGCGATTCGTGACGGGCCGCGGCGTGGTCGTTGGCGTCGACGCGCTCCGGGGGAGGGTCGTCGCGACGGTCGAGGGGGTCCGGGCCGCCGTGGTCGTCGTCGCGGCCGGCCCGCCGGACTCGGTGATCGGCGTGGGTGGTGCGCCGCGACTCATCATCACGAGTCCGGAGGCCGCGGCCACCGTCATCACACCGGTGACCAGCCATGAGAAGACGGCGCGCACTCTTTCCACGGAGATACCTCAACCCTCTGGTTCCCACCAACTTAGGGGATGATCCACTTCGTTGATGGGGAATTGACGGGCGCCGCCCGTGTTCCGGCACCATCAGGGCCGACGAGGCTGGTGTCCGACCGGTGTCTAGTTGTCGCCGAACTGGGTTCGGCCGTCGTCGCCACGGAAGCTCACCGAGATCACGTGCGGCGTGGTCGACGTGCGCGCCGCCGTCGTCGGCGTGGTCGCCACCGACGTGGGTGTCGTGACGCTCGCCGACGTCGCGGGGTGAACGTGGTGACTCATGACCACGATGCCCAGCGCCACGATGACCGTGAGTAACGAGGTGTTGATCCATGACGTGATGACCCGACTGCGGTGCATCTCGCTCCTTTCACGTAGTTCGTCCCCTGGTCTAGCGAACCTACGTGAGGAACTCGTAAGAGTCACGTGGGACGCGCAGAAGATTGTCGGTGAGCGCTGAACTAGCCTCGACTCCGCTATGGCGCTCTCGATCGGCATCGTCGGACTCCCCAACGTGGGCAAGTCGACAGTCTTCAATGCCCTCACGCACAATCACGTGCTCGCCGCCAACTACCCCTTCGCGACCATCGAGCCCAATGTCGGCATCGTCGCGGTTCCCGACCCCCGGCTCGGCGTCCTGGCGAGGATGTTCGACGCCGAGCGCGTCGTGCCCGCGACGGTCACCTTCGTCGACATCGCGGGCGTCGTGCGCGGCGCCTCGGAGGGCGAGGGCCTGGGCAACCAGTTCCTGGCCGCCATCCGCGAGGCCGACGCCATCTGCGAGGTCGTGCGCGTCTTCGACGACGACGACGTCATCCACGTCAACGGCAAGATCGACCCGGCGGGCGACGTGGCCACCATCGAGACCGAGCTCATCCTCGCGGACCTCCAAACCGTCGATAAGACGCTGGGGCGACTCGAGCGAGAGGCCAAGCGCGGCGGTGGGTCCGGCGCCACCCTGGCCGAGGTGCTCAAGGCGCGCCAGGCGCTCAACCAGGGGCTGGTCGTGTCGAAGGTGGCCGACCGGATCGACCCCGCGGCCCTGGCCGAGCTCCACCTGCTCACCGCCAAGCCATTCATCTACGTTTTCAACGTCGACGAGGCCACCATCGCCGACGCCCCGCGCCTCGCCGAACTGCTGGCGTCGGTGGCCCCCGCGCCGGGCGTGGCGCTGTGCGCCAAGGTCGAGGCCGAGCTCACCGACCTCGACGACGACGAGGCCGCGGAGCTGCTGGCCTCCTTCGGGCAGGCGGAGTCCGGACTCGCGCAGCTGTCCCGGGTGGGCTTCGCCACCCTGGGCCTGCAGACCTTCCTCACCGCCGGGCCCAAGGAGGCCCGGGCCTGGACGATCCGCCAGGGAGCCACCGCACCCGAGGCGGCCGGGGTGATCCACAGCGACTTCCAGCGCCACTTCATCAAGGCCGAGGTCGTGGGCTACGACGACCTCGTCGCCGCGGGCAGCGTGGCCGCCCTGCGCGCGCTCGGCAAGGCTCGCGTCGAGGGCAAGGAGTACGTGATGCGCGAGGGCGACGTCGTGGACTTCCGCGTCGGCGTCTGAGGCGGTACCATGGTCCCGGGCGTGTACGACAGAGGTCGGCGCCTGGCGTTCAACCCGGATCCCTAGGAGCACCATGACCTCTGTCGCCCCCGACTTCAAAGTTGCCGACCTCTCCCTCGCCGCGTTCGGTCGCCGCGAGATCAACCTGGCCGAGCACGAGATGCCCGGACTGATGGCGATGCGCGCCGAGTTCGGCCCCACCCAGCCGCTGGCGGGCGCGCGCATCTCCGGCTCGCTGCACATGACCATCCAGACCGCGGTCCTCATCGAGACCCTGGTGGCCCTCGGGGCACGGGTGCGCTGGGTGAGCTGCAACATCTTCTCCACCCAGGACCACGCCGCGGCCGCCGCGGCCGTCGGCCCGACCGGAACGCCCGAGGCCCCGGCCGGCGTCCCGGTCTTCGCCTGGAAGGGCGAGACCCTGGAGGAGTACTGGTGGTGCACCGAGCAGCTCCTGCGCTGGCCGGGCCACGCCGGGCCCACCATGATCCTCGACGACGGCGGCGACGCCACGCTGCTGGTGCACAAGGGGCTCGAGTTCGAGCGGGCCGGCTTCGTGCCGGCCCCCGAGAGCGCCGACTCCGAGGAGTACCGCGTGATCCTGAGGCTCCTGGACCGGATCGTGGGCGGCGGGGAACGGATCTTCGAGCCCATGGCCCGGGGCATCCTCGGCGTGTCCGAGGAGACGACCACCGGCGTGCACCGCCTCTACGACATGGCCCGTGACGGCGTCCTGCTGTTCCCGGCGATCAACGTCAACGACGCGGTCACCAAGTCCAAGTTCGACAACAAGTACGGCTGTCGCCACTCGCTCATCGACGGGCTCAATCGCGCCACCGACACGCTCATCGGGGGCAAGGTCGCCGTGGTGTGCGGCTACGGCGACGTCGGCAAGGGGTCGGCCGAGTCCCTGCGGGGTCAGGGCGCGCGCGTGATCGTCACCGAGATCGATCCGATCTGCGCCCTGCAGGCCGCGATGGACGGCTTCCAGGTGACCACCCTCGCCGAGGCGCTCCCCTACGCCGACCTCGTCATCACCGCCACGGGCAATCGCGACATCGTCACGGTGGAACACATGCTGGCCATGAAGCACCAGGCGATCCTCGGCAACATCGGCCACTTCGACAACGAGATCGACATGGCGGGCCTGGCCGCGCTGCCCGGCGTGGTGCGCGAGACGATCAAGCCCCAGGTCGACAAGTGGACCCTGCCCAACGGCCGGTCGATCATCGTGCTCTCCGAGGGGCGGCTGCTCAACCTGGGCAACGCCACCGGCCACCCGAGTTTCGTCATGAGCAACTCCTTCACCAACCAGACCATGGCCCAGATCGAGCTCTTCACCAACCACGGCGCCTACGAACGCCAGGTGTACGTGCTGCCCAAGCAGCTCGACGAGAAGGTCGCCCGACTCCACCTGGACGCCCTGGGCGTGAAGCTCACGACGCTCACGAAGACCCAGGCGGACTACCTGGGCGTGGCCGTCGAGGGCCCCTTCAAGCCCAACTCTTACCGCTACTAGAGATAGGGTCGGCGCCGTGGTCGCGATCCGCTTGGGCAGCGTCTCGCTCGACTGCGCCGACCCGGCGGCCCTGGCGGCCTTCTGGGCCGAGTTGCTCGGCGGCGAGGTGGCCTTCAGCAGCGACGACTTCGTCGCGGTGAAGCTCGCGCACCAGTGGCTGAGCGCGGTGCGCGTGGAGGACTACGCGGCCCCGACGTGGCCGACCGGTGCGGTCGCCAAGCAGATCCACCTCGACCTCGCGGTGGACGACCTCGCCGCCGCGACCGCCACCGCGACTCGTCTGGGGGCCACCCGGGCCGCCCACCAGCCAGCCGAGGACCGCTACGTGGTCCTGCTGGATCCAGCCGGTCACCCGTTCTGCCTGACCACCCAGATCCCCGAGGACTGAGCGCGCGAAGGATTCCGCCCCGGCGACTTGACAGAACCATCAACATGATGTCATAATGACATCATGTTGATGTCAGAGTTCACCACAAAGATCCAGCGTGGTCTAATCGCCTTGGCCGAGATCGGTGGTCCGGAGACGGCCGCCGTCGCCGAGCGGCTGGCCGCGGCGATGGAGCCGACCGTCCAGGCCGCCTTCCTGGAGTCGCTCAACGACCTCCTCCAAGAGTTCAACCTGCGCTTCCACCAGGCCGTCGGCGTGACGTACGGGTCCGACGACGTGCGCATCGCCCCGCTCGCCGGCGCCGAACCCCAGGGTCCCCCCGAGC
>JBIOFE010000054.1:0-4633 GCA_044446745.1 Acidimicrobiales bacterium
CCTCCCCCTAGCCCGCGAGTCGGCGACACCCGCCCAGCGCCGCGCATCGGCGACACCCGACCGGGCTCGCCCTCGACGCCGCCGGCCTCCACCGGCCCGGGAAACTCGGGCGGTCGACGCCGCCGCGGCGGCCGCGGACGCGGCGCCGGACAGGGCGCGCGCACGGGAGAGCGCACGGCCAACCCTCGCCTCTTCGACGCCCCGGTCGAGGCGTCCGCGCCGCTGGCCGCCGAGGGCGGCCGCGGGCGCGGCCGGCGCCGGCGCGGCGGCGAACGCCGCGAGCGAGGGCAGGGCCGCTACCTCATGTGCGTGCACTCCACCGGCGACGCCACGCACATCGCCACCCTCGAGGGCCGCTCGATGGTCGAGTACGTGGTCGCCAAGGCGGCCGACGAGACCAACCAGATCGACGGCAACATCTACGTCGGGCGCATCCAGAACGTCCTGCCGGGCATGGAGTTGGCGTTCGTCGACATCGGCATCCCGAAGAACGCGGTGCTCTACCGAGGCGACGTCGCCTTCGACGTCGACGAGCTCGAGGGGCGCGCCGGGGATCGGCGCATCGAGGAGATGATCCGCTCGGGCCAGACCGTCGTCTGCCAGGTGACCAAGAACGCGATCGGCGCCAAGGGCGCTCGCCTGACCCAGGAGGTCTCGATCCCCGGCCGCTTCGCCGTGCTGGTGCCCAACTCGGCCACCGTGGGCATCTCCAAGCGGCTGCCCGACGGCGAGCGGCGCCGGCTGCGCAAGATCATCGACGACGTCAAGCCCGAGCGCCATGGCGTGATCATCCGCACCGCGGCCGAGGGCGTCAACGCCGACGACCTGGCGCGCGACGTGACCAGCCTGTCCGAGAAGTGGGCGGCCATCGAGGCCGAGGTCGCCAAGTCCAACCAGCCGCGGTTGATCTACCGCGACCTCGACCTGGCGGTGCGCGTGCTGCGCGAGGAGCTCAACGACGACTACCGCGGGGTCGTCATCGACGACCAGGACCTCTACGACAAGGTGCGCGAGTACGTGCTGGCGGTCAACCCGGAGCTGGCCGACCGGATCGAGTACTACGACCGCGCCGCCGAGGAACTGCCGCTCTTCGAGCGCTACTTCGTTCACGAGCAGCTCCACCGCGCCCTGGATCGCAAGGTCTTCCTGCCCTCGGGCGGTTCGCTGATCATCGAGCGCACGGAGGCGCTGACGGTGATCGACGTCAACACCGGCAAGAACGTGGGCTCGACCAATCTGGAGGAGACCGTCTTTCGCAACAACCTGGAGGCGGCCGAGGAGGTCGCGCGCCAGCTGCGCCTGCGCGACATCGGCGGCATCATCGTCATCGACTTCATCGACATGGAGTCCAAGGCCAACCGCGAGGCCGTGGCCTCGGCGCTGCGCCAGGCGCTGAGCCGCGACAAGACGCGCACGCAGGTCTTCGACATCTCCGAGCTGGGCCTGGTCGAGATGACCCGCAAGCGGGTGAACGAGGGGCTGCTGGAGTCGGTGTCGACCGTGTGCCAGGTCTGCGACGGGCGCGGCTTCCTGGTCTCGACCGGGCTCTAGGGGCGTCGCCCGGGCGCCGTGGGCTAGTATGGACTCCCTATGTACGCCGTCATTCGTATAGGCACGTCCCAGGAGCGGGTCACCGAGGGCCAGGTGGTCCGCGTCGACCTGCGTCCCGAGGAGGTCGGCGCCGCCGTCACCTTCGAGCCGGTCCTCCTGGTCGATGGCGACACCGTGGTGGCCGGTCCGGCCCTCAAGGGCGCCTACGTCACGGGGACGATCCTGGGCGGCGAGAAGGGCCCCAAGATTCGCGGCCTGACCTACAAGCCGAAGTCGCGCCAGCGCCGCCACTGGGGTCACCGCCAGAAGTACTCGACCGTCGAGATCACCAAGATCTCGGCCAAGGCCTAAGGAGCAACCATGTCCAAGACCAAGGGCGGCGGTTCGACTCGCAACGGCCGCGACTCCCAGGCTCAGCGCCTCGGGGTCAAGGCGTTCGACGGCACCGCCGTCACCCCCGGCAGCATCATCGTCCGCCAGCGCGGGACGCGCTTTCACCCGGGCCGCAACGTCGGCCTGGGCAAGGACGACACGCTGTTCGCGCTCGCCGAAGGAAAAGTGAAGTTCGGTTTCCGCGGCGGCCGAAAGCTGGTTGACGTTCTCGTCGACTGAGCTTTCCTCCTAAAGCAGAAGGCCCCGGGCGCGCGCCCGGGGCCTTCTGCTGTGAGCGGCGGCTACGAGCTCTTGACGGCCTTCTTGAAGGTCGAGCCGATCGAGACCTTGGGGGCCTTGGAGGCCGCGACCTGGATGGCCTCGCCGGTCTGGGGGTTGCGCGCGGTGCGGGCCTTGCGGTCGACGCGCTCAAAGGACAGGAAGCCCGACAGCACGATCTTCTCGCCGTGGGACACGCCGCGGACCACGACGTCTTCGAAGGACTTCAGAACCTCCGCGACCGTGTTCTTGGCGGCCCCGCTCTCGGCAACAATTGCATCTACCAACTCGGCCTTGTTCACCGGTCGACTCCTTTTTCATTTGTGGACAACGGCCGGGAGATCTCCCGGCCACCGGGTCCATCTTTATCGCCAAATGCTTGAAAAATGGGGATTTCACAGGACTCTCGCAGATTCGCGGGCCGGCTCGCGAGGCGTAATTCCTGGTGAAAAGCGAATTCAGGGGTGGCGCCCTCGGGACCCCGGGTCGGGCCGGGCCTACCATGGGCCCGTGGAAGCGCTAAATCGCGCCAGATTGGAGACTTTGACGTCCGCCGAGCGGTCCCGCTACGCCGATCGCCACCCGAAGTCCCGAGCCCTCTTCGAGCGGTCCGACCACCTGCTCAGCGGCGTGCCGATGACCTGGATGAGTCGGTGGGCCGGGGGCTTTCCCCTGGGGTTCGCCACCGCGCGCGGGGCCACGGTGACCGACCTGGACGGCCACGACCTGGCCGACTTCGCCCTCGGCGACACCGGGGCCATGGCCGGGCACTCGCCGCCCGCCCTCGTCGAGGCGCTGGCCGAGCGCGCCGGGCGTCTCGGTGGGGTCACCACGATGCTGCCGAGCGAGGACGCCGAGTGGGTGGGCGCGGAGTTGGCGCGTCGCTTCGGCCTGGCGCGATGGTCCTTCACCCTCTCGGCCACCGACGCGAACCGGTGGCTGCTGCGGCTGGTGCGCCTCGTCACGGGCCGGCCCCGGGTCCTGGTGTTCTCCTACTCGTACCACGGCTCGGTGGACGAGTCCCTGGTCGTGCTCGACCAGAACGGTCGGGCGGTCTCGCGGCCGGGCAACGTCGCGCCGGCCGTCGACCCCACGACCACCACCCGCGTGGTGGAGTTCAACGACCTGGCCGCCCTGGAGGCCGCGCTGGCGCACCGCGACGTGTCGGCGGTCCTCGCCGAGCCGGCGATGACCAACATCGGCATCGTGCTGCCCGAGCCCGGATTCCTCGAGGGCGTGCGGGCGCTCTGCGACGCGACGGGCACGCTGCTGATCCTCGACGAGACCCACACCATCTCGGCCGGGCCGGGCGGCATGACGGGGCGCTACGCGCTGCGCCCCGACGCCCTGACCATCGGCAAGTCGCTGGGCGGGGGCGTGCCCTGCGGGGCCTACGGGCTGACCGAGGAGCTGGCCGATCGCGTGGGCGCGGCCGTCGCCGCCGGCGCCGACCTGGTCGACGTGGGCGGCGTGGGCGGCACGCTCGCCGGCAACGCGCTGAGCCTGGCCGCGATGCGCGCCGTGCTGGACCGGGTGCTCACCGATGACGCCTTCGCCCCGATGGAGGCGCTGGCGACGCGCTTCGCGGCGGGTGTCGCGCGCGGCGTCGAGCGCCACGCGCTGGCCTGGTCGGTCGTCCAACTGGGGGCGCGCTGCGAGTACCGCTTCGCCTCGCCGGCGCCCACCAGCGGCGGGGCGTCGGCGCGAAGCTCCGACCCCCTCCTCGAGGAGTACCTCCACCTCTACGCGGTGAACCGCGGGGTGCTCCTGACGCCCTTCCACAACATGGCCCTGACCTGTCCGGCGACCACTGAGGCCCAGGTTGACCACCACAGCGAGCTCTTCGCCGACGCCCTGGCCGCCCTGCGGGCCTGAGGCCCGCGAGGGCCCCCCGTAGGATTGGGCCGTGTCCATCTTCGTCGACTCGGCTCAGCTGCACGCCAAGGCCGGCGACGGGGGGGCGGGCTGCGTCAGCTTCCGGCGCGAGGCCCACGTGGCCAAGGGCGGTCCGGACGGCGGTGACGGAGGCCGCGGCGGCGACGTCTGGCTCGTCGCCGACCCCAATCACGCCTCCCTGCTGGGCTTTCGTGACCACCCCTTCCGCCGCGCCGGCGACGGGGCTCACGGCACGTCGAAGCGCCAGCACGGCGCGCGCGGGGCCGAGCTGGAGGTTCGCGTGCCCGTGGGCACGGTGGTCCACACCCGCGAGGGCGAGCCCCTGGTCGACCTGGCCGGGGCCGGGGACCGCTGGCGGGCCGCCGAGGGCGGCCTCGGGGGGGCCGGCAACGCCCGGTTCCTCTCCAATCGCCGGCGCGCGCCGGCCTTCGCCGAGCAGGGCGAGCGCGGCGAGGAGCGCTGGTACGACCTGGAGTTGAAGCTCCAGGCCGACGTCGCCCTGATCGGCTTTCCCAACGTCGGCAAGTCCACGCTC
>JBIOFE010000055.1:0-3215 GCA_044446745.1 Acidimicrobiales bacterium
GGGGGAGCCGGGGGGTCGCTCACGGCCCCCACCCTAGGATTCGCGGCGTCGTCGTCATGAACCGCAAACATCGGAGCCCGCCCGCACCGTGACGGTGCGAGCGGGCTCTCGAAGTTTGGCCCCCCCAGCCAATGGTCAAGAAGATAGCGCTCGACGCACCGCGACTGCGAACCCGAGCGCCCAAATCCCCGGGGTTGTGAGCAAATTCACATGAACAAAGCCTGGCGGAACGGTGGGTCCGGGGCCCGGGTCCGGTCGTCTCGGCCCAGGGTCTCGGCTAGACGGGCTGGAGCGAGCTCGACGCCGCTATGCCGCACCGCGCGGTTGCGGCTACCCGAGCCTGGGGATGCGCATCATCAACGCTTGAGCGACACCAGAGCCCCGTCGCGCAGCTCGACGACCTCGTCGCACCACGCCATCACCTGAGCGTCGTGGGTCGCCACCACGACGCCGGGGCCGGCGTGCTCGATGAGCGCCAGAACGGCGGCGGTCTCGGCGTGGCCGAGCCCGCTGGTCGGCTCGTCCAGGATCGCGAGGGCCGGTTGCGTCGCCAGGGCCCGCACCACCGCGGCGCGCTGGCGCTCGCCGCGCGAGAGCTCGTCCCACAGTGTCGTCGCGGCGACGCGGATGCCGAGGCGGCCGAGGTCGTCCAGGACGTCGCGCGAGAGCGCGCGGCCCATCGTGAGCACGTCGCCGACGTACCCGGTGAAGAGCCCGGGTTCGCTGGCCACGTAGGCCAGGTGCCGGCGCAGCTCGGCCTCGTCGAGCTGGTCCAGTGGCCGCTCGCCGATCGTGACCGCGCCGCCGTCGGCGCCGTCGAGTCCCGCCAGCACCCGCAGCAACGCGGACTTGCCCGTCCCCGAGGCTCCGGTGAGGGCGACGCGTCGGCGGGGCGTCACGGTGAGGGTGACCTCTCGCGCCAGGAGCCTCTCGCCCTCGCGCACCGTCACGGCGTCCGCGCGCAGCGTGACCTCCTCGGGCCAGGGGACCGAGCCGCCCGGTGTCGGCCCGTCGAGTTCCTCGAGTCGCTCGGCGGCGGCGCTCACCGCGACGAAGGTGTCCAGCGCGTCGCGCGCCACACCGAGCAGCTCGTAGCCGGCGAGGGCCAGGAGCGTGGCGACCACCGTCCACACCGGTGAGGTACCGGGGTGGTGCAGGGCGAGCACGCCGAGGCCCAGCAGGGTGACGACCACCGGCAGGGCGCCGTACCGCGACCGCCGCCGCCGCCGAGCCCGTTCGGCGTCGCGCAGGGCGGCCACCGGTGCGCGAACGCGGGCGTCGACGAGGTCGCCGGCGCCCAGCAGGAGCAGTTCGGGCGCCGCGGCGCTGAGCTCGACGAGGGTCGCCTGGTAGTGCGCGCGAGCCCGGCGAACCGCACCGTCGACGCCCACCAGCGGCGAGAGTCCGGCGAGCAGGGTGGCCACCCCGGCCGCCTGGAGCAGGGCGATCGCCGCGGCGTCGACGACGAACGCTCCGACCGGCGGCAGCAGGGCGAGGACGACGTCCGCGCCGGCCATGGTGGCGATCACCGTCACCAGGGGCAGGTATCCGCGCAACCACAAGTCCTGGAGCTCGTCGGTGTCGGTGAGCGCGCGGTCCAGCAGGTCGCCCGACGCGTGTCGGCGCCAGCGGTCGTAGCTCCACCCGCCGACCGCCACGACGACCCACCGGCGCCACTGGGTCACCGCGCGCAGACCCAGCGCGTGGCCGCTGATGCGCTCGGCGTAGCGGATCGGCGAGCGCAGGAACGCGAAGAGCTCAATGACGATGAGCACGCCGGCCACCGCGCGCAGACCCGGTCGGTTCGCCGCGACCACCAGCAGGGCGACGGCGCCGACGAAGAGCGCCACGGTGGTGGCGGTGGCCACCAGGCCCGTCGAGAGGGCGCGCGTGAGGTCGGCGCGCGCCGGTCGCGCCCGTCCGAGCCAGCGCCGTAGGCGCCGCGCCGCGCGACTCACGGGCCGACCCGGACGATCTCGGTCGGCTGGTCGATCAGGGGGGTGTCGACGGTGGCTTCGATGACCGCGAGGTCCCGACGAGCGGACAGCGCCTCGCTCACCCGGGTGCGCGAGGCGGCGTCCAGCACCCCGGCGACGTCGTCGAGGACGAGCAGCGCCGGCGCGACGAGCAGACAGCGCGCGAGCGCGAGCCGCACGACCTCGCCACCGCTGAGGCCGTGCCCGTCGGCCAGAACCTCGAGGTCCAGGTCGGAGAATCGGGAGCCGGTGAGACCGAGCGCGTCGAGCTGGCGGCGCACCTCGTCGGCGTCGACGGGGGCGCCCAGGGTGAGGTTCTCCCGCAGGGTTCCCGACAGCAGCGCGCTCTCGGCGCTGACGAACCCGATGGCGCCGGGCGCGCGCGCCAGCGTGCCCGCGATCGGCGCGCGCCAGCCGATCAGGGTGTACAGCAGGGTCGTCTTGCCCGCGCCGGAGGGACCGGTGATCACGGTGCGCGCACCGGGCTCGATGGTGAAAGACACCGGGGCGGCGCCGGCGTCAGTGACCAGTCCCGCGGCGGCGATCAGCGTCGGCGCCCGCCCGGTGGCCGCCGGGCGCCGGACCACCGAGAGCAGAGCGCGCGACCGCGCGGTGCGCTCGCGACGGTGGAACTCCGAGCCGTAGCGACGCACCAGCGTGAACAGCTCGGCGGTGACCAGCACGGCCACCAGCGCGCGCACCAGGCTGACGCGACCGCCGAGCAGGTTGAAGCCGACGATCATCGCCACCAGCCCGACGCTCACGCCGCTCAGGAACTCGGTGACCAGCGACGACCCCAGGGCGACGCGGATCGCGCGCATCGCCAGGACGTGCTCGGAGTCGCTGATCGCGGCGATCGAGTCGGCGCCGTAGGTCACCGCGCCCAGCGCGCGCAGCTCGGGGGACCGGCGCAGCAGCTCGAGCTGGCGCGACGCCAGCTGCGCGCGACGGTGCTCGTAGTCCTGCTCGAGCACGGCGCTGCGCCGACCGGCCCGGCGGTAGAGCGGCGCGGCCACGGCCAACAGCGCCACCACCACGGCCCCGCTGGGCCATCCCGCGGCGACGAAGACCACGACGACGCCGGCCAGGGAGACCGCGGCGGCGCTGCGCAGAGCCTCGAGGGCCGGCGCCCCGGCGGCGTGCTCGATCGCCAGCGCCAGGTCGCCGCGGCTGGCCTCACCCTCGCGCCGCGGACGCTCAAAGTGCGAGCGAAGACGCGAGCGCCACCCCTCGCGCACC
>JBIOFE010000056.1:0-3182 GCA_044446745.1 Acidimicrobiales bacterium
GTCGTCGACTGGGCCCCGCCCGCCCCCCCCGCGCTGTGGAACGCGCGCCTGGCCGACCAGGCGCGCCCCCCCCGGCGCGACGTGCGCGGCAAGGTGGGCTGGACCGACGTGGCGACTCTCGCCGCGTTGGGGATCGCGGCCACGAACTTCGGCGCCGGGGACCCGTTGCTGGCGCACCGTCGCGACGAGTACGTCACGGCCGGCGAGCTGGACGAGTTCGCGCGGGTGCTGGGGGAGTGGCTGGCCTAGTAGCGGCGCAGCACCGAGACGACCCGCCCGTAAACGGTCACCTCGGCGACGTCGAACTCCAGGGGCTCCATCGCAGCGTTCTCCGGCTTGAGGATCACGCGTGAGCCCTGGGGGAAGAAGCGCTTGATCGTGGCCTCGTCGCCGGGGATCCCGGCCAGGACGATCTCGCCGGTCTTGGCCTCCGGCTGGGCCTGAACGACGACGAAGTCGCCCGAGAGGATGCCGGCGTCGATCATCGAGTCGCCTCGCACCTGCAGGACGAAGCAGTCGCCGCGGCCGGCGAACTGCTCGGGGATCGACATGAGCTCGTGGACCGACTGCGTGGCCAGGACGCCGGTGCCCGCGGCGACGTCGCCGACGAAGGGCACCACGCGGATGTGCTGGTCGTGGCTCGGGCTCTCGTTGTCGAGGCGCACGGTGAGCGTGCGCGGCTGCTGCGGGTTCTTCTCGATGTAGCCGGCGGCCTTCAACACGTCGATGTGATTGGCGACGGTGGCCGGCGACTTGAGCCCGACGTGGTCACCGATCTCGCGGATCGTCGGCGGGAAGTTGCGCTCGCGCTGGCAGGTCATGATGAACTCCAGGATCTGGCGGCGCATGGGGGTGAGGACTTCGGCCATGGGACCCTCTCTCCGGTCGAACAACTGTTCGTAGCGTATCGCAACCCGTCGGGGCAAGCAAACACCTGTTCGTTTTTCGCCCATGTTACGAACGTGTGGCGACTGGTTTCCTGAATATAAAGGCCGTTTCAGGGCTGCTACTCTTGCTCGATGGCCACGGTGGCCAAGTCAAGATCGCTATCGGGGCACTCGACGTTACGGGATCGTG
Organism: Acidimicrobiales bacterium; assembly: GCA_044446745.1. Taxonomy (GTDB): domain Bacteria; phylum Actinomycetota; class Acidimicrobiia; order Acidimicrobiales; family RAAP-2; genus RAAP-2. The sequence continues at coordinate 1,078 of JBIOFE010000056.1, forward strand.
ACGGTTTGGGTCCCGGAGCGGAAGAACACACACAGTTGAGGAGGACGAGCTGATGAAGCTTCGTTTGAACAAGACGGTGGCGGCGGTCACGGCGGGCTCCCTGCTGTTGCTAGCGGTCCCGGCAATCGGTCTGGCGTCGGCGTCTGGCGCGGCGCCGAAGCCCAAGCCGACCTACGTCATCGGGTACGAGGGGCCGCTGTCCGGAGGCAACCAGCAGCTCGGTCTGAACATGGTCTTCGCCGTGCAGTTGGCGATCAACCAGGCCAACGCGACGGGCAAGTTGCCCTTCAAGTTGCAGCTGAAGACCTACGACGACCAGGGTGACCCGACGGTGTCGCCGACTCAGGCGCAGGCCGCCGTGTCGAACAACAAGCTCATCGGCATCGTGGGCCCGGCGTTCTCGGGTGCCACCGCGGCTGCGGAGCCCTACTACAGCGCCGCGAATATCGCCACGGTGAGCCCGTCGGCCACGCGCGTCTCGCTCGCCTCGAACGGCTGGAACAACTTCTTCCGCGTGGTGGCGGACGACGGGGTCCAGGGACCGGCTGACGCCGACTACCTGGTGAAGACCAAGGGATACAAGACGGTCTACGTGGTCAACGACGGAACGGCTTACGGGGCCGGACTGGCCAGCGCGGTCGCCACTGAGGCGACGGCAGCTGGTGCGACCGTGACCACGGCGACCGTGCCGGGCACGTCGCAGTGCCAGAACGGTTCGGCCTCGGCCACGGAGTACTCGGCCGCGGCGACCCAGGCGGTCGCCAGCCACGCCGCCGCGCTGTTCTACGGCGGTTACTACTGTGACCTCGGTCTGTTCCTCAGCGCGCTCAGCTCCGCGGGATTCTCCGGCGCGATCATGTCCGGTGACGGCTCGCTGTCCCCGGCGCTGATCCAGGGCACCACGCCCGCGTCGGCCGCCAACAACGTGCTGCTGACCTGCGCGTGCGCGAGCTCCACCAACGCCAAGTTCAACGCGGCGTACCAGGCGCTGGCGCACTTCAGTGCGGCCAACGCCACGTACGCGCCCGAGGCTTTCGACGCGACCAACGCCCTCATCGCGGCAATGAAGAGCGCGTTCTCGAAGGGAAAGGTCACTCGGTTGGGCGTCGTGAAGGCTCTGCACAAGATCAGCTACAAGGGCATGACCAAGACGGTCAAGTTCCAGGCTGACGGAAACATCTCCGGCTCGGCGATCTTCGTCAACCAGGTTCAGAGCGGCAAGATCGTTCAGCTCGGCCTCGAGTAACTCACCGCATCAACATCGCGAACCCGCCGGGGGCTTTTGCCCCCGGCGGGTTCGTTTTGGTTACACTCGTGCGTTAGCACGGAGGGGGTGAGGTGGGCGCATTCGGTCATTACTTGACGAGCCACTTCGACACACTCCGACTCGAGTTCTGGTCCCTCTTCGTGGGCGGAGTCGCGAACGGCTTCCTGTACGGGATGATCGCGGTCGGCTACACGATGGTGTACGGGGTGCTGCGCCTGATCAACTTCGCTCACTCGGAGATCTTCATGGCGGGGGGCTTCGCGGGCTACTTCGTTCTGAAGAACCTGATCGGATCGACCGTGCCGAGCGGCGTCGGGTCGATCGGACTCATCGTGCTGGGCACCGCGGTGGGCGGCACCGTCGGCGCGCTGGTGGCCACGGCGTTGGAGCGCGTGGCCTACCGTCCGCTGCGTCAGCGCAACGCGCCGCGACTGGCCTACCTCATCAGCGCCATCGGGGCCTCGTACTTCATGTTCAACCTGGCCGGCAAGGAGTTCGGCCGGTACTCGATATCGATGCCCCAGCCCTACATCAACCACACGGTCTTCACGATCTTCGGCGCGAACGTGCAGCTCTACTACATCGTGATCTTCGTGGCCGGTGTGATCATGCTCTTCGCCCTCGACCGCGTGGTTCAGAAGACCAAGTTGGGCCGCAGCATTCGCGCGGTGGCCCAGGACGCCTAAACCGCCTCCCTGAGGGGCGTCAACATCGACCGCACGATTGCGCTGACCTTCCTCGTCGGGGGGGCGCTGGGCGGGGCCGCCGGATTCCTCTTCGGACTGGGCACCGGCGTCGTCTTCACGATGGGCTTCACGCCAGCGTTGAAGGCCTTCAC
>JBIOFE010000057.1:0-1958 GCA_044446745.1 Acidimicrobiales bacterium
GCGTGGTGGGACGTCGGGCGCTTCCTGGGGCCCTCGATCTCCGCGCACTATGAGCGCTACCCGGTGGCGTGGACGGTCGCGGCGTGGGAGGCGGCGGGGATCGAGCGTGTCACGGTCCGTCCGATGAGCCTGGGCGGCGGCCTCGTCCTGACGGGCTACCGGGCCCGGTGACCGTGGCCGAGTCCCCGCTCACCCCGTCGCCCGCCGAGGGGCCGACCTTCTACGCCCGGCCCGCGTTCCTCACGCGATCGCGCTCGCGCGACTGGTGGACGATCCTGCACCCGCCGTACACGATGCTCCACCTCTCGCTCGTCTCGGTCGGCGCGTTCCTGGCCGGCCCGGTGAATGCGGTGAAGTGGTGGGCCACGATGCTGGCCTTCTTCCTCGCCGTCGGCGTGGCGGCGCACTGCCTCGACGAGCTGAACGGTCGACCCCTCAAGACCACGATCCCGGCGGGCCAGCTCGTCGCCGGCGCGATCCTGGGCCTGGCCGGCGCGGTGGGCCTGGGCGTCGTGGGCCTCTTCCTGGTCAGCCCGTGGCTGGCGGTCTTCATCGCCGCCGGCGTCACGGCCGCCGTCGGCTACAACCTCGAGCTGTTCGGCGGCCGCCTCCACACGCCCGCCATCTTCGTCACGAGCTGGGGAGCCTTTCCGGTCCTGACCGCGTACTTCGCCCAGCACCGGACGCTGAGTCTGGCCGCGGTGGCCGCGGCGGTCTTCGCCGCCCTGGTCGTCCTGATCCAGCAGCTCCTCTCCACGCCGGCGCGCGACCTGCGCCGTCGGGTGGTCGCGGTCGACGGCACGCTGCGTCACAGCGACGGGACGGCCGAGGAGATCACCCGGGAGTCGCTGCTGCGCCCCCTCGAGGGATCCCTCAAGGCCCTGTGCTGGATGGGCGTCGTCCTCGCGGTGGCCCTCGCCCTGCACCAGTTCGTTCGTTGAGCCGTGAGCTTCGCCACCACTGACGCCCACCCGGCGGCCCGGCGGGCTCTGCACCTAGAGTTCGCGACGGTCGCCCTCGCGGTGGGCGAAGCCGGGGCCGCCCTGGCCAGCGGCGTCCTGGCCGACTCGGTGGCCCTGGTCGCCTTCGGCGCCGATTCGGTGATCGAGGCGATCAGCGCCATCGTCGTACTCGCCCAGTTGCGTTCGGTCATCCGCGCCGGCGAACCGGACGCCGCCGCCGAGCACCGGTCCCACCGCGTCATCGCGGGGCTGTTCTTCGCGCTGGCGGCCTACGTCGTGGCGAGCGCGACGGTGTCGCTCGTTCACGGCCACCACCCGTCCGAGAACGCGCTCGGTCTGGCCACCTGCGCCGCCTCGGCGGTCCTGATGCCGGGGTTGGCCTTCGCCAAGCGGAGCGCGGCCGCTCAGTTAGTGAATGGCGGCGCGACCTCGGTTGGGCGCCTGCTATCCGCCGACGCCGCCGAGACGGCGCTCTGCGGTCTTCTGAGCGTGTCGACGCTGCTCGGTGTCGGCCTCGCGGCCGGGACCGGCTGGTGGTGGGCCGACCCCGTGGCCAGTCTGGTCGTCGTGCTCTTCGCGATCCGTGAGGGTGTCGAGGCGTGGCGCTGCGAGCCGCAGTGACCGGGTCCCCCCGTCCTACCGGGAGGAGACGATGACCTGCTTCACCCGAGTGAACTCCTCCATCCCGGCGACGCCGCCCTCCTTCCCGTAGCCCGAGGAGCGAAAGCCGCCCACCGGCATCTCCGGGCCGAGGATGAGGTGGTCGTTGATCCACACCGTGCCGAAGTGCAGTCCGTTGGCGACTCGCGTGGCCCGGCCCACGTCCCTCGTCCACACCGATCCGGCCAGTCCGTACTCCACGTCGTTGGCCAGGGCGAGCGCCTCCTCCTCGGTCGCGAAGCGCTGCACGGTCACCACGGGGCCGAAGCACTCCTGTTGCACCAGGTCGTCGCGTTGACCGAGCCCGGTCACGATCGTGGGCTCGTAGAAGAAGCC
>JBIOFE010000058.1:0-1867 GCA_044446745.1 Acidimicrobiales bacterium
CCGCTGAACTCGACGTCGGCGTGACCACCGATCAGCGCCTGCTCACGCTTCAACAGGTCGTTGTACTCCTGGACGTCCGAGAGGTCCTGGACCTGGCCGACTCGGGCCTTGTGCCCGGCATCGGTTATTGCTTCGGTCTTCTCTTTGCGCAGGGCCCGCAGCGCCTCACCGGTGCCCAACGGTCGGGCGAGTAGTGAGAGTGACTTGCGAATATCGGGGGTGAAGATGAGCGCGTGCAGAAAGTGCGGGGCCACGTCGATCCGGGGCCACTCACTGATCCACAGCACTGTCGAGTACCCCGAGTCGTGACGGAGGTGCGACCAGTGTTCGGAGACCGCCACCGGTCCCGCTGAGACGAGCGTCGCTCCAGGGTTATCGGCCTCGAGCTCGGTCTGGGGATCGTAGGCCTGGCGGATGATGGCCGCAATCTGGGCTTCGTCCAGCCAGCCGTCCATTCGCAGGTCGGCCGCGCGCAGCCCCTGCTCGAGGACGGACATGTCGATGCACAGCACGTGGGCGGCGCCCGTTACCCCGCGGCCCGCGCCGCGAATCGCCGCAGCGGCCTTCTTCATGTCGAGGGCGACGGTGATCGTCGTGCGGTGGGTGGACGATCCGAACGACGACTGGGTGAGCAAGTCCCGGTACTCCGCGTTCGGCCAGTCGTCGAGGTGGGTGCCCTGGTCCTCGTACCACTGCGCGACCTTGGTGCCGGGGTCGGGAATCGTCGACTCCAGTATCTGGAGGACAGAACAGGTGCCCGTCTGGGCTAGCGAGGCGATGACGCGCCCCCAGCTCGACACCCGATGTGCTTGATCGCTGGGGGCGAGCAGGACGTAGGCGGGGTGCGACACGCAAAGCACCGCCGACAGCGTCTGGCGGTGCGGGTCGTGGATCAGGCAGGCGCCCGTGTCGGGATCGTTGTAGAAGCGCAACGCAGCGGCGTCACCCGGCAGAGCCATGGTGCCCGCCGGCCGGGGCGATGTGACCCTGACTCGGTAGGTCGTCTGCTTGGTGAACCCTCGTACCGACCAGTGCAGGACCGGCGGCATCCACTCCACGAGCGTTTGACCCTGGCGCGTGACGAACGCCGCCGACAGAAGCAGTGTCCACATCGGCGTCGTCACAATGAGTCCCCACGCGCCGGCGACGAGCAGACCCGCTAACACCGTCAGGGCCGCCAGACCAATCGCGGTGCAGCGCGGGGCCGAAAACCCGAGCATCCACCCGCGCGTCGGAAGCCGGGCGAATCGCACCGTCACCGGGCCGGGGATTGACGTCGTCACTGGCTATACCTGTCGCGGCTAAGGTGGATCAAGCGGAAAGGGTGGATGTGGCACGGACCGTGGCGCTCGTGCGACTGGCGGCGCTGGTGAGGCCGGCGAGTGCGGCGCGACCTGCTCGGTAGTGGGAGCTGGCGGTGTCGGCGCTCTCAGCCAATCGGGCGCGTCCGAAGGGGCCGTAGGTGTCACAGGCGTCGATGGTGCCGACGAATGCGGTGCAACTTGCTGGGTCGTAGGTGTGGCGGGCGTCCGCGGTGGCGGCGAATCCGGAGCGACGTGGTGGGCAGTCGGAGCAGACGGCTTCGATGCTGCCGGTGAATGTGACGTGTCCTGCTGGGCTGTGGGAGCAAGCGGTGCGTCAGAGCGTGGCCGCGCACGTCTGGGCGCCGCACCGGGCGAACCGCCGTCCGGCCGTCCGGACGTGCTCGCCTCGAAGGCCGGTATCGGTCGGGCGGTTTCGGGGCTGGGAGAAGCGTCACCCGCGGCCCCTGCTCCACTACCGGCTGACCTCTCGGCGGCAGCTCCCTGATGCGTACCCTCGGCGGCCGCGGTGTGGACCTTCCTCGCGGCTGTGGCGCCGGCCGCCG